>NZ_JBQFQV010000001.1:0-933275 GCF_056537065.1 Ruegeria sp. CH2
ACTCAGCATTGGGCTGGAAAAGCCCTGTCGCATTCGAAAGGAAAGTGGCTTAAACGAGCACTTGGGGCGGCACAAAAACGGGACAGGTCCAAACGCTGTCGCTCCTTAATTGGGTCTTTGCCACTCCGGGCGACCTTACGCCATCGTTCGGCACTGTTACGGACTTCTTTCAGGCCCACTTCCGTAAATGAACCGAGACCCATTTCGCGTCGTCTGCCGTGGATTTGGACCCGCAGAAACCATTGCCCGCCGCCATCAGCGCGTTTGTGCAGCCAAAGCCCGCCACCGTCGTTGTATTTTCCGGGAGGCGCTGTCTTTACCTTGACTGCCGTGAGTTTGTTTAGTGCAGGCATCGATCCACCTTCATGTCCACCCTGTATTCAGGGACACAGTGAAACACTTGGAGCTAAAGGGAAACAGTAAAGTACCCGCAAAGCACTGTCCTTGCGCAATTTTTTCCACGCCGGTGGATATAGGGGGACAAGCAGAAATACAGGGCAACGGTACTTCAAGGCATCTCGACCGCACCAAATCTTTTCGCATCCTGTGAAGCACGGATCAGCTTATGCGAAGCAGGCTTTGCCGTTCTGGTCTGTTCTCTTGCATTGCAAATCCGAGGCCCGTAACTAAGCCAGGTGTCGGGAAGCGCGCCATACCTCTGCAATGATGCGATTTTTCCCTTCGTCCTGAGTTTGCGAGCCAAGGTTGCGGGTAGGTGCGATGAGACTTGTCATATCAACGATGAAAGACGAGGGGCCGTTCATCCTTGAATGGATCGCCTATTACCTTTCGATCGGGTTCACGCATTTCATAGTCAATTCGAATGACTGTTCTGATGGCACCGATGCGATCCTGAAAAGATGCGAGGAACTGGGTTTTCTGGTGCATATCGATAACCCCGGTCCCTGGAAGCATGGGCCGCAGGCGTCGGCCTATGCGAACGCTATGGAACATCCCTGGTACGCTGAGGCCGAGTGGATTCTGGTTTGTGATGTCGACGAATTTCTCGATATCCGTGTTGGGGACGGCACGCTGGACGATATGTTTCGCACCTTTCCACATGCAGACGGATTTGCCGCGATATGGCAGATGTTCGGACACAATGGGATTGTCGAGTTTGAAGACAAGTTTGTGATCGAACAATTCACATCTGCAGCAGAGTTGGGGGTGGTCACACCGCAGAATGTGCGTGCCTTCAAATCGCTTGTCAGAAACAACGGGTCTTATCGGGCAATCAACACACACCGTCCGCGTGGCCCAATCGCCGGCAAGGCCGAAAGCTTTGCATGGATTGATGGTGACGGAGATCCCTTGCCACCTGCAATGCGGCGAAACGGTTGGTCTCATTCCACGACTGGCGCGGCCTTTGGGCAGCAGTTTTTCAGGATGAACCACTATGCCGTTCGGTCCATTGAGAGTTATCTGATGAAGCGGCTGCGGGGGGATGTAAACACAACCGCGTTTCATCCCAAGATGGAGGCGACGGGACAAGCCTATTGGCACATGCATTGCTTCAACAAAGTTGAAGAATTTTCGATCCTTTCCAAATTGGACCGCCTTGTAAAATCGTATGATGAACTACGTGCGGATGGTGTTCTGGGAGTCTTGCACGAAAAAGCTGTTGCTTATCACAAGCGCCGTATCTCGGAGATACGTGAAACAGAGGCCGCGCAGGGATTCATAACTCGGTACAAGAATTTTGCCGGGGGGCGATATATCAAGGCGCTGGATCTGGGCGTGATGGAAGAAGGCGATCTTTCCTTTGATGCCGAGACCTACAAAGACCCCGAAGTTTCTTTCGCGCAAGTTGCGAAATGGACGCGCTTGGGCAAGATGTCCAAACCTGAAAACTCAAAACCCAATAACTACCCTTGGTTTACCCGGCTGGATTCTCTGGGAACGGCCATGGAGTACGAAGAAGCGGCGGCGCAGCATGCATTAATCACTAATGCAAAACAGGTGGACTTGCCGTTCGATCCGAAGGACCCATCTTTCCTGCCGCCAGTGTCTCCGGAGGTTGAACGAACGAAAGAGCAGCGACAGCGGTTCTTGCGGTCAATCAGCGGCAAGAAGAACTGGGTTTTGATCGGGCATGTCGAAACCGAAATTGTAGAAGAAATACTCGCATTGGATGCAGTTGCTCAATTGACGATCATCGGGCCATGGGGGCTGTCGTGGGATACATTCGCCTGCAAGGATACGACGCAAGACAGTAATCTACAGGCCCTGGATCGCACGTTCTATGCATTGCTGGAGTACTTCCGCGAACCGATCATTGCGGGGCGTCTGAGGGTCTACCGGGCGCTGCCGCCTTTGATGCTGAAGCTGTTTCAGGATCAAAGTGTGGGCGTCGTGATCATACGCGGCGTTCGCGCCGAGCGTGTCATGTTGCAATTGCTGAACCGGATCGACAGGGTTCTGGCTCCGGGCGGAAGTATCGCTTTTACATCCTACAGGCGGGGCAAAGGGTCTTATTCCGGAATGTCTTCGGCTATTAACCGTTTTCTTGCGAGTAAAGCGAGTGACTATCGGATTACAAGCCTCGAGCCTCCGTGGCTTGGTATCGACAAGTTGCCACCACTTTCCAAAAACGACACATAGCTTCTGGTTCTTGAAGCAACGACATGTTAGCCATTGCCCAATAAACAAAACGGGTTTCGTGTGAATTCAATACCCGTCTGCAAGTGAGGTCGAGATGTCAAACGAACCCAGAGTGATCGGTGCTGTTCCCGGCAGCCAGAATAAACCGAACGCAGACAAGGCAACCAAGCGCAAGAATACAAAAGACGCGATACGTCGTACGTTCCTGACGCGCCTTCCCAAGGGCGGGGTGGCTGTTGAGATCGGTGTCTGGCAGGGCGAGTTTTCTCCGACAATCCTCAAATTGCTTGAACCCAGTCAGTTGTTTCTGATCGATCCCTGGAAACATATTGGCGAGGAATCGCATACAACGGCGTTTGTCGGTCGGACCGAAGACGAAAAGATGGAAGCCATCTTCCAGAAGGTCGTCGCGTCCTTCGAAAAAGAGATCGAGGAAGGCAAGGTTGGCATCATTCGCGATTTCTCGGTGCCGGCATTAAAGCTCTTTGACGATGAGAGCATTTCATTTGCCTATGTCGATGGGGATCATTCTTACGAAGGAGTAACTGCGGACCTGGAGGCGTTGTTTCCCAAGATCAAAGCGGGTGGGATCATGGCGTTTGATGATTACCACCGTCGCGGTTGGTGGGGCGACGGGGTGATCCGGGCCGTCAACGAGTTTCTGGGCAAACACCCCCGTGAATTGCGTATCCGGGCAATTGCTGGTGCGCAGATCGCTATAGAAAAAATCACTCCGCAAGACGACAGCAAGAAACAGGGCGACTAAGCGTCTGGGGTGAATGGCAGTGACGAACAAGCCTGAAAAAATCCTCATCTCTGCAATGAAAAATGAGGGCCCATATATTCTGGAATGGGTGGCTCATCATAAAGTTTTGGGTTTCGACCAGATCATTGTTTACACCAACGATTGCACGGACGGTACGAACAGAATTCTGCGCCGTCTTGAGGCCCTGGGTCATGTTGAGTTTCACAGAAACCGCGTGGGAACAGGCGGGATTCACAGATCAGCTCTGAGGCAGGCCCGCCGTTTGCCCGTTGTGAAAGAAGCCAAGTGGGTCTATGTCTGCGATGCGGATGAGTTTCTGAATATTCATGTCGGAAACCATAAGGTGGACGACCTGATCGAGGCCACACCGGGTGTGGATGTCATTTCCATTCCATGGAAGATATTCTCGAACAGCGGTCGCCATGTGTTGCGCGACGCGCCAGTGACGCAGCAGTTTTTCGATGGTGAGTTGGAGTATGAGCAGGGCGGGGCGGGGCGCCGGTTCGTCAAATCGCTTTTCCGGCAGGGTGAAGTCTATCTCCGCTATGGTATGCACAACCCGCATCCCAAGTCCGAGTTTGAGGCAGGTGTATTCCGGTCCGTTCCCGGGGGGCACGCGAAAGAGCCCGCACCTTTTGGGAACCATGTTGCACCGCCTTTTGGATTTGAGATTGCACAGATCAATCACTATGCGGTCCGCTCCACACAAGCCTATCTGGCCAAGCGCAGCCGTGGGCGGGCCAACCACTCCTCCCAGACGCTGGGAACGGAATACTGGGACCGCTGGAACCGGGGTGGCGCGACGGATGAGACGATCCTCAGGTACAAGGGCGAAGTTGACGCACTGATGGCGGAGTTTCAGTCCGATGGGCGGCTAGCTCGGCTTCACCGAAAAGCATTCCTGTGGCACAAGGCGTTGATCGAAGACCTTCTCAAACAGCCAGAATACAACGCGCTTTACCAGACGCTTGTTAATAAGCCGGCTGTTGAATTTGTTGCTAAAGACCGCGGATTGCACGCGCGTCTTTCGGCAGACAAGCAACCGTCTTCCAGCGTAAAACAGCCTGAATCCTGAAAAACCCGCCTTCGGAGAAACTGCATATGGCCGCGGAAAATACTCTTCCCACAATCGGAATGCTCTGGTTGGAAGGTCCTCTCAGTTTTCTGGAGCAGATGTGCCTTTTGTCTTTTGTCGCGAACGGACACAGGGTCGTGCTGTTCCACTATGACGAAGTCGAGAATGTACCCGAAGGTATCGAACTGGTTTCGGCGAACGAAGTTCACGAACCGCAGCGGTTCATTATGAACAACCAGTTCAAAACACCGGTTCCGCAATCTGATATTTTCAGGCTGCAGCTGATGCAAAAAACCGATTTTCTCTGGTGCGATACGGATGTGATTTCTTTGAAACCGATCCCGAAAGCGGATCATATTTTCGGCTTCTTCAATCGCAATACGATCTGCAATGCGATCATGCGGTTGCCGTCCGACAGCCCCGCGCTGAAAGCGTATACGGAATACAGTCTTGATCCATTCCCGATCCGTCCTTGGGTAGAAGGTGAGGAACGCGAGAATCTGGAGCGCCAGAAAAAGGCCGGTGAGTTGCCTCATGCCTCGGATCAGGCACACAGTGTTTACGGACCCGGTGTCATGACGTGGTTTCTGCGACATCATGGCGAGATAGAACACGCCAGCCCACCCCCGGTGTTTTACCCGTTGCCGTTTCGGCAAACGGGGCAGGCGAACGACATTCCAGCGCGGGAGTTTCGAAAAAAGTACCTTACGGATCAGACGCAGGCCGTCCATCTTTGGGGCCGTCGGATGCGTTGGTGGATTGCCAAGGGTGTAAAACGTCATTCATTTCTGGATCGAAGGCTGCGCGGTTTGGGGATCAGTCCTGCCAATGCACCTTTGCCACGCAGAGGGCGGGGCGCGCCGCAGAAAATTGAGTTTCCCGACTCGCTTCCGGATTTGCGGATCAGCAAAGAGGAAATCAGTGAGGCCACCAACGGCGTGATGTCCGTAGCTCAGGTCGCAAATTCTGAGCAGTTCTTCAAATTGGCCCAGGTTGAATTGGATAAGATAAAAGACAAAGGGCTTTATGGGGTGAATGACAAACCCCAATCGGGTCATCAGCGAGGTTGGGATCACTATGCCAATGACGCATTGCGGTTGAATGCCATGTCTATGTCATTGTCGAGGTTTGCCAACAATCAGCGCTATTTGCCTGACTTGAGCAACCCCAAGACCGTGACTGAGAAGATGCTGGTCATGAAGCTGTTTGCCGAGATGCCCGAAGTGTCGGCGGCGGATAAGTTGACGGCGGAAAGTTATATCCCAGAACCAGCCAGGAACCTTGTTACACCGGTGAAGCGCTATTGGGTTTCATCGTCGCCTGAGTTGCCGGAAGACCTCGACCTAGAGCCCGGCAGCTATTGGCTCAAATGCAATAACGGGCAGGGGCAAAACCACAGGATCACCTGGCCCATGAACACAGAAGACCGCAACCTGGCCCAGGAGAAGCTTACCAATTGGAGCAATAAACCCATTCCCCACGGCTTCTGGGCGGCAGAATGGTGGTATTCCACGATCGAAACGCGCTATTTCCTTGAAGAGGATCTGGCGGCAGAAGGTCAGGACATCATCGACTGGAAATTCTGGGTTGTCGCCGGAAAGGTCCAGATTGTTCAGGTCGACCGGGACCGCTCTCGGGGGCATGTGCAGATGATCCACGACCGGGATTTCAACTTCATCCCGAAAGAGCTGTATTTCCAGACAAGCGATGACACCGAGCCCAAGCCAGAGGTGTTTGACGATATGGTCGCAATTGCCGAAGCCGTCGGACAACGTGTCGAGTTTGCGCGGGTGGACCTTTATGTAATTGGCGACAAGATTTATCTGGGCGAAATCACGCTCTGCCCGTTTGGCGGAAAACGCAAGATGCGTACGCCCGAACTGGATGTGCAGATGGGTGAGGCCTGGGTCGGCACCCGTCTGTTCCCGAACTGATCCGGTTACTCGACGGCGATTTCCTGACGCAGCTTTCCTGTTGTCTTGTCATAGATCAGGACGCGGTTGTCGTCGGTCACGACCGCATACCAGTTGGATCCAATGGTCAGGGCCTGCGCTCGGGCACCATCGGGTAAGTCGATCTGATCCGGCAGGGTGGGGGTGCGGTCTGATAGGCGGATGACAATCAGGGCGAATGTCACTAGAACCCCGCCAATCATCACCGCGGTCAGCAGCATGACCATCCGCCGCAGTAATCGTAGCTGCGGGGTTTCCTGCGGTTCTTGGGGTTCGGAAGGGACAGTCATGGGCACCCGCCAGATTGAGTTTCAGATCGCGGCCGATCCGCCGCCTCGCCTTGATAAGGCGCTTTCGCGGGATGTGCCAGACGGTGAAAACCTGTCGCGCACGCGGTTGGCGCGCCTGATCGAGGATGGCGCGGTTCGGATCGACGGGACCCGGACTCAGGACCCAAAGGCCAAAGTGTCCGAAGGGGCGCAGGTCGCCATAACTGTAGCCGAGGCGGAAGACAGCCATATCGGTGCTGAAGACATCCCGCTTGAGGTTGTTTTCGAAGACGCAGACGTGATCGTCGTCAACAAGCCAGCAGGCATGGTGGTGCACCCCGCGCCGGGCTCGCCCGGGGGTACGCTGGTCAACGCCTTGCTGCACCATTGCGGTGACGCTTTGTCAGGTGTTGGGGGGGTGAAACGCCCCGGTATCGTTCACCGGATCGATAAGGAAACCAGCGGTCTTCTGGTGGTCGCCAAAACGGACGCCGCGCATCACGGGCTGGCCGAGCAATTCGCAGCACATAGCGTCGAGCGCTATTACCGTGCTGTGTGTTACGGGGTTCCGGATGCAAGTGATCCTCGTCTGCGCGGCGTCAAAGGTGTCAGCTTTGAGCCGGGAAACATCATGCGTGTGACGACCCAGCTTGCGCGGCACAAGACCGACCGTCAAAGGCAGGCGGTGTTGTTTCATGGCGGGCGCCACGCTGTGACACGCGCGCGGGTTGTTGAAACATTTGGTGCGCCTGCTGGTCTGGCTTTGATCGAATGCTGGCTCGAGACCGGGCGAACGCACCAGATCCGCGTTCATATGGCCCATGCCGGGCATGGGCTTGTCGGGGATCCGGTCTATGGTGGAAAGCGGAAACTGGCGACCAAGGCGTTTGCGCCTGCCGCCGCCGAATGCGTGTCCGGCTTTCCCCGGCAGGCGCTTCACGCCGCCGTATTGGGGTTCGAGCACCCGGTGACCGGCGAAAACCTGCGGTTTGAAGCCGAACTGCCGCAAGACATGGAGAACCTGATTGCCGCGCTTCGTGCACCGCTGACATAATAAGCAAAGTCCTGTGAGTAAGAGTTTCTTATCTTTCCTTCATGAAAGATTAATTTCAGACTGTTAGCAGCACCTCTTGAACAGGATGGGTTCTTTACCCATATCCTATGTTAAAGACTTAAACATTTGTCGGAGGGACATCATAATGGCAAATTACGCAAATCTCCCCGCGCCGACGCCCGAGGGCGGCCTGAACCGCTATATGCAGGAGATTCGCAAGTTTCCCCTGCTTGAGCCAGAAGAAGAATACATGCTGGCCAAGCGCTGGGTTGAAGAGCAGGACACAGAAGCCGCGCATAAGATGGTGACATCGCACCTGCGGCTGGCGGCCAAGATTGCCATGGGATATCGCGGCTACGGTCTGCCGCAAGCCGAAGTGATTTCCGAAGCCAATGTGGGCCTGATGCAGGCGGTCAAACGTTTTGACCCTGAAAAGGGTTTCCGTCTGGCCACCTATGCCATGTGGTGGATTCGCGCCTCGATTCAGGAATATATTCTGCGGTCATGGTCGCTGGTGAAACTGGGCACAACTTCGGCGCAGAAAAAACTGTTCTTCAACCTGCGCAAAGCCAAGGCGCGCATCGGTGCACTGGAAGAGGGCGACTTGCGCCCCGAAAACGTCGCGCAAATTGCCAATGATCTAGGCGTGACCGAAGAGGAAGTCATCAGCATGAACCGCCGCATGTCCGGCGGGGACGCGTCTCTGAACGCCACGGTCGGGTCTGAAGGTGAAGGCACGATGCAATGGCAGGACTGGCTTGAGGATGAAGACGCCGACCAGGCCGGAGATTATGAGGCGCGCGATGAGCTGGAAGCGCGTCGCGAGTTGCTTGCTGCGGCGCTGGACGTGTTGAACGACCGTGAAAAGGACATCCTGACCCAGCGCCGGTTGCTGGATCAACCGGTTACGCTGGAGGACCTCAGCGCCCAATACAATGTCAGCCGCGAGCGGATCCGTCAGATCGAAGTTCGCGCGTTCGAGAAGCTGCAAAAGAAAATGCGGGATCTGGCACGTGAAAAAGGGATGCTGGGTGTCAGCTGACCACAATGCCAGCCTGCAATAGCTGCGGGCTGGTATTTCATCTGTGCGAAGAAACCGCCTCTTCGCGCACATGCCCGGCGCGTCCTGACAGATCATTTCCTGCTGAACGCGTATGACCGCTATCCGGACTGTGAAGCCAAAAGAATGGCCGCAGGGCCAAAGCTATGGTACTGCAAGGACGCGTTTCATTTCGATGAAGGTGTGACAGGTCGATCCTGCGGATCTCGCAGGGTCACGAACCCTTTGGGGTTCAAACATCTATGGAGAGCGTTATGCAAAAACCGGTTCAGTTTGGCGTGTTAGGTGCCGCGAAATTCGCGCGTGAATACATGGCACCGGCGATACATGCCGCCAACGGGGCGCGACTGGCTGCACTGGCGACGTCAGATGCGGCAAAGGCTGAACCTTTTTCGTCTTTCTGTCCCGATCTGAACGTGTTCAAAAGCTATGATGCGCTGTTGGCGGACCCTGGTATTGATGCGGTCTACATACCACTGCCCAACCATCTTCATGTGGAATGGAGCCTGAAAGCGTTGGATGCCGGCAAGCATGTGCTGTGCGAAAAGCCGATGACTATGAAGGCGGACGAGTTTGACGCATTGATCCAAAAGCGCGACGAAAGCGGCTTGCTTGCCGCCGAGGCGTATATGATCGTGCATCACCCCCAGTGGCAACTGGCACGTAAACTGATTGCGGATGGTGCAATCGGCAATCTGGTGCACGTAACCGGAGCGTTCAGTTTCGACAATCGGGCAGATACCCAGAATATTCGAAACCGCGCTGAAACGGGCGGCGGCGGATTGCGAGACATCGGTGTTTACGTAATTGGCGGAGCCCGGTTTGCAACGGGGCAGGAACCGGTGGCGATACAGTCAGCCATCCGTTGGCAGGATGATATCGACATCTTCACCGAAATTCGCGCGCAGTTCCCCGGTTTTACCTACTCAAGCTACGTGTCCATTCGGATGCATCCCCATCAGGAAATGGTGTTTCACGGGGAAAATGGCCTGATCCGCCTGACTACACCGTTTAATGCGCGTGTGTTTGGTGAAGCCCGGGTCGAGTTGCATCGTCCGGGGCTTGAGGTGCTGGTCACCCGGTTCCCCGGCGCAGACCATTACAAGCTTCAGGTCGAGGCCTTCTGCCGCTCGGTCAGGGAAGGGGCAGAATATCCCTGTCCGCTGGAATTCTCTCGGGGGACGCAAGAGGTGATTGACCGCGTGTTCGAGGGCGCAGTTTCGCTGTAACTTGCCCTTTGCGCGCAGGCTCGGCTATCCTTTTGCTTACGTTTAGCAGGAGATGACCCATGGCCGGAGGCTGGGCGCGCGACGGCGCAGTGAGCGAACAGATCGAAGCGTCGATTTCGGATGAACTGGCGCGGATGCAGGCGCAAAAGCGGCCTGTTGGTGAAAGCCTGACCCATTGCGCCGAATGCGAAGAGCCGATCCCTGAAAAACGCCGCGTTGCTTTGCCGGGCGTGAAGCTGTGCCTTGAGTGCCAGCAGGAACGCGATGGTGCGTTCAAGGCACGTGGCGGCGTCAATCGGCGGGGGTCGAAGGACAGCCAGTTGAAGTGATCTCAGGTGCGGCTGCTTTGAGCCTATTTTGTCGGATGCTGCGTCGTGCATGAATGTCTGGCTCCAATGCAAGCAGGATGCGTTGCTCTCCGCAAAAAAGTTGCGAACGGTAGTCTCGGGCTTTGTTTACCAATTGTGAATAGAACATTTCCGGCACGTTTTCGGAGATTCCATGCAACACAGTTTCAGCCACTTCTTAAGGCACGGCGGTGACGGCAAGTACGAGATCGCGCAGCGACACGGTCATCTGATTGGCCGCCGCGTAGGATTATCGCTCAAGTCGACATTTCCTAACTACACAGCTCTACGGGCCGATTTCAGCGAACGCCTCGACCAGGTGATCTCCGAAAACACTCGGATGCTTCTGAACGCGCTGACCCCGCCTGACACAGTGCCAATTGTCTCCGAAGCTGAATTGCGGGATGTGTCAGATGCAAAGTCAGAAGCGCTCGACGCCTGGGACGCGCGTCTTGAGAGAATATTCGGCGAATACCAAAACCATCCGCAACGGTTGCGGCCACTGCGCACAGACATGGAAGAACGTCTCGTTCGGGCTTTTGCGGGAGTAATAAATCGGCTTCGGCAGGAAAGCTTGGGGATTCAGCAATACATCTGGCGCTCGCGAGATGATGCCAAGGTGCGCGACAGCCATGCGGCCTATGACGACCGCGTTTTCCGCTGGAACAATCCACCGGAGGGCGGGCATCCCGGCGAGGCACACAATTGCAGGTGCTATGCCGAGCCAGTGCTGCCGGGCGTTCAGAGCAATGTGGTACTCGCTGACTTTGCACCCACGGCAAATGGTGTCCCCGCTCTCGATCTGACGGAGGCGATGCGTGGCTTGCGCGCTCTGACGGGCGTCGGCGCGGCGCTTCTTGCGTCTGATGCGCTGCAAAACTGGACGCAAGCCATGCGTGATAGGCGCGTGGACGATGCTGGCGCGCGACTGGGGGTCGATGTAACAACTGTCGAAGGTCGCCTGGCGGCGACAGCCTATGCCCTCGTGCAGGAAGGGATTAGCACCGGCGAGTATCCGGTCCTGCCCAAGACCCCCGAATTCGCACGAATAGGGGCCGAAGCGGCAGCGCTTTATGAGTTGCTAAATCCCGGCACCATTCTTGATACAGGCGTTGGCGGTGATCCCGCGAAACAGCGCGCTTTGCAGGATTTCATCGCAGCCGCCGGGGCAGCGTTCGCGCGCGGTGAACTGCGGCTTCAGGATGGGGAACTGGCGCAAGGCTGGGTCGAAGTCTTTCCTGAGCTTGCGGAGGATGAACGCCGCTTGGGGCAACTGCCGGGTTTCACTCCGGAACGGGTCGAGCAATGGCTTGAAACCTATCCGATTGAAGAGCTTGGCCTGCCGAACCACACCGGATCGCCAATTCCTGATGATCCGACCGACAACATTGTCTCAACGCCGATCCCGGAAGAGGCGGGGCCGAATATTGTCGAAGCCCGACCTGGGGCCACAACGACACCTAGCGGCAACAGAATTCTGCCCCACGGTGGCAAAGGGGGCGGGCGAGAATATATTGGCCTCAAAGGCCACGATGTTGAGCAAATTGACGAGATCATCGCCAATCCTCGTCCAGATCTGAGCGGTATCGTTGAAGGGCGCGGCAGATACAAAGGGCAGGATATGACCCTGTTGACAGGCCAGGATGGCCATTGGGTGCTTCTTGACCCCGATGGTAACGTCTTCGCTGTAAGCAATCGTAATCTGCCGCTTGGGCACAAAGAGAACCAACCGGACGACATCATCCGTCCTCTGGAGGAGCAATGAATACACGGTTTGAAGACCTGATAGAGCAGGCACAAACAGGGGCAGGCACTGAATGGATTTCCGAAGCCGAGCTTCTGGACTTCAACGAATATCTTGCCACACGCGGCTTTGGCATTTCAAGAATGGAGGTCGCACAGGCAGCCGGTGGGACCGTCAAGCGAAATTTCGGCTACGGCATCTTGCCTGCCCCAATCGGCGACGACCCCGAACACTGGCTCAATCATTTCGATCCCCAACGTTCCGCCGCATATGTTCGCGAAACTGTTCAGTTTGCCAAAGAAGACGGCGCCCTGTTCGACTACAAGGTTTGGGCCGAGCAGCCTTAAATCACCGAGAAGCTTGGTCAAAAAAACATACGTTTCTGCCCTGCCAACCCTGAGCCGCCATTGGTGCGATCGCAGAGAAACGAGGCTTTGTCCGCTTAGCGGGCATTCAGGAGCCCCTTGGGCGTGACATTGCCAGGCATGGCAGGTTATTTCAGCAAGGCAGATGCCGCCACCCTCTGTCGAGGGCGTCTCAGCCCTCCATCGCCTCCAGCTCGTCAATGAAGCCAGAGATCATCGACAGGCCTTTATCCCAGAACTTGGGATCGCTGGCGTCCAGGCCGAACGGGGCCAGCAATTCCTTGTGGTGCATTGAACCACCAGCGCGCAGCATGTCGAAATACTTGTCCTCAAACCCATCCGCGCCGCTTTCGTAAACGGAATAGAGCGCGTTCACCAACCCGTCGCCGAAGGCGTAGGCATAGACGTAGAAGGGCGAGTGGACGAAGTGCGGGATGTAAGCCCAGAAAGTCTCGTACCCGTCCATGAATTCAAATGCGGGGCCAAGGCTTTCGGCCTGAACGCTCATCCACAGGGCGTTGATGTCATCCGGGGTCAGCTCGCCCTCGCGCCGGGCGGTGTGCAGCTTGCATTCAAAGTCGTAGAAGGCAATCTGGCGGACCACCGTGTTGATCATATCTTCGACCTTGCCGGCCAGCAGTACCTTGCGCTGTTCCGGGGTTTCGGCCTGGTCCAGCATCTTGCGGAATGTCAGCATCTCACCAAAGACTGAGGCGGTTTCCGCCAGTGTCAGCGGGGTGGATGACAGCATCTCGCCCTGACCGGCGGCCAGCACCTGATGGACGCCGTGACCCAGTTCATGGGCAAGCGTCATCACATCGCGCGGTTTGCCCAGATAGTTGAGCATCACATAGGGGTGGACATCGGTGACCGTCGGATGGGCGAAGGCCCCCGGCGCTTTGCCCGGT
This sequence comes from Ruegeria sp. CH2, assembly GCF_056537065.1. Lineage (NCBI taxonomy): Bacteria > Pseudomonadati > Pseudomonadota > Alphaproteobacteria > Rhodobacterales > Roseobacteraceae > Ruegeria > Ruegeria sp. CH2. The sequence goes on from NZ_JBQFQV010000001.1 coordinate 13,371, forward strand.
TTCACCGCCGCGTCGATCCATCCTTTTGAGAAGAAAGGCGCCGCGATTTCACCCATCCGGGGGTCAAAGGCATTATACGCGTTCATCACCGTCTTTTGGGCCTCTTCCCAATTCACGATACGCGTGTCTTCCATGGGCAGGGGCGCGTTGCGGTCCCAGACCTGCATGACGTCCAGTCCAAGCCACTTGCGCTTCAGCTCATAATAGCGATGGCTCAGCTTGGGGTAGGCGGCCACGACCGCCTCGCGCAGGGCCTCGACCACCTCGGGCTCGACATCATTCGACAGGTGACGCCCGGTCTGAGCGGTCGGCATCTTGCGCCAGCGGTCGACGATTTCTTTCTCTTTGGCCTGCGTGTTGTGAACGCGGGCAAAGGTTTTGATATTGTCCTGAAAGACCGAAGCCAGTTCACGCGCCGCGGCCTCACGTTTCGCGCGGTCCTGTTCCGTCAGCAGATTCAGGGTGCCTTCGATGTTCAGTTCTTCACCGTCGACATGGAAGGCCAGTCCGGCAATCGTTTCGTCGAACAGACGTTCCCACGCGTCGCCGACAACCCCCAGATCATGAAGGAACTTTTCCAGTTCATCAGACAGCTGATAGGGCTTCATTGCGCGGATGCGACGGAACACAGGTTCGTAGCGGGCGAGATCCGTGTTCGCCGCAAAATGCGCTTTCAGAACAACGTCTTCGATCCGGTTGATCTCGAGCGTGAAGAACACAAGCGGAGTGGTGAAGATCGTGATCTTTTCCTGCATGTCCGACAGGAATTTGGCGCGCTCTGCATCTGTGGTCAGTTGATAATAGCGCAGACCGGCAAAGGACATGATACGCCCGGCGATGGCGTTAATCTTTTCGTTGCGATGCACACAGGTCAGCAGGTCTGCGGCCTCCAGACCGGCCAGCTTGCCTTCGTAATCAGCAGCAAACGCGGCACATTCACCTTCCAGCCAATCCAGATCGCGCGCTAATTCGGGTGCGTCTTCCGAGGTATAGAGATCGCTCAGATCCCATTCCGGAAGATTGCCCAGATTGCCGGAACCACCGGTTGCGTTCGCGTCACGGACAGGGAAGGGAAGGTTGCGCATGGGTCACCTTTAGTAGACTGCTTTTGCAAACATCTAGGGCTGGCGCGCCCGGATCACAAGCGGCCAATCCCAAAGGTGAAAAGGTTTACGAGGAAACCAGCTTGGAAGCGCCATTGGCCTGGTTGGCCAGAAAATGCGCCGCGATCTGGTCCAGAACAGGCCCTCGAACCTCGGGTGCTTCCATCAGCACCTCGTGTTCACCATCCGGAATTTCGATCAGCGTTCCGTTGGGCCAATTGGCCATGCGCGCACGAATTGCCTTGCGGTCCACAATTTGCTCATGGCTGCCCAAAAATGTCAGGCACGGAGTTTTCGGGGCGGGCTGTTCCATCAACCATGCACATTCGTCCAGCGACTCGCGCAGCCACAGGTTTGAAGGGGCACCCAGCGCGAGTTCAGGATGTGCGTTCAACTGATCCTGCATCATCCGGTACATGTCCGGGTCACGGGTCAGCATATTTCCCTCGAAAGGTTGCGACAGAACATAGCTTTTGAGCGTTGTGGTGGGGGGTGTGCGCTCGCCCAGGCCAAGTGCTGTGCCCCAATAGGCTGTCACGCGGCTTAGGGGTTTCATGACCGGAGTGAAGAAAATTCCCCACATAGGGCCCGTGAAGGCACATGCGGCAAAGCAGCCATTCTCGATGACGGCACGCAACCCGATTGCACCGCCCATCGAATGCCCAACCACGTACCACGGTTTCGGCAGGTCCAGCGCGCCTGCAAGTTTCAGGGTGACCTGAACGTCCTGCTGGTAATCGGTGAACTGATCGACATGTCCGACCCGAGCATCGTCCAGCAACCGATCTGCAAGACCCTGACCGCGCCAGTCGACAGCCAGCATGGCGAACCCACGCTCTACGAATTCGCTGGCAGTATTGCCGTATTTTTCAATGTATTCGGTGCGTCCCGGAAACATCATGACAGTGCCATGTGCCTTTCCGTCCGGAAGCCAGTGAGCAACGCGGATGCGTTTTTGATCCGACGTCGTCAACCAGTGGGCCTTTCCACCGGCGGGGCCGCCGGCCACGTCTTCAAACAAAGGGGCCGGCGAGAACTCCATCAGGCCAGTACCGATGCCAGCTTCATGGCAACACCCATGTCGCCATCAATGCTCAGCTTGCCGGACATGAACGCACCTGTCGGGTTCAATTCACCGCTGAGGATCTGTTCGAACGTGTCGGCATCCGCGCTGAGGGTGACATCAGCATCGTCGTCGCTGACCCGCGCACCGTTAGAATCCAGGACAATGGCACCCAGATCGGCGATATCAAACTTGGCCGAGGCATCAAACGCGCCGCCTTCCAGTTTTTCATTCAAAGCGGCGGCTGCCTTTTCAAGAGTCTCGCTCATGTTTTTCCTCATATTGTTAGTGCGCCGTGAATGGACATCCCCGGTCGCAACGCTACACTGACTATTGTTATGAGCATTGCAATCTACAATCTCAAAGGTATCGTCGCGGCACTTTTTGTCCTAGTCACGATTTCCTCCACTTGCCTCGCGCAACAGGCGGATTTGCGCGATGAGGGCGAATTGCTGCAAAAACTTGCCCAATCGACGCCCGAGCAGGCCATTGCTCTGGATCGGCAGTTGCAAGCTCTGTGGGCCCGGTCCGGTTCAGCATCGGCCGATCTGCTACTGGAACGTGGCCGCGAAGCGTTGGATGACGGTGACGTAGGTGCGGCACTGGAACATCTGACCGCCCTGACGGACCATGCGCCCGATTTTGCTGAAGGCTGGCACCTGCGCGCTTCGGCCTTTTTCGGGATCGAACGGTTTGGCATGGCCGCTGCCGATCTGGAACATGCCCTGACCCTGAACCCCAACAATTACGAGGCAATCTATGGTCTGGGCCTGATCTTTGAGATTATCGGACAACCCGACAAAGCCTACGACGCCTATTCACGGGCATTGGCTATACATCCCCACCACGAAGAAGTAACCAATGCGGTGAATCGACTGAAGCCGCAGATCGACGGCGCAGCGCTGTAAGGTCCGGGCAGGGGGCAAAGGTGAGCGGGTCATCCCGAATAGTGGCCGTATTGGGCCCTACGAACACAGGTAAAACCCATTACGCAATCGAACGGATGCTGGGATACCGCACAGGTGTCATCGGTCTGCCGCTGCGTCTGCTTGCGCGTGAGGTCTATGACAAGATCGTCGCCATCCGCGGGCCATCGGTTGTTGCTTTGGTTACCGGCGAAGAGAGGATCGTGCCGCCCCGGACTCAGTATTGGGTCTGCACGGTCGAGGCGATGCCCGAAGGTATGGGTGCGGATTTCGTGGCGATTGATGAAATCCAGCTGTGTGCCGATCCCGAGCGCGGCCATGTCTTTACAGATCGCCTGCTTCGGTCGCGCGGAACAAACGAGACGCTTTTTCTTGGTTCTGACACGATGCGCGGCCCGATTGCGGCGCTGGTGCCCGAGGCGCAGTTTGTCCGACGCGAGCGGATGTCGCAGCTGGTCTATTCCGGTTCGAAGAAACTCAGCCGGATGCCGGCCCGCAGCGCTATTGTCGGGTTTTCGGTTGAGAATGTGTATGCCATCGCGGAGCTTCTGCGCCGTCTGAAAGGTGGCGCGGCGGTGGTCATGGGTGCCCTCAGCCCGCGGACGCGGAATGCTCAGGTGGAGCTTTATCAGAATGGCGAGGTCGATTACCTGGTCGCCACAGATGCCATCGGTATGGGCTTGAACCTGGATGTAAACCACGTTGCATTTTCATCCCTGACCAAATTCGACGGGCGGCGGATGCGCCCGCTGGCCCCGAATGAGCTGGCCCAGATCGCAGGCCGGGCCGGGCGCGGGATGTCGGACGGCACCTTTGGCGTGACCGGAGAGGCACCGCCGCTGGACGAAGGTGTCGCGCAAGCAATCATGGACAGCCGGTTTACGCCGATGAAAAAGCTGAACTGGCGGAATGCCGCTCTCCGGTTCGGTTCGATTGATGCGCTGATCAGCTCGCTTGAGGTCAGCCCGAGTGACGAACACCTGATCAAAGCCCGCCCTGCTGATGACCTGAATGTGTTGAAATCGCTGTCACAACAGGCCGAGATTGCCGCCCGCGCAAGTGACGGTCCATCCATCCGATTGCTGTGGGATGTGTGCAGAATCCCTGATTTTCGCGGCATCAGCCATGCAGAGCACGCCAGCCTGCTGGAAGTGATCTATGGCCACCTGCACGAACGCGGCAGTATTCCCGATGATTTCATGGCCCGGCAGATACGGCGGATTGACCAAACCCATGGGGATATCGATGCGTTATCCAAAAGGTTGGCATATATTCGCACCTGGACATATGTTGCGCAACGAAACGGTTGGGTGCGTGACGAATCACATTGGCGTGACGAAACGCGCACTGTAGAAGACAGGCTGTCTGACGCACTACATGAGCGACTGACTCAAAGATTTGTGGACCGGCGTACATCGGTTTTGTTGCGGCGGCTCAAGCAGAAGGAGGCCCTTTTGGCCGAAGTAAATGACAAGGGTGAAGTGACCGTCGAAGGCGAATTCGTCGGTCGTCTGGAAGGGTTCCGGTTCAGCCCGGACAAAAGCGCGCAAGGAACCGAGGCGAAAGCGCTCAAATCGGCATCCCTGCAAGCACTCGCGCCGCAATTCCATCTGCGTGCCGATCGCTTCTACAATGCGCCCGATACCGAAATTGATTTCACCGATCAGGGTGGCCTGATGTGGGGCGAATATGCCGTTGGCAAATTGGTTGCCGGGGCCGAACCTCTCAAGCCCGTGGTCGAGGTTTTTGTGGATGAGGCCGCCGGTCCGGATGTTGAACAGAAGGTGCGGCGCCGGTTGCAGCACTTCATCGACCGCAAGATCGCTGCGCTGTTCGAGCCATTGCTAAATCTGTCGCGCGATGAGGAACTCAACGGGCTGGCCAAAGGATTTGCCTTCCGCATGGTCGAGGCGCTGGGTGTTCTTCCGCGCGCCGGTGTCGCGCAAGAGGTCAAGGATCTGGATCAGGACGCCCGCGGCGCCTTGCGCAAGCACGGTATCCGGTTTGGCCAGTTCACCATCTTCATGCCGCTCTTGCTGAAGCCCGCACCGACGCGTCTGCGCCTGGTGTTGTGGGCGCTGTATGGCGGTTTGCAGGAATTCCCCGAAGCACCGCCTCCGGGGTTGGTAACAGTGCCGGTCGCCAAGGATGCACCGCAGGGTTACGATACCATGTGCGGCTACCGCGATGCGGGCGACCGATCGATCCGTATCGATATGCTGGAACGTCTGGCGGACATGCTTCGTTCGGAAGATAGCCGTGGCGGGTTCGAAGCCAAGCCGGATATGCTGTCGATCACTGGCATGACGCTTGAACAGTTTGCAGACCTGATGCAGGGGCTCGGCTACAAAGCCGAGCGCGGCGAGCGTGACAAGGTCAAACCGGCCCCGGTAGAGCAGCCTGAGACAGAGGCGGCTGAACAAGCCGTTATCGATGAGACGCCAGCACCTGACACGGCCTCAGAAGAGGTCGCCGCGCCAGCCGAGGCCACCGAAAGCACTGAGGCGGCAGCAGAGGTCGTCGCAGAAGGTCAGGTTGCGGAACCTGCGTCGGATGAACCCGAGGTTGAAGTGTTCTACACCTTCACCTGGGGTCGTCAGCGCCAGCCGAACCGTGGCCCGCGCCGCGAGCCGGGGCAGGGCAAGGGGAAACCACGGGGCAAACCGCAGGACGGCCGTGGCAAACCGCACGGCAAGAAGGGCGGCAAGCCGCAGGGTGCCAAGACCTTCTCGTCACGGCCACCGAAAAAGGAAAAGGCCATTGATCCCGACAACCCGTTCGCCGCAGCGCTTATGGGTCTGAAGGACGGCAATTGACGCAAGATGGCCGAGGCCAAACTGCGAATTGACAAATGGTTGTGGCAGGCGCGGTTCTTCAAGACCCGCAGCCTTGCCGCCAAACAGGTCAGTGGTGGCCATGTCCGGCTGAATGGAAACAGGGTGCTGAAACCGGCGCAGGCCGTGGTCCCCGGTGACGTTCTGACCTTCTCGCAGGGCCGCATTGTCCGCGTTATACGTGTGGAAAAACTGGGGGAACGCCGCGGTCCGGCGCCCGAGGCGCAAACGCTGTACTTTGATATGACCGAAAAGCAGGAAGCGCCTCCTGTAAATCCGGGTTTCGAGGGAAAAGGTCGACCAACCAAGAAAGATCGACGCGCTATTGATCTTTCTCGCCCGGAAGATCACTGATCCTGTCTTGAAGAGCGGGCCAGACTGAATTAGCTAGTCGCTCAAACCGCAAACAGGAATCCGACCATGACCTATGTAGTCACCGAAAACTGTATCGCCTGCAAATACACCGACTGTGTCGAAGTGTGTCCGGTGGACTGTTTCTACGAAGGTGAAAATACGCTGGTCATCCATCCTGACGAATGCATTGACTGCGGAGTGTGCGAGCCCGAGTGCCCCGCCGACGCGATCCGCCCCGATACCGAGCCGGGTATGGAGGAGTGGGTCGAGTTCAATCGCAAGTATTCCGAACAATGGCCGGTGATCGTCACCAAGAAAGACCCGCTGCCAGATGCGGAGGAGCGTGACGGTGAAGAGGGCAAGATGGAGAAGTATTTCTCGGAAGCGCCCGGCGAAGGCGGCTGAGTGATTCGTTCCAAGCAGCCTGTTTTTGACATAAAGGTCGCAGTACAACCTGTTGAATCAAGGTTGAATACAAAAGATTCCCGTAAGGTAAACTTTCGGGCGTCGTAAATTTGTGATATACTATTTCCACATGATGACCGAGATTGGGATGCGCTCCGTAAGTATGCTCACTTTGGAGTTTTGAATTTGTGACAATATCGCCGCCTGACGGGGCTGAGACAGTCCCCGCATGTGGTGCTTTTGTTGTCCGTGTCCCGTCCGCTAGCAAGGAAAAAACTGAATGACAAAGTCGAAAAAGCTCGAGTTCCGCCCGAACGACTATGTTGTCTACCCCGCCCATGGCGTGGGCCAGATTATCTCGATCGAGGAACAGGATGTCGCGGGATTCTCGCTTGAGCTGTTCGTCATCTCATTTGAGAAAGACAAGATGACGCTGCGCGTGCCGACCAACAAGGTGACCGAATCCGGTCTGCGGTCGCTCAGCTCGCCCGATGTGATCAGTCAGGCGATGAAAACGCTGAAAGGCAAGGCCAAGGTGAAACGCGCCATGTGGTCCCGCCGTGCGCAGGAATATGAACAGAAGATCAACTCGGGTGACCTGATCTCGATCGCCGAAGTGGTCCGTGACCTGCACCGCACCGATGATCAGCGCGAGCAGAGCTATTCCGAGCGTCAGCTATATGAAGCTGCCTTGGAACGTCTGACCCGTGAGGTCGCGGCTGTTTCAGGCGCTGGCGAGGTGTCAGCTGCCAAGCAGGTTGACGAGGTTCTGACCTCACGCGCAGCCTGATCGAAGGTACTTTGACAAAACGGGCCGTTCCAAATTTGGGGCGGCCTTTTTCGTGGCTTGGTGATTTGTTCAAGTGGCGCTAATTTCACTGTGTATGCAGCAGATTACCGGACGCACATGAAGCAGACTGTGAAATACCTGTACATCGGACACGACCCTGTTTCGGTCTGGTTTAGGTATGCGCTGATCCTGTTCGATGTTGCGACAATCATTTTCTTTGTCGGGACGGCGCACATCCCGCATGGGCCGGGCTTAACCGTTGCAAGCCAACTGGTCGGTGTGCTGATTTTTCTGGATTTCTCTGCGCGGCTCTGGATCTCAAAAGACCGCTGGAGATTTTTGCGCCAGATTTACACAGTGGCGGATATCGTGGTCATCCTCTCGCTGGTGCTTGATCCGTTTTTGACAGGCAACCTCGCTTTCCTGCGGATTTTACGTGCCCTGCGTCTGATCCATTCATATCACCTGCTCTGGGATCTGCGGCGCGACAGCCGTTTTTTCCGCACGCACGAGGACGCAGTTATTGCGGCGATCAACCTGCTGGTCTTTGTTTTTGCCACCTCGACGGCCGTTTTGGTATTTTTTATCCCCGAAGACGCGCAAACGCCTTACATAGACGCGCTGTATTTTACCATGGCGACGCTCACCACGACCGGGTTTGGCGACATCACTTTGGTCACACCGGGCGGCAAAATGTTTTCCGTCTTCATTATGGTCGTTGGCGTAGCCTTGTTCGTCCGGCTGGCGCAGGCGATTTTCGCGCCACAGAAGGTCCGCCACAAATGCCCCAGCTGCGGGCTGTACCGGCACGACCCCGACGCCGTGCATTGCAAACATTGCGGCGATACGTTGCGAATTGAAACCGGGGGCGCGTCTTAGATCTGGGCGCTGATGGCAAGCAGAAATGTGATTTCCGCCAATTGTTGTGATGCGCCCAGAATGTCTCCGGTTTGACCGCCGATCTTGGTCTTCGCGACGAGCCCCAAAACAGCGACGATCAAAGCCGCGCAGACTATCGCGTTAAGCGCCAGACTTCCGCACAAGCTGTAAGCGACCAGAATCGCGATGCCCACAGCGATACAGGCTGATCCTGCGCCGGGGGTGCCAACTGAATGGCTCAGGCCCGACTTTCTGGCGTTTGGAAGAAGAACCATTAGAGCTGGCATCAGGGCGCGGGAAAATACGCAAGCTGCAACAACCATCCAGATCGGACCAACAGCCAGCATGGTGGAAATCGCGGATATTCGTAAAATCTGCGAGATCATCAAGGCAAGCACGCCGTACGTTCCAATCTGGCTGTCCTTCATGATCTCCAGCCGACGTTCAGCGGTGAAACCGCCCCAAAGCCCGTCGAACGTGTCGGCCAGACCATCCTCGTGCATAGCGCCCGTCAACAGGATCAGTACCGCGACCAGCAACGAGGCTGCGACAAACGGGGGCAGTTGAAACCCCATCGCCAGCCAACCGGTCAGGCATGCCAGCCCGCCAACGACCAGCCCAACCAGTGGAAATGCCCATACCGATTGTGCCTGCCGGGCAAACACGGCTTTGGGCAAACGGGGCAGGGGCAGGCGGGTCAACAGCACCAGGGCCAGCGGAACATCCCACAGGGAAAACGGTTTGGTGTCGTTTTTTTGCACGCCCGTGCCTTTCGGGGTCTTGTTGGTTTCGATCCTTCGGTTAAACACGCAGGACCACTCTGATGCAATGAGGCTTTCATGCTGCCTGAACTGAATGATTTGAACACGTTCCGTGCTGTCCTGGCGGGGGCTCCGGGCCCGGATGCCGCTGCGGTGCAGGGCGCGGCCGAACGAAATGGACAATTGACCAAACCCCCTGGTGCGCTTGGTCGGCTTGAGGATCTTGCGGTCTGGTATGCAGGATGGCGAGGGGACGCCCGTCCACAAATCAGCGCGCCTCAGGTCATTGTGTTTGCCGGAAATCACGGTGTTACCGCGCAGGGTGTTTCGGCCTTTCCGCCGGAAGTAACCGTGCAGATGGTGATGAATTTCGAACATGGCGGGGCGGCGATAAATCAGTTGGCAAGGGCGGCAGGCGCGAAGATGGATGTTCACGCGCTGGATCTGGACAAGCCGACCGCGGATTTCACCCAAGCCCCAGCCATGACAGAGGATGAATTGCTGGCCGCGTTGCGCACTGGCTGGCTGGCCGTTGATCCGCAATCCGATCTTTTGGTGGTCGGCGAAATGGGGATTGGCAACACCACCCCGGCTGCGGCTATTGCCTGCGCGCTGTTTGGTGGCGACGCGTCCGATTGGACAGGGCGCGGAACCGGTGTGGATGACGCCGGTCTGGTCAACAAAACCCGTGTCGTGGCCGAGGGCGTCGCGAAACACACGTCGAATGATGGTCTGGACATCCTGCGCTGTCTTGGCGGGCGCGAGATTGCTGCGATGGCGGGTGCAATTGCTGCCGCGCGGGTGTTGCGCATCCCGGTGATCCTGGACGGGTTCATCTGTTCGGCCGCCGCAGCCTGCTTATGGAAGCTGTCCGATGGCGCGCTGGATCATGCCGTGGCAGGCCACCAAAGCGCCGAAGCGGCCCATGGTGCCGTGCTGGCAAAATTGGGTAAAGAGCCGTTGCTGAGCCTTGGCCTGCGGTTGGGCGAAGGGTCCGGCGGGGCCTTGGCGATCAACATTCTGAAAAGTGCCGTCGCCTGTCATTCCGGCATGGCTACCTTTGCCGAAGCTGGGGTTTCTGACGGCTGAACTCGCACCTGACCCGGGCAAAGGCTTGGGTCAGGCCGATTTCTTGGCGTGCTCTTCAGCCAGTTCCAGCAGCGCGGTTTCCAGATCCTTTTCCAGCGCCTGCGAACGCTCGATGTATTTCCTGTTTTCGGCGATTGGCATTCCGGGGACCCAAAGCTCGGCCAGATCGCGCACTGCCTTCCTGTCATGGTTGTAAAACGTCTGCTCGGCCTGGGCTGCTTCGTATTCACTCAGTCCGATATTCTCCAGAACATAGCGACCTGCGCGCAGCGAACTGTCGAACATTTCCCGCACGATGTCATTGGCACCCGCCTGATACAACTCGTACACATGGGTCCGGTCGCGGGCGCGTGCGATGATGTGAAGGTCAGGACGCTGCCGTCTGGCATAGCTGACAAGCCGCGTGACTTGCTTGTGATCGTCCATAACGGCGACAAGAACGGATGCTTTGTCCAATCCCGCCGCGCGCAGCAGTTCCGGCCGAGTGGGATCGCCCAGAAAGCCTTTGACGCCAAATCGGCGCATCAGCTGAATGGTTTCAATATTGTGGTCCAGAACGACTGTCTTGAAACCGCTGGCCCGCACCAGCCGGTTGACGATCTGACCAAAGCGACCAATGCCGGCGATGATGACCGGGCCCTTTTCGTCAATCACGTCAGGTTCAGGGCTGGCCGCGGAATCGCCAATCTTCCGCGACAACGCATCGTAGACGATGAAAAGAAGAGGCGTGATTAACATCGTCAGAGCAACGATCATTAGCAGTTTCTGCGACAGGTCGGGCGGAATGACATTCTGTTTCGTCGAAAATGCCAGCAGGACAAAACCGAACTCACCAGCCTGCGCCAACCCAAGGGTGAACAACCAGTGATCACGCCCCCGCAGTTTGAAAGCCTTGCCCACCAGATAAAGGATGATCCCCTTGGCAAGTATCACAAGCAGCGCCAGTCCAATCAGGTCCAGCGGGTCGTTGAAGAAATATCCAAAGTCTATTCCGGCCCCGACCGTGATGAAAAACAGCCCCAGAAACAACCCTTTGAACGGTTCAAGGTCACTTTCCATTTCATGTCTAAATTCAGAACTGGCCAAAACAACACCTGCCAGGAACGCGCCCAAGGCAGGTGACAGGCCGACCAGTGTCATCAGAAACGAAATGCCCACGACGATCATCAGCGCCAGTGCGGTGTACATCTCGCGCAGACGGGTTGCGTGGATGAAGCGAAACAACGGTCTTGTCAGGTAGACACCGGCCAGAATGACAAACACCACCGCGCCGATTGTGACAAGGGTAACGGCCCAGCCCGGCAGCCCTTCGACCAGCGACAAACTGTGATCGCCTGCGCCATGTGATCCTCCAGCCCCCCGGTCAATCGATCCATCTGCTTGGAAACGCGGCATGGCGGGCAGCGCCAGCAGTGGCAACAAAGCCAGAATTGGGATCACCGCGATGTCCTGCGTCAACAGAACCGAAAATGTCGCGCGGCCGCCGTTTGTCTGCATCAGGCCTTTTTCTGACAGGGTTTGAAGAACGATCGCAGTCGAGGAAAGCGAAAGGGTCAACCCCACCGCTAGGGCAACCGACCATGGATGGTTGGCGTACATAGCCACGGCAGCAATCGCGACTGTCGACAGCAACACCTGCAAACCGCCCAGACCCAATAGCTTGTCGCGCATATCCCATAAGGCGCGTGGCTCCAATTCCAGACCAATGAGAAACAGCATCATCACCACGCCAAATTCGGCCACATGCTGAAGATTTTCGGTTTCCGCTCCGACTAACCCCAGTACGGGTCCGATTATGATCCCGGCTGCAAGATAGCCCAGCACAGATCCCAACCCCAGTCTGGCAGACAGGGGAACGGCAATGACTGCCGCTGCCAGATAGATCGAAGCCTGGTATAGAAAGTCGTCCATGTGTGTCCTCGGAACCTTTTCAGGTGGGAAGGGGGGCGTCGCGTTTAAGTTGATCCATTACAATCTGGCTCTGTACTCGTGCAACGGCAGGATGCGGCAGGATCACCTGATGTAGCAAGCTGTTGAGGGCGGACAGGTCGTCACAGTAGATGTGCAGCAGATAGTCTGCCTCACCCGTCATCGTCCATGCGCTGGTAATCTCGGAGCGGGTGTCGACCATGCGGGCAAAGCTTGCGGATTGCTCGGGGCCATGGGTGCCCAGATGCACCTGAACGAACCCCTGCACCTGCAGGCCCAGTTTCAGCGGGTCCAGCCGGGCAGCGTACCCGGTGATGTACCCTTCGACTTCAAGCCGCTGTCGGCGGCGTCCCGCTTGGCTGGGCGACAGGTTCAGCATTTCACCCAGTTGATGGGCCGTCAGATGCGCGTCTTTTTGCAGCGCGGAAAGCAGTCGCTTGTCGGTTGCATCCAGCATGTGCGGAAAAATCCTGGTTTTATTAACTTATATGCGCGTTTTGCGCGTCATCTTGCAGTTTATACGAAAACAATGCGCAGAAACAGCGTCAGAAAAGTCGTATTTTTGAATCAGCAAAGAAATTCCTGTTTTCGTAGGAGACGCGCCATGGGTCCTTTCCCGCACAATGCCCCGAAATCCGTGATCAGCGAAGAAAACCCTGCCGGTACAGATGGGTTTGAATTCGTCGAATTCGCCCATCCAGAACCGCAGGAGTTGCGTGACCTGTTCGCAAAGATGGGGTTTGATCTGGTGGCCCGCCACAAGGAAGATCCTGCCGTCGAGCTATGGCAGCAAGGGGATGTGACGTATATCCTGAATGCTGACCCGGACAGTTTTGCGGCTAAGTTCGTGGCCGAACATGGGCCCTGTGCGCCGTCGATGGGCTGGCGGGTCGTGGACGCGCAAAAAGCGTACGAACATGCCGTGTCAAAAGGTGCGGAACCTTACGACCACGCTGACAAAACCATGAATGTGCCTGCGATCAAGGGTATTGGCGGGTCGCTGATCTATTTCATTGATCAGTACTACGACACATCGCCCTATAATCAGGAATTCAACTGGATCAAGGAATCCAAACCTCGGGGCGAGGGGTTCTTCTATCTCGATCACCTGACGCACAATGTCTACAAGGGCAACATGGACAAGTGGTTCAAGTTCTATGGCGACCTGTTCAACTTCTGTGAAATTCGTTTCTTTGACATTCAGGGAAAATTCACCGGCCTTTACAGCCGTGCGCTGACATCACCCTGCGGGCGCATCCGTATTCCGATCAACGAGGACCGCGGCGAGACCGGGCAGATCGTGTCTTACCTGAAGAAATACAAAGGTGAAGGCATTCAGCATATCGCGGTTGGTAGCGATGACATCTATGCCTCGACCGATGCCATTGCTGAAAACGGCCTGAAGTTCATGCCGGGTCCGAATGAAGCTTATTACGAGATGTCCAGGACCCGCGTGGTCGGTCATGAAGAGCCGCTGGACCGGATGATGAAACACGGCATCCTGATTGACGGTGAAGGTGTCGTTGACGGGGGCGAGACGCGCATCCTATTGCAGATCTTCTCGAAAACGGTGATTGGCCCGATCTTCTTCGAGTTCATTCAGCGCAAGGGTGATGATGGTTTCGGCGAAGGGAACTTCCAGGCGCTGTTTGAATCCATCGAGCGCGAACAGATCGAAAGCGGCGAGATTTCCGCGGCTTGATCCAAATGAACCAATAAGTCGGGGGCGGTTCTGCTGCCTCTGACGTGCCTGTCTACAGGTGATCGGTCACGGCTTTGAGCGCCTATGTCAGCTGCGCGGCATCGCCAGGGTCACGTTGCGACCTTTCTTTTGATAACGCAGTTCACTGTCACTGATAGCAATGACCTTGCCGCCGTCAATACTGTCCCCAACTTTCAGTTTTTTGTAGCGCCCGCTGGGAAGCCGGACCAAGGCGCGACGGTTTGCGGGTGTGCCGTAAACGCCGATCAGATTTAAGCGACGCAAGTTGATCGCGTTATCGAGCGTGGCCTGCCGGGCAACAGACGCAGTTGTGGGAATCTTGGGGGCGACAGATTTCGCCTGAAACGATCCGGATTCGTCAGAGCTCTGGTCCAGCGCGGCCGTTGATCCAAGATTGGAGTTACCAGAAGCGGGTGCCTTTGCAGTGTCCAGACCCGCCGGGCGCACCCTGGGGCGCGGGACACGGACAACGGCCAACGCGGTTGGCGTCTCGTCGACTTCCGTGCGCGCTTGCAGACTGTCTGGGCGTGCTTTTGGTCGCTTGGCCGAAAGCTCTGCCAGCGACCGCCCCCCCAACTGCCCGCGTTCGAAGCTCTCGACCAGATCTGCGGGGCGAGGTTTGGGGCGAAGACCGGCCAGTCTTTCGTCGACCTCGTCAAGTACGGGTTCATCCTCGAAACGCACTGGCGTTGCTGGCGGAACCTTTGACGGTCGGCCTTGATAAACGACAATCCCATCCGGGTTCAGCGTTCCTTCCGGTGTAGGTGCCACAAGCCCGCGATCATCCAGATTGAACCGCGCTCCTGCTATGCCATGTTGCACGTCCCGAACGAAGGGTTCGTCGGTATCGAAACTGGAAGCCGGGGGCAGGGCAACCGCATCGCTGGACAGGTCGGATTTGTCGATCGATGTCAGATACAACTCGTCCGGCTCCGGGGCTTCCGGCACGTCCAAAGCGGCCGGGGGCGTTACATTCACACCGGAGGCGGCGCTGATATCCTCGTCTGCCTCGGGGTCCTGAGCGATGGGGTCAACCAGAGTAGGGGCCACCTTGAGCGCCTCAAGGATTGCCGCGTCGGTAGGGGTGAGCTCTGGTTGTTCTACGGCTTCGGCCTCGGCCTCGGCAGGTTCTGGCGTGGGGGGCACATCCCTGTCCAGTGGAGCCTCAGGCGGCAAATTTTCAGGGGGGGTGATTGCCGCAACTTCGGGCACTATCGGTGGCAGGGCGCCGATATCCGGCTCGGAAACACCTATCTCGGTTGGAGTTGGGCTCAGTGCGACCTGATCTGTTTCTCCACCGCTGTCCAAGGCCAGCCAAACGCCGAAAACGCCGCCAAGAAGAACCGCCGCGGCAAATGCCGGGATCGCAATGCGCGGTGCCTGCGCTTTCGTATTCGCAAACTTATTGTCAGGTGTTTCGGGGGTCAGAAACACGTTTGGTGCGGCTGTGCCTGCAATGGGATGCGCTGGTTTCCCGGCGGATTTTGCCGGTTCGGGCTGGTCTGTGTTTTTTGCCGACAGCGGGGGCTCTGTTGGTCGGGTTTCCGATGCGCCCGAACGCTCTGCGAACAATGCTTCTCGGGGGAATGCGTCTGCGTCTTCTTCGGCGCAAAATAAAACCGGCACGAAACCATGGTCCGAGGCAAAGGCCCGAGCCTCGCTCAGCGTTTCTTGCGCAACAGCCGCAACATAGGTGGTGCCGCCTTCGGTTTGATAGTCGTAGCTAAGTTCGGACAAAACGTAAGGCGTTGCGTCAGCAAGTGCGCTCTCAATGCGTTCCACTGTGTCTTGGGGGGGTAAGTCATCGGTTGCAACCTGAAGGTATCGAACCTGTTCGGAAGGCAAAACAAGCTTGCAGCTCAGGTCGTTTTCCAGCGCAAAGGCGTTTTCCCGCAAAACCTGCATCTGACCGGACAGGTCCGGCGAATCCAAAGGAATCGAGCCGACAACGAACCATTCGTCATCCGAGTGATGATACAATGATATTCCGGTCGCAGAAAAAGACAGCGCAAAGGCAGGTTTCATAATCCGCAGGAACCATAATTATCAACGTCGATGCAAACACCTTGGCGTTCGCAGACCGACATTAAAGCAGGAACTTGCCGAGGGAAAGAAAAAGGCAAACTCTCCTCTTGTATGGCAATGCATCGCCGACCCATCTTTAATGCAAGCAAATCGGAGTGATAACATTGAAGACATTCGCTTTTCTGGCCGCGATGATGGCCGCAACGACCGCTGGACTTGCCCATGCGGAAGAACGTCGCATCACCGTTGACGCAACCGGAACCATCGAGGTTGCTCCCGATATGGCGACGATCACATTGGGTGTAACAAATGAAAATGCCGAGGCTTCGGCAGCGATGCAGGCCACCTCGGACGCAGTTGAGAAGGTTCTTGCGCGCCTGACCGGGATGGGGATTGAAGACCGCGATATTCAGACCCGCGATCTGTCGCTTTCCCCTGTTTGGTCCGGGCGGCACGGGCAGAATGGGGAAACACCGGAAATTTCGGGGTTCGCAGCCTCGAACCGCGTGTTTGTGCGTGTGCGTGATCTGTCCAAGCTTGGAAGCATCATGGATGCGGTCATTCAGGATGGCGCCAACGATTTTGGTGGATTGAGCTTTGGGGTGCAGGATACCAAACCAATCGAAGCCCAAGCGCGCGCGCAAGCTGTCGGCGAAGCTATGGCCAAGGCCGAGCAGCTGGCACAGGCGGCGGGTGTAACCCTTGGCGCGGTGCAAACGATTTCGGAACAAACGGGGGGCGTGCGCCCGATGCCCGAGATGCGCATGATGAGCATGGCTGACGCAGGGGGTGTTCCTGTCGCAGGTGGTGAGGTTTCGGTGTCTGTCAGCGTCTCGATGGTGTTCGAGATCTCGGAATGAGTTCAACCTGTCGCGCGGGCCGTCAGCGGTTTTCGTTGCTGGCCCGAAGCGTCGAAATTGTCGGGTGACAACCAGGCCTCGAAAGCATCACGGATGCGTGGCCATTCGGTATCTATGATTGAATACCAGGCAGTGTCGCGGTTGCGCCCTTTGTAGTGGGTTGCTTGGCGAAACACGCCTTCGAAGGTAAACCCAAGCCGCTCTGCCGCACTGCGCGACGGACCATTCAGCGCGTCGCATTTCCATTCGTAACGCCGGTAACCCAGTTCATCGAACACGCGCCGCATCATCAGATACATGACTTCGGTTGATTGCGGCTTGCGCTGAAGCAGGGGTGAAAAGTGGATATGCCCGACCTCAATCGCTCCGGCGGCGGGTGCTATCCTGAGGTATGAAGCCATGCCCAATGGTATGTCATCACCGTCCAGAACAGTATGGAACATCGGGTCCGCATCCATGCAGTTGGCGCGCGCCCAGTCTTCGAACTCAGACTCGCCAGCAAACGGGCCGTAAGGCAGGTACGTCCAGTTGCGGCCATCCGTGTCCTTTGCAAACGCCCGGAACAGTCCGGGCGCATGCCTGTTCACATCAAGGGGCACGACAGAACAATACCGGCCCACCATCGGCGTATTGGGTGGCGTCGGGCGTGGAAAGTCACCCGAAACCGGTAAACCGATAGGCTGGCCAAGGTTGTTTGTGTCGTGCTGGGTCATGGTCAGGCGGTTGCTTTGGCCAGGGCTTGATCAAGGTCGGCAATCAGATCGTTCACGTCCTCGATCCCGATGGACACGCGCACCACGCCCGGACCTGCGCCTGCGGCTTCCTGCTGTTCCGGGGTCAACTGACGGTGCGTGGTGGATGCCGAGTGAATGATCAGCGAGCGCGCGTCGCCCAGATTGGCTACGTGGCTGAAGATTTCCAGCGCATTGACCAGCTTGATACAGGCGTCATAGCCGCCCTTCACTGCAAAGGTGAACAATGCGCCTGCACCACGTGGATACTGAGCCTTCACCCGATCCTGATAGGGTGAAGAGGGCAACCCGGCATAGGTGACGTAGTCCACGCGATCATCCGCTTCCAGCCAGGCCGCGATTTTTTGCGCGTTTTCAACATGACGCTCCATCCGCAGCGATAGGGTTTCGATCCCCATCAGCGTGTAGTGGGCTGCTTGCGGGTTCATGGTCATGCCCAGATCACGCAGACCGATGGCGATGCCATGGAAGGTGAAGGCCAGCGGGCCAAAGGTCTCGTGGAACTTCAGTCCATGATAGGCCGGTTCGGGTTGGCTGAGCGAGGGGAACTTGTCATTTGCCGACCAGTCGAACTTGCCCGAATCCACGATGCAACCGCCGGTGACCGTACCGTTGCCGGTCAGGTACTTGGTGGTTGAATGCACGACCAGGGTCGCGCCGTGATCGATCGGGCGGCACAGGTAGGGCGTGGCCGAGGTGTTGTCGACGATCAGCGGAATGCCCGCTGCATCAGCCGCGTCCGCCAGCGCGCGGATATCCGTCACATAGCCGCCGGGATTGGCGATGGACTCGCAGAAAATCGCACGGGTATTCTCATCGATTGCGCCCTTCACCGCGTCCAGATCATCGGTGTCGACAAACTTGGCGGACCAGCCAAAACGTTTGATCGTCTGGCTGAACTGCGTGACCGTGCCGCCATACAGACGGGTCGAGGCGACCACGTTGCAACCCGGACCCATCAGCGGGAACAGCGCCATGATCTGGGCCGCGTGCCCGGACGAGCAGCAAACAGCACCAACGCCACCTTCAAGTGTCGCCACGCGTTCCTGAAGAACGGCCACAGTTGGATTGGTCAGGCGGGAATAGATAAAGCCTACCTCTTGCAGGTTGAACAGGGCCGCTGCGTGATCTGCATCGCGAAACACATAGGCTGTGGTTTGATAAATGGGTGTCTGGCGCGCTCCGGTCGCCGGGTCGGGGCGGGCGCCCGCGTGAATTTGCAACGTGTCGAAACCGTAGGTGGGGCCGTCAGACATCTTGAAATCTCCTGTTGGAATTTGTCTTGCGAAATCTGTAGGCCATTGCCCGCCTGCGCACAACGATCCTGTCAGCGCAGCCAGAGGCCCTTGCTTTTGATCGTGTTGCGGATGGCCTGTTCGCGTCGTGGCAGATGATCCCGGTCAAACAGGGCGCGGACTTTTGCGCCTTTCCCCTGCAGAACCATCTTTTTCAGTGGCTCATATTGCTTGAGAACCTTCTTGACCTTGTTTGGAGCGACGACGGTTTCCAAGACCTCAATCACATGGTTGCTTTCACGGGCGTACAGCAAGGGAAACAGGCGATAGTGGCAACTGACGGACCCGTCCAGCAAACCGGGGGGCAAAACATCACGACCACCGCCGAACGAGTGAATGACAAGGGGCAGGGCGGCCTGGTCCAGCCAGGGGTCAAGGCTTTGGCCCGTCAACTCCGGAATGTTTTCGTCGCGGATTGTTCTGGCGTAGTCCAGAAAACGCTCACCAAACTTCCGCGGGCATTTGTAGAAGTAATAGCCTGCATTGAAATACAGGTACCGCCGCCAGTGGTCATGGGGTTGATCGGTGTCCAGCGAGCTTTCGAAATCCAACCCGAACCGGGCGTAAAGCGCGCGCCAGATACCGTCAAAGCCGGGGCCATACAGCGTTGGTTTGGGCCATGTCCCTTCAACCTTCAGTGATGCGCTGGGGCGGTCGAAGTCAAAAGGTACAGATGTGATCTCGCCAGTGATCAGCGTGTCGGTGTCAAAGAACACAAAGGGCTCATCTTCCGGCAGAGCCATCAGCGCTTCGATCTTGTTGCCGTAGGGATAGCTTTCACCGAATACATGCGAGTCGAAGGGCAGAATTTCGGCATCCAGTTGTTTCAGGGCTTTCAGAACTTCTTCGTCCTGAATGCGTGGGTCCTGTTTCCAGCGTGGCCCCGGATTGGGCGTGGCGACAAACAGTTTGCCCTCGAATTGCGGTGAAGAATGGCGCAGTGAAGCCGCAAACAACAGGGCTTCGTATTGCAGGCGGTTGTTTTGACCGACGACCGCGATGTTGAATTTCTGTGACGTTGCCTGCATCTATGCCCGTTTCCCGACAGGTGTTTGACCGTGCACCTTGAAGTTCGGATTACAGCAAGCGGCCCAAGGCGTCAAAAGCGGATAATTTGAAATTTCATCACGCGATCCCATTTCTTTCAGGGGTCGCTTCAGAAAGGGATACACATGCGGATCAATGCGGATTTCACCAAACGGGTCGCAGTACACTTTGACGAAAGTGAATGGGTCGCTTCTCCCGCAGCAGGGGTCGAGCGCAAAATGCTGGACCGGATTGGTGATGAGGTGGCCCGCGCAACAACCATTGTCCGCTTTGCGCCCGGCAGCACCTTTTCCGCCCATACCCATGACGGCGGC
Organism: Ruegeria sp. CH2; assembly: GCF_056537065.1. Classification (NCBI taxonomy): domain Bacteria; kingdom Pseudomonadati; phylum Pseudomonadota; class Alphaproteobacteria; order Rhodobacterales; family Roseobacteraceae; genus Ruegeria; species Ruegeria sp. CH2. The sequence continues at coordinate 33,520 of NZ_JBQFQV010000001.1, forward strand.
GAGGAATATCTGGTGCTGGACGGTGTATTTCAGGACGAGACCGGAGATTTTCCCGTCGGCAGCTATGTGCGCAATCCACCGACGTCCTCGCACACTCCGTCTGCAGCGGAAGGCGCGACCATTCTGGTCAAGCTGCACCAGTTTGACCCGCAAGACCGTACCGAGGTGCGCCGCTCGATAAATGGCGATTCTGACGTACAACTGTTCAAAGATGATCATGAGGACGTTTTTGTGCGGACATGGGCGGCGGGGGACGTGGTCGAACTGGACGCGCGCGACGGACTGGAAGTGTTTGTCATAAGCGGCAGTTTCTCTGAATCGGGGGAGGAATTTTCGACATGGGACTGGTTGCGCTTGCCGCCCGGAACGCACTCGCGGGCCGTTGCAGGGCCTGACGGCGCCCGGGTTTGGACCAAGTCCCACCATCTTGGCGAAATGGTCTGAAAGCTTTTCGGCCCTGAAATTAACCAAAATGCCAATGAATCCGGGTTCTACGGCCCGGATTTTCAATTTTTTGACCATTTGGCAAATTTTACCAATTGATAAAAAATTTATTTGTGGCAAGCTGAGGTCATAACAAACATATCTACAGGGAGTAGAGTGATGGCACAGGGCCAGATGGCACCCGGCATCGTCGCCGGGCGGCTTTCAAGCGATCAGCTGACCTCGAATTTCACCGATCTGCATCCGCCATTGGCCCCGCATGAGGCCGCAGTTGCAGCAGACCGTTGTTATTTCTGCTATGACGCACCTTGCGTGACAGCGTGTCCGACAGACATCGATATTCCGCTATTCATCCGTCAGATTCAGGCCGGACAGCCGCAGGCAGCCGGGCGAACGATTTTTCAGCAGAACATTTTGGGTGGAATGTGCGCCCGTGTCTGTCCGACGGAAACACTGTGCGAAGAGGCCTGTGTTCGTGAGGCGGCCGAAGGTAAGCCGGTCGAGATCGGACGGCTACAGCGCTTTGCGACGGATGATCTTATGTCTGCGGGCGCGCATCCGTTTGAACGTGCGGCATTAACTGGGAAGACGGTTGCTGTCGTGGGGGCAGGGCCTGCTGGTCTGGCCTGCGCGCATCGCCTTGCCATGCTGGGCCATGACGTGGTGATCCACGAAGGCAAACCCAAACCGGGCGGTCTGAATGAATACGGGATTGCCGCCTATAAATCGACCAACAACTTTGCGCAGGCCGAGATCGACTGGCTGCTGAAAATCGGTGGTATCTCGATTGAAACCGGGTCGGTTCTGGGTGAAAGCATCTCACTGGATGGTCTGGTCGAAAACTACGACGCGGTGTTCCTGTCCATCGGACTTGCCGGGGTCAATGCCCTGCGCGCGGATGGTGTTGACAAGGACGGGGTGTGGGATGCCGTCGATTTCATCTCGGACGTCCGGCAAGCTGGTGATCTTGCACAGCTTCCTGTCGGGCGGAACGTCGTCGTTATTGGCGGAGGCATGACTGCCGTGGATGCGGCGGTAAAGTCCAAATTGTTAGGTGCCGAGAATGTCACCATTGCCTATCGCCGGGGCCGCGACGCCATGGGTGCCAGCCGGTACGAACAGGATCTGGCAGCCTCGCACGGGGTTCAGATTCTGACCAACGTGCAGCCGGTGGCAGTACACGGCAATGGAGCCGCCACCGAGATTGAGCTGGAGTATACCTCAAGCCAGAACGGCCAACTCACCGGAACCGGTGAGACGGTCCGGCTGCGGGCGGACCAGGTTCTCAAAGCCATCGGTCAGACGCTGGAAGGTGCGCCGGAAGGGCTGAAGCTGGACGGCAACAAGATCGCTGTCAGCGGTGCGGGACGCACTTCTGTGGCCGGAGTCTGGGCAGGCGGAGATTGCGCGGCGGGGGGCGAGGACCTGACCGTAACGGCTGTTGCCGAAGGCCGGGATGCAGCGATGGACATCCACGCGACGCTGGTTTCGTGATAGGATGGGGTATTCACCCCATTCCTTTCGCTGCTGAGGTATTCCTATGTCCCAGATCGAACAAGCCGTAGCGCAACATTACACCACCGGAGCACTGACCGACCGCGTCCGCGCGGCGCTTGAGGCCAGCGGTATCGATCCGGATGCGGCCACGGTCGCAGACCTGAAAGCAGGGGACGAGTTCCACACGGGTGGCGTTCTGGCGACCAACAACCTGTTTGCGCAGTTGTCGCCGACCCATGCGACCCGTGTTCTGGATGTCGGATGCGGTATCGGCGGGACCTCTCGCTATGTCGTGGATCGCTATGACTCGACAGTAACAGGCGTCGATCTGACACCGGAATTCGTTGAAACCGCCAAGGTGCTCAGCGATATGGTCGGGCATTCCTCGAAAACCAGCTTTCATGTGGGCAGCGCATTGGACATGCCGGTGCCGGATGCTGGGTTCGACCTGGCCGTCATGATGCATGTGGGCATGAACATAAAGGACAAGGCCGGGCTGTTCGCCGAAGTGTCGCGGGCGCTGGCCAAGGGCGGTACTTTTGCCCTGTTCGATGTGATGGCCGGAGACGTGGACGAGCCGCTGGCTTTCCCTCTGCCGTGGTCCACTGTTGCCGAAACCTCGTTCGTGGATGCGCCGGATGTTTACAAGTCTGCGGCAAGCGCCGCGGGTTTTGAACTGGTGAAAGAAACGGATCGCACCGAATTCGCGATACAGTTCTTCGAGGACGTCTTTGCAAAGATTGCCGAATCCGGCCCGGCACCGATGGGCATTCATCTGATGATGGGCGAGACGGCACCCGAAAAGTTCCAGAACTATGTCAAAAACCTCAAGGCCGGGCGCATACGTCCGACCGAAATGATATTCAAAAAATCCGGCTGAGCCGGGAAGGGAGAAGCCATGGCCGATCTGACGACTAACTTTCTGGGCATTTCCAGCCCCAACCCTTACTGGCTGGCCTCTGCGCCGCCGACGGACAAGGAATACAATGTTCGTCGTGCGTTTGAGGCCGGTTGGGGCGGTGTTGTGTGGAAGACACTGGGGTCCGAGGGACCGCCGGTCGTAAATGTGAACGGCCCGCGGTATGGCGCGATCTACGGTGCCGACCGCCGTTTGCTGGGACTGAACAATATCGAACTGATCACCGACCGCCCGCTTGAGGTGAACCTCGAGGAAATGGCGCGGGTCAAGTCCGACTATCCGGATCGCGCCCTGATCGCTTCGATCATGGTGCCCTGCGAAGAAGAGGCCTGGAAAGCCATTCTGCCGCGCGTGGCTGAAACCGGCGCGGACGGAATCGAACTGAACTTCGGTTGCCCGCACGGGATGAGCGAGCGCGGTATGGGGTCCGCCGTAGGGCAGGTTCCGGAATATATCGAGATGGTCACGCGGTGGTGCAAGCAATACTATGACCGTCCGGTCATCGTGAAACTGACACCGAATATCACCGATATCCGGAAACCTGCGGCGGCGGCCAGAAATGGTGGCGCGGATGCGGTGTCGCTTATCAACACGATCAATTCGATCACCAGCGTAAATCTGGACACGTTCAGCCCGGAACCCTCGATTGATGGCAAGGGCAGCCACGGAGGATATTGCGGCCCTGCCGTGAAACCGATCGCCCTGTCGATGGTGTCCGAAATCGCTCGGGCCGAGGCGACGCATGGCATGCCAATCTCGGGCATCGGGGGTGTCACCACATGGCGTGATGCGGCCGAGTTTATCTCGCTGGGATGTGGCACGGTGCAGGTCTGTACCGCTGCGATGACCTATGGGTTCAAGATCATTGATGAATTGACGGCAGGTCTGTCGGAATGGATGGATGAAAAGGGGTATACCAGCATTGATGAGGTGATCGGGCGCGCGGTGCCCAATGTCACCGATTGGCAATACCTGAACCTGAACTACATCGCCAAAGCCAAGATCGATCAGGACCAGTGCATCAAGTGCGGCCGATGCTATGCCGCCTGTGAAGATACCAGCCATCAGGCGATTTCAATGTCGGATGACCGTGTGTTCGAGGTGATGGATGACGAATGCGTCGCCTGTAACCTCTGCGTTGATGTCTGCCCGGTCGAGGGCTGTATTTCGATGGTGCCGATGGCGGCGGGTGAAATCGATCCGCGCACCGGGAAAGAGGTTCAGCCGACCTATGCGAACTGGACCACGCACCCGAACAATCCGATGGCCAAAGCAGCGGAATGATCGAGACAGGGAATATCCCTGAGGGGCCGCTGACGCGGCCCCTGCATTCATGGCGTCAGAAGCTTTCGGTACAGCGTATCGACAAAGGGTTCTGCACCCTCAAACGGGTTTTCGTCACCCAGAATAGCCCGCACCTGAACGTCGAAATCGGCATAATGCTGCGTCAGCGCCCAGATCGAAAACATCAGATGATAAGGGTGCAACCGCGCGATTTTGCCCTGATCCATCCAATTGGTGAGAATGGTGACCTTTTCGTCAACCAGTTGTTTGAGATCATTGGACAAAGCGTCGTGAATGCGGGGGGCACCTTGCACAAGCTCATTGGCAAAAAGGCGGCTTTCCCGTGGTAGCTCCTGACTCATTTGCAGTTTCCGGCGAATATAGGCCAGCATTTCCTCCATCGGATCACCGGTCTCATCCAGATCGTGCAGGGGCGCCAGCCAGGTTTCCAACAGGCCCGAAAGCAATTCGGTGTGGATCGCTTCTTTCGACGCGAAATAGTAGAGGAGATTGGGTTTGCTCAACCCCGCCTCGGCAGCAATCTGATCGACGGTTGCCCCACGAAACCCGTGTGCGGAAAACACATTCAGGGCAGCCTCGAGAATCGCGGCTCGGTTCTTCTTCTGGATACGAGTCGGTGCGCGGTCTTTCGGCATGATTTCAGTGTGTCTCTTTTTTCGTCGGATAGGCACGGATTACACTGAAATTTCAGGCTTTGCCGCGCAATTTCTTGACTGATACCGAACCCGTGATAGCGTGAGTTTGACCAGTTGGTCAAATCAAGACACCAAGAGCGAGCAAAATCGCAAGCAAACAGGGAATAAGACAATGGCAGCTCCGGCGCAGAATCTCAGGATCAATGGCGACAGGTTGTGGGACAGCCTGATGGAGATGGCCAAGATCGGTCCCGGTGTTGCGGGGGGGAATAACCGGCAAACTCTGACTGACGAGGATGCCGAAGGCCGCGCCTTGTTCCAGAAATGGTGTGAAGAGGCTGGATGCACCATGGGGCTGGACCAGATGGGCAACATGTTTGCGCATCGTGAGGGCACCGACCCGGACGCTTTGCCGGTCTATGTGGGTTCGCACCTGGATACGCAGCCGACCGGCGGAAAATATGACGGCGTTCTGGGCGTTCTGGGCGGGCTAGAGATTATCCGCACGCTCAATGATCTCGGGATCAAGACAAGACATCCCATCGTGGCGACCAACTGGACCAACGAGGAAGGGACGCGATATGCGCCCGCCATGCTGTCGTCTGGTGTCTTTGCAGGAATGCACACGCAGGATTGGGCTTATAACCGTGAAGATGCCGAGGGTAAGAAATTCGGGGATGAACTGAACCGGATCGGTTGGCGCGGCGAAGAAGAAGTCGGCGCGCGCAAGATGCATGCTTTCTTTGAGTTGCATATCGAACAAGGCCCGATCCTTGAAGCCGAAGGAAAGGATATTGGCGTCGTCACCCACGGGCAGGGTCTGAGCTGGACACAGGTCACGGTGACCGGCAAGGATGCCCATACCGGTTCAACCCCGATGCCGATGCGCAAGAATGCCGGGCTTGCGATGGCGCGCATTCTTGAGAAAGTGGACGAAATCGCCTGGTCTCATGCACCGCATGCGGTTGGTGCCGCGGGGCATATCGACGTATTCCCGAATTCTCGCAACGTAATCCCCGGAAAAGTCGTTTTCACAGTCGATTTCCGCTCGCCCGAGCTGGAGGTGATCACCGACATGGAAAATCGCCTGCGGGTGGCGGCGGAAGATATTGTCGAAGAAATGGGCCTGCAGATCGAATTCGAGAAAGTCGGCGGTTTCGATCCGGTGAAGTTCGACGACGATTGCGTGTCTGCCGTGCGCGATGCGGCTGAAAGGCTGGGCTATTCGCATACCAACATCATCTCGGGCGCGGGGCATGATGCCTGCTGGATCAACCGTGTGGCCCCGACCGCCATGGTCATGTGCCCCTGTGTCGACGGGCTGAGCCATAATGAGGCTGAAGAGATCAGCAAGGATTGGGCGGCAGCCGGGGCAGATGTCCTGCTGCATGCCGTGGTCGAGACTGCCGAAATCGTGGAATAGGGGGCGCTGCCCCCGTCGCCCAAGGGCGACTCCCCCGGGATATTTTTGGCCAGATGAAGCAAGCGGCGCAGACCGCATCAGGGAGTTCAAAATGAGTACTGTTATAAAAAACGGAACCGTTGTCACCGCGGATTTGTCATACAAGGCGGATGTATTGGTCGAAGGCGGCGTCATCACCGGGATCGGGATGGGTCTGAAAGGGGATAGCGAGCTGGACGCGACCGGCTGTTATGTGATGCCCGGTGGGATTGATCCGCATACCCATCTGGAAATGCCGTTCATGGGCACCTATTCCAGCGATGATTTCGAAAGCGGTACGCGGGCGGCCCTGGCGGGGGGCACGACTATGGTTGTTGACTTCGCACTGCCCAATCCGGGTGAAAGCCTGTTGGATGCCCTGAAGCGTTGGGACAACAAATCGACACGGGCGAATTGCGACTACTCGTTCCACATGGCGGTGACATGGTGGGGGGAACAGGTATTTGACGACCTCAAGACCGTGATCGAGACGCGCGGCATCAACACGTTCAAGCATTTCATGGCCTATAAAGGCGCGTTGATGGTGAATGACGATGAGCTTTATGCTTCGTTCAGGCGTTTGGCCGAACTGGGCGGCATCGCAATGGTGCATGCCGAGAACGGAGACGTCGTTGCCGAACTGAGTGCCAAGCTTCTGGCCGAGGGGAACTCTGGCCCGGAAGCGCACGCTTATTCCCGACCGCCGCAAGTAGAGGGTGAGGCCACAAACCGGGCCATTATGATCGCAGATATGGCGGGCGTGCCGCTGTATGTTGTTCATACATCCTGCGAAGAGTCTCATGAGGCCATTCGCCGAGCCCGAATGCAGGGCAAGAGGGTGTGGGGAGAGCCGCTGATTCAGCATCTGACCCTCGATGAAAGCGAATATTTTAATCAGGATTGGGACCACGCCGCGCGGCGGGTCATGAGCCCCCCGTTCCGCAATAAGCAGCACCAGGACAGCCTGTGGAATGGCCTGCAATCAGGATCGCTGAGTGTTGTGGCAACCGACCATTGCGCCTTTACGACCGAACAGAAACGCTTTGGAGTTGGGGATTTTACCAAGATCCCGAACGGGACCGGTGGTCTGGAAGATCGGATGCCGATGCTGTGGACGCATGGTGTGAATACCGGACGCCTGACGCCCAATGAATTTGTTGCGGTGACTTCAACAAACATCGCCAAGATACTGAATTGCTATCCGAAAAAAGGCGCGATCCTTGTTGGAGCGGATGCAGATATCGTCGTGTGGGATCCTGAAAAAACGAAAACGATCAGAGCCAGTACGCAGCAATCTTCGATTGACTATAACGTGTTTGAGGGCAAAGAGGTCAAAGGCCTGCCGCGCTTTACGCTGACCCGCGGACAGGTTGCGGTACATGATGGTGAAATCCGCACGCAGGAAGGCCATGGCGAGTTCGTTGCGCGCGAGGCAAATACGACCGTCAACAAGGCTTTGAGCGCGTGGAAAGAACTAACCGCCCCTCGGCCAGTTGAGCGGACAGGTATCCCGGCGACGGGGGTTTGATCCGTTGGGCCGCTGTCTGGGCGGCCCCGGCACCACTCTTTTCAAGGCAGTAGAATGACCACTGAAAGCACGACCCAGCACGTCATCGAAGCAAGGCAGCTTGACCTCACCTTTCAAACCAATGACGGGCCTGTTCACGCGTTGAAAGACGTGAACCTGACGATCGACAAGGGTGAATTTGTTAGTTTCATTGGCCCCTCGGGCTGTGGGAAAACCACTTTCCTGCGCTGTATTGCGGCCTTGGAGACACCGACCGGCGGGTCGCTGACTGTCAACGGAATGACAGCGGACGAAGCACGGCGGAACAGGGCCTATGGGTATGTCTTTCAGGCAGCGGGCCTTTATCCCTGGCGCACCATAGCAAAGAACATCAAGTTGCCGCTTGAGATCATGGGCTATTCCGCATCCGAGCAGGAGGAAAGGGTGAGAAAGGTCCTGGAACTGGTTGATCTTGAAGGATTTGGCGGAAAGTTTCCATGGCAGTTATCCGGTGGGATGCAGCAGCGCGCCAGCATCGCGCGGGCCTTGGCCTTTGATGCTGATATCTTGTTGATGGATGAGCCGTTCGGCGCATTGGATGAGATTGTGCGCGACCACCTGAACGAGCAGCTTTTGGCGCTTTGGGCAAGAACCAAAAAGACCATCGGATTCGTGACGCATTCGATTCCCGAAGCCGTATATCTGAGTACTAAAATTGTCGTGATGAGCCCGCGGCCGGGGCGGATTACGGATGTGATCGACAGCCCGCTGCCAAAGGAACGGCCGTTGGACATTCGTGACACTCCGGAATTCATCGAAGTGGCCCATCGTGTTCGCGACGGGTTGCGGGCGGGGCATTCTTATGACGACTGATCCGGTGGCAGAAACCATCAGACGGGCTGTGGTAAGTGACGTGCCGGCTTGTGCCCGCGTGATTTACAACTGGGCCTCGCAGACGGAATGGATGCCTGATGAATTGCCGGTGGAGGAATTGGCGACCCTGATCCATGAAGCGTTCGACAGTCGCGAGATCTGGGTCGCGGGTGATCCGGTTGATTGCTACATGTCCTTAGATCCGGCGCAGTGTAAAATCGGTGCGTTGTATTGCAGCCGGACGGGGCAGGGAATTGGCAAGCGTTTCGTTGCCAAGGCGAAGCAGGGTCGGACCCATCTTTGGCTGACAACACACAAACCCAATCAGGCCGCGCAGAGGTTTTACCGCCGTGAAGGGTTCGAGGTAACTGCCGAAGAACCACCCGTACCGCCGGATACAGTGCCCGTCTATCGAATGGAGTGGCACGCATGAAGCAGATCATAGCCGTTTTCACCGTCGTCGCCGTGATCGTTCTGTTCTGGTATGTCGCTTGCGTTCCGATGAACATCAAAGGGGTTTTGACCGAGCTTGAACGTGGCGGTGCCGAGGTTCAGCCACCCACCGCAAGTGCGCGCCGGGATCTGGGAGAGTTCGGTCTGGTTCTGAATAATTCGTTCGCGATTCCAGCAACTTGGGAGCAAGGCAAGCCCCGTTTGCCATCACCTCATCAGGTGGCGATTGAACTGTGGGATACAACTGTTCTGAAGAAAATCAACTCGAAAAGATCGCTGATCTTTCATGGGTGGGTGACACTCAGCGCTACGATGCTGGGCTTTGTCATCGGGACCGGGCTGGGTGTCCTGTTGGCCGTTGGGATCGTGCATAGCCGCGTGATGGATTTGTCGGTCATGCCATGGGCTATCGTTAGCCAGACGATCCCGATTATCGCTTTGGCTCCGATGATTATCGTGGTTCTTTACTCGGTCGGGGTTCAGGGGATCATTCCCAAGGCGATCATATCAGCGTATCTGAGCTTTTTCCCGGTTGTCGTCGGCATGGTCAAAGGATTGCGCAGCCCTGACGCGATGCAACTTGACCTGTTGCGGACTTATAATGCCAGCCAATCGCAGGGGTTCTGGAAACTGCGCCTGCCCGCGTCGATGCCATACCTGTTCACCTCGTTGAAGATCGGTATTGCGGCGTCGTTGGTCGGCGCAATCGTGGGTGAGCTGCCGACAGGCGCTGTCGCAGGATTGGGTGCTCGGTTGCTGGCAGGCAGTTACTATGGTCAAACCGTGCAGATATGGTCAGCGCTGTTTGCTGCGGCCATTCTGGCTGCCTGCCTGGTCGGTTTGTTGGGATTGATTGAACGGTCGGTTCTGAAGCGGATGGGGATGGCGCAATGATGTTGGTTGTCTTTGCTTTGCTGCTGTGGGCTTTCGGCTGGTGGTTGAACAGCCGATTGGCCAGTGGCCCGCAAGCCGACAGCCAGATGGTACGCTTTCTGGCACCGGTGATTTTTGGTCTGACCATTGTTGGAGCCTGGGAGCTGGTGGTCCGTGGGCTTGAAGTGCCGCTGGTCATTCTGCCGGCACCGTCTGCCATAGCGGTGCGATTTGCAGGTAGCCTTGACATTCTTTGGGCCGACTTTGTTCAGACGATCCTGAAAGGAGCGCTCAGCGGATATGTCATCGGCTGTGGATCGGCCTTCCTTATGGCGATTGCCGTCGATCGGTGGGATTTCCTGCGTTTGGGGTTATTGCCAGTCGGGAATTTCGTCGCGGCTTTGCCCATCGTGGGGACGGCACCCATTCTGGTCATGTGGTTCGGGTTTGATTGGCATTCCAAAGCGGCGGTGGTCGTTGTGATGGTGTTCTTTCCGATGCTGGTCAACACCGTGGCCGGACTGCGCGAGGCCACCGCGATGCAGCGTGACTTGATGGAAACCTATGCAGCAAGCTATTGGCAGAGCTTTCTGAAGCTGCGGCTGCCTGCGGCGATGCCTTTCATTTTCAACGGGTTGAAGATTTCAACAACTTTGGCTTTGATTGGCGCCATCGTGGCTGAATTCTTCGGATCGCCGACACTGGGCATGGGATTTCGGATATCCACCAGCGTCGGTCAATTGTCGTTGGATATGGTCTGGGCCGAAATCGTTGTTGCCGCTATCGCGGGTACGGCTTTTTATGGCCTGGTGGCGGGAATCGAAAAAGTGGTGACGTTCTGGCACCCCTCACAACGCGGATAAGACGAAGAAAATCAACAGACCCTGAAAATCGGGGCGCAACAAGCAACTAGGAGAAATGAAGATGAATAAGCTATTCAGCGGGGCGGTTGCCGCCTTTGGTCTGGCAGCCAGTACGGCGCTGGCGGCGGATGAAGTGACACTGCAACTGAAATGGGTCACGCAAGCACAATTCGCGGGCTACTACGTTGCCAAGGATAAGGGCTTTTACGAGGAAGAAGGGCTGGACGTTACCATTCTGCCCGGCGGGCCTGACATCGCTCCGACACAGGTGATTGCGGGCGGCGGTGCTGATGTGACCGTTGAATGGATGCCTGCCGCTCTGGCCGCACGTGAAAAAGGGTTGCCGTTGGTGAACATCGCCCAGCCGTTCAAAAGCTCGGGCATGATGCTGACCTGTTGGAAAGATGCCGGTATTTCGTCGCCTGAGGACCTGAAGAATCGCACGCTGGGTGTCTGGTTCTTTGGCAATGAATTTCCGTTCATGAGCTGGATGAGCCAGTTGGGCATCAGCACTGATGGGAAAGGCGACAACGGTGTGGAAGTTCTGAAACAGGGCTTCAACGTCGATCCGCTGCTGCAACGTCAGGCGGATTGTATCAGCACCATGACCTACAATGAATACTGGCAGGTCATCGATGCCGGTGTCAGCCCGGATGAACTGGTGACCTTCAAATACGAAGACCAGGGTGTCGCGACGCTGGAAGATGGTCTTTACGTTCTGGAAGAAAATCTCAGCGATACGGCCTTCACCGACAAGATGCAGCGGTTTGTTCGCGCCTCGATGAAAGGTTGGAAATACGCCGAGGAGAACCCCGACGAAGCGGCAGATATCGTGCTGGAGAACGATGCAACGGGTGCGCAGACGGAAGAACATCAGAAACGCATGATGGGTGAGATCGCCAAGTTGACCGCAGGTTCGAACGGCGCGCTGGACCCGGCGGATTTCGATCGCACCGTTGGTACCCTGCTGGCCGGAGGTTCTGACCCGGTGATCACCAAGACACCCGAAGGGGCCTGGACGCACCAGATTACGGACGCTGCTCTTAACTGACGCCAACCGTTTTTCTGAGTGATAAAGAACGCGGTCCCAATCGGGGCCGCGTTTCGCATTCGTGGTGTCGGAATTGTGTCTGTACTTGGCACCGATATGAAGTAGTATTTCCATGTAGTCTAACGTGTTTTGTACGAATTGTAGGTATTTGGGAAGGAAATGCAGGAATTTTCATCAGAATTCAGCGCTGCGATTGCCTTGATCCTTGGGGGAGATTCTGAGCTGTGGGCAATTGTGCTGTTGTCTCTGAAAGTGTCCGTGTTTGCGGTTCTGGTTTCTGCTCTGATTGGAATGCCCGTGGGGGCTGCATTGGCCGTCGCACGGTTCCCCGGCCGCCGGATGCTGATCGTCCTGATGAATGCACTGATGGGGTTTCCGCCGGTTGTCGTAGGCCTGCTGGTCTATCTGATGCTGTCCCGTTCGGGTCCTTTGGGAGTGCTTGAGCTTTTGTACACTCCGACCGCCATGATCATTGCGCAGGTCGTTTTGGTCACCCCCATTGTCGCGGCTCTGACGCGACAGGTTGTTGAAATGTTGGCTGAGGAATATTCAGAACAGCTGCGGTCCTTGGGCGTGTCACGGCTGGCCTCGGTTCCGGTTTTGTTGTGGGATGCGCGACTGGCACTTGTCACGGCCCTGCTTGCCGGTTTCGGACGCGCCATCGCCGAGGTGGGCGCGGTTATCATCGTTGGCGGAAACATCAATCATGTGACCCGCGTGATGACCACAACCATTGCGCTTGAAACGTCGAAGGGAAATCTGTCGCTGGCACTGGCGTTGGGGGCGATCCTGATCGGGATTGCAATTGCCGTAAACGCGATGGTCAGCGCGGTCAGTTTGCGGGCCGAACAGGAGGGGTTGCGCCATGCGTGACGTGATCTGTGACATGTCGAACTGTCTGACGGTTGAAAACGTGCAAATTCGCAGCAACGGCAAGGTTTTGCTGGATGTTCCTTCATTGGTTCTGGATGGTCCGGGGCCGACGTTGCTTCTTGGCCCTAACGGTGCGGGCAAAAGCCTGTTGCTGCGGTGCTTGCATGGCCTGATTTCGCCGGATCGCGGGCGGGTGGTGCAGGATGGAAACCCTCTGGGCGCTGCGCAGAAAGCGCGCCAAGCCATGGTATTTCAGAGACCGGTTCTGTTGCGACGCTCTGTTGCTGCAAACCTGGGCTTTGTCCTCAAGCGTCAGGGCATGGGGCGAGCGGCGAGAAAGGCACGTATCATCGAGTTGCTGGCCGAAGGCGGGCTGGAGGGGAAGGCCTGGCAATCTGCCCGGTCGCTTTCGGGGGGCGAGGCCCAGAGGCTGGCCATTTTGCGTGCCTTGGCGCTGGAGCCCGAAACACTGTTTCTGGACGAACCGACCAGCGCCCTTGATCCCGGCGCAACACAGATGATCGAACGTATGGTTCTGCGCGCCTCGGCGCGGGGTGTACGGATCGTGATGGTGACACATGATATTGGGCAGGCCCGTCGTTTGGCCTCGGATGTGGTCATGATGCAGGGCGGTCATGTGGTTGAACACGGCCCCGCAAAACAGGTTTTGGATACCCCCGAAAGTGAAGCATCGCGTCGCTATCTCGCGGGTGGATTGGTTACCTAAAAGATAAAACGGAGAAAATGATGTTCCGCGCAATACTTCGGGCGGCAGTGATGGCCCTTGGTCTGTCGGCAAATGCGGCCTTGGCAGAGACACCGTTCATTGTCGTGCAGTCTACGACATCCACCCAGAACTCGGGGCTGTTGGACTATATACTGCCGTGGTTCGAGGCCGAGTCGGGCATTGACGTGCGGGTTGTGGCCGTAGGAACCGGTCAGGCAATCCGCAATGCGGTCAATGGTGACGGGGACGTCCTGCTGGTTCACGCCAAATCCGCCGAAGAGAAATTCGTCGCTGATGGATATGGCGTGGAGCGGAAGGACCTGATGTATAACGATTTTGTATTGGTGGGCCCCAAGGCAGATCCCGCCGGAATTCGCGGTGGTGCCGACATTCTGAGCGCTCTTACAGCGATTGCAAAGGCTGAAGCCCCGTTTGCGTCGCGCGGTGATGACAGCGGAACGCACAAGGCCGAGCTGCGGCATTGGTCGGCTGCGGGGCTGGACCCAACCGGCGCGTCCGGCAGTTGGTATCGGGAAACCGGTTCAGGTATGGGTGCGACTCTGAACGTGGCCAGCGGCATGGATGCGTATACTCTGACAGATCGGGCGACCTGGCTGTCCTTTGGTAACAGAGGCAATCTTGAGATCCTGGTCGAAGGCGACCCGCGTCTGTTCAACCAATATGGTGTGATCCTCGTGAATCCTGAAAAGCATCCGCATGTACGGGCGGCCGCTGGTCAGCGTTTCATCGACTGGTTGACCGGGCCCGACGGGCAGCAGGCGATCGCCTCTTTCCGGCTGGACGGTCAGCAGGTGTTTTTCCCCAATGCGCATTAAGCTGGCCTGCGGCCAGCCCCTGCGGGGCGAGTATTTTTGAAAAGATGAAGGCGCGGGTGGATTTTCACCCGCTGGCCCCATTGTGGTGGATCGTGCCAAGACCAGACAGGTCATAGCCGCCGAACTCGCGCGCCCGCTGGGCGAACTGACCCGAGCGCAACAGGGTTAGCAGTTTCTGTATCGGCGGATCGAAAAAGGCCCGACGCCAGATGGCAAGATCCAGCCGCTCGGAATGAGTGGGGACAAAACCCAAGTTGTAGAGACCGGCTAGGGCGCCAAGCCCAAAACCGGCCTCGGCCTTCCGGTCATGTAGGGCGATCGCAAGCTCTTCTTCTGTACGTGCGCAGCCGGGTCGAATGTCCAGATCATCCCGGCGCAGGCCGTGGGCGTCCAGTTGGGCGTCAAACAGGCGCTGGCTTGCCGCACTGTCCTGACGCAGTATGACGGTGCGTGACTTGAGGTCGTCAAAAGAATTGATGTCGGATATGCCCGGGGCAAGAAGCAATCCACGCTCACGTCGGGCGACTTCGTATAGGATCACCGGGGCTTCGCCCAAAGTGTCTTGCAGGGATTCCTTGTTGAATCCGCCATTTTCGTGGATGTGTAACACAGCGCCCTGCGCGCTGCGTTCACTGAGCCTGATCAGGCCATCAAAAGAACCGTCGTAATAGGTGGCCAGCCCCGACCCACTTTCACGCAGCGCCCAGTCCAGCAAGGGATCGTGGCTGCCTGCTATGATCGGGGGCAGGGGCGGTTCTGCGACCTGAGGGCCGGATCGCGACGCGTTGAGCCAGGCAATGATCTCGGCCCGCGGAAATAACAGCTTGCCCATGGCGCGCACACACGGCACCTCGCCTGACGAGGCAAGGTCATAAGCCTTCCGCTCGCCAATGCGCAGCAGATCGGCCAGTTCACGGGTGGTCAGATATTGCGCCATTCAGTCGAGGCGCACGGCGATGCCGGACGTAGTGTCAGCGGTGCTGAACCCGATCTGTTCCAGCACAAACGGGGCTGCGCCTGCAATAACGACCATCGTGGCGACGGCGGCAAGAAAGGCTTTCATGGGCTCCTCCGGTTCAGTTCCGGTCAGTTGTTGCGCGACGCAGAAAAGCGATAAGATCCTGGCGATCCTGTGCTTTGGCAATTCGCTGCATCGGCATTTTCGACCCCGGAATGTAGTGGTCTGGCCCCTCGTCGAAAAGGGCATTTATTGTCTCGTCATTCCAAATGATATCAGAGCCTTGCAATGTATCCGAGTACAAATATCCACGAACCGTGCCGGCCTGACGTCCAAATACACCGTGCAGGGTGGGGCCTGCACGTCGTTCGTTATCGGAAGACAAGCTGTGACAGATTGAGCATTTGCGCGCAAACTGGCGTTCTCCGTTGTCCATCTCATCAGGATTTTTCAGGAAACTTGGTTCTGCCGAGGCCATCTGGTGTTGGTCGGACAGAGCGTCCACAGGCCAGCTGTACATCGCCTCGTCAAGTCCGCCCGCATGGATGTTTTTACCGTCTTTGGAAAATGCCAAAGCCCAGACCGGACCGCGCAACGTGGCGCGAAAATCCTGTGCAATGCGCCAATCGACGGTGTCGATGACCATAATATACCCTTCGCCATCGCCTACGGCCAAAAGTTTCCGATCCGGGCTGAGCGCAAGGGCAAGGATCGGGCGGCGGTCCAGAGTGAAATCGCGCTCTTCCCCGGTGGCAAGGTCAAGGATACGCGTGACGCCGTCAACCGCGCCATAGGCGATCCAGTTGTCCTGCGCATTCAGGGCCAGTTCATTGATGCCGAACCCGTGCTCGACCAGACGCCTTGTTTCCTGCCCGCTGGATACATCCCATAGCCGCAAAGCGCCGTCGACGCCCGCCGAAAAAAGCTGCGTGCCGTCAGGTGAGAATGCGACCGCGTTTACGCCACTGCCGGTCGGTCCAAGCCGCGCGGGTTCTGTGCCATCGACAGGCCACAGGCCGATTGTTCCATCCCAGCTGGCCGTGGCAATAAGGGTTTCTGACGCGGCAAGGCCAACAATCTTCCCTTTGTGTCGGCCAATGATTTCACCGCTTGGCCATTTGCGCAGGGTGAAATCGTCTCCGGCAGAAAAGAAAGCGGAGCCGTTGAACGCGACTGCGTTCACGGCGGCCTCGTGCCCTTCGAACCAATTTGGCGTTTGCCCGGTCCAAAGGCCCACAGAGTTGTCGAAACTGGCCGTTGCGATGCGACCGTCAGGTGCGGTGGCGATGCCCATGATGGGGCCGCCATGCCCTTTCAGCGTGAAGAATTCTGCCACGGCGGGCAGGGGAACCAGCACCAGCGCCAGAACCAGCCCACGCATCTATTCAGCGGGTGAGGCGGCTGCTGTGTCAGCCTCTTTTTTCTTCACCTCTTCCAGCCAGAGCGAGTGATGCTCGCGCGCCCATTGTTCCTCGACCTCTCCGGTTCCCATGGCGTCAAACGCACCCTCCATCCCGACCGAGCCGAGATAGATGTGCGCAACGATGATCGCGATGAACACATAGGCAATCATGACATGCCAGACTTGGGCGAATTGCATCTCTTCCTGCGGTGACATCTGCACCGGCAAGGTCAGACCCAGCGCCTGCGGAATGCCCGTGGCGTTTGCGACCGAGAAGGTTTTGGCGAACAGGGGCATCTCGAACGGGAACAGCAGTGACAAGCCGGACAGGCTGATCGACACGCCTAACAGAATACAGGCCCAGAAAATGATCTTTTGCCCCGCATTGAATTTCCGGGCGGGCGGGTGGTTGCCCTTGGTGAACAGCCCCCCTCCGGCGGCGAGCCATTTCAGGTCGGTCCGGTTGGGAATGTTATGAGCAATCCAGTTCACCGTGACGATGATCAGACCCAGCATAAAGGCCCAGGCCAGATTGTTATGCAGCCACTTACAGCCCAGTGCGATGGTAGCGAAACCTTCCTTGCCGAAGATCGGAATCAGGAAGTCGCGGCCATAGAGCGTGAGCAAACCAGTAATGCCGAGGATCAGGAACGATCCTGCAAACAGCCAATGACCGAAACGTTCAATCCCGTTGAAGCGGGTAACCGTGCGGCCCGTTTTCTCTCCATCGATGCGGATTTTCCCACGGATCAGGAAGAACAGCAGAATGATGCCCAGCATCCCGGCGATGATATAGGTGCCATATTCGCGCAGCGGCCCGGTGCGGAAGTTCAGCCACCACATGCCGCCATCCTGTATCAGCACACTTGCCGCCGGGCCATTTGACGATACGGTCACATTGGCCGAGCCATAGCGCAACGCACGGTACACATCACTATCCGACGCGACTCCACGGGTGCCAAGCTGACCCATCAGGCCCTCGACATTGCTCTGGCCGGTATTGCCGGAGCGATATCCGTTATCCACCTGCTCACCACGTTGTCGGGCGAGAATGTCTTCGAGGGTCGTCGCTCCGCCGGTTCCCGCCCTTTCAGGCGTGGCGTTGCTGTCATCGGTCGTTTGGGCGGCTGCCGAAAGGGTCAGCCCAAGGGTAAACAGAAAAGCGATGAGAAAGCGGAGCATCTGAACCTCGGTCAAATTCCAAGATCGGACAACCCGCGCTGAGCGGGTTGTCCATTGCTTTGTGCAGACAGCGGCTTAGCCGTCTTTCTGGTCGTAGGCAGTACCCCAACCCCAGGCGCCCGAGCCGAAACCGCGCGCCACGACGCGTTCACGGTAAACAGCCGACACCACGTCGCCGTCACCGGCAAGCAGGGCCTTGGTGGAGCACATCTCGGCGCAGATGGGCAGTTTGCCCTCGGCGATCCGGTTGCGACCGTATTTGGCGAACTCTGCGGTCGAGTGGTTTTCTTCGGGACCACCGGCGCAGAAGGTGCATTTGTCCATCTTGCCGCGTGAACCGAAATTGCCTGCCTGCGGGTATTGCGGCGCGCCAAACGGGCACGCGTAAAAGCAATAACCGCAACCGATGCACAGGTCCTTGGAGTGCAGGACAACACCTTCTTCGTTCTGATAGAAGCAGTCGACCGGGCACACCGCCATGCAGGGCGCATCCGAACAATGCATACAGGCCACCGAGATCGAGCGTTCGCCCGGGTTGCCGTCATTGATCGTCACCACCCTGCGGCGGTTGATACCCCAGGGTACCTCATGCTCGTTCTTGCACGCGGTTACGCAGGCGTTGCATTCGATGCAGCGTTCAGCGTCGCAGAGAAACTTTGCTCTAGCCATTAATCGTCCTCCTTACGCTGCCGAGATCTTGCAGAGAGTACACTTGGTCTCCTGCATCTGGGTCACTGAATCATAGCCATAAGTCTGGGCGGTGTTGGAACTTTCGCCCAGAACATAGGGGTCAGCACCGGCGGGGTATTTGTGCCGCAAGTCCTCGCCCTGGAAATGGCCGCCAAAGTGGAAAGGCATGAAGGCGACACCGGCACCAACCCGATTGGTCAGCATTGCCATCACCTTGACCTTACCGCCTTCCGGACCTTCTACCCAGACCTGTTGCCCGTCCCGAATGCCAAGGTTGTTGGCATCGCGCGGGTTGATCTCGACGAACATGTCCTGCTGAAGTTCAGCAAGCCATGGGTTAGATCGGCTTTCATCGCCGCCGCCTTCATATTCGACCAGACGACCTGACGTCAGGATTATCGGGTAATCCTTTGAAAAGTCGTTCTTTTGGATCGAAGCATAAAGGGTGGGCAGGCGATAGGCGTGCCGGTCCTCGTAGGTTGGATAGTCCACCACCAGATCACGCCGGTTCGTATAAAGCGGCTCGCGATGCAGTGGGATCGGATCCGGGAAGGTCCAGACGACCGCGCGGGCCTTGGCGTTCCCGAAGGGCGCACAGCCATGCTTGATCGCCACCCGCTGGATACCGCCCGAAAGGTCGGTTTTCCAGTTGGTCTCGGGGCCTGCAACGGCATCGATTGCAGCGCGTTCTTCAGCCGTCAGGTCGCCGTCCCAGCCAAGGTCCATCAGCATCTGCATCGTGAATTCAGGGTATCCGTCCTGAATTTCTGATCCAACGCTATAGACCCCTTCGGCCAGCAGGTTGTCGCCATCGCGTTCCACTCCGAACCTGGCGCGGAAGGTCAGGCCGCCTTCGGCCACCGGTTTGGACATGTCATAGAGGTTCGGGGTCCCCGTATGACCCATCTCAGCGGTTCCCCAGCACGGCCAGGGCAGACCATAATATTCGCCGTCGTTTGGTCCACCAATGGCTTGCAGCGTGGTTCGGTCGAACGTGTGCTGATTGGCCATATGGCTTTTCAAACGCTCTGGCGACTGCCCGGTATATCCGA
The DNA here is from genome assembly GCF_056537065.1 of Ruegeria sp. CH2. NCBI lineage: Bacteria > Pseudomonadati > Pseudomonadota > Alphaproteobacteria > Rhodobacterales > Roseobacteraceae > Ruegeria > Ruegeria sp. CH2. The sequence continues at coordinate 53,101 of NZ_JBQFQV010000001.1, forward strand.
TGGTCCAGAGGCCCGAGTTGAATTCACGCGTGATGCTTTCAACATTCGGGGTCTCGGGGTCTTCCATCTCGATATTGCGGAACAGGCGATCCGCCCAGCCGAACTTGTTGGCGAACTTGGCCATGATGACCTCGTCCGGCAGGCTTTCGAACAGCGGATCAACGACCTTGTCACGCCACTGCAACGAGCGGTTTGACGCGGTGACCGAGCCACGGGTTTCGAACTGCGTACAGGCGGGCAAAAGGTAGACGCCGTCGGTGCGGTCATGCAGAACGGCCGAGACAGTGGGATACGGGTCAATCACGACCAGCATGTCCAGCTTTTCCATTGCCGTTTTCATTTCCGGACCCCGCGTTTGCGAGTTCGGCGCGTGACCCCACAGAACCATGGCACGGACATTGTTGTCCTGATCCATGTTCGCAGGGTCTTCCAGAACACCGTCGATCCAGCGGGATACCGGGATACCGCTTTCATTCATCAGCGGTTTGTCCTTGCCGTCTTTGCCCTTGATCGTGGCGAACTGGCCCTTCAGCCAATCCAGGTCTTCACCCCAGACGCGGCTCCAGTGGCCCCATGCGCCCGCAGACAGGCCGTAATAGCCGGGCAGGGTGTGGGACAAAACACCAAGGTCTGTCGCGCCCTGCACGTTGTCGTGGCCGCGGAAGATATTGGTACCGCCACCCGAGGTACCCATGTTGCCCAGCGCAAGCTGAAGCACGCAATAGGCGCGGGTGTTGTTGTTGCCGTTGGTGTGCTGTGTGCCGCCCATGCACCAGATGACCGTGCCGGGGCGGTTGTTGGCCATGGTTCGGGCAACACGTTTCAGTTGCGAGCCAGGCACGCCGGTGACGCGTTCTGTTTCTTCAGGCGTCCATTTGGCCACCTCATCCTGAATCTGGTCCATGCCCCAGACACGGGTGCGGATGAATTCTTTATCCTCCCAACCGTTGTCGAAGATGTGCCACAGGATGCCCCAGATCAGCGCAACGTCTGTGCCTGGGCGGAAACGGACATATTCATCCGCATGGGCCGCCGTGCGCGTAAATCGCGGGTCGCAGACGATCAGTGGGGCGTTGTTCTGCTCTTTTGCGCGCAGAACGTGCAGTAGAGAGACAGGGTGCGCCTCAGCCGGGTTGCCGCCAATGATGAAGATGGCGCGCGAGTTGTGGATGTCGTTATACGAATTGGTCATGGCGCCGTAGCCCCATGTATTCGCAACACCCGCAACGGTGGTCGAGTGGCAGATACGGGCCTGATGGTCCACGTTGTTCGTGCCCCAGTAGGCAGCGAACTTGCGGAACAGATAAGCCTGTTCGTTATTGTGTTTTGCTGAGCCCAGCCAGTACACGCTGTCGGGCCCGGATTCCTCGCGGATGCTCATCATGCCGTCGCCGATCTCGTTGATCGCCTCTTCCCAGCTGATGCGCTTCCACTCGCCGCCTTCCTTTTTCATCGGATATTTCAGGCGGCGCTCGCCATGGGCGTGCTCGCGAACCGAAGCCCCCTTGGCACAGTGTGCACCCAGATTGAACGGGCTGTCCCAACCGGGTTCCTGCCCGACCCAGACACCGTTCTGTACTTCGGCAACGACGGTACAGCCGACCGAGCAGTGGGTGCATACGGATTTGATGTTTTCGACGGCCTGATTGGCCGCTGTCTGGGCACTGGCTGGCGTCACGGTTCCACCTGTGGCGCTGATCGCGGCAAGGCCGCCGATCGTCAGGCCCGAGCCACGCAGGAATGCGCGGCGATCGACGGTTTTCTCGCCGACCTGGGACAGGATACTTGTCCGCTGGGGGCGTCTCGCAACCCCGTTGGTCTTTTTCCTAAGCATGTCTTTCCTCCCTTGCGCGCCGTGTCAGCCACGGCTGGCTTGGTACTGCTGAAACCGACGTCAGGGCCAATCGCAACCGTCTGCCGGGTGTGAAAGCGTCCGGTCCTAGAACCGGGTGCTCTCGATGTAGGCGCGTGTATGCGCAGTATCCTGAATGCGGGTTTCGTCGGTCGGTAGCGCCGCGGCTTCGGCCTTCCCGGTCAGGCTGGCGGCGGCAACGGCAGCAGGCGCTGCGGTACCGGCCAGTTTGAGGAAGTCACGGCGCGTGGCGCCTTCTTCCTTGGTCTTGCTCATGGGAACCTCCTTTCCCAATTGCGGTTTGGTGCCCATGGGACACCGGCGATGTGCGGATTACCCCGCCGTCATCCGGAACGCTTCGCGCTCGATCTCCATAAACACCCGCCCGGCAGTGCCGACGGATGCATAAAGGACCGAGTTCTCGGCTGCTTCCAAATCCGAATAGAAATGCGTGGCCCAGGGGCCGATGTGCTTGCTCCAGAATGCCTTTTGGTCATCCAGGGAAGCCGGGCCGCCAAAACGCCCGACGATCATTCCGGCCATCATCTCCATCAATGAGGCGATGTTATCTTCGGGCTCGAACACGTTTTGGGCACGTGTGATCCCGCGAACCGCCATGTCATTGCGCAGCTGAGCCAAGGGTTTCTCGTTCAAAAAGCCCGTCAGGTAGAAGCTGGCATATGGCAGCAACTCACCCCGGCCCAATCCGATGAACAACGCATTGAATTCCCGTTCGGCAGCGGCTGGCTTGGTGACCTTAGCAACCCGTGCCATGGATTGAACGGCCTTGCCGAGATCCGTGTCATCTCCGACCAGACCAGCCATTTGGTCCAGCAACATCTGATCCGGAGGACCTGCCAGTAACAGACCCAGAAAGTTATAGAAATCCGCGCGCAGTCGATCCTCGGCTGAAACATCCAGAGTGTGCGCGTCACTTGCGGTCATTCGGTCATCCTTCAAATTCAAATGTCATTCGACGTGGCGACGGGGGACGCTCGAGTTCTTCCGGCTCTTCTACCTGAGCAACTGAAACCGGCTGTGGCACGGGATCAGGGTCAACCGGCACGACCTCAGGTTCAGAGAGCGTATCAGCCTCGATTTCGTTTTCTTCCGTTTCTTGCGCGTCGGCGGCCAGTGCCTCGACATGCGCCAGCATGCCTTTTCCAACCTGATAGGCGGTTTGGATGTTTTCGATCACGCAGGCGGCATCGGTGTAGTCCTCGCCGTAATCAACCAGCCCGTCGACATTTGCCAGAACAGGGTTCAGCCGCCACAACCGCCGCAGGGCGCGGCGCCGAAGGCGATCAGGCACTGCCTTGGACATAAAGCCCGAAACATCATCGCAGGGTCCGAGGGTATCGGGATCGGGAAGGTTGAATTCGGCCAAAATCTCAACGTCACTCTTTTCTTCAAGTTCAGCGTGATGGGCTGCGATCACTTGTTCTTCAAGGGCCAGCGCCTCGGCTTCAGCTTCGGCCTGAACGGCAGCCTTTCGGCGCGACCAGAAATCACGCCGCTCTGTCATTGCAGCACCCGTCTCGGGGCGCGGAAAACATCCGATGCCTGCCGGATACGCGCGTCGCCCTTACCATCCTCCACCAAATCGGTTCGCTTTCTGTCGCGACGGCGCTTGACGAACACTTCGTGCTGGTGATGTTTCAGGGTGAAATCCCGTACCCAGGCGATCAACCCTTCGGTCATTGGGATTTTCTCGACAATCTCTTCGCCGGTGTCCGCGTAATCCTGCCCCTGGAACGGAGAAGCGGTGATCAGAACTGCATTCAGGGGCGTGTCGCCCTTCAGCTCATTCCGCAGTACAAGATAGATCGAGGGTTGCCCGTCCGACAGGTTGACCAGGTAGGCTTCAGTCTCGTCCGCCCAGAGGGTCAGGGGAAGGGTGGCAGCGTGGTATTCGACCGCCTCGCCTTCGCGGCGCAGTTCCTGCCAATCGGCTGGCCCTGCACCGGGCAACACGGCGACCGCGCGCCAGTTCCAGCGGGCCCAACGTGTGACCCCGGGTGTTTTGCGCACAATGACGCCAACCGGCATGTCGATCTGGCTTGCGGCCTTGGCCACTGGATCCTCCCCGAAAGGCTCTCCCCTGCCTTTCCATGTCCACTATGGTACACAAAATAGCCACGTGCCAAGCCTGCGCTTTAATACTTTGGTCGTATTCCCGGTAGCGTCTTCGTGATCAAAGCCTGAGAAGGCTTTTGTTTTATGGGATTTTGCCGCGAAACTCTGCCGGGCGCGCTGTGCACTTCGCAGGGTTGAAGTTGCTTCATCGGGAATGCAGCCTAAAGTGCAAAGGCGGGAATGCAGCCTAAAGTGCAAAGGATCGGGACTGCTTCCCGAGGGAGGGGACATGGGCACGAAACTTTTGCTCTGCGATTGCGCGGGAACTCAGGCGCTGGATCCGGACAGGATCGAAAGCGCCTGCGGGATTACCTGTTCAAAGGTGCATACCGCGCTTTGCACAAAAGAACTGCAATCTGCTGCATCCTTGATGCAAGAGGGCGATACCGTCATCGCCTGTCTGCAGGAACAAGAGGTGTTCCGGTCGCTTGCCGAAGATATGAATGTCGAAATTCCCGGCTTTGTCGACCTGCGGGATCGCGCCGGTTGGTCCGATCAGGGCGCGGATGCGACGGCCAAAATGGCTGCCTTAGCTGCCGAAGCGTTCCTGCCGCAACCGGTGACGCCCAGCGTTGATGTTATCAGCGAAGGCACGTGTTTTATCATTGGTCCTGGTACCGTTGCCTTTGGACTGGCGGAAAGGTTGGCCCGAACACTGGCGGTAACCGTTCTGGTCACGGATCAGGCTGAGCCAGACTCTCGGGCCTTCGATGTCATTCGGGGACAATTGCGGTCTGTTTCGGGTGCTCTGGGTGGGTTTTCCTTGCGTCTGGACAATGTGCAGCAAGTGGTTCCCGCAGGCAGAGGTGCTTTCAATTGGACGGAACCAAGAGATGGGGCGCAATCGGCCTGCGATATCATTGTTGACCTGACGGGGGGCACGCCCTTTGTGCAGGCTCCGGCCAAGCGCGAAGGGTATTTGCGGGCTGATCCCAAGGATGCGGTTTCTGTAGAACGTCTGGCTTTTGACGCCGCCCAACTGGTCGGAACATTCGAAAAACCTCTGTACGTGCGACTGGAGGAAACACTTTGCGCCCATTCGCGGGCGGAACAGGTCGGATGCTCAAACTGTCTGGATATCTGCCCAACCGGTGCAATCACACCCTCGGGCGAGCATGTGGCGATTGATCCGATGGTCTGCGCCGGGTGTGGCGAATGCGCGGCGGTCTGCCCGTCATCGGCGATAACCTATGAAGATCCACCTGTTTCGGCCTTGCTGTCACGGATGCATATTCTGGCACGCACGTACCGAAGGGCAGGCGGTATCGCACCCCGGTTGCTTGTGCACGACGCCTACGGGGCCGAAATGATAAGGCTTACAGCAAGGTTCGGCCGGGGATTGCCTGCGGATGTTATCCCGCTGGAATTGAAAGTGATATCCGGGTTCGGCCATTCGGAAATGCTGGCCGCGCTGGCACATGGATTTGCGCGTGTGGATGTGTTGCTGGCCCCGAAGACCGAACGGGATGCGCTGGATCGCGAAATTGAACTGGCACGTGCCATAACCAGTTCGGATGCGATCGGGCTGATCGAGGAGGTGGACCCTGATGCGATGGCAGACTTGCTGTATGCGCAAAATGTCCCCGAACCGTTGGCAAATCCGGTCTTGCCACTTGGCAACCGCCGACAAATCGCGCGGCTGGCAGCACAGGCCCTGAACCCGCAGGCCAAAGCCCCGCTGCCATTGCCTGAAGGTGCGCCTTACGGTGCCGTTGCTGTGAATACAGACAGTTGCACGCTCTGTCTTAGTTGCGTGTCGCTGTGCCCGTCCGGAGCTTTGATGGATAACCCTGACAAGCCCCAGTTGAACTTTCAGCAGGATGCGTGCCTGCAATGCGGAATGTGCAAGACGATCTGCCCCGAAGACGCGATCACCTTGGTGCCGCAACTGGATCTGAGCGACGCTGCCCTGTCTCAGCAGGTCCTGAACGAGGAGGAACCGTTTGCCTGCATCGAATGCGGGGCTCTGTTCGGGGTGAAATCAACCGTTGAACGGATCATGGAAAAGCTTTCGGGCACGCACCCGATGTTTGCCACATCGGATCAGGCACGGATGATCCAGATGTGCGACAATTGCCGGGTGAATGCTCATTTCCAGCAGCAGGACAATCCGTTCCAGTCAAAACCCAAGCCTCGGGTCGTTACCACCGAGGATTACTATTCGGATAGAAAGGATCACTGAAGCTTTAGCGGCGCGCCCAGATCAGCGGCGTCTATGCGCGAAACAAACGCCAGGATGGCTTCAAGATCGTCCAACGTCATCTTGACCGGGTGAATTGGGGATGGGCGCTCGGGATCAAAGGGCGGTGTCAACCCGTCGATCTGCGTGAATGCGGGGTGGGGATTGAGGGCAAAGAACGCTTCGAACCGTTCCGACCAATCCGGCATCGCGCGCAGGACGGCGAAAGAGGGGGTCGAGCCAAGCCCGTTCATCCGATTGCGGGGGCCAATCACATGACATCGACCACAATGGGTCATCGACAGTTCTTCGCCCAACACGGTGTTGCCGTCCAAGGTATCGTCCGACTGGGTGACCTTGGGATCAAAGCTGGCGCTGAACGGTTCACCAACCACAGGAGGAAAGCTTTCGACAGTGCGCTTGCCGATCTCTGATTGCAGCCAGTCGCGAAACCGGATTTGACGATCATCGCCTTCGATCCGCAGGTGATAAACCACGCCACCACGGGCAAAGACAGGATCGCCGGGTGGTTCGGTTACCAGCACCATGGCACCGGCATCATCTGCGACAACGCGTATCCCGGTCTTGAGAGAGAAGCGAGGAAGGATATGTTGCAACAGACCGGAGTCGTTAACCTCTGCCGGGGCCGCAAGGCCAATCGCCTCCTGCGACAAGGAGGGGGTGGCGGTGAGCGTCAGGCTCAGGCACAACAAGACAAGGCGCATGGTTTAGCCTAACTATGAAGGCTGTTACGCGTCAAATGAACAGAAAGAGACGGAGACACATGCAATGAGCGGCGACCAATACATGTCGACACGCACGCCCCTGTCGGCGGGGCATACCAAGGAGAGAACAGCGTGAGTGTTCGTGACGCGGTTCTGGCGAACCTGAAAAAGATCACCGATCCGGTTTCAGGTCAGGACATTGTCAGTGCGGGCATCGTGCGTGCGCTGAATGTCGAGGGCGATACGGTTCGCTTTGTCCTTGAGATCGACCCGAAGCATGCCGAAAAGATGGAACCTGTGCGCGCAACAGCTGAAAAGGCCGCACAGATGGTTGAGGGCGTCGTAAATGTTTCGGCCCTGATGACTGCGCATTCCGATAAGGCGCCGCCGGACCTGAAGCCGAAACCCAAGCCCTCGCAAACTGGACCGCAGGCCGTTCCCGGTGTCGACCGGATCATTGCGGTTGCTTCTGGCAAAGGGGGTGTGGGCAAATCCACCGTGTCGGCCAATCTGGCCTGTGCGCTGGCCGCAGAAGGGCGGCGCGTGGGTTTGCTGGACGCGGATGTTTACGGGCCGTCGCAGCCTCGGATGTTGGGTGTCTCGGGCCGTCCGGCCAGCCCCGATGGCAAGACCATCCTGCCTCTGCGCAACCACGGCGTCACCATGATGTCGATGGGGTTGATGACCAATGAAGGGCAGGCCGTTGTCTGGCGCGGGCCGATGCTGATGGGGGCGCTGCAACAGATGATGAGCCAGGTGCAATGGGGTGCCCTGGACGTGCTGATCGTCGACCTGCCGCCCGGTACCGGCGACGTGCAACTGACGCTGAGCCAGAAATTCAAGGTGGACGGCGCTATTGTCGTCTCGACGCCGCAGGACGTGGCGCTGATTGATGCCCGCAAGGGAATCGACATGTTCAATCAGCTCAAGACGCCTATCGTTGGGATGATCGAAAACATGTCCACGCATATCTGTTCGAACTGTGGGCATGAAGAACACGTCTTTGGTCATGGTGGTGTCAAGTCCGAGGCCGAGGCGATGGGCGTGCCGCTGCTGGGTGAAATCCCGTTGCATCTGGACATTCGTATCGCCGCAGACGGGGGTGCGCCTATTGTGGTCAGCAAACCAGACAGCCCTCAGGCCGAGGCTTTCCGCAAGATCGCCCGCGACATGATCGCCAAAGGCACCGCATGAGCCAACCGGTCTTTCCCCCTTTGTTGACGGGTCACCCGGTTCAGGGTGGGGAAGACCCGTTTGAACGCGCCCAGGCTATGGCGGCTTTGGGCTGCGATGCGGGGGCGGTTGTTTATAACATTCAGGCCGATTACCTGCGTGTCGCGATCGTTTTCGCGCCCGAGGTGCCGCTTCGGGACGCGATGGCGATGCTGCCGCTTTGTGCCGTTGGGTTTCAGAATGCGCTGGGCGCTCTGGCCCCACCCGAAGTGGCGGTGCATCTGGGGTGGGATGGTCTGATTTGTGTGAATGGTGCGAAATGCGGTGTGTTCCGCGTTTCGGCCTCCGGGGAAAACGCGGAAGAAGAACCGGATTGGCTGATTGTCGGCTGGGAGCTCGCATTGATGCAAACCAGCACCGCGCCCGGCGAAACGCCGGATGTCACAGCCCTTTATGATGAAGGTTGTGCCGAGGTTTCGGCCACGCAACTGGTCGAAAGCTGGTCACGCCATATGCTGACCTGGCTCAACCGCTGGCAGGAGGATGGCAACGCGCCCCTGCATGCCGAATGGATGGGCCTGCTGCGTGGCGTAGGTGAGCCACTGGTTGATGGCGGTGTATTCCTTGGCACGGATGAGAGGTTTGGAATGCTGATCCGCGACGGGGTCAACACCCGCCTGCGCCCGCTGACGGAACTATTGGAGAACGGACGATGAAACTGGCCCGCGCGATCCATTTCGATGAAAGCGACATGAACGTGTTCCATTCTCCGGCACGTACGGGCGAATGGTGCGTTTCGGGCGGGTTCGAGTTTTCGAACTGGAGCGGCGCGGATCTGGAAGGTAAGGCGCGTCAGGCTTTTGCGAATGGCTGGCTGGGGTTGGAAACCTTTGGCCGGGTGACATTTGTGGCGGTAACCCAGATCGAAGCGGCTGAAAGGGATCAGATCACCCGCAATCTGGCAGAACATTTCGTGCAGTATTACGGAGCGCCCTCGGTCGAAGCGGCATTGAGCGTGGCACAGAACGAAATCGATCACATGTCAGAGCTGTGTGAAGACCATGCGGCCAACACGCTGCTGACCGTCGCCAGAGAATTGTCTGAGACAGGAGTGCACGAAGCCTTTCGTGTGATCACTCCGCAAGACGCACAGCTAGAGGTTCTGGCGGTGCATGGGTCGCTGGACGACTAGAAAGGGTCGACAAACCCGCCGAACTGACCGCGCTTGAAGATCAGACCCTTGCCGGTGCGGTACATGACCTGATCCACATGACCCACAATGATCAGATGATCTCCAGCCTCGTGCCGGGCATGCAACCGGCAGTCAAACCGTGCCAGACAATTGGCCAGCTGCGGGCGATCAGCCTCGTCCGTCGTCCACTCGGCATGGGTGAAATCCACACCGTCGCGGGCAAATCTTAGCGCCTGATCCTGTTGATCCTGAGCCATGACGTGGATCGAGTAATGGGTGCAGGTGCTGAAAGTGTCGAAGCGGTTTGACTCTCTGGCCAGGCACCACAACACCAGCGGCGGATTCAGGGACACTGACGCGAACGAGTTTACGGTGATTGCACGTGGGCCGTCTTCGGTTTGCGCAGTGATCACGGTGACGCCTGTTCCGAAACATCCCAGCGCCTCACGAAAGGCGTGGCTTTGATCCGGGGTCGGTGTGAAAATCTTTTCCGTCATATCGCGCGCGTGTTCCTTGGCCGCGCATCAGGTGCCATGCGTGGCCCGGATTGTCCACGAAAAGCTGAACGGCGTTTGCAAATTTCGGTGTTAATTCAGGTCTTCCAGAAGACGTCCGTGTTTGCGGGTCTGGACGATAACTTCGCCAAAGGTGTTCAGCCCGCGCGCCTGCAGAATGGGCAGCATCTTGACCAGCGCCTCGGCCGTTGCCACCGCGTCGCCCAATGCCGTATGGCGCAGCGCCTCGGGGATAGTGATGTCCAGCCGTTCGCACACTGCGTCCAGTGTATGTGTATCGCTTGCGCCGAACAAAACAGCCGACAGCAGCACAGTGTCGAGTATCGGATGATCCCATTCGACTTCCATACGCTTGGCATGGCGGCGCAGGAACGCCATGTCGAACGGGGCGTTATGGGCTACGATCACCGCATCGCGTGAGAATTGGTGAAACACACGCCCGGCTTTGACGATATCCGGCGCGCCCTGAACCATGCGATCACTGATCTTGTGCACGCGGGTCGAGGCAGCAGGGATCGGAATGCCCGGATCAACAAGCATGTCCAGATGCTCGCCCGCAACGATCTTGCCTTTCACAACGCGGACCGCGCCGATTTGAACGATCTCATCCTTGTGCGGCAGCAAACCGGTTGTTTCCGTGTCAAAGACCACAAAACACAAATCCACCAAAGAGCGGTTTTCGAACGCACCGTCACCCGGCGTGTCCAGCAACTCGAAATCATAGACCAGTGGGCGTGCCTCATCTGGCGACATACGGGCAACGCTGTCTTCGAACACCAGCATGTAACCGGGTGCGTCCCCCAGTGGCTTCATTCGGGCCGAATAGGTTTGTCGGCCGTCCACGCTGGTCAGGGTGCAGAAAACATCCTTACCTGATTTGCACAACTTTCCATACGCGTCCGTCAGCCCCGTCGATTCGATGTATTCGAAGAGCGAGGCGTTCAGGCGGGGATGCGCGATCTGGGCCAGCACCTCGGCTGCCTGACCATCATACAAAACGATCTGGTGTTTCGGACTGGCCAGCAACATGGCGACCGGGATTTCGGTCAGAAGGGCAGTAAGGCGCTGTTTTTCCGCCGCCAGATGAGCGGTTTCGGCGGCCACCGCCTCGGCTGTGTGCATGGCATTTGCGGCAAGTTGCTCGGCCAGGCCAGCCGCTGCTGGGGCCAGATCGCCCAGGTATCGCGCGGCTTGCATGTCCAGATCGGTGCTGACACCGGCATGAGCGCGGGCCCGCAGTTGTGCTGAAAGCCGTTCGATCGGTTTGGCGACATTGTCGTCAAACAACAGCCAGATACCGGCGATCAAAGCCAGTAATCCAAACCCGATCAGAACCTCGGCAAAGATGAAGTCATCAAACAGGTCAGGTTGCGCTGCCCGGGCATAGGTGATCCACAGGGCGGCGGAACTGATTGATATCCCGCCGAGCGCGAGCAGACAGAAAAACAGAAATATCCTGAACCTCAGGCTTAACCCTGTGAGCATGGTCAAACCCCGCAGGTGGCGTCGATGATGGGGTCGGCAGGCCCGGCAGATATCCAGTCTGCATTCAGCAGACGTCCGTCATCGGAAAACTCAGCACCGTCCGCAAGATTGGCGCGACGATTCTCGGCACAGTTTACGGCTACGGGCAGTTTTGAAACCGGGGCCCAGCGGCCGAAGAAGTAAAGATCGACAAGCCGCTGGTCGGGCACGTTTTCGTTTGTGCGCACCGACACGGTATCGATGGCGGCAAAGCGGTCGACGAAGGGCATGGCGTAGGTCCACGGGCGGTAGAGGGCGCGGCTTTCAACCTCTTGCACGATTGCCATCTCCTTGGGAAGCTGTTCGCGCGTACGCTCATACCAGGAATACTCGCTGGAGATGGTCACAGCGATCATCCCCAAACCCGCCGCGACCGGAGTAACCCATTTCGGCAACCGCCCTCCGGTCAGCTTGTTCAGCACAAGAACGATACCCGCAAAAGCGAAGCCCGCAAAAACAGTGCCGATCAATTCCAGAAACATCGTGTCACTCCGTTCTTCAGATGCATGTCAGCCCAGTAGTCCCTTGCCGTGGCCGACCGCCGATTGCATCGTTTTTACCACAACAAAGGCATCACGAAGATGACTTCGCTCAAAGTCCGAAAGATCGGAAGGTGGCAAATAATTGTCTGGTTTCTTGCCCGATTTAACCAGCTGGACCTGGTGTTCAAGCCGGGTTTCAGCGATCAGATCATAGGCGTCCAGTAAATCGCGTGCGCCCGACGCGCTGAGAACGCCATTGGCCTCAGCCGCTTTAAGGCGGGCTCGGGTATTGGCCTCGGGCAGTACGCCTTGCAAGGCGTAGATCCGCGCCAGATCCACGACCGGAACAACACCATTGTGTTTCAGGTCCAGCGTATTGCGATGTTCGCCCGACCGGATGGTCGCAAAACCACGCAGCAAACCCAGCGGCGGCGTGTGTTTCAACGAGTTCGAGATCATATGCGCAACGAAGATCGAATTGGCCCGAGCTGCGGCCAATGTGTCGGCCTGCAGGTCGGCGAACAGGTCGAACGCGCCGCCAATCGGGCGCAAGTCAAACATGACTGATGCCAGCATCTGCGCTTCGGGGTTTGGTTTGGCGATCCATCCCTTGAAATAGTCGCGCCAGACACGCACCGGCTGACACCAGCGCGGATTGGTCGCCATCATGTCGCCGGGACAATAGAAATAACCACAGGTATCCAGCCCGTCCGACACGAACCTGGCCAGCTTTGTAAAGTATTCCATATCCGCATCGGTCACTCTGTCATCCAGCATCAGGCAGTTGTCCTGATCCGACACGCCTGTCTGCTCTTGCCGCCCTTGCGAGCCGCAGGCCAGCCACAGATACGGCACCGGGGGCGGGCCCAGTTTCTGTTCAGCAAGGGCCAGAAGGCGCCGGGTAACCGTGTCGGCAATGTCGGTGATCAGGCGCGTGACTATTTCGTGCCGGTTCCCGCCTGCAACCAGTTGCACCAGCAGCTGTGGGATTTCCGCCGTTACTCGCGCCATATCTTCGGCGGTATTTGCCTGTGCGATGCGTCGCACCAGTTCGGCCGAGTTCACGGCCTGGTAATGTGTCAGGTCGGTTTGTGTGACGATACCGACCAGTCGACCGCCCTCGGAAATCGGGACGTGGCCGATGCCGCGTTCCATCATGATGTGCAACACGTCTGAACCAATGTCGCCGGGTGACAGGGTGACGGGGTTCGCGGTCATGATCTCGGAAATTGGCGTGGAAGGAGGCAGGCCGTCCGCAACGTATTTGCCCGAGATATCCCGCAGCGTCGCGATGCCCTGCAACGTGTCGCCGTCTGTGATGCACAGCGACGAGATGTGTTTATCGCGCATGATCTGCGCCGCTTTCTGAACTGGCGTATCCGCGGGGCAGGTGGCCGGGTTATGTGCCATCAGAATATCAATGGAACTGGTCGCAAGGCTTTGCGGGCCACTTCTGTCGCCGCGTGTGCGGTTGAAGAACCTGGCGACCACATCGTGACCGTCGATCAACTCGCGCACCAGATCCGGTGGCAAAACAATCAGGACCGACGGAGTGTGCGCACGCGCCTTGGTGGCTGCCTTACCGTCTTTCAGCAGTCCGCGCTCTCCAAAAGAATTGCGCAAACCCAGTTGAGAGACAACGGCACCATTCTCATCGGTGATTTCAACCTGTCCTTCATAGATCACGAACACACCGGGAAGCGCATGACCCAGTTCATAGACCGAGGTGTCTTCCTCGACTTCCCAGACCTCGATCTGTTTTACGATCTGATCCAGGGCATCAGCCGGTAACGCGTCATAGGGATGAACGGATTTCAGAAACCGGGCGATTTCATCGTGGGACAGGGGCATCTGATGTCTCCGATGTTTTGGTGAAAAAATCCCGCCCAGTGGTATGCCGGGCGGGAGTAGTGGATCGAAAGATGCGGTCGAAGGCAAGTGCCAACGACCGCATCATGCTCACTTGTTCTGAGCTGCACCCGCACCACGGGGAATGCGAACGCTTTCGACCAGTTCCTTGATCTCCTGCGGAGTTTCCTTGGTCATGCCAGCCACAACATAGGCGACAGCGAAGTTGACCATGGCACCGACAGCGCCGAACGAGGTCGACTGGATCGGACCCAGCAACGGATCGGCATCGGTGAACGAGTTGGTGTCGGGAATGAACAGCCATCCCTTGTGCAGGAAGATGTAGACCAGTGTAACGACCAGACCTGCCAGCATACCTGCAACAGCACCGGTGTTGTTGATGCGGGTCGAGAAGATCCCCATCATCAGTGCCGGGAAGATCGAGGCTGCCGCCAGACCAAAGGCCAGAGCAACAGTCTGTGCCGCAAAGCCCGGAGGATTCAGACCCAGCCAGGTCGCTACAGCAATCGCCACAGCCATCGCAATCCGTGCCGACAGAAGCTCGCCTTTTTCCGAGATCTGCGGGTTGATTGCGCCCTTGATCAGGTCGTGAGACACGGCTGACGAAATCGCCAGCAGCAGGCCGGCAGCAGTCGACAGAGCAGCCGCAAGACCACCAGCAGCGACCAGACCGATCACCCAACCGGGCAGGTTGGCAATCTCGGGGTTGGCCAGAACCAGGATGTCGCGGTTGAACTTGGTCAGCTCATTTCCGACCCAGCCTTTTTGTTCCGCAATCGCCTGCATCGATTCAGACTTGTCATTGTAGTACTGAATCTTGCCGTCGCCGTTCTTGTCTTCCCAATCCAGCAGACCGGTTTTCTGCCATGTGGCCATCCAGTCGTACCGAGCATCATTGTCGATCTGTTCGACTGTAACGGCACCACCTTCGATGCCACCATTGGGCCACATCATGTCGGTGATGTTCAGACGGGCCATTGCGCCAACAGCCGGAGCGGTCAGATACAGCAGCGCGATGAAGACCAATGCCCAACCAGCCGACCAGCGTGCATCAGCAACTTTGGGAACGGTGAAGAAGCGCATGATAACGTGCGGCAGACCGGCGGTACCGATCATCAGCGACAGGGTGAACAGCACCATGTTCAGCGTGTTCGAGTGATGGGCCGTGTATTCGTTGAAGCCCAGCTCTGTCACGATGCCGTCCAGCTTGGTCAGCAGCGGTACACCGCTTGCAGTGTCGCCAAACAGACCCAGCGCCGGAATCGGAGTGCCGGTCAGCTGAAGCGAGATAAAGATGGCAGGGATGGTGTAGGCGGTGATCAGCACGCAGTACTGAGCGACCTGTGTATAGGTCACGCCCTTCATCCCTCCGAACACCGCGTAGGCAAACACAACGCCTGCACCGATCAACAGCCCGGTGGTGTTCGACACTTCCAAGAAGCGGCCAAAGGCAACCCCAACACCGGTCATCTGACCGATAACGTAGGTCACCGATGCAACAATCAGACAGATCACCGCAACGATGCGTGCTGTCTGGCTGTAAAAGCGGTCGCCGATGAACTCCGATACGGTGAACTTGCCGAACTTCCGCAGGTAAGGCGCAAGCAGCAGGGCCAACAGCACGTAGCCACCCGTCCACCCCATCAGGAAGGTCGAGTTGTCATAGCCGGTAAAGGCAATCAGGCCCGCCATCGAGATGAACGAGGCCGCAGACATCCAGTCTGCCGCTGTCGCCATACCGTTGGTGACCGGGTGTACGCCGCGACCGGCGGCGTAGAACTCTGATGTGGAACCCGCGCGGGCCCAGATCGCGATGCCGATGTACAGCGCAAAGGATGCGCCGACAAACAGCAGGTTGATGGTAAACTGATCCATTATCCCCGCTCTCCCTTACTCTTCATCCACGCCGTGTTCGGCGTCCAGCTTGTTCATGCGCCAGGCGTAGTTGAAGATCAGCACCAGAAAGACCAGGATCGATCCTTGCTGAGCGAACCAAAAGCCCAGATCAGTACCACCGACGGCGATGCCCGACAGCAGCGGACGCAGCAGGATGCCGAATCCAAATGACACCAGCGCCCAGATCACGAGGCTGATGTAGATGAGGCGCAGGTTGGCCTGCCAATAGCCCTTATCGGCTTCGGCTGCCTGCGCGGAGTTTGTAGATTGATCCGCCATTGCGGGTTCCTCCTTCGCTTCCTCGTTTGGCGGCCCGGTGCCCAACTCCTCCAGTGCGTCGGTCCGCTTCTCGACAATGCCCAACACCGTGTGGTGTCAGGCAAAACTCCACCAGTCCGCCAAAGCGGTCTTTTGAAGTATTCTTTTTAGGATCAAAGCCTTGCGGCTTATCTCCTCCCCTTAACTCATCACGTCGCTGACGATCCCTTCGAGATCGCCCGCGATATCCTCGATCCTGCCCATGGCATTGATGCGTTTCAGAACACCGTGACCGTCGTAATAGGTGATCAGCGGCGCGGTCTGCGCATGATAAGCTGCCAGACGCGAAGCCACGGTTTCAGCGTTGTCATCCGCGCGGCGCTTGAATTCGGTGCTGCCGCACTTGTCGCACTTACCGTCTTCGGCAGGCTTCTTAAACTGGTCGTGGTACCCTTCACCGCAGCCCGCGCAGGTGTAGCGGCCCGAGATGCGGATCACCATTTCGGCATCTTCCACTTCCAGGCTGATTGCTGCGTTGATCTTTTGGTCATTGGACGCAAGCAAACCATCAAGCGCCTCGGCCTGAACCGTTGTGCGTGGGAACCCATCCAGAATGACACCCTTGGCGCAATCTGGTTGCGCCATACGGTCGCGCAGGATCGCAATGACGATCTCGTCACTGACCAGATCACCGGCTTCCATCACGGCTTTGGCGGCTTTGCCTGCGTCGGTGCCTGCGGCAACGGCTTCGCGCAGCAGGTCACCCGTGCTGAGTTGAACAAGTCCGAATTTCTCTTCCAGCATCCGGGCCTGCGTGCCCTTCCCGGCGCCCGGAGGGCCGAGAAGGATAAGTACTGCGGGTGTGGTGATCGTAGCAGCGTCCATCACATCCTCACTTGCCCGCGCGGTTTTCGATCAGGTCTTCGACCACCGACGGGTCGGCCAGTGTCGAAGTGTCACCCAGCGAACCGAAATCGTTTTCGGCAATCTTGCGCAGGATGCGACGCATGATCTTGCCCGAGCGTGTTTTGGGCAGGCCCGGGGCCCACTGGATCACATCGGGGCTGGCGATCGGTCCGATCTCGGTCCGGACCCAGGTGCGCAACTCCTTGCGGAGCTCTTCGCTTGGTTCACGGTCATTCATCAAAGTGACATAGCAATAGATGCCTTGCCCCTTGATTTCATGAGGATATCCGACAACAGCGGCTTCTGCGACGGCGGCGTGTGCTACCAGTGCGCTTTCCACCTCGGCCGTTCCCATGCGGTGGCCGGACACGTTGATCACATCGTCCACGCGCCCGGTAATCCAGTAGTCGCCATCCTCATCGCGACGGCAACCATCACCAGTGAAGTAGTAGCCTTTGTAATCCGAGAAATAGGTCTTTTCGAACCGCTCATGATCGCCCCAGACGGTGCGCATCTGGCCCGGCCAGCTGTCTTTGATGCAGAGCACACCCTCGACACCATTGCCTTCGATCTCGACGCCGGACTGCGGGTCCAACACCACCGGTTCGATGCCAAAGAACGGCTTCATTGCCGATCCGGGCTTCATTGCATGGGCACCGGGCAGGGGGGTCATCAGGTGACCGCCGGTTTCCGTTTGCCACCATGTATCCACGATGGGACATTTGCCCTTGCCGACGACATCGTTGTACCAGTTCCAGGCTTCGGGGTTGATCGGCTCACCCACGGTTCCCAAAGTGCGCAGATCGCTGAGGTCGCATTTCTCGACAAACTCTTTGCCCTGACCCATCAGGGCGCGGATCGCTGTAGGCGCGGTGTAGAATTGGTTCACCTTGTGCTTTTCGCAGACCTGCCAGAAACGCGAGGCGTCCGGGAAGGTTGGTACACCTTCAAACATCAGCGTGGTCGCACCGTTGGCCAGCGGGCCATAGACGATATAGCTGTGGCCGGTGACCCAGCCCACATCCGCAGTACACCAATACACGTCGCCTTCGTGATAATCGAAGGTGATCTCGTGCGTCATTGCGGCGTAAACCAGATAACCGCCGGTTGTGTGAACAACGCCTTTTGGCTGACCTGTCGAGCCGGAGGTGTATAGGATGAACAACGGATCTTCGGCGCTCATTTCGGCAGGCGCGCAGTAGTCGTCCGCCTCAAGGGCCATTTCGTTGTAGTCAAAGTCACGACCGTCGATCCAGGTGGTCTGGCCACCGGTCCGTTTGACGACAAGGCACTTGACCGTATCCTTGCAGTGCAGCAGCGCCGCGTCGGCATTGGATTTCAGCGGCGTTTTCCGACCACCGCGCGGAGCCTCGTCCGCTGTGATCACAACCTTGGCGTCACAGCCATTGATCCGGGCAGCCAGTGCGTCCGGCGAGAAGCCCGCAAAAACAATAGAGTGAATTGCGCCGATCCGCGCACAGGCCAGCATGGCATAAGCAGCCTCGGGGATCATCGGCAGATAAATGACGACGCGGTCTCCTTTGCGCACACCCAAAGATTCTAGGATGTTTGCCATGCGGCAGGTGCGGCGGTGCAGTTCCGCGTAAGAGATATGCTGAGCCGGGTCATTTGGATCGTCCGGTTCCCAGATGATTGCCGTTTGATCACCGCGGGTTTTCAGGTGGCGATCCAGACAGTTGGCCGAGACATTCAAGGTGCCATCAGCATACCAGTTTATTTTAACCGAACCGAAATCGTAGTTAACGTCTTTGACCTGGGTGAAGGGTTTGATCCAGTCAACGCGCTTGCCTTGCTCACCCCAGAATGCGTCGGGGTCACTGATCGAAGCGGCATACATGTCGGCATATTTTTCGGCATCAACATGCGCACGGGCGACGGTTTCTGCGGATGGCGGATAGGTCTTGGCATCTGCCTGGGCAGCGGTGGTCATTTTTGAGGCTCCTCCCTCTGGACTGGATTGCGTTGGGACATTTTTTGCCACTTGGTCCGGCAATGTCGATCCCGTTCCTCCCCGAGTTCGAATATTACCGAGTTCTGAAAATAAATAAATAAATTGCCGGAATCCCTGAATTTATTTGTAAAGAAATTTCTAACTACGACCATATCTAGTAAAGAAATCGCACTATTTCCGTAAAAATCTATTTAAAATATATGGATAGGTGTAACACATGTCCTACTTGCAGTTCCTAACACAAGCAGGTGTCAGTCCACGAATGTCGGGTTTTTCTACATGCGCAATCCAAGCGGGAACTGCTTCTGATACCAGCGGAAAACCAAGGCAGGGTTGGCACAGTAGAATGTTGGCGCTAGCTTGATCCTCAAGCGCCTCGGGAGGAGGCGCATCAATGGGAGATCAAATGATGAAAAAGATGTTGAGCGGCGCCGCTGTCGCCGCCCTGAGCTTTGCCTTTGTCGGTGAAGCTTTTGCTACTGAGTGGAACGCATCGGTCTGGGGTAAGCGTCGTGCCTTCACTGAACATGTTGAAAAACTGGCCGAACTTGTTAGCGAAAAAACCGGTGGTGAATTCACCATCAATGTCAGCTATGGCGGGTTGTCCAAGCCGCGCGAAAATCTGGACGGCATTGAAATTGGCGCCTTCGAGATGGCTCAGTTCTGTGCAGGTTACCACCGCGACAAAAACCGCGCGATCACCGTTCTGGAGCTGCCTTTTCTCGGCGTGAACAACCTGCAGGAGGAGGTGGCGGTCAGTCATGCGGTTTATGACCACCCCGCAGTCAAGGATGAGATGGCCCAATGGAACGCCCGCATCATCATGACCTCACCGATGCCGCAGTATAATCTGGTCGGCACTGGCGAGCCGCGCGATGAACTGGCCGATTTTGACGGAATGCGGGTCCGTGCCACTGGTGGTTTGGGGCAAGCCTTCGAGGCGGTCGGAGGTGTTCCGACATCAGTTCCCGCAACCGAGGCGTTCAATGCCATGGAATCCGGTGTCGTCGACACAGTGGCCTTTGCCCAGCACGCACACCTGTCTTTCGGGACAATCAACGAAGCCGACTGGTGGACGGCAAACCTGAACCCGGGAACGGTAAATTGCCCGGTCGTGGTCAACATTGACGCCTATGAGGCCCTGCCAGCCGCGCATCGCGAGGCGCTGGATAGCTCGATTGATGAGGCGATTGACCACTACCTGACTAATTACGACGGATTGCTCGAGCAATGGGACAGTGTTCTGCAAGAAAAGGGTGTCCAGAAAGTCATGATTGATGATGCCGTGATTGCAGAATTCCGCACCAAAGCAGCCGACCCGATCCGTGAAAAGTGGATCGCGGAAATGACGGAACAGGGGCTGCCAGCGCAGGATCTTTTTGATCTCGTGCAGATGACGCTGACGCAACAGCGCGGCGGCAACTGATCCTGAACCCGGGTGCCTGCCAGGCACCCGGTACACCAATATTGGGGAAAACTGGAATGGCAGGACAGGCCACAGTGCTGGTGGACGGAAGTCGTCTGAGCCAGCTGGATCAGCAGTTGTTGAAACTGGAGCGTTTTCTCGCGCTCATCAGTGGTTTGGCAGTATTTGGCCTGATGGTCCTGGCCGTTATCTCGGTCAGTGGGCGCAATGCCCTGAATGCCCCATTGCCAGGATATGTTGACTGGATCGAACAGGCGATGCCATTGATCGCATTTCTTGGCATTTCTTATGTTCAACGCGACGGTGGCCACATCCGCATGGACATCGTTCTGTCGCGCCTTCACGGCAGAGGGTTGTGGTTGTTCGAACTGGTCTCGGTGGTTTTGATCCTGCTTCTGATGCTTGCGCTAGTTTGGGGCAGCTGGTCTCACTTCGACCGATCCTTTGATTTGGGCGCACCATTTTGGAGCCGGGACAGTTCCATTGATATCGGAATTCCGTTGTGGCCCGCGAAACTACTGGCCCCCATCGCGTTTTCCGTTCTGTGCCTGCGGCTTGCCTTGCAGGTCTGGGGATATGGCCGCGCACTATGGCTGGGATTGGAAGCTCCGGTCGCCGTTCCGTTGATACAGGACGCGGCAGCACAAGCAGCGGCTGAGGCCGAACAGTTCGAAGGGCAGGACTGATTTATGGACACGATTGAAATTGGCCTCTGGGTCACGGGCGGGCTTCTGATCTTTGTCGTGGTCGGCATGCGCGTGGCCTTTGCTGCGGGCTTGGCCGGGCTAATTGGACTTGTTTGGATTTTTTGGGCCAAGTTTGGGTATGATCCGGCGCGGTTCGGTAAAGCGCTGACTGTTGCGGTCAAAACCGCCGGGCAAGTGCCGCATTCCAAAGTTGCCTCTCATACTCTTAGCCTGATCCCGACCTTTATCCTGATCGGGTATCTGGCTTATTACGCAGGTCTCACGCGGGCGTTGTTTGAAGCTGCCAAACGCTGGGTCGCCTGGGTTCCCGGGGGGTTGGCGGTTTCAACCGTATTCGCCACCGCCGGTTTCGCCGCGGTTTCGGGTGCCTCGGTTGCCACCTCTGCCGTCTTCGCCCGCATCGCGATCCCGGAAATGCTGAAGGTCGGCTACAACAAACGCTTTGCTGCTGGTGTGGTGGCCGCCGGAGGAACGCTGGCATCACTGATTCCACCATCGGCCATTCTGGTGATCTACGCGATCATCGTCGAGCAGGACGTTGGGAAGCTGCTGTTGGCGGGGTTCATTCCGGGTGCGTTTTCCGCGATCATCTATGCCGTGCTGATTGTCGGGATCGCCGTGATTTTCAAATCCGTCGGTCCCCCGGTCACAGGCTTTACATGGAAACAGCGTTTTTCGGCCCTTCCCGGAGCCATCCCTATTGTCGCCGTCATCCTGATCATCATCTGCTTTGTCTATAACCCGTTTGGTGAAAAAGCGTGGGGCACGCCGACGGAAGGCGGCGCAATCGGCGCTTTCATTGTCTTCTGCTTCGCCCTGTTTCACGGGATGCGTTGGAGCGAGTTCAAATCCGCGCTGCTGGAGACGGCCAAGCTTACCGCAATGATCTTTTCGATCATCTGGGGCGTTCTGATCTATGTGCGGTTTCTAGGGTTCGCAGATCTTCCCGGCGCCTTTTCAGACTGGATAACCAGCCTTGAAATGTCACCCATGATGATCCTGATCTGCATTCTGCTGGCTTACGCGGTGCTTGGCATGTTCATGGATGCGATAGGAATGCTTCTTTTGACCTTGCCTGTTGTTTATCCGGCGGTCATGGCGCTGAACGGTGGTGAAACGGTCAGTGCTGCAGACAGTGCGTTTGGCATGTCCGGGCCGATGTGCGCGATTTGGTTTGGAATTCTGGTCGTCAAGATGGCCGAGTTTTGCCTGATTACGCCGCCAATTGGGTTGAACTGCTTTGTCGTCGCCGGGGTGCGCCCGGATTTGAGTGTTCAGGATGTCTTCCGGGGTGTGACACCCTTCTTCGTGGCCGACGCCCTGACCATAGCAATGCTTGTGGCATTTCCTGGTATTGTACTCTACCTGCCATCGCTTGCGGGGTAGGTAGGATGCGAGGCTCTGCCTCGCGCTCCGGGATATTTAGAGCCAGATGAAGAACGGATCCCCTGCTTCATCTGGCCAACAAATATCCCGGGGGAGGCGCCCGGGCACGGGTGGCGGGGGCAGAGCCCCCATGGGCGCGCCTAACCGGCCCGCATCAGCATTCCGAACAGGTCGCGCGGATCGTCCGGGTCGGCCAACATGTCCAGAGGCTCAAAGAATGCAGTGCCTTTGATCGCCTGCTTGACATAGCGTAGGGCTGAGAAATCTTCGATCGCGAAGCCAACACTGTCGAACAGGGTGATTTGGCGGTCGTCTGTGCGCCCTTTGGCAGCTCCGGTCATAACCTGCCACATCTCGGCCACGGGATGATCAGCATCCAGCGCTTGAATTTCGCCCTCGATCCGGGTTTGCTCGGGGTATTCGACGAAGATGTCCGAGCGCAGCAGGATATCGCGATGCAATTCTGTCTTGCCGGGACAATCACCACCGATGGCGTTGATGTGGACGCCGGGACCGACCATGTTGTCGGTGAGGATGGTGGCGTATTTCTTGTCGGCCGTGCAAGTGGTGATGATCTGAGCACCTTCAATAGCGTCTTCCGGCGTCTTGCATGGGACGACCGTCAGGCCGTTGCCTTGCAGGTTTGTGGCGCATTTCGCTGTTGCACCGGGATCGGTATCGTAAAGCCGGACAGTGTCGATCCCGCACATTGCCTTGAAAGCGAGGCATTGGAATTCGGACTGCGCCCCATTGCCGATCATGGCCATGGTCGTGGCATTCTTTGGGGCAAGATAGCGCCCGACCAGAGCGGACGTCGCCGCCGTGCGCAATGCAGTCAGCAGCGTCATTTCGGTCAGCAGAGTGGGATACCCGGTGTAAACATCCGCCAGCAATCCGAATGCGGTCACAGTTTGCAGACCCTCGGAGGTGTTTTTGGGATGTCCGTTCACGTATTTGAACCCATATGCCTCCCCATCCGAGGTGGGCATCAGTTCAATCACTCCGTGGGGTGAATGCGCCGGAATGCGCGGGGTCTTGTCAAAGCTTTCCCACCGTTTGAAATCGGATTCGATCTGATCGGCGATCTGTACGATCATCTGTTCGACACCTATGTGGTGAATCAGCCGCATCATGTTGTCGACGGACACGAAAGGCACGAGCGCCTTTTCAGAAGGTTGGGTCATCAGAAACTCCGGGTGGGGCGGTCAAAGATGCGACGGCCCATAAGTGAGGCGGCCAGATCGACCATCAGTTTTGCGGTGCGGCCACGTTCATCCAGGAACGGGTTCAGTTCGACAAGATCCAGAGAACTGACCAGTCCGCTTTCATGTAGCAGTTCCATGACCAGATGAGCCTCGCGTTCGGTCGCACCGCCGGGAACAGTGGTGCCGACGGCAGGGGCAATGGCCGGATCCAGGAAATCAACATCCAACGAGACGTGGAGAAGAGCGTTTTCGGCTTTCACGCGATCCAGGAACGCCAGCAACGGCGCCTTGATCCCATGTTCGTCAATGCTGCGCATGTCGGCCAGCATGGCGCGGTCCTGTTCCAGCGCCAAACGTTCCGCCGGGTCGACAGAGCGCAGGCCAATCATGCCGACTCGGTCCGTTGGCACGACAGCGGGTAAGGGCGGAAGCGCCTCGAATCCCGACCTTCCTGTGAAATAGGCGACAGGTGTGCCATGCAGGTTGCCGCTGTCTGTACTGTCGGGGGTGTGAAAATCACTATGCGCATCCAGCCACAGAACGAATAGCGGGCGGTCGACCTTAGCAGCATAGGCGGCCATCCCGGTCACGGTTCCCATGGACAATGCGTGATCGCCGCCCATGAAGATTGGAATGCCCTGTTTAGCTGCTGTCAGTGCGGTCTTGCTCAGCGCTTGCGTCCATCCGACGCATTCGGGCAGCGCGAACAGGTGCGGATGCTCGGGCAGGTCCGTTTTTTCAGGTTGCACGTCGCCCCAATCGCAAACGGAGTGACCAAGATCGGCCAAGGCCTGATCCAGCCCGGCCACGCGATATGCGTCAGGACCCATTCGGCAACCCTGACGCCGTTTCCCGGCGTCCATCGGCGCGCCGACTAAAATGATGTTTTTGCGTTCCATGTGGTCCATTTAGGCCGTCACTGTGTCTTGCGTGAAGAGCACAAAATGCTCAAAATGGATCAGGAAGCTCCTTAATGAGAAGGTAATATGGACGAATTGGATAGTCGTCTGCTGGGCGCCTTGCAACGTGACGCGCGCGCCAGCCTGTCAGAGCTGTCAGAAACACTTGGTGTGACCCGCACTACGGTGCGCAGCCGTTTGCAACGGCTCAAGCAATCCGGAGAGATCGTTGGTTTTACCGTGTTGACGCGTCGGGATCTGGCGCAAAGCCCGGTACGTGGGCTGATGATGCTGGAAATCGAGGGGCGTGGCACCGAGCGCGTGATGTCCCGGATCGGAGCCATGCGGCAGGTCACGGCGGTCCATTCGACCAACGGCAGTTGGGATTTGATTGCCGAAATCAGTACTGAAACTCTGGCCGAACTGGACGAGGTTCTGTTTCATATTCGCAGGATCGACGGCGTTACACGTTCGGAAACGAACCTGCTGCTGTCAACACGCAAGGGGCGGCTCTAGTGCTTTGAGATGAATGCGACTTGTGCCAGAGTTTGTGAGTAGACAGGGTGCGACTTACCCTTAGGTAGGCCGCTTGCTGACTAAGGGTTCAGTATTTCCGGAAGGCTTGCGGCATGACCACATCTGAAAATGGTGACGAACCTTTGGCCGGACAGTGGGCCGAACGACTTGCTGGTCTGCTGGAAAAACCCTGGCTGCGCATCGCGATACCGGTCGTTATTACCGGGATTGCCCTTTCGGTTTTGCACGATCTGTCGGCCCATGTGAAATGGTCGGATGTCCAGACCGATATTTCGGCGACATCATGGAAATTGATGGTTTTTGCGATGTGCTGGACAGCGTTCAGCTTTTTGTCGCTGTCGCTCTATGATGTGTTCGCGGTACAGAGCGTGGCAGATGGCAAGGTGCCGTTACCTGTGGCGGGGATGGCCGGAGCCAGCGGATACGCGGTGTCGAACTGCCTTGGGTTTTCCTACATCACGGGAACCGCGATCCGGTATCGGATATACGCGTCGCTTGGCTTGGACCTTGGCCGGGTGGCTGGCGTAATCGCGACCTCGTGGGTGGCGTTCTGGATGGGTCTGATCCTGATTTTGGGCTTATTGCTGACCCTGCACCCGGATGGAATATCCAAGGTGATGCCCGTCAGCGAAACGGTCGAAACCACCATAGGGTTGTGCTTGCTGGCTGCATTTGTTGCGATGTTCATTTGGCTGTCCAGCGGTGGCCGGCGGTTGGCTGTTGCGGGCGTCGGTTTCGATTTGCCCGGAGGTAAACTGGCGGGCCTGCTGACGTTGGCTGCCATTGGGGACCTGTTTGGCGCATCCATGGTGCTTTACGTACTGATGCCGGATGATCTGGGTGTCGGGTACCCGTATTTCTTCACGATCTATATCGCCGCCATTGCCGTTGGAATCCTGAGCCATGCGCCGGGTGGGATTGGCGTGTTTGAGGCGACATTGATTGCCGGTCTGGGGGCGTCAGGCCGTTCGGATGTGATTGCTGCGTTGCTGCTTTATCGGGTGGTTTACACTTTTCTGCCATTTGCAGTCACCAGCCTTTCCATTGCCGTTGCATCTGCCTTGACCCAAAGACACATGATCGGCGGTGCCGCCATCTGGGTCTATCGCGTGATCCGTCCCATGGTTCCGATGGTCGCGGCCGGGGTTGCCGCGGTGGCCGGGGTAATCTTGCTGGTGTCGGGCGCGCTGCCAGCGGGGGCGCAAAAGCTCAGCACACTGAAAGATATGCTGCCGCTTTCGTTTGTCGAGGCTTCGCATCTTGCAGGCAGTGTCGTTGGGGTGTTGCTATTGCTGGTGTCGCGCGGGTTGTTCCGCAAGCTCTACCGGGCATGGGTCGTTGCGATGGTGTTGATGGGGGTGGGGTTCTTTGCGTCGCTTGCAAAGGGGCTCGACATCCACGAGGCGTTTTCGATGCTGGGAACGATTGGGCTGCTGGCTATGTTTCGTGGCGCGTTCTACCGGGTCAGTGGTGCGTCGATATTTCGGCTGAACATCCCATGGCTGATCAGTGTCGTGGTTCTGTTGGCGGTGATATTCTGGATCGGGCTGTTTGCATATTCGCATGTCGAATACCAAAACGATCTGTGGTGGCAGTTTGCCTGGAACGGTGACGCCTCGCGCTTTCTGCGGTCCAGCCTTGTTGTAGCCGTGATCGTGGGCATTGTTGCCGTGAACTCTCTGTTCGGGCGTGAGATTCCGACACCACAGCGGGTTGAAATCCCAGAGGTTGTCGAGCGGCTGGTGATGGAGAGTGAGGATACGGAGTCGCAAATCTCGCTCACCGGTGACAAGCAATTCCTGATCTCACCGGATGAGACCGCATTCTTAGCGTATGCAGACACGGGCAATGCGCTGATTTCAAAAGGAGAACCGGTTGGTGACGAGAGGGCCGGGCAGCAACTGATTTGGCAGCTTCGGGAAATGGCGGATCGCGAAGGTAAACTCTGTGCGTTCTACAGTGTCTCGACCAAATATCTGCCGACTTTTCTGGATCTTGGACTGTCGATCCTGAAGATTGGCGAGGTTGCGCGGGTGTCATTGCACGACTTCTCGCTGGACGGAAAGTCGCGCAAGCGATTCCGGCAGGCCAAGAACCGTGCTGAACGCGAAGGATATGTGTTCGAGATCATTCCGAAGGAAGAACTGAGGCCTCTGTTGTCAGATTTGCGTGGGATTTCAGACCGCTGGCTTGCGCAAAAGGCCGGTGCAGAAAAAGGCTTTGCACTGGGGGGATTTGATGATCAATACCTGTCCTATTTCGATCATGCGATCCTGCGTGATGGCAACACCGGCAAGATCATGGCCTTTGCCAATCTGTTCCAAGGAGGGAACAAGTCCGAGCTGTCACTGGACCTCATGCGTTATGAACCCGATAGCCCAAGTTTCGTCATGGACGCTCTTTTCGCCGACATGATGGATTGGGGTGCGCAGCAGGGGTTTCACTGGTTTTCACTGGGTGCCGCACCGTTTTCAGGGATCGAAAACCGTCAGCTTGCTTCGCTTTGGAACCGCATCGGTGGGTTCGTTTACGAACATGGCGAACAGTTCTACCATTTTGAGGGTCTCCGTGCGTTCAAGCAGAAGTTCGATCCGGAATGGAGCCCGAACTATCTGGCCAGCCCCGGCGGGCTGGCCGCGTCCCGCATCCTCTATGAGGTTAATATCCTGATCTCGGGCGGGTTGCGCGGGTTAACCAAGTAGCACCTAATTCAGGCTTGCGCGGGTTGGGGTTTTCTGCAGCAGATCGCCCCAATCCGTGCGATAGGCCATCTCGGCCAGGACAGTTTCAGGTAGGAACTCCTGATTTTGACGGATTTGCCATCCGCCGCCCAGACCCTTGTAAACCGCCACCAGGTTGCTGGATACCTGCTGCCGCGCCTCGATCAGATTGGCCTGCGACCGCAATAGTGCGGTCTGGGTGTTCAGCACGCGCGAATAATCGGCAATGCCATCTGTATATTGGCTGACGGCGATTTCGGCAGCTTTGCGTGAGGCTTCGACACTTTGCTGATAGAACCCGACCTGCTTACGTGCCTGCGCATAAGCGACCATGGCACTTTCAACTTCGGAATAAGCGGTCAGCACAGTGTTCTGATAATTCGCAATCAGCGCCTGGTAAGCGGCGTCCTGCGCGCGAACATTGTTCTTGATGCGGCCATAGTTCAGCACATTCCAGACCACACCGGCACTGGCCAGTCCGGTTGTGCTGCCACCGCTGAACAGATCGCGCCCACCGGATGCCTGCAGACCGATTGCGCCTGACAGGATGAATTGGGGATACAGGTCCGCCATCGCGATGCCCACTTGTGCCGATTGCGTGGCTGCCGCCAGTTCAGCCGCGCGTACATCCGGGCGGCGGCGCAGCAATTCAGCGGGAACGCCCACTGCCACATTTGCCCGGGCCGATGGAATGCGGCCGGTATTGCCCAGCAGACCGGTCATGCGTGAAGGTGTCGTGCCCAACAACACCGCAAGCGCGTTCTTGGTCTGTTGCAGGTCGCTTTCCAGTTCGGGTACCAGCGCCTTAGTGTTGTTCAACAGGGCGGTGGATTCCTGCACGTCCAGTTCCGTGGTGACGCCGTTGTTGAACCGCAGCTGAGTCAGGTCTGCCGAGTCCTGCTGCAATTTGATGTTCTCGCGCGCAATTGCCAGCGTCTCTTGCAGCGCCCGGATATTGACGTAAAGCGCGGCGACGTCCCCGGTCAGCGTAACCAACGCGTCGTCGTAGTTTGCCACTTGCAGGGCCAGGTTGGATCGCGCCGCCTGAACACCGCGCCGCTGGGCGCCCCAGACGTCCAACTCCCACTGGGCATCGAAGCCGACTTGCGAGGTCGAGAACTCGGTATCCAGCGGGATGACGCGATTGACATCCGAAATTGGCCCCAGATTGTCGCTGATCTGGCGCCGTTCAAGCGAGCCGCCAATGGCCTGCGACTGCGGGTAAAGCTCGCCAAAGGCGATACCCAGTTGCGCGCGCGCCTGCAAAACCCGCGCACCAGCGACCTGAAGTGTCAGGTTCTGGGCGTAGGCCTCGGCAATCAGTTTGTTAAGGGTCGGATCATTGAATGTCTGCCACCATTTCACGACAGGCGCACTGCGCGAGGTCAGCCCGCTTTGACCAGTGCTGGGGTTGTTGACCTCAATCCATTGTTTTACGACAGGTGAATTGGGGCGCACAAAATCCGGTCCAACGGGTGTGCAAGCCGCGAGAGTGGCGGCGCAAATGGCGGTTCCCAACAACCTGCGGAGTGTCATGGCGCGCATCCTCAGATATCCAGGGGTCGGATGAAGTTGGCGAAGGAATAAAGGCGGATGTTGATGCGCCTCAGAAACTCAAAACTTTTGCCCTGGCCTGTATAGATTGCCACAGCGGCATGGCCGCCCGCTGGGAAGATGTGGTCTTCCGGCACATCGACGGTGATCTGAACCGCAATCCGACCGGGCAGTTTGGGCAGCTCGAAACCGGGCAGGCGGCCCGACGGGATGAGTTGCCCTTGACGGGTGGCCCACCAGATCGCTTCGACCTTGCCCGTCAGGATTTCACCGGGATAAAGATCAAGCGCGACTTCGACCTCTTGTCCCGGTTCGACAAATTTCAGGTTCTGCTGGCGGAATGTGGCAAGGATATAAGGGCTTTCATCAGTCACGAAGCTGGCAATCGCACCCAACCGGACGTCACCGACTACCAATCCGGGGCGGGCCTGCTGTGAGACGATCATGCCATTTTCAGGCGCATAGATTGTTGTGTTTTCCAGAAAATACTCGGCTTCGGCCAATTGCGCCTGCGCCTGAAGGATGCCCGTGTTCACGCCGTCAATCTGCGATTCCAGCGCCAGTTGAGCCTTGGTCAGGTTGGCCCCAGCCTGTTTGACGGCGGCCTGATCTTCCGTCACCTGTTCGTTCCATCGATCCAGATCGTCCTGACGGGCGCCTCCGGCCGGAACAAGATTCTCATACCGCGCCTGTTGGGTTTGCGCATAGGCCAATTGCGCATTGGCCCGTTCGACAGCTTCGGTCGACGCAATGACATCCTGTTCAAGGATTTTGGCATTCTGCTGTGCCGCCACCAACTGGGCCTGCGCATTATCGACCGCCAGCGAAAACACCGTATCATCGAACCGATACAGCGGATCGCCCTTTGCGACCGGTGTATTCGGTTCAACAAGAACCTCGGACAGAATCGTCGGCTGTGTCAGCTTGGGGATGATCTGTATGGTCGAACGTACCACGTGGCTGTCTGCTGAAAACGGCTGAAAGAAGCGCAATGCCACAAGGAAGATCAACAGCAGGTGTGCACCCACCCAGAACGAAACAATGCCCCAGGCAATGTTGAACTTCAGCCATTCCAGCTTGAAAAAAATGAGCCAGACGAAAATGATGTAGAACAGCGTGATGCCGAGGGCGACGAACATAGGAATTAGGGTCCTTCGGTCTTAACTGGGTTGTGTGTCATCTGTGTCCAGACGATCCTGGTATTCGGGTTTGACCCTACCGCCCAGGCGTTTGATTTCATCGCGGATGGCATCTTTTTCCTCGTCCGGGCCGCGGCGAATATCGACCGTGACGCCATCGTGGAAAGCCCACATGAAGGCGTGAACCCAAGGCACGACAGCCAAAAACCCCATCCATCCCATGATCTTTACGGCTTCGGCATGGGGATGATTACGTTTGATCGCGATCCGCCCCGGAAGGCCCATAATGAACAGGAACAGCGCCATAACTGCTGCAAGCAGCAGGATCAGCGCGACCAATGTCAGATAGTCATAATAGCCCAGCGGCTGGCCCAATAGTCCCATTTGTGTGCCTCCATCAGGGGAAGGTTAGGGTATCCTCAATCATTCGTTTTCAGTTCGTCAATCAACTTGTAATCCGTGGGCGGGTCATCACAAACGCCCGGTCCGCATTCCAGCAGAGTTGAACCGGCGTTCAGTACGGCAAGTGCCAGCATGACAAAGAAGGCGGTTTTGGCCAGCTTGTTTCCCCCAAAATGTACCTCGCTGGCCGCGCCCGAGTCATATTGGCGATCAAACAGCAGCATGAACGACGTACCCAGCAGGACAAGGAAAAAGGCGATGCCCGCCCAAGTGTAATAATGCAGCCCCAGAACGGGCGATCCGTAATGGCCGGTTCCAGGCACAATGTGCAACAGGATTTGCCGGATCGAAACACTGCCGCCATACAAAGCGGCAATGAGCATGATGGCATAGTGCTGCGGTCGCGCGCCATAAAGCAGGTTCAGGCCCAGCCCGACGCCGACGGCTACAAAGCCGACACGCTGCAACAGGCAAAGCGGACAGGGCAGTTCGTAAAGGACAAGTTGATAGAAGAACGCCAGCGCCAGAACGAGACTGACGGCCAGCATTCCGATCGCGTTTAGTGTACGTGACAGTTCGGGTGTCATGATGAGGCCCTCAAAGCTGAATTGTCAGCTGACTGGTGGCGTGGAATTTCAACCAGTAGATACTCAGGGCAATCGTAAGGAAGAACAGCGCATTGCCTGCCTTTGTCATGTTGAAATAGTTGAGCCCCATCGTGGCAGTAAGTAATGCAAATAAAAGCGCAATCATGGCCCGGTGCTCCCCTCCCGTGCACATATCTTTATGCAAACGATAGTGTCAGGCCGGGTGGCATCTGGCAAGCGGCGCGGTAAATTGGAGACTATTCTTAATGTCCGCTAGCTACACAGGACGATGTCCGTTTGCCATTCCTGACTGCGCAGGTGCAGATCGCCTGGTAACGGCGCATCCGTGTAAATTGCGTCGATTTCTGCCAAAGAAGTGATGCGCGCCGGAGCCGAGCGGTAAAACTTTGAATGGTCGGCAACCAGAAATGTGCGGCGTGCCTGCGCAATGATGGTCTGGCTGACTTGTACCTCCTGAAAGTCGAAGTCCAGAAGATCTCCGTCAGTGTCCAAAGCTGAACAGCCGATTACGGCAAGGTCAAATTTAAATTGCCGAATGGTCGATACGGTCAGATTTCCGATCAACCCGCCGTCGGTGCGCCGCAGAACGCCACCGGCCATGACGACCTCACAATCCGGGTTCTCAATCAGAATGTTTGCGACATTCATGTTGTTGGTCACAACCATCAGATTCTTGTGGTTCAGCAATTGCCGCGCCACGGCCTCGGTCGAGGTTCCGATGTTCATGAAGATCGATGCGCCGTCGGGGATATCGATGGCGCAAGCCTGTGCAATACGGGTCTTGGCGTCGGCGTTCAGGGCACGGCGGTCTTCATATCCGATGTTTGACACGCCCGAGCGCAGCACCGCGCCGCCATGCACCCGATCCAGTTTACCTGCCTCGGCCAACTCGGTCAGGTCGCGCCGGATCGTCTGGACCGTGACACCAAATCTTTCGGCCAACCCGTCAACGGTGACGCGGCCTTCGACCCCGGCAATGTCCAGAATGTCAGATTGGCGGAAAGATAGGGACATGGGTGTTTCCAGACTTGAAGTGTTTCTTTCGTTTTTGTTCTTTTTGGCCGGTTTTGCAAGAATGGTATTACGAAATTTTAGGCTAGTGCTGAAAAGCGAAAAAAATCGAACATAAACATTGACCATACGAAGGATGTTCTGGCAAATGCCTATCATCCATCCTGACAAGGAATCATTGGCATGCAGTCAGCGGACGTTCAGACAACGGACCTTTTTATCATCGGTGGTGGGATCAATGGTTGCGGCATCGCTCGGGATGCTGCTGGTCGCGGGCTGTCAGTTACATTGGCAGAGATGAATGATCTGGCCTCGGCCACGTCATCAGCCTCGACGAAATTGTTTCATGGCGGGTTACGCTATCTGGAGTATTTCGAAATCCGTCTGGTCCGTGAGGCCCTGATCGAGCGTGAAACCCTGTTGCGCGCGATGCCGCATATCAGCTGGCCGATGCGCTTTGTGCTGCCCTACCACAAGGACATGCGGTTTGACTCGGAAACGCCGACCTCCCGGCTGCTCAGTACGGTCATGCCGTGGATGCGGGGGCGGCGTCCGGCTTGGCTGATCCGGTTGGGTTTGTTCATGTATGACAATCTGGGTGGTCGCAAAATTCTGCCGGGCACCACGTCGCTGAACTTGCGATCGGCACCGGAAGGCGTCCCGCTACAGGACAAGTTCGAAACGGCATACGAATATTCTGATTGCTGGATCGAAGATTCACGGTTGGTGGTTCTGAATGCCCGCGACGCCGAGGCGCGCGGTGCGCAGATCATGGTGCGAACCGAGGTGATTTCGGCCGAGCGGGTGGACGACCTTTGGCAGGTATCGATTCGTGATCGCAGCAGCGGCGAAACCCGTCTTGTTCGGGCCAGAATGCTGATCAATGCGGGTGGCCCTTGGGTCGGGGACATCATCCAGACCAAGATCCGTGTGAACTCACGCGAGGGTGTTCGGCTTGTTCGGGGCAGCCATATTGTGACACCCCGGCTCTATGACCACGACAAGTGTTATTTCTTTCAGGGCGAAGACGGCCGCATCATTTTCGCCATTCCGTATGAACAGGACTTTACCTTGATCGGCACAACGGATCAGGATCACCCGGACCCTGACACGAAACCCGTCTGTACCGAGGTCGAACAGGAGTATCTGTGCGCCTTCGCATCGAAGTATTTCAGGCGCGCTGTGACCCGCGAAGATGTTGTGTGGACCTATTCTGGTGTGCGGCCGCTTTATGACGACGGTGCCAGCAGTGCCACCGCAGCAACGCGAGATTACACGCTGAAAGTCGATGCGCAGGGTGGGGCGCCTGTTTTGAACGTGTTTGGCGGCAAGATCACCACCTATCGCAGGCTCGCGGAAAGTGCTCTGGAGAAGGTTGGTGAATTCTTTCCAAATATGCCGGGCCCCTGGACCGCTGGTGTGGCGCTGCCGGGCGGTGACTTTCCGGTTGACGCAGTTGAAGCCCTGACTGATCAGCTTCAAGCCGCGTATCCGTTTCTGGGTGCCGCCTGGGCTGCACGCCTGATCAGGGCCTATGGAACCGAAGCAACAGATGTCCTTGGGGATGCGCAACAGCTGTCTGATCTGGGCGAGGATTTTGGCGCAACCCTGACCGCGCGGGAAGTCGCGTGGCTGATCGACAAGGAATATGCACGGACCGCCGAAGATGTCGTCTGGCGGCGCAACAAGCTGGGCCTGCGACTGAATGCCGAGCAGATCGCGCGGATCGACGGCTGGATGGCTGAACGGCTGGCCCCCGGCTCGACCTGATCCATCTTTCTATCCTCTTGGCGGGTGATGAGTGTTGTGCTAGCCGTTGGATACGGTCGGCAGACACCGAGGCGTCGCTGCTCTTACCCAGAGTGCTAAACCTGCCAGTGTATGTGAAACTATCGCAACCATCAGGGCGTTGTTTCGTCAAGTCAACGACCAACGATCGCGCAAAACGCCCGATATGGATTTGTGATGAGCAAAACTCCTGTACCCTTGCACGCCGATGATCTGACCGGATTCGTGCGTATCCTGTCCCAACAACTTGGCGACTCCAGCCCGTCGCACCTGAACCTGATGAACATGGTCGCTCGTGCCGCCGGGTTTCAGAACGTGCAACATATGCGCGCCACCAGTGCCGCTGCCCGGCGGATCGAGACCCGCCTGAAACAGCCGGCTGCTGACATGCGCACGGTTGAGCGCACACTGCACCTGTTCGACGGGCAGGGCAGACTTCGGCAATGGCCGTCAAAACGATCGGTGCAGACTTTGTCCTTGTGGGGGCTCTGGTCTGCGGTACCGGCAGCCGCGGTGCTGCAAGAGGGTGAGGTCAACACGTGCCTCAATGCCGAACATTGTTTTGATGACCCTGCAACCCTGCGCCGGACCATGATTTCATGTGGGCTGCTGACACGGAACCGGGATGGATCGGATTATCGCCGGGTCGAGCAGGCACCGACACCAGAGGCAAAGGTGGTGATCCGCGAACTCTCTGAACGTCGGCGGGGAAGACCAGACTGACGCCAGAAAAAAGCCCCGCTGATGGGCGGGGCTTTGATCGGATCAGGCCGCTTCTTCTGAAGGGCCGGGATCGTTTTTGCTGCCTTTCAGCCACTCACGCATGCTTTGCATCAGGGCGTAGAGGACAGGCACCACGATCACGCCAACCAGCGTCGCGGCCAACATGCCACCGAACACGGCGACACCGATGGCTTTCTGGCTGGCCGCACCTGCACCATTGGCGGCCAGCAGCGGTACGACGCCCAGCAGGAAAGACAGGGCAGTCATCATAACAGCGCGGAACCGCTGATGAGCGGCCTCGACGGCAGCTTCCTTGATCGAAAGACCCTTGGCGCGCTGTTCCATTGCAAACTCGACGATCAGAATGCCGTTCTTCGAAGCCAGACCCACCAGCATGATCATACCGATCTGTGTATAAAGGTTAATATCACTGCCAACGATGGCAACCGCGGCCACCGCCCCGAACAGGGCCACGACCACTGACAGCAGGATCGAGACCGGCATAGTCCAGCTTTCATACTGTCCCACAAGGAACAGGTAACCGAATAGGATGGCCAGCCCCAGAATAATGATCACCAGGCTGCCTGACGCCAACTGTTGTTGTGCCGTCCCCGTCCATTCGAACGAGTATCCCGGCGGCAGGGCTGAAGCAGAGACCTCTGTCATCGCGGTGATCGCATCGCCGCTGGAAAGGCCCGGTGCAGGCACCGCCGTAACCGTTGCCGACCGGAACAGGTTATGCCGTTTCAGCAGAACCGGCCCCAACACGTTTTCTACGTCGATCAGGGTGCCCAGTGGCACCATGTCGCCCTTCTGAGAGCGCACATAGAGGCTGGCAATGTCATCGACATTGTCGCGATAGCTGCCTTCCGCCTGGATCATTACGCGATAGACGCGACCAAACAGGTTGAAGTCGTTGACATAATACGACCCCAGCTGGGCCTGCATGGTCTGGAAAATCTCAGCCACCGAGACGTCCAGTGTTTTGGCTTTCTCGCGGTCCAGATCCACGAACAGCTGCGGAACGTTGGCGCGGAATGTCGTATAGGCCTGCCCGATCTCGGGGCGCTGGTTGGCCGAATAGACAAACGACCCCACAGCCGAAGCCAGATCCTGCGGCGAGCCGCCTCCGGTTTGCTGCACCTCCATCTCAACCCCGGCAGACATGCCAAGACCCTGAATTGGTGGCGGGTTGAAGGCAACGGTCGAGGCTGCGGTTTCGTTATTCGCGATGGCCAGCACCTTGGCCAGAATGGCCTTGGCGCTCAGGTCCTCCTCCTGCCGTTCGGCCCAGTTGTCGAGGTTCACGAAGATCGCAGCGCCGTTGGTGATTGTGCCGTTCAGCAATGAAAAGCCATTGATCAGAACGGTGCTGGACACACCCGGGATCTCGCGTATCTGGTCATCGAGGCGCTTTGTCACGGCCTCGGTCCGTTCCAGCGTCGCGGCGTCAGGCAGTTGCACGTCAACAAAGAGATAACCATTGTCTTCCAGCGGGATAAACCCGGCTGAGGTGTTCGACATGATTGCCCCTGTTCCCATGCCGAGACCAACCACGATGGCCAGCGCGATAGCTGGAAAGACAAGCAGTTTGCGCACAATAGCGACATAGCCGTTGCGAACGCCACCAATGAAGTTTTCGAACAGCGCAAGTAGCCCTTTGGGCGGCCCTGAGCGGGCCTTAAGGACCAGCCCGCACAGGGCAGGTGACAGTGTCAGCGCGTTGATGGACGAGATCACAACAGCGGTCGAGATCGTGACAGCGAACTGAGAGTACAACCGCCCTGAGATGCCCGGCATGAATGTCACCGGCACGAAAACCGCCAACAGAACCAGCGTGGTCGCGATGACCGGGCCTGTGATCTGCCCCATTGCCTTACGGGTGGCTTCTGCCGGGGGCAGCCCCTCATCAGCGATGATGCGCTCGACGTTTTCAACAACGACGATGGCGTCATCGACCACAATACCGATAGCCAGCACCAGTGCGAACAGCGAGATCGTGTTCAACGACATGCCGAAGGCCAGCAAGAAAGCAAACGTGCCAATCAGTGAGACCGGGATGGCAACCGCCGGAATGATCGTGGCGCGCCAACTGCCGAGGAACACAAAAACGACCGAGATCACAAGTGTGAAGGTCAGGATCAGTGTGGAAACAACGTCATTCAACGAGGCTTCGACAAAGTCGGTCGTGTTGAAGGGGACATCATATTCGACATCCGACGGGAATGCGCGGGACAGCCGCTCCAGTTCCGCCTGCACGCGCTCTGAAACGGCGAGGGCGTTTGCGCCGGGGGCCTGATAGATGCCGATCACGGTGGCCGGCACGGACTGAAAATAACCGGACGCCGAGTAGAACTGTGCGCCAAGCTCAACCCGGGCGATGTCCCTTACGCGGACAATTGCGCCGGCATCTCCGGTACGGATCACGATGTCGCCAAATTCTTCGGCTGACGTCAGTCGACCTTTGGATTTGATCGTGTATTGAAAGGTCTGCCCTTCGGGCACAGGCGGTGCACCGATCGAGCCTGCAGACACTTCGATATTCTGTTCGCGGATCGCGTTGATCACATCACCTGGTGTGATGGACAGGGCGGCCATCTTGTCAGGGTCCATCCAGACCCGCATGGCGTATTCAAGGTTGGTCAGAACATCAGCCTTACCCACGCCTTGCACACGCGCCAACGCATCGCGCAGGTTGATCGAGGCATAGTTGGAAAGAAACACGCTGTCATAGGTGCCATTGGGCGAGGTCAGCGTGACCAGCATCAGCATATTGGTCGACGATTTTTGTGTGACAACGCCCGAAGATGTCACTTCGGCGGGCAGCGACGACATGGCCTGCGCCACCCGGTTTTGAACGTTGACCGATGCGATGTCGGGATCGGTGCCGACCTCAAAGGTCACATCCAGCGAATAGGACCCGTTGTCAGACGATCTGGACGTCATGTAGATCATGTCGTCCACGCCGTTGACCTGCGCCTCGATCGGAGCGGCAACGGTGTTTTCCACTGTTTCCGCATTTGCGCCGGTGTATTTGGTGGATACGTTGACCACGGGCGGAGTAATGTCGGGGAACTGCGCGACCGGCAGCACCAGATAGCCGATGCCACCCATGATGGTCAGCACAAGCGAAATGACTAACGCCAGCTTCGGCCGGCTGATGAACAGGGCTGAGAACATCGATTACTCTCCCGGCTGTTCAGAGGCGACGACCGCGTCAACAGCCACGCCGGGGCGGACCCGTTGCAGGCCCTCGACAATCACGCTTTCGCCTTCACGCAAACCTTCGGTAACGATGATGGCGGTACCTTCCGTGTTGCCTGTGGTGATGTATCGCTGCTCCACCATCTGTTTGTCGTTTACTACAAGCACAAAGTCACCGCGCTGGTCGCGTTGCAGCGCAGCTTGCGGCACCAGAACTTGCAGGGTTGGTTGCAGCGCTTCGATCTGCACATTCACGAATGCACCGTCCAGGATCAAACGGTCGGCATTTTCGAACTGGGCGCGCATTGTGATCGCGCCGGTCAACGGGTCGATACGATTGTCAACAAATACGATCCTGCCCGTTTCATCCAGCTTGGTTCCATTTGGCAGCGTGATATGCACATTGGGGCTTTGCGGGCTGTCCGCAAGAGAAGCGGAATTTGCGCCAACGGTCTGAA
Source organism: Ruegeria sp. CH2 (assembly GCF_056537065.1). NCBI lineage: Bacteria > Pseudomonadati > Pseudomonadota > Alphaproteobacteria > Rhodobacterales > Roseobacteraceae > Ruegeria > Ruegeria sp. CH2. Next base: position 91,547 of record NZ_JBQFQV010000001.1, read on the forward strand.
GAACCGAAGTAAAGAGTTTTTCGTTGAGCGAGAAATTCACATAGATTGGCGTCTCGCTAACAATGTTCACCAGCGGCGGGTTGGTCGGGCCGACCACATCACCGACACTGGTGGTGATGCTGCCTATACGTCCATCAAAAGGCGCGTGGATCTGTGTATAGCTGAGGTCCAGTTCGGCCTGCTGGATCGCTGCATTTGCGGCCTTGACCTGAGCCTCGGCGACCAGTTCGTTGGCCCGCGCGATGTCGCGTTCGGATTCAGGTGTCGCGTCGCGCTTGTAAAGCTCTTCCTTACGCGCCAGGTCCACCTTGGCCAACTCAAGATTTGCCTCGGCCCGGTTCAGATCGGCTTTTCGGGCCTCCAATGTCGCCTCGTAAAGGTCCGGTTCGATGGTGAACAACAGGTCTCCTTCCTTGACCGTAGCCCCATCCTCGACATTCCGGCTGTTGAGAAAACCATTCACGCGGGCCACGATATCGACCTTATTGATCGCCTGAGCGCGCCCTATGAAGGAAGCCTCGTCGGTGATTTCTTCGGTGTAGGCGGCCGCAATCGTAACTTTCGGTGCTGCTCCTTCGTCCTGTGCAGTTGCAGGTTGGGCCAGTCCCAGGGAAATCAGCAATAGTGCGGTGGCAATTGGATTGCGGGCCTGAGTTGGAAAAGGGAAAACTTGGGACATGGCGAAAGCCTCGTGCATTTCAGAAACAATTGGTGTCCATCCCGGCGGTCACAATCGCGCGAGTCGACAAAACTTGTTTGCAGGATGGCTTGTTTGCCACGATTTCTCAAGCGCGATGAATCCCGCTGTGGTTTGCGATGACGCCAAAAATTTCAGCAACTAAGCTGGTTTAGGTGTCGGCCTGTTCCGAGGTGCTAAACGAAAACAGGGGCCGACGGCCCCCATTTGATTTGACGAATGTCAGGGTGGTCAGCCGCGTTTGCCGGCGAATTTTGCCTGCCATTCTTCGCGCTGTTCGTCTGTGACCTTGGCAAACAGAACGTCTGGCACGGTAAAGTCGTGACCCGCGGGTAGCGCGTTCAACGCTGCGGCCACGTCCTCGGGCCAGCTGGTATCAAGCGTGTTCATGGCGCTTAGCATCTTGGCCGAGGTATCAGGGATGAACGGCGCGCTGAGCACGGCATAGAACCGGATCAGGTTCAGGCCCAGACGCACCTGCGCAGCGGCCCCTTCGGGGTCTTCCTTGAAGGTTGACCACGGTGCCGCTGCTTGCAGGTATTCGTTGCCAGCCACCCAGATGGCACGCAGTTCCTGAGCCGACTTGCGGACGTCCATTGCTTCCATATGCGCCTCATAAGCGCGGACGCGTTTGGTAAGTTCATTAATCAGAGCGTTCTCACGCTCGCCAAACTCACCGCCTTCGGGCACCACCTCACCAAATTTCGAGCGGCAGAACTTGGTGATGCGGCTGACGAAGTTGCCCAGAACATCGGCCAGATCCTTGTTCACGGATTGTTGGAAGTTCTCCCACGTGAACTCGCTGTCGCTGCTTTCTGGCGCATGGCTCAGCAGCCACCACCGCCAGTAGTCGGCTGGCAGAATCTCGAGCGCCTGATCCATAAAGACGCCACGCCCCTGCGAGGTCGAGAACTGGCCGCCGTCGTAATTCAGGTAGTTGAAGGATTTCAGGTGGTCGACCATTTTCCACGGCTCGCCCGACCCCAGAATAGTGGCGGGGAAAGAAAGCGTGTGAAATGGCACGTTGTCCTTGCCCATGAACTGGACATATCGCACATCGTCCGCACCCTTATCGGTGCGCCACCAGCGTTCCCACTCGGAATCGGGTTTCCCGGTCGAATCCGCCCATTCCTTGGCACAGGCGATGTATTCAATCGGCGCATCGAACCAGACATAGAAGACCTTTCCTTCCATACCGGGCCAGTCCTGATCGCCTTTCTTGACCGGAACGCCCCAGTCCAGATCGCGGGTGATCCCCCGGTCTTGCAGCCCGTCGCCATCATGCAGCCATTTCTTGGCAATGGATGTGGTCAGGATCGGCCAGTCAGTTTTGCTGTCGATCCAGGCATCCAGCTGATCCTTCATTCCCGACTGGCGCAGATAGAGGTGCTTGGTCTCACGCACTTCCAGATCGGTCGAGCCCGAAATGGCCGAGCGCGGTTCAATCAGGTCGGTCGGATCCAACTGCTTGGTGCAGTTTTCACACTGGTCGCCACGTGCGTTCTCATACCCGCAATTGGGGCAGGTGCCCTCGATATAGCGGTCGGGAAGAAAGCGACCATCCGCGTTGGAATAGATTTGCTTTTCCGTGACCTCACGGATCAACCCGGCCGCATCCAGTTTTCCGGCGAAATGTTGGGTCAGCTTTTTGTTCTGATCGCTGGATGAGCGGCCAAAGTGGTCAAAGCTCATCCCAAAACGCTTGGCGATGTCGGCCTGAATTTCGTACATGTCCGCGCAATACTCGGCCACCGGCTTTCCAGCTTTGGCAGCGGCCAGTTCGGCCGGGGTGCCGTGTTCGTCGGTGGCACACAGGAACATGACCTCGTTCCCCCGGCCACGCTGGTAGCGTGCATACAAGTCGGCAGGCAGTTGCGAGCCGATCAGATTGCCGAGATGCTTGATCCCATTGATGTAAGGGATCGCCGAGGTGATGAGAATCCGAGCCATATTCCGTTTCCGCATATCTAACTGCGCGTTCGTCTAACCTAAGTCACCGCTCAGCAAAAGCCCGGTTTCGTAGGTGACTGGAATAACTCTGATTTGTAACGCGCGCCTGATAGGGCGACCCAGCCGCCGATGGCCGTTGTAAACCGGTCAGATTGTGGTCAGCCAATACGCAGACTCTGCGCAATGCAGGGCTGCGGGTCCGCTTTTCATTCCTCGCGGGCGCGTTTCAGCAACCTTCCGACCGTAAAGGATGTACGCGGTGCGTAGACGTAATTGGTTCTCTCCGCGGGTGTTGGACGCGACCGCATCCGGGCCAGGCCGAAACCGATCAGGAATACGTGGCCGACCGCAACAAATGCAAACAGCGCGCTGGGGCCGAAATCCTGGATCAGTGTTGACGTGATATAGGGTGACGCAATAGCCCCCAGCGCGTACCAGAACATCAAGGCGGCAGACAACTCGACCCTTTGTTCGGTTGTCGCAAAATCGTTGGCATGTGCGGATGACACCGAAAAGATTGGGAATGTCGTGAACCCAAAAAGCGCCGCTGCAAGCATGACACCGACGGTTCCCGTGTCGCTTGCCGCCATTGTGACCCCGCAGCTTAGTACCGCCGCGACCGAAAGCCAGATCAAGACCCAGCGCCGGTCGTATTTGTCCGCGAGCCATCCCATCGGATACTGCGCCAGCGCCCCGCCCAGAACGAAAGAGGCGAGGAAGAAGGCGATTTGATCCACTCCCAACCCGACTTCCTGACCGTAGACGGGCCCGACCATTCGGAAAGATGCTGAACTGAGTGCCGAAACAATGACGCCCGCGACGGCCAACGGCGAACTGTGCCATGCCAGTTTCGGGCGCAGGCGGGGGGCGTCGGGCGTCTTCGGCTGACTTGCGCGTGTCAGTGTCAGCGGCAGCAATGAGGCGCAGCAAAGGATCGCCAAGAGGTTATAGGAAACATACGAGGCGGGTGGCAGGACGGCGATGATCAACTGAGCACTCAGCGAGGCACCCATATCGACGATGCGATAGGTGCCCATGGCTCGTCCACGTGTCTCATTGGTCACTTTTGCATTCAGCCACGCTTCGATGACAGTGTAACTACCTGCCACACATGTGCCCGAGGCGATGCGCAACGCCGCCCATACATAAGGATTGTCTGTCAGGGTGTGCCCGATCAACCCCATCGCGCCCAGCGCTGTGCATACGGCAAATGCGCGGGAATGCCCGACACTGCCCATCAGTCGCGGCGCCCACCAGCAACCTATGAAAAAGCCAAGGAAATGCGCTGAACCCAGCATACCGATCTGTTCGGTCGAAAAGCTTAAGGTGATCCCGGAAATGGCATCAAGTGGCCCGACGCCGCCCGTTGAAAGCTGAAGCAGAATGACCGAAAGAAACAGGGCGGCAAATGAAATGATCGTGCGCATGGTTTTCTCAGATAGGCGGCGTCACCGGACAATGCGCGCAACTATTCGACTTTATCCAGTCGTTTTTTGCTTTTTGTCGATTAGGTTGCACGAATGATCTCGGCACGTATGTCCAGTCCGACGTTTTGTCCTACCAGATCGGGATAACCCGAGGCACCGAAATCGTGCCGGTTCAATGTCCCGGTCAAACCTATGGACAGGCGGTTGAGGTCGTTCGCGGCTGTTCCGGGCTGGCGGTATAGGTTGGCATCCAAAGTTATGGGGTGCGTCACATCTCGGATACTCAGTTCCCCCGTGACACGAGCACCATTCGATATGCGCCCATCGGCCCCCAATTGAATGTCAGTCGATACGAATTGAATTGTCGGGTAGGTTTCGGCGCCCAAAACACCGGGGCCGAGCATCGGCATGCGGGCAAAGGGCAAGCGTGTTCTGGCCTTGTTGACATCCAGCACCACCGTGACCCGGCTGTTTTGCAGGCGGTGCATGTCAATCTGTACGTTCGCCTGCCGGATCGGCATTGATCCGGTCTGAGGGATACCTGACAGATCAAAGGTAAAACCAACCACGGTGGCTTTCGTTGACAAAATGTATGGCTGCAACGCGGCTTGCACCGCACGGGCCAAAGGCAGAGCCACCATCCCTGCAAGCACCAAGCGGCGGGTCAGGTGTGTCACGCCATGACCGTGTCCCGTCTGGGGCGGGATCTTTTGATCAACATCAGAACGATGGCAATGTTCAAACCGTTCCAAAGAATTCCGTTGACGAAGGCCAGGTGGTAACTTCCGGTGACATCGTAAATCCAGCCTGACATCCAGCCGCCAAGCGCCATGCCAAGGATGGTCATCATCAAGACGAATCCGACCCGCGCCCCGGCGTCCTGCGGCGGCATGTATTCACGGACAACCAAAGCGTAGCTGGGCACGATGCCACCCTGCGCCAGACCGAACAGCAAGCTGATCACATAAAGTGAGACCATCCCGTCATATGGCAGGAACAGGAACAGGGCGATGCACTGCAAGACTGAGCCGATCAAGAGCGTCATGACGCCGCCCAGACGGTCGGCCAACAGGCCCGAGAGAATACGGCTGGCGACGCCACCTAGCAGCATCAGCGATAGCATTTCGGCCCCCACTGCGGGGCCGTATCCCAGCCCGACGCAATACGACACGATATGGACCTGTGGCATGGACATCGCTACGCAGCATCCAATACCAGCCAGGCCAAGGATGTACTGTAACACGCGTGGTGAAACGCCGACAGTGCGCGCGTTGATCTGGGCTGTGGCCGCGGCTGTGCTGTGTGCTTCGACCGGGACCTGACGACGCAACAGCAAGGACAGGGGGATGACAATCAGCAGCGTCAATAGCGCCAATGTCAGGTAGACCTGTTGCCAGCCATCCCGTAACAGAATGCCGGACAGCAGGGTGGGCCAGATTGCGCCAGAGATATAGTTTCCGCTGGCCACCAATGCGACGGCGAACCCACGCCGCTTCATGAACCAGTGCGAGATATCGGCGATCAAGGGGCCAAACCCGATCGATGTTCCCAGCCCGACCAGCAGATGCGCCGCAGATAGTAGTGTTATATTCGGGGCCAGCGTTGCCAATAGATAGCTGAAGGCGCTTAATACAGCGGCGCCGATCAGGGCGCGTGTCACGCCCAGCCGGTCCACCAGTTGTCCTAGCCACATATTGCCCAGCGCAAATCCGATCATCGTAAGCGTATATGGCATCGAGGCTTCGGCGCGACTGGCGCCGAATTCTGCTTCGACAGTAGGCATGACCACGATGACCGCCCACATCCCTACATTCGCCACAGTTGCGATGGCGAGCGTGATCAGAAGGCGAATCCAGGAATAGCGGCTGTCATGGATCGGATGGCTCATGCGGCGACGCTAGGGTGCGATCCGGAGTTTGGCGAGTCACATCTTGCGTGATCCTTGCGGCTTCACGTCAGAATGTCCTCTGTTTCAATGCGTTTCAGGTGCAGACCGGTGCGGGCAGCAGTCTGAGTGGCCTGCCAGCTGACCGGGGGCAGGGCGCGGGCGCGGCGGCGGGTCAGGGTCCAGTGTCTGGTATCTCCCTGATGGGCGGCGGCCATGTGCCAGCGTGTCTCAACCCCTTGTGCGCCGCCATCACCGGGCGTCAGCAGCAAGCCAAGCGGGGCTTGGCCCATCGTACCGCCTTGTTCTGCGGCCAGATGCATCCGCCGCACCGGCGTCAGCCCCGGCGCGCCGGGCAGGTCGCCTATGATCAGCGGGATGGCCCCGCTGCGCAGCGCCTCTTCAATACACCATAGAAGATCTTCGGCACGGGTGGGGTGAACGAACAGAAAACGTGCCGGATCAGCAAAGGCCATAATTCCGTCGGGGTTCAGTTGGGCGGGCTCCCACGCGGGGGAAATCCACAGCACGGGGCCCTGTGTCTGACCGGCCAGCCAGATGGCAAAGCTGCGCCGGGCGGGGCCGCAAGCCTCGTGCACGCGACCCGGTTGCAGGGTGATCTGGGAATGGAGATTTACCCCCGGTACCTGACGCGCAGGTTTGTGGCCAAGAAGCTGAGCAGACATGCCCACAAGTTATCATGTTCCACTTTTGTTCTCAAGAGGTGAGAGGCATTAACGGGACAGGATCAGCTTGCCATCCGCAAACTGGATGCTTGAAAAACGGTGCAGGTACTCCATCCCCAAAAGAGACTTATCCAGTTCGCCCTCGTTGACCCAGGCCGAAACATTCTGATCCGTAATGGGTCCTACCGTCAGGGTCTCAAGCCGCACCGGCGCAGTACGCACCTCACCGTTTGCAGTCAAGGCGCGCCCGAAATAGTTCAGCTGATCGGGATCAATGCCTGCCCGTTTGGCATCCCGCGCGTTCAACACGATCTGGCTGGCACCGGTGTCGACAAGAAAGGTGATCAGCTCACCATTCACCAGAACCGGAAGGTAATAATGGCCATCATAAGCGCGGGGAACCTCAACCGAGTTACCGGTGACACTCATCTGCGGCGCGGGAGCGACCGAGGAACGAATATCCTCCCACAGACCGACCAGTGCAATGACCCCGACAAAAATGAACACCCATGCCATGACCTGCTGAAACGTCTTGCCAAGCGACTGCCGATTATGCGTGACAAACCACATCAGCAGCGCCGCCCCCAGCAGGGCCAGATAGATCAGGCGTCCAATATCGAAACTGTCCATGCGGTTCCCGGAAATCCCCTTAACCTTGTTAATATGGGGGCTTAAGATGCGAATCCAAAGGCCTTGAGGCCATCAAGAATAAACTGAACAGATAATGCAGCCAGCAGCATCCCAAGAAGCCGGGTCAACACGTTCAGCCCGGTTTTCCCCAAAAGCCGTGCCACGGCCCCGGATGTAAGATACATCACAAAAACCATTGCCAGAACGACCAGCATAACGCCGATGACAACCGCCAGACCCTGAATGCCGGGATGTTGACCGGCCAGCAGGATCATGGTGGCAATCGCACCGGGTCCTGCAATCAGTGGGATGCCCAGCGGAAACACCGACGGGTCCGGATGTTCTTCTTCTTCGGCACTGTTTTCACGACGTTTGGTCCGGCGTTCAAACAGCATGTCGAGCGCGGTCAGAAACAGAAGAACACCTCCCGCAACGCGAAACGCCTCCATCGAGATGCCGACAAAACCCAGCAACGCTTCGCCAAAGGCCGCGAACATGGCCAGAATGCCGCCTGCCGTCAGGCATGCGCGTATCGCGACAGAGCGGCGCGTGTGCCAATCCATGTTCTGGGTCAGGGCCACAAAAATCGGCGTTTGCGCCGGTGGATCAAGAACCACGAAAAGCGTTGTGAACGCAGTGATCAGAAATGCGGTGTCAATCACTCTTTGCTACTCTGTTGCAGATGTTTCAAAATTTTTAGGGCGTCTTCGGCCCGTCCGGAGGGAACATAAACATGATCGTGGTGATAGCCCGCAACCATGTTCGCCGGAATTCCGGCCTGTGCCAACACCTCTGAGACCGCAGCGGTCAGACCCACGCCTTCGAGCGAGGAGTGCACTTGAAGCGTGATACAACGCATAGCAACCGCCTCTTTTGGTGCGCAATGGAACGGAACGATTAAAGACAGACCTTCGGCCTCGACATAACTGGCGCGTGTCCCGTCGGGCCAGTCCATATCTTCGGGCCAGACCACAAATGCGAATTCGTCGGGTTGAATTTCGGGGTGCATTCCCGCGATCATCGCTTTGGTTTCAACAACGGGATCGCTCATACCGTTTCTGCCTGTTCCAGTCGCTCGGCAGCGGCGATCCAAAGCGCTTCTGCTTTTTGCATGGCCTCGACCACCTCGGCGAATTTGCGGTTCCAGGTTTCCAGATCGTTGATCTTGTCGTCCTCGTATAAAGCCGGGTCGGCCAGTTTTGCCGCGAGCTTGTCGTGCATCTCTGTCAGTTTCTCGACCCGGTCCTCGCATTTGCGCAGGTCCGCCCGCAGTGCCAGCATGGTATCGCGCGAGGTACGTTTGGGCTTCTCTGTTTGCGGCTTTTCTTTCACCGGCTTGTCACGCGCCAGCAAAAGGGCCCGGTAGGATTCAAGGTCACCGTCATAAGATTTGACCGTACCGTCCGAGACCAGCCACAACCGATCGGCAACAAGCGACAGAAGGTGCATGTCGTGGCTGACCAGCACGACAGCGCCGGAATAGGCGGTCAGTGCTTCGACCAGCGCCTCACGGCTTTCGATATCCAGATGGTTCGTCGGTTCATCGAGGATCAGCATATGCGGTGCGTCGATGGTGGCCAGCAGCAGCGACAGGCGTGCTTTTTGCCCACCCGACAGGCGGCCAACCTCGGTTTCCGCCTGAGCTGCGTTCAGGCCGAACCCCGCCAAACGCGAGCGCCACTTGCCAGGCGCCTCGTCCGGGCGCAGGCGGCGCAGGTGGTCCAGTGGCGTTTCGTTCACATAAAGCTCGTCCACCTGATGCTGAGCGAAATACCCGATGCGCAGCTTGTTGCTGCGGGCCATCTTACCCGCCATGAGGGGCAGGCGGTCTGACAACAGTTTGGACAGGGTAGATTTGCCCTGACCGTTCTTACCCAGCAGCGCGATGCGGTCATCCTGATCAATGCGCAGATTCAGGCGGCGCAGTACTTCGATCTCGCCATAGCCGGTGACACCACCTTCGATCTGGATGATGGGCGGCGACAGTTCCTCGGGTTCGGGGAAGGAAAACGCACGCAGCGCGGCCTCTTGCGGGGTTGAGACCAACTGGATGCGTTCGATCATTTTCAGGCGCGATTGGGCCTGAACGGCCTTGGATGCCTTATAGCGAAACCGATCCACGAAGCTCTGCAAATGAGCGATGCGGGCCTTTGCCTTTGCATTCTCGGATTCCGCCTGCGCTAGACGTTCCGCCCGCCGTTCCGCGAACTTGTCGTAAGGCACAGCGTAATAGGTGAGTTTGCGATCCTCCAGATGCAGGATCGACCCTACGGCACGGTTCAACAGGCCCCGGTCATGGCTGATGATAATGACCGTGTGGGGATATTTCGCCAGATAGCTTTCCAGCCACAGCGCGCCTTCGAGGTCCAGATAGTTGGTCGGTTCGTCCAACAGCAACAAATCCGGTTGCGAGAACAAAACCGCCGCCAAGGCCACGCGCATCCGCCAACCGCCCGAGAAATCCGAGCAGGGGCGCAACTGGTCTGCGTCGTCAAACCCCAACCCCTTGAGGATCGAGGCCGCGCGGGCCTCGGCCGACCAGGCGTCGATATCGGCCAGCCGCGTCTGGATTTCGGCAATTCGCGTGGGATCCGTTGCGTTGCCAGCCTCGGCCATCAGGGCGTTGCGCTCGGTATCAGCGGCCAGAACAGTGTCGATCAGCGAAACATTGGACGAGGGGACCTCTTGCGCGACCCCGCCAATGCGGGCGCGCTTGGGGACCGAAATATTGCCCGATTCCAGCGCCAGTTCCCCGCGGATCAGGCGAAAAAGCGTGGTCTTTCCCGTGCCATTTCGGCCCACAAGGCCAACCTTGTGACCGCCTGGTATGGTTGCGCTGGCGCCATCAAACAATGGGCGGCCTTCAACGGCATAGGTGATGTCTTCGATCCGTAACATGGAGCGCTCTTAGCAGAGGTGTGATGCCGCCGCCAGCGGCTTGGCATTTTCAAGCGTCAAGCAATGTGTTAGCGCTGTCTCGTTTGCTTTTTGAAACGGTTTTCCACATGCGCGCGGCCCGGACGCCTCCATCCCTGATCACGTTGATCTTTGCTACGGCGCTGTCTGTACTGACGCTCAACATGTTTCTGCCGTCGCTGGCACATATGAGTGAAGATTTCGCTGTGGATTACGGTCTGATGAACCTGTCGGTCGCGGGGTATCTGGCGGTTTCGGCAGTATTACAACTGATTATGGGCCCTTTATCGGATCGCTTTGGTCGCAGACCTATCCTTTTGATTTGTATATCAATATTTGTCCTTGCGTCGATCGGATGCACATTGGCTGAATCGATCTGGGTTTTTCTTGGCTTCCGTCTGCTTCAGGCTGCTGTTGTCGCGGGCTCGGTCCTGTCCAGCGCGTCGATCAGAGACCGTTACGCACCGAATGAGGCGGCAAGCAAACTCGGTTACGTCGCGATGGCCATGGCTTTGGCCCCGATGCTTGGGCCGATGTTGGGTGGGGCGCTGGATATGCTTTTCGGTTGGCGCTCGGGGTTTGTCCTGTACTCGTTGCTTGGGGCAGGGTTGCTGGTGCTGCTTTGGTTCGACATGGGCGAGACCAACACCAACCGCTCGTCCACATTTGGTGCCCAACTGCGCGAGTATCCCCATCTGTTCCGTGCCCGCAGGTTCTGGGGCTATGCCTTATGCGCAGCGTTTTCGATTGGAGGGTTCTACAGCTTTATCACCGGTGCGCCGCTGGTTGCTGCAGCGTGGTTCGACCTGAGCCCTGCAATGCTGGGGCTGGGGATTGGCATCATCACCGGCGGGTTCATGGTTGGCAATTTTGTCACCGGTCAGATTGCGGCCCGGACGCGCCTGACGACAATGATCTTGTCAGGGCGGATCGTGGCCTCGACCGGGCCGTTTTGTGGATTGTTGCTGTTCCTCGCTGATCTGGGATCGGTCTGGGTCTTCTTCGGCTCGGCAATCTGTGTCGGCTTTGGCAACGGTTTGACCAATGCCAATGCCGCGGCTGGCGTCATGTCAGTACGCCCCGGACTGGCAGGAAGCGCGGCAGGGCTGTCGGGGGCAATGATCGTGGCTTTGGGCGCTGTTCTGACCTCAATGACCGGCGCGTTCGTTAGCCCCGAAAATGGGCCGTATCTGGTACTGGGCATGATGTGGGCGTGTAGCTTTGCTGGCTTACTGGCGGTGCTTTACGTCCGTCGACTGGACCGCGTCGACCCTTTGCCGGACACAATCTGAATTGCAAAGCCACGGGCAAGGCATCATTACACTTTTCATGGGCCAAAGTCCGTGATACCCGGCGCGCGATGGATTTCGGCGCGGGTCCCGCGTCACATTATAAGGAGAGGCCGACATGGCACTGGAACGCACATTCTCGATCATCAAACCCGATGCAACCCGCCGCAACCTGACCGGCAAGATCAACGCCAAGTTCGAAGAAGCTGGCCTGCGCATTGTGGCGCAAAAGCGCATTCACATGACCAAAGCTCAGGCTGGCAAGTTCTATGACGTTCATGCCGAACGTCCGTTCTATGACGAACTGTGCGAATTCATGTCGTCGGCTCCGGTTGTTGTTCAGGTTCTGGAAGGCGAAGGTGCCATTGCAAAGAACCGTGAAGTCATGGGCGCAACCAACCCTGCAGACGCAGCACCCGGCACCATTCGCGCCGAATTCGCGGAATCGGTCGGTGAAAACTCGGTCCACGGTTCGGACGCTCCGGAAACCGCAGCGGTTGAAATCTCATATTTCTTCTCGGGCATTGAGCTGGTCGGCTAAGCCACAGCCATTGCCGACAGATTGGGGCCGCATCCTTGGTTGGGTGCGGCCTTAATCGTTCAGACCTGCTTTAGGTCCTTTGGTGCAACACGAACCCCGATGGCGTCCAGATCTGCAATCATCTGGTTTTCCGGAGCCGCCCCGTTACCGGCTTTGATTGTGTCGAACCTTTCGCGCAGGGCTTTTTTCTCGTCACCCTTGCAGTCGTTCCACGGCCGGCCCTGCAATCCCATCACCAGAACGTAATATCCGATGAAATGCGCCCTGGTGCCGGCGCGCAACAGGCGAGCATAGGCTTCGTCCGGCCCCAGTTCACGCAGCGCCTCAGCCGAATGAATACCAGCGCGGGCGCAGGCCTGTTCAAAGGCGGGGCCAAGGTTTCGGATTGAAGATACTGGTTCGCTCATAGCGGTGTCTTACTTCGGCGCCCGGGGCCTGTCACCCCGTGAATACACTCGGTCGCAGTCATAATGCCTTGATGTCCTTTCGGGTTCCGCCGAGACTGAACAAGAAAACCCAGAATGGCGTTGGGGCAGCCCACTAAACAAAGGGGCGGGCGCGCAAATGACCGTTGAGAAACCTGTAAAGGGGTTTCTGAATTTGAACTGGAAAGGCCTATCATGACCAGATCGTCAGGCGATCAGTTCATTTTCCCAGCGAAGATTGACGAAACGGCTCTGGCACATGCCATTGCCGGGTTTTCCCGAAAAGCTTCACCCGATAGCTCCGTCGCAGCTTTCGCATTGCTCGATTGTCACGATCAGTCATTGCGCGCCTCCGGTCGTGCTTTAATCCATACTGGCGGGATGTTGCACCTGCTGCGGAAGGATCACGGCCCTTTGTCTCAGCAATACTCGGGGCATCTGCGGTTTGCGCGGGACTTGCCAGAAGGGCCGGTTCAGAAGGCGCTGAGCGACTTTCCTGAACTGCGGGCGCTGACGCAGATCGGTGTTGGGGAGATCAAGGCAAAGACCATTACCGTGCTTGATGATCAGCAAAAGATTCAAGTCAGGGGAACTTTAACGTACATGTCAACGCAATCAGGGCAGGCGACCATTGTACGAATTCAGCAGTTGCGTGGGTACAAGAAGGCTTATCAGTTGGTCTGCTCTGCTCTCGCCAGCATTACGGGCGGTGTTCATGATATTGAAACGCTCTATTCCAGCCTGGTTCCAGACATGGTTCCCTATCAGGCCAAGCCTGAATTGAAGATTGGTCAAGCAGAACCTTCCATCGAAGTCGCTGCAAAAATCATTCAAACATATCTGCGAGTTGCGCGGCAAAACGAAGAGGGCGTGATCGCTGATATCGACACTGAGTTTTTGCACGATTACCGGGTATCGTTGCGCAAGATCAGGTCAGTGATCAGCCTGTTCAAGGGTGTGTTGTCCGAGGCCCAGACGGCCGAGCTGAAGCGGGTCTTTTCCGACCTCATGACCCGTACCGGACCTCTGCGTGATTTGGATGTCTACCTTCTGGAAAAAGACAAGTATTTCAATCTTATCCCGCCGAACCTTCACTCAGGACTGTCCGAGATGTTTGATCAGTTTCAAACGGATCGTACACAAGAGCAACTGCGCCTGTCACGCTGGTTGCGCAGCGCCGACTACACGACGTCCATGACCGACCTGACCGCAATGTTCGCAGGTTCAGATCACTTGGACCTTGGGCCAAACGCGCATCTCGGTGCGTATGACTATGCCTGCGCGCTGATCTGGAAGCGCTATCGCAAGGTGTGCAAACTGGCGCGCGGCATAAGCGACGATAAACCAGACAGGACGGTGCATGACCTTCGTATCGAATGCAAAAAACTAAGATATCTGATGGAATTGTTTGCCCCATTATTCGATTGGAATGGTTTGAAAATGATCCTTAAGCCATTGAAAAAACTTCAGGATAGTCTTGGTTTGTTCAACGACTATTCTGTTCAGCAAGATGCGTTGATGACCTTTGTTGCGTCTCGCGCCGATACGCAAGGCCGCGTGGACGCGCAGATCGGTTTGTCCGTGGGCGGCCTAATCGCTGTGCTTGATCAACACCAAAAGACGGAAAGAAAGCGCGTTGTCGCAAGTTTCCATCAGTTTGACGGGCAAGAAATCCGGCACATGTTCCGCAGTCTGTTTCACCACAAAAAGGAGTAAGGAATGAAAATCATTGCCTTTTACTGCAATAAGGGCGGTGTTGGACAAACCGAGACTTCCGTGAACCTTGCCTATGTCTGTGTGCAAACCGGTCGGCAGGTTTTGCTGTGCAATCGCGATTCTGGGGGTGCGTCTGGGGTCTGTTTTCGAGCCGCCGATGAGATCGTTGTTCCCGTCAGTCGCACAACCTTGACCGAGCGGTTATTTGGTCAACCGGTTAGCATTTTCGACAAACACAATATGCATCAGATAAGCTGCGGGCGTTCTTTTCAATGGCGCAGCATCGGGCCTTTGCCAATACTTACGCAGATCGCGGCGCGGCTGGTACGGCATATCGGGTGCTGTTTGATAAGCTGGAAGATTGAGTGGGGGCGCTCCGATGAGCACAGAAATAGAGCGCAAGTTTCTGGTGGCAAATTTACCGGACTTGAGCCGTGCAGAAAAAGCAGTGGTGCGTCAGGGGTACCTCACCGCGCCGGAGGACTCGACCGAATTGCGTCTGCGGCAAAAGAACGATGTGTTTTTCCTGACCTTAAAAGGAGGCGGTGATCTTGTACGTGTTGAGCGTGAGACAGAGATAACCCGGGACCAGTTTGAAACCTTCTGGCCGGAAACTCGAGGACGCCGGGTCGAGAAGGTACGTTACACGGATCAAATGCCGGACGGCCACCAGTTCGAGCTGGATGTTTTCTCAGGCGGCCTGGAACCCCTGTGTTTGGTTGAAGTTGAATTCCATACCAGTGAAGCCGCAAATGCCTATGTCCCACCGGATTGGTTCGGTGCGGATGTCACCGAGGATAAACGTTATAAAAACATGATATTGGCGGTAAACGGACTGCCGGGTTAACTCTGAATTGCCAGATTGATCGTGGTTTCCAAACCTGGGTTGCAGTTTCGGGCTGCGAATGTCCCGCCATGCATATGAGAAATCGCGGCAACCAGCGCGAGCCCCAATCCCGCATTGCGTTCCGTGCGCGCCGGATCAAGCGTGACGAACGGAAGCTGAAGGCGATCCAACTCTCCGGGCGGAACACCCGGACCACGGTCCCGAACCTGCAATTGGGCAAATCCGTCCTCGGTACCGATTGAGATCGTGATTGTGGTATTTGCCGGTGCGTAGCGCATAGCGTTTTCCAGCAGATTGGAAAGAGCCTGCGAGAGGAGGGGCCGGTGCCCCTGAATTGCGGGGGCAGAGCCTATAACCTCAAGACGGATGTCCTGATCCGCGGCCACCGGATCGTAAAGCTCTACGACATCGCCAACCAGTTGCTGCAAATCAATGTCTTCGAATTGTTCGCGACCCAGACCAGCCTCGGCCCGCGAAATTTCGGTAAGCTGTCCCAAGACCCGCAAAACATGGTCGATTTCTCCCGTTGCCCGCGCAATGTCGATTTCGCGGTCCAGATCGCTTTTGCCGGGCTCGGAAAGGGATTCGACCCGTTGACGAAGACGGGACAAAGGAGAGCGCAAATCATGTGCGATAGAGTTTGAGGTGGTGCGCAGATTACTGACCAGCTCTTCGGTCCTGTCGAGCATGTTGTTCAGCGTTCCAGAGACCTGATCAAATTCATCTCCGGTTCCGCGCAGGGGCATCCTTTTGGAAAGATCGCCGGAAACGATGTTTTCGGCTGTGCTTGCAATGTCCGACAGGCGTGAAAACACCAGGCGTGTGAATAGCCAGCCGGTGATCACGCTCAGAACAAATGCTATCCCTAGCGCCAGTGCCAGAGATCGGAACAACACTCGGTCGAATTGTTGACGGGCCGCCGCATCCCGTCCCACCAAAAGGCGTTCGCCACCGGGCAGGCGGATCGATGCCGCCGAGATAGGCACCAGTTGGTCATTGTCAGCCCTGCGCAACTCAAGGTCGACCCAACCGCTTCCGGCGGTCACATTGACCGGCCAGGTTTTCAGGTTACCCACAAGCTTGACGCCTTGCCGATCCGCCAGAAGATACAGCGCGTCTCGGTCGGGTGCGCTTGGAAGACGGCGTTCGATCGCTGTGATCAGCCCGATCAGCCCGCGCCGTTCATATTCATCTGCAAGCCCGGTCAGTTCGGCGGACACGACTGATCGGGTCTCGGATTCGATGCTTCTGTTGGCCGTCACATAGACCAATGCCAGCACGGACGCGGTCAGGAACGTGCTTAGCACCATGCTGGTGGCGACAAGTCTTGTTCGTGAATTATTAAGGGAAAGCCGAAGGTTATCCATCGGACATCATGTAACCTGCTCCGCGAACAGTTTCAATCAAAGGTGTGTCTCCGCCTTCATCCAACTGGCGGCGCAGCTTTGAGATGTGAACATCCACAACGTTGGTGTTCGGGTCGAAATGATAATCCCAGACGCCCTCAAGCAGCATGGTACGCGACACGACACGGTTCTTGCGGCGCAGAAAGAATTCAAGGATCTGGAATTCACGGGGCGTGAGCGTGATCTCATGGCCGTCCCGCGTAACCTTGCGGGTCAGAAGATCCATTTCAAGATCCTTGCAGGTCAGAGTCGGCGTTTCCTCGGATTCCTGCGGACGTCGCAACAGGGCTTCGATCCGTGCATGAAGTTCCTGAAACGAGAAGGGCTTGACCAGATAATCGTCGGCGCCTGATCGCAATCCTTTGACGCGCTCGTCCACTGCACTCATGGCCGTCAACATCAAGACCGGTGTTTTCAGCCCTGCTGCACGCAGGGATTTGATCAGGGACAGCCCGTCCAGACCGGGAAGCATCCTGTCCAGCACAATGGCGTCAAACCCGCCATCCGTTGCGTGGTACAATCCCTCGCGGCCATCAGCAGCCGTTTCGACAACATAGCCTTCTTCGCCAAACCCTTTGGCAATGAAATCCCTGGTGTCAGCGTCATCTTCGACGATCAACAGACGGCGGCTCATGATCTGGCTCCTTTTCCCTTGGGATTTAAACACATTATCCAAACAAAGCCCATGGAATGCAGAATATCTTGCCGGGTGCTGGGCACGCACCCGGCAAGCCCGACGGACAGCGGACAACTCAGGTCCGCCGGGTGAGGCGCGCGCCGGATCTCCCCATCAAGCGACGCGCGCATAGTGTTGGTCAGACCAATTCGACGGCAACGAAGATCTGGCTGCCGGCCCGATTGATCAATACCAGTGCCGGGTCCGTCTTTTCGCTGTCCAGTGCCGCCTTCAGCGCTTCGGGTGTGAACGTGTCTTGGTTGCCCAGTTTGACGATCACGTCACCACGTTGCAGACCCGCCCGAGCCGCAGGGCTGTCCGGTTGCAGGTCTGTGACGACCACACCTTCGACGGCTTTAGCGATACCTGCCTCGGCCCGCACCGTTTCGGTCAGGGGGGCCACGGTGACACCAAGCGACGTGCCTGCCGCCTCGGATTCGACAGGGGTGTCGGACTGGGCCGCCGCTACCTGATGCTGGCCAACGGTCAAAGTGACCGTTTCCTGTTTGCCATCGCGCAGAATGGTCAAATTACTGGCGGTGCCGACCTTGGTTGTGCCCACCAGAATGGGCAGGTCACCACTGGAGTCTACGGCTTCGCCGTTGAAGGACAGGATAACATCGCCTTGTTCCAGAACTCCGTCTGCGGGGCTGTCGGCGACAACATCTGCCACCAGTGCACCCGAGGAGGCATCAATTCCCAGCGCCGCAGCAAGCTGCGGGCTGATATTCTGGATCGAAACACCCAGCCAACCACGGCTGACCTGCCCATCATCCTGCAGATCGGCTGCAATATGTTCAACGATGTTCGAGGTTACGGCAAATCCCAGCCCGACAGATCCGCCACTGGGGGAATATATGGCCGAGTTTACACCAATCACTTCGCCGGCCATGTTGAAAAGCGGGCCACCAGAGTTGCCCTTGTTGATGGCGGCGTCCGTTTGAATGAACTCGGCATAAGGCCCGTCCGAGATATTGCGACCTTTCGCCGATACAATGCCGGTAGTGACTGTCGAGCTCAAACCAAACGGGTTGCCGATCGCAACGACATCTTCGCCAACGCGGATTGCGTCGCTGTCACCCAGTTCGACAGCTTGCAGGCCCGGGCCTGCATCAATCTTCAACACCGCGATGTCGGTCAGCGGGTCGGTGCCAACCACCTCGGCCTCAAATGTCCGGTCATCACTTAGGCGAACGGTTACAGTCGCTGCATTGTCCACCACATGGTGATTGGTGACGATATAACCGGCTTCATCCAGTACAAACCCTGACCCGAGCCCTTGTGCCGGCCCGCGTTGAGGCATGTTGAACCCTTCAGGCCCACCAAAGCGCTTGAAGAATTCCCCAAACGGATGACCGTCGAAATCAAAATTCTGCCCCTGTGCGGGGCTTGAGGCGGCCTTTTGTTCGGCAATGATGGTTACAACCGAAGGGGAAACGGATTCGACAAGATCGGCAAGCGCCTCATCCGCCATCGAAGGTAAAGCGGTTGTGGCCAGCATGGCTGCGCCCAATGCGCTGACCCCCATCCAGTTGGATGTGCGGGGAAGTAAAAGCGAAGATTTTCGGATGCTCATTTCTGTCTCCTGGTTTGATCACGCAATTTCCGTTGCGCGTTGAGACATGAGATGCACTGGCAGGATTGGGGTTTCCTGACTGATCAATTAATAAATCTTAATTTTGCCACAAAGCGGGTGTTTTGTGGCGAAGGACGTTGATCAGGATTCGCTGATTTAACCGGGTAGGTCGAAGGCGAATCGGAGGATTGTTGCCAAAACAGACGTCAAACTTTCAAAAAAGTTGAATTTTCATTGTTTTGTTGACAATGCTTTCACTGAACAGTGGGGAAAAATGCTGCTCTTCCAATGGTTGTGGGCGAGTCCGGGAGTCATCGGACTTGACGCTGTAACTTTGCTGACAGGCAGCTGAATGGGTGCATAAGTTTGCGCTTAATCCCGAATCGTTGATATGCGCACCGGACTTGGATCGCCTATAGGTTGAGCAAGCCCTGGGGCTATGTTGCCTAAAAGCCAAATCGAGGTGCGCGAAATTAACCTATTCTTCCAATTTTACGTTGTTTCTAAGGATCGGATAAGTGAGGATGAAATTGCCCAAGTGAGGGGAAGCCAAAAGCGCTAGGGGGCGCTGGCGGCTAACTCAGTTACCGGAAGTTTTAGCGGCGTGTTAACGAGGGGGTCTTGTTTAGGTTTAGCTGCTAGGGAACCAGAGTGTCTTTAAGACCTATTGGTCAAACTTTTGGAATTGTGGAAAGTGGTAGTCTTGTATTGGGCACCGGCCCGGTCGATATCGACCGGGCCGTGTTTATTCAAGAAGTGCGCTTCTTACACCAAGCATCCCAATCTTCCGGCGTATCCAAATCCAAAACCGCGTTTTGACCGGGAAGTGGTTGCAGGAATACGCCACCCTGTTGTGACCGAACCACCGTCTGCGCGCCGTGATCGCCGTGCAATACCAAGAGCTGACTGAAAAGCGTCCGATCGAAGATCACCGGGTGCCCGGGCTTTCCATCTGCGGTTGTTCCGCGCCAGATTACATTGTCGGGATGTAATTGACGTGCATTCAAGATCGTTCTCAGATCAGCCTGGGTCAGGTCAGGTAAGTCGGCCAGCAAAACCATGACTGCGGGTGCGTCTACAGGAAGGTATTCTATGGCGGTGCGCAAACTGGCGTTCATTCCCTCTGCCGCGTCCGGAACCGGAACGGTCTGAACATCCAGTCCCGCAAGTGCGTCATATCTTGGGTGTGGACGCGGTGGCAGGGCGACAAGGACAGGCGCCACACCACGCGCAAGGGTCGCCGTACGGGTCAGCAGTGGAATGCCGTCGATTTGCTGCAAAAGCTTGTCCAACCCGCCCATACGACTGGATTGACCGGCGGCAAGCAGGATGATTGGGATTTCGGTCATTGTGCCTCACTGCCGTCAGTCATGTGTGCTGTCATCCCCTCATGCGTGTGCCATCTGAGTCAAACAAAGGTGTCGAGATAACCTTCGCTTTGCGCATCTGCCCCAGAATCTCGATTTCAACCTCCAGACCATCTTCTATGCGCCCGGACGGAAGAAAGCCCATGGCGACGGATTTTTGCGCAAAATGAGAGTAGCCGCCCGAGGTACAGAACCCGACAACCGAACCATCCAGCCAGATCGGTTCATAGGCGTTGACGTCTGCATCGTATGTTTCAACTTCGAAGGCTGCCAGCTGGCGGGTGGTTCCGTTGGCCCGTTCTGCTTCCGCTGTATCGCGGCCGATGAAACGGGTGCTTTTGTTGAAAGCAATGAACCGGTCCAACCCCGTTTCTGCGGCGGTGTAATCTGGCGAATATTCCCGCATCCATGAGCCAAAGAACTTGTCTAGCCGCAGGCTCATCATTGCGCGCATTCCGAACGGAACAATGCCGTGGGGTTGTCCGGCCTCCCACAGCGTCCACCAAAGCTGACGCTGCGCTAAGGGGTCGCAATAGATTTCGTAACCAAGATCACCCGTATAGCTGACACGCTGAACGATACAGTCGGTCATGCCGACAGTCATCCGGCGCACGTTCAGGAAGTTGAAATCGGCCAAGTCGTCTCGGGTGCAGGCTGCCAGAACCTGCGTTGCCTTCGGGCCGGCAATCTGGAAGCCGTTCAACCGGTCGCTGACGTTTTCAATCCTCACGCCGTCCTGAGCGTTTTGCTGGAACCACCGCATGTGGAAGGCCTGACTGCCATAAGACGCCGTAAGCTGGAAGTCGGTGTCAGTCAGGCAGGAAACGGTGAAATCACCGATTAGCTTGCCCTTGTGCGACAGCATCGGGGTCAAAGACAGCCGACCGGGTTTCGGAATGCGGCCAGCCATGATCCGGTCCAGCCAGTTCCGAGCATCGGGTCCGGTGATGCGGTATTTGCCGAAATTGTGGACTTCGTTGATACCCACAGCTTCACGCACCGCCCGCACTTCGCGCCTTGTCGCCGTGAACGCGTTCGAGCGGCGGAAGGATGGCGTTTCAAACCCCGGCTCATCTTCCTGCGCAAAATAGTTTGGGACCTCAAGGCCGTATTGCTGCCCCCAGACCGCGCCCAGCTCGCTGAAGATGTCATACATTGGTGTTGTGCGGTTGGCGCGCGCGGCAGGCAGTTCTTCGTTCGGATAGGCGACGCTGAAGCGTTTCTGATAATTCTCGATGACTTTGGGGCGGGTGTAACCTGGGCTGATCCAGTCTCCGAAGCGGGCAACATCCATGGCAAACACATCGCGCTCGGGCTCGCCTTCGATCATCCACTGCGCCAGCGTCAGGCCAACGCCGCCACCCTGACTGAACCCGGCCATGACACCGCAGGCCGACCAGTAGTTGCGCATTCCGGGTACAGGGCCGACCAGCGGGTTGCCATCAGGGGCAAAGGTAAACGGCCCATGGATCACCGATTTTATCCCAGCCTCAGCCAGCACAGGAAAGCGGCGATACGCGAATTCGATACTGTCGGTGATCTTTTCATAGTCATCGGGCAGCAACTCGTGCCCGAAATCCCAAGGGGTGCCGTCTACTGCCCAGGGCTTGCAGGGCTGTTCGTAGAACCCGATGCACAGGCCACGCCCTTCCTGCCTTAAATAGCTTTCACCTGCCGGATCCATGACGTGCGGATGCTCGCCACCCGCATCGATAATTGCTTCGATCTGTGGGATCGCGTCGGTGACAAGATATTGATGCTCCATCGGGTGCAGGGGAAAATAGACACCGGCCATGGCGCCAACTTCACGTGCCCAAAGCCCGCCTGCATTAACAATGTGTTCGGCATGGATTGTGCCCTTGTCGGTGACGACATCCCAGCTTCCATCGGGGCGCTGGTTGGTTTCACGCACCATACAATGGGTTTCAATTGTGGCACCGCCCATTCGCGCGGCCTTGGCATAGGCATGGGTGGTGCCTGAGGGGTCCAAATGTCCATC
The DNA here is from genome assembly GCF_056537065.1 of Ruegeria sp. CH2. NCBI lineage: Bacteria > Pseudomonadati > Pseudomonadota > Alphaproteobacteria > Rhodobacterales > Roseobacteraceae > Ruegeria > Ruegeria sp. CH2. The sequence goes on from NZ_JBQFQV010000001.1 coordinate 113,580, forward strand.
CAGCGGATCGTAAAGAGCACCGATAATTCCGTCGATATTTGTAATGGGCGCGATCTTTTTGATTTCTTCCGGGCCGACGATTTCTGTCTCAAGCCCCATGAACCGATGCTTGGCGCGTTCCGCCAGCAGCATATCAAACCGGTCCTGATTGTCGGCAAGTGTCACACCGCCCACATGGTGCAGGCCGCAGGACATGCCGGTGATCTGTTCCAGTTCTTTATACAGCCTGATCGTGTATCCCTGTAGCGCCGCCATGTTGGTGTCGCCGTTGAGGGTGTGAAACCCGCCTGCCGCATGCCAGGTCGATCCGCTGGTCAGTTCGGACCGTTCCAGCAACATGACGTCCGACCACCCGAGCTTGGTCAGGTGATAAAGAACCGAACATCCGACAACGCCGCCACCGATGACGGCCACCTGGCATGTGTTTTTCATCTGCTCCTCCATCTCTGGTAGGACGGTGCAGATCAACGATAAAGCATTCTGTCATACGAGCGACAGAGCGCGTCGTTTTTGTCTGGCGTCCAAACCCTATAAGGGCCGCACTTTCAGGGCTGTGATACGATTGCCTTCGCGTGCTGTAACCTCGAACCGGAAGCCATGGAACGAAAACACTTGCCCAACAACCGGGATCATCTGGGCTTCGTGGATGACCAGACCAGCAAGAGTGTTGGCTTCTTCATCCGGTAGCGACCAGTCCAGCGCACGATTGACATCGCGAATGGTCATAGCGCCTTCGACAAGGAATTGGCCATCATCCGTCCGCACGACCGGCACCTCTTCGGCGATATCGAACTCATCGGCGATTTCGCCCACGATTTCTTCCAGAATATCCTCAAGCGTGATCAGTCCACGCAATGAGCCGTATTCGTCCACCACCAGCGCAAAGTGACCGTGCATTCGCAGAAACTCGCGCATCTGGTCATCCAGAGTTGTGGTCTCCGGAACGAAATAGGGGGCATTTGCGACCTTGCCGATGTCGAAGCTGGCCAGCCGGTCGGTGCCGCCATCGCTGCTGCCAGCCTGTGCATACATCGCGCGGAACAAGTCCTTGGCGTGAACAACGCCAACTATGTTCTCCTGCTCGTCCCTGAAAACAGGCAGACGAGTGTGAGGGCTTTCAAGGCATTGCCTTAGGATAGCTTCGGGTGGGGCGTTCGCATCGATCATTTCGATGTTGGAACGGTGGAGCATGATCTCTTCCACCGTGCGGTCGCCCAGATCCAGTGCGCCGAGGATGCGGTCGCGATCTTCTTTTTCGACAACCCCTTCCGAATGGCCCAGTTGCAGGGCGCCTGCGATTTCTTCGCGCACGGCCAGAATGTTGCTGTCAGGATCGATCTGAACTCCGAACAGGCGCAATACGCCACGCACTAACAAACGTACGGCCGCGACAACAGGCGAAAACACTGTCACGACCACGCTAATGATCGGCGCAACGGCCGCAGCGGCCTTTTCGGAATTGGTGATGGCGTATGTCTTGGGCAGCACTTCGGCAAAGATCAACACCAGAAAGGTCATGACCAGCGTTGCCAATGCCACGCCGCTTTCACCGAAAAGACGTGTGAACAACGCCGTCGCCAGTGACGCGGCCAGAATGTTGACGAGGTTGTTGCCCAGCAGAACCGACCCGATCAGACGTTCGTTGTCGTCGGTTATTTCCAGCGCCTTTTTAGCCCCGCGCGATCCCTTGTCGGCCTGAACGCGTAGTTTCCCCCTTGACGAGGCGGTCAGCGCCGTTTCCGAGCCCGAGAAAAATCCGGACAGGATAAGCAGGAACAGGATAGCGCCGGTCGTAACCCAGAATGCGCCGTCGAACATAGAAGGTGAGGGTTCCATTGGTCCTTGATAGATTTGTGTACTGCATCCGTTATGGGGACGTCGCCCCGCTGAATCAAGGTCTTAGCCCTTGTCCTCATTGCGGTCCTTGCTCAGCGGGTGATGTTGCAACACCAGTTCCGCCAGACGTTCATCCAGAACATGCGTATAGATTTCTGTCGTCGCTACGTCTGCATGGCCCAATAACGTCTGGATCGATCTCAGATCAGCGCCGTTGGCCAGCAGATGCGTGGCGAATGCATGGCGCAGCGTGTGTGGTGTGACTTTTTCAGAAGAAACACCACCCCGTACAGCCAGCTCTTTCACCAGCAAAAAGAACCTGTGCCGTGTCAGATGACCGGACTTTCCGCGTGATGGGAACAGAAAGCGCGAGCGCTGAGCGCCTTTTTCCGCGGCCAAGTCCTCGGCCTCGTCCCGCGCGGTCAGCCACGCGGCCAAAGCATCCCGGGCCGGGGGCGACAGGGGGACCATTCGCTCTTTACCCCCTTTCCCCAGCACCAGCAGCATCCGGGGATCGCCACGGGCCGAAGAGACGGGCAGGGAGACAAGCTCAGTCACCCGCATTCCTGTGGCGTACAAAACTTCCATCAGGCAGGTGTTTCTTAGCCTGTCAGATTCGGTTCGCCCGGTTTTTCGAGCAGCCTCCAGCAAACGATCAACTTCGGGCACATCCAGCGTCTTGGGCAGCCGTTTCTGCCGGCCGGGACCTTTGATCTGAATGGCAGGATTGGTCGCGCGCCAGCCTTCCTCGAAGGCAAACCGGTACAGCTGCTTGATAGCAGACAAACGCCGTGCGCGGGTCGAACGTGACAAGCCCTGTGCATCGCAGTCGATCAGGTAGGCTTCGATCAGGTCGCGATCTGCCTGATCAAATCCGGATTTCTTGCGGTCCAGCCATTCGGCAAAATCTTTCAGGTCGCGCCCATAGGCCAGCAGCGTATTGGTAGCCGCGCCAAGCTCTGCCGCCTGCGCCTGCAAGAACGTTGAAATCCACAGGGCGTCTGATGCCGGAGAGCCCATGATCAACGCTTTTGCAGGATCAAAAGGGACAGGGCCGCACGTCGCGCGGTGTCTTCCAACCCAACGCGCCGGAATGTTGCAATCGCCGCTGTCAGGTCCACCAGATTGCCCCGTGCGCCATGTGCAAACAGTTGCATGGCTTCAATAATGGCTTCGCCCAATTGACCGTTGGCCAGCAGCGCATCAATGTCGCCCGGCACAGGCGCTGCCCATTCAAACCCCTGAGCGACAGCATCAGCCAAAGGGGACGGGGACACCGCGCGCCCGGGGTCACCTTGTGCCAAAGCGGCAAGAAATCGGGTTTCGTTGGATGTGTCGGGCGCTGCCAAGGCGGCCTGTTCGTAAAGCCCCGACAGCATCAGAATACGCCAGCGCAGGATTTCGGTGGTGGCAACCGGCAATGTGACAGACGACAAGCGCTCGGCGAACAGTTCGGCAAACGGAACCTCAAGCCCGACACCGCGCATCTGTTGCCAGACCGGTTGCAAAGTCTTTCCGATCGCTTCCGCGTTCCCGGTGTCTAACGCGCTTTCAAAACGCTGAACGGCGGCCACCCGATCCCAGACAGCACCTGAGGCTGCCGGATCACGCTCGGTATAAAGGCCCAGCAGCTGATTGGGGGTTAATGCGCCAATACGGGTAAGCCGTTCCGCTGCTTCGATCTGTGCCTTCCAACCCGCGACATCGCGCAGATCCGCATTGGCAAACGCCCGCGGCAGCGGAGCGGAAGGAAGCCGTTCGCCAATTGCCTCAAACAAACGGAACGTCAGGGGATCAGGGTTTTCCGTCTGCGGCAGGTAAGCTGCGCCTTCATACAGTTCCGGGCTGAGGAAACGGTCCAGAACCGCCAGATCCTCGGGTGGAAGGATTTCAAGCGCATGTGCCGCCTCAAGCGTCAGCGCAGCCGAAGCCCAATCCCCGCGGCGGGCCTTGCAGAAGATCTGAGCCGCATAGTCCCGCGAAAGATACGGTTCGGCAATAAGGGCGGTACAACTGCGATCCTCGTCCCCGGTCAAGAGCGTCGCATCGAACCAGCGCTTGAACCGGTCCTGCGTGTCAGTGGGTCCGGCCAGTTGAACAAGCGATTGTGCCGGATCAGCGGCACCCAGTTGCATCAACCGATCCAGCCGGGCCAGCAAAAGGGTTTCTTCGGCCAGAGGTCCCGACGGCGCGCGGGTTTCAGACAAGAGCAACGTGAACAACAAACGCTGCATGGCCGGGTTGTCACGCACGTGGACGTCGGCGATCAGTTCGGCCAGGCGATCCGCCTCGCTGCCCTGCCAAAGGTCGACGGGCAGACCGGTGACAGAGGACGAAACAAGGCCCAGCGGCTGCGATAGTGCCTCAAGCGAAGTCACCTCAATTTCCGGCAATGCGCCATCTTGCGTAACCGGTGGTTCCAGCAGAACGGTTCCCGGCAGGTTTTCCGGCGGGTCTGTCAGCCATTCGATGGCGGATAAGGGTTCCTGCGCATGTGCCGACCCGGCCAGTGTGATTGCCAAAAGCAGTTGCTTAGTTGACATCCAGTACAACCGGCTCGCGAATTTCACTTTGAGGCGCAGAGAAATCCACACCAAAGAATGGACCGACATAGGCATAGGCAACCAGCCCGATGAATGTCAGGCACAGAACATATATCAGGAACTTGATCAGACGGCTCATGGCGTCACGCTGCCTCAATTTTTGATTTTGACCAAGTTATAACTGGCATTTTTCCCAAGATCACGTCATTCACGGTGAAATGAGCGAAATTAAGCATAACACGCATTCAGCGGACGCGCAGACCCGATTTGATCTGCACAAAACCGTGGTTCTGGTGGGCATGATGGGGGCCGGTAAGACGGCCGTGGGCCGCGCTTTGGCCGCGCGTCTGGGTGTTCCCTTTCTGGATAGTGATGCTGAAATCGAATCAGCCGCCAACATGACCATCCCCGAAATCTTTGAGCGGGACGGGGAGCCGTTTTTTCGCACCAAGGAAACACAGGTCATCAGCCGCCTGCTGGACGAAAAAAAAGGCATCCTTTCAACGGGTGGCGGGGCGTTTCTTCAGCCTGACAACCGGCGTTTGATCACCTTGCGTGGGGCGTCTGTCTGGTTGCGGGCAGACCTGAAAGTTTTGTGGAGCCGAGTTCGCCACAAGGACACGCGCCCGCTGCTTCGTACCGCTGATCCTTTTGCGACTTTGAAAGCCCTCTACGAGGCGCGTGTTCCGGTTTACGCCGAGGCGGATCTGATCGTGGATTCAGATGGCGAAACTTCGATCGAGAATATGGTGGACCGGGTTGTCGACGCCTTGTTGGCGCGCCCTGATGTTTTGGAAATCAGATAATGCATCAAACAGTACACGTTGAACTTGGCGACAGGTCATATAACGTTGAGATCGGTCCGGATCTTCTGGCGCGCGCGGGCGATTGGATTGCACCGCTATTGGCGCGTCCTAAGGTGGCCGTCCTGACAGATGAAAATGTCGCTGATCTGCATCTGGAAACGCTGCGTGCGGGTCTGAAAACCACCGGGATCGAAATGTCCGCGCTGGCCTTACCCGCCGGAGAGGCAACAAAAAGCTGGCCACATTTCGAACGCGCGGTTGAGTGGCTGTTGACTGAAAAGGTTGAACGCAGCGACGTTGTTGTGGCCCTTGGTGGTGGGGTAATTGGTGATCTTGCCGGCTTTGCCGCAGCCGTTCTGCGCCGAGGTGTTCGGTTCGTACAAATCCCCACGTCTTTGCTGGCGCAGGTCGACAGCTCTGTCGGGGGGAAAACAGGGATCAACGCCCCTCAGGGGAAGAACCTGATCGGCGCTTTTCATCAGCCATCGCTGGTTCTGGCCGATACATCTGTGTTGCAGACCATGTCCCAGAGGGACTTTCTTTCAGGGTATGGCGAAGTGGTGAAATACGGCTTGCTTGGGGATGCTGATTTCTTTGAATGGCTTGAGGCGAACGGGCGAAGTGTGTCTTCAGGCGACATGGCCGCACGTGTGCGTGCGGTAACCCGCTCGGTTCAGATGAAAGCCGATATCGTGGCCCGGGATGAAACCGAACAAGGTGACCGCGCCCTGCTGAATCTGGGGCACACCTTCTGCCATGCCTTGGAGGCCGCCACAGGGTATTCCGACCGTCTTTTGCATGGCGAGGGCGTGGCCATCGGCTGTGCACTTGCGTTCGAGCTTTCGTCCCGCCTTGGCCTGTGTTCACAAGAGGACCCAAGCCGGGTACGCGCACATCTGCGGGCGATGGGCATGAAAACGGATCTGGCTGATATTCCGGGCGAATTGCCAAGTGCCGAGGTGCTGGTGGATCTGATGGGGCAGGACAAAAAAGTCGTGGACGGCCAACTGCGGTTTATCCTGGCCCACGGAATTGGTCAGGCATATGTGACTTCGGATGTGCCGAAGGATGCGGTCTTGTCGGTTCTGTCGGACGCTCTCGCCCCGGTGTGACGCAAGGGGTTAACGACCCTGAATGACCATCAGCTCGCCGATGTTTTCGCGGGTTATGTAACCGATCATGCGACCGCCATGGGTCAGAACTGCAATGGCCGGCGCCCCATTGTGCAGGTGTTCCAGCACGTCCTCAAGGCCGGTTGTCAGCAGGACTGTGGGGACGTTTGTATCCATGATCGAGGTCGCGGGTGCGGTTCTGGGCTGGTCGCTTGCAAGGGCGGTGAACAGGCGATCGCGTGTCACAAAGCCCAGCAACGTGTGATTTGGGTCCAGTATCGGAAATTCGTGCTGCGTGGTGTGAATGACGGCTTGTGCAGCTGTGCTCAGCGTATCACTGGGAGAAAGTGCGTGAAACTCGGTGATCATCGCGTCACGGGCCAGAACACGACGAACCGCAGATCGCAAAGCGACTTCCTGGCTTTCTGCATTGGCTGCAAAGAACACGAATACGGCGATCAATACCAGAATTGGATTGCCAGAGCTCAGCCCTAGAAATCCAAACCCGATGGCGACAACCTGGCCACCAACGGCTGCAATTCGGGTGGCTTTGACACGATTCATGCGTAAACACAGTAGGGCGCGAAAGACGCGGCCTCCGTCCATTGGGAAGGCCGGGATCAAGTTGAAGATGGCCAAAAGCAGATTGATATAGGCCAGCTTGTCCACAATCCTCACATTTGGTGACTCCAATTGCGCGAGGGTCTCAAGCGGCATACCTGCGCCAAGCGCGGCAAGGCCAATAAAGATAGCGATATTCACTGCCGGACCCGCAAGCGCCACCAGAACCTCTTGCATCGGTTTTTCCGGCATTCTCTCAAGCCGGGCCAGGCCGCCGATGGGCAGAAGGGTGATGTCGGGGGTTTTGATGCCATAGCGCCGCGCCATAAGGGCGTGACCGAACTCATGCGCGACAACGCAGGCAAACAGCGCCAGAACAAAGAGAAGGTTCTCAATCGCGGCTGGCATTCCACCGGCTGAGAAAGCGGCAAAACCGACCCAAGCGAGCAGCAGAAAAAAGGTGACATGGACCCTCAGTTCGGACCCGAGCAATCGGCCGAGAGAGAAGGACCATGTCATGTTGTTTCTCCGTTTTACTTAGAACGGAATCTCGTCGTCGTCGATTCCGCCCGATGCGGGCGCCGGAGAGCTGGATGGACCGCCATAGGGGTCACCGTAACCGCCACCGGCCTGGCCGCCACCATAACCGCCGCCGCTGCCGCCACCGCCTTCACTACGACCGTCCAACAGGGTCAGTTCCCCGCGATAGGGGCGCAAGACAACCTCGGTCGTATAACGATCCTGACCGGACTGATCCTGCCATTTGCGGGTTTCCAGCTGGCCTTCGATATAAACCTTGCTGCCCTTGCGCAGATATTGCTCGGCGATGCGGGCCAGCGGTTCCGAGAAGATGGCAACCGAATGCCACTCTGTCCGTTCACGACGTTCACCCGTGTTGCGGTCTTTCCAGTTTTCCGAGGTGGCAATGCGCAGGTTGCACACTTTGCCACCGTTCTGGAACGACCGGACTTCGGGGTCGCGGCCAAGATTTCCCACCAGAATGACCTTGTTGACTGAACCCGCCATGTAAATCCTCGTTCTGTTCTGCGTAAACGCGCCGAATCTGGCGCAATGAGTTTCGTGAGACCCTATACGGCCTGCATCATGGTTGAAAACAGTTGATACAACACTGTCGAACAAGAGTCTTACTGTACTATTTACCAAGCTTTCATTTTTTGCGGGAATACCTATACTCCCACTGGTTTTGATCGAGCAGGATAAGCAAAGATGCGTTCTTGGGTTGCTGGGTTTTCCGTTGCCTGCCTTGTATTGGCCGTTGCGCCGGTGCAGGCACAAACATTGTCCAGCAAAAGCCGCAAGGATATTTTCCTGAAACAGGCGAAGGTTCTGGATTCTCGTGCGGCAACCCAGTACCGCGACTCGGCCCGGCTGAAACCCAAAACAACGCGCGATCAGGTCAGCAAACGATATTCAGGAAAATATCGCGGAGAGTATCTGGAAATCGCGCGGCGTGTTGCCCGCCTTCACAACATCCCTGAAGATCTGTTCTTGCGTCTCGTGCAGCAGGAAAGTGGATGGAACCCTCAGGCGAAGTCACATAAAGGTGCGTTGGGATTGGCGCAACTTATGCCACAAACGGCCGAGCTTTTGGGCGTAAACCCGCATGATCCCAAGCAAAACCTCGAAGGCGGTGCCAGATATCTGTCCTGGCAATACCGCAAGTTCAAATCGTGGCCTTTGGCGCTGGCGGCCTATAACGCGGGGCCTGATGCGGTTGAAAAGCATGGTGGTATCCCGCCGTACAAGGAAACCCAGAACTACGTGAAGGTTATCTGGGGCGGCTGAAACCGATGCTGCGCCGCAGAGTGTCGTATTCTTGATTCAGTGTAACGCCTCCAACTAACCTGACAGGGTATCGCCCAGTAACTGGTGAGGCCCCTTATGCCTGCTGATCACCCGCAGATTTCCAAAGAAACGCTGGCAAACTGGCAGCAACTTGTTGATCTGGTCGCAGAACTGGCCGACGTGCCCGCAAGCCTGATCATGAAAACCGACGCGCCGGATCATGCGGTTTTGATCACATCCGATCACCCCGAGAATCCATATCCGGTCGGTCTGAGTTTCCAGTTGAACCCCAAGCTATATTGCCAGGGTGTTCTGGAGCGTGACGGAGAGTTGGTGGTCGAAGACGCCAAATGTGATCCGGTTTGGGCGGACAACGACGACCTGGAACACGGAATGACCTTTTACATCGGCTTACCGCTGAAATGGCCCGATGGATCGGTGTTCGGCACAATCTGTGTTCTGGACCGTAAACAGAACCGGCGGGCCTTGTTGTTCCGAGAGGGGCTGGCGCAGTTCGCGCGCATGGTCGAGTCGGATTTGGCTTTGTTGCAAGAGGTTTATCTGAGACGAGCGTTGGAGGAGAAACTGAACGAAACACTTGCCCAGCTTGAAACGCGTGTTTCGGATCGAACCCGAGAGTTGCAGGAGACGAACACAGCGTTGCGCGTATTGCTCTCAAGTCTCGACGATGACCGCAAGAACCGGGATCACGAAATCGTCGAGCAGGTTCGTAGCAGAGTTTTGCCGTATCTTGAAAAGGTTCGGGCGCAGATTTCCGGCGACGAGGCGCAATTTGTCTATCTTGAGCTGGCCGAAAAGAACCTGAACGAGATCACGTCTTCGCTGTCTGACAAGTTGACGGATGCCTTCGCGGCAATGACCCCGACCGAAATGGAAATTGCACAGATGGTCATGTTTGGGAAAACCACAAAGGACATTGCCAAGGCCCTGTCCCGAGAGACGTCGACAATCGATTTTCACCGCAACAACATTCGCCGAAAACTAGGACTTGAGGGACGGGATCAAAACCTGCGCAGTCATTTGCTCTCGATTTCGTGAATGCCGAATATGGGGATTGCCCCCATATTTCACCCCCATTTTTTCGGTCTGAGCCGATGTGCTTTGGCTTGTTACCCTCTGGGATGAGGTTCCGAAAAACGGCGCACGTCCAACAGAGAGGTACAAAGATATGGATCGCAAGGATCTGAAACCGACCATCCTGAAAGGGGACAGGGATCATCTGGCACCGGGGTTGTCTCGGCGGTCATTTTTCATGGCGGCAGGTGCTGCCGGTGTTGGCGCGACAGCTTCAGTGCTGGGGGCAAAACCGGCCGAGGCGCAATCTCAAGCCTGGTTGCAGCCAGGAAACAATAACCACGTGATCGACCTGCAGGGATCGACGGGTCAGGCCAGTGCCGGAGTTGTCGGTATCGACTATTATGGCCATTGCGCCATCAAGATCACCTCGCCCAACGGCGCAACGGTCCTGTTCGACCCCTGGCGTGATGACCCGTCGGGCGCATGGGGGCTTTGGTTCCGCAATGAATTCCCCCAGATCTCGGTGGACATTACCTTGTCGACACATGCGCATTTCGATCACGACGCGATCGAACGACCAAGCTCGACCATGGTGCTGGACAGGATGGTGGGCAATTTCGAGTTCGCCGATATCAAGATCACCGGTTTTGCAGATAAACATGCCTGCGTGGCGCCGGGGTGGTACAACTGGACCAATGCACTGGCCGAGTTTGGGGTCGAAGCCTGCCCACCGAACAATGTGGGTCATATGGATATGGTGGTCTATCTGGTGGAAACAGGCGGCATTCGTACGCTGATCTGGGGTGATAATCGCCACAATCCGCCTCAGGAGTTTTGGGACGCCGTCGGACAGGTCGATGTTCTGACCCTTCCGGTAGACGGGTCGCAACATATCCTGAGTTTCGATCAGGGTAATGACATCGTGGCCAAGCTAAAGCCCAAGATCATTATCCCAACTCATTACCTGAACGAAGTCACATCTTATACGCTGACCACGCTGCAATCAGCAGACGAGTGGGTAAAGGGACAGCAAAGCTATCAGATGCTTGACAGTGCCAGCCTGAAACTGGAGGCCGGAGAGATTGCTGGTATGAACCAGGAGTTCATGCATTTCGGCAACAATGTCATGACCGGCTGAGAGTCTTACAGGGAACCACCACTCACAGGCGCCGCCAGTTTCCTCGTGAAACGCGGCGCTCACAGAAAGGGCCGGTCAACGACCGGCCCTTTCCAGTGAAGATCCGCAAACCTACTCGGCCGCGACTTTGATCACGGGTTGCATCCGTGCCAGCACCTCTTCGGACAAGTGGCACTTCACCTGATGACCCTCGGCCAATGTCTGCACCGGTGGCACATGTGACTCGCAGCGGCCGTCAGGCACTTCGGATTTCCAGCGACACCGTGTCTGGAACGGGCATCCCGGTGGCGGGTTCATGGCTGAAGGAATATCACCTTCCAGTACGATGTGCTGCTTTTCGACCGATGTATCGGCGATGGGAACAGCACTCAGAAGCGCTTCGGTATAAGGGTGGTAGGGGGGGGCAAAAACCTGATCAGTTGTGCCCAGCTCGACCACGTGGCCCAGATACATCACCATCACTCGGTCGCTGAGGTATCGCACGATGGAAAGGTCATGGCTGATGAACAGCAACGTGGTTTTGTGCTCGCGCTGAATTTCCATCAGCAGGTCGGTCACCGCAGCTTGCACCGAAACGTCCAGTGCCGATACGGGCTCGTCGGCTACCACAATGCGCGCATCGCCGGCAAAGGCGCGCGCGATACCTACGCGCTGCTTCTGGCCACCCGACAGCTGACGCGGCATTCTGTCGGCAAAGGCGCGCGGCAGTTTTACCAGATCCAGCAGCTCCAGCATCCGCTTCTTGCGCTCGGCCTCGGAATTGCCAACACCGAAGATTTCCAATGCCCGGATGATCTGGCGCCCAACGGTCATCGACGGGTTCAGCGTGTCGAACGGGTTCTGAAACACCATCTGAACTTCACCAACGGTCTTTGCGTCGCGCTCTTCTATGGGCACCTGTTCGATATTGCGGTTGTCCAGAAGAATCTGCCCGTCCGTGGCCGTCTCAAGACCCATGAGAACTTTGGCAAAGGTGGACTTGCCGCAACCGGATTCGCCCACAATGGCCAACGTCTCGGATTCATGCGCCTCGAAACTGAGCGTTTCGTTTGCCTTCACAACCTTCTTTTCGCCACCGCCGAACAGGGCATTTGCTGCAACCTCATAGTATTTCTTGAGGTTGTCCATCTTCAGAACGACCCTGCCGATCTCACCTTTCTCTTTCTGTTCACCCACCGTGATTGGTGCGTTCCAGTCAATCTCTTTGAATTTAAGGCAACGGGTATGGTGCCGGTCATTTCCGGGCACCGCCTCCATCAGGATGTCCTTGGCGTCACAGCGACCCTCTTCGAAATAGTCGCAGCGCGGACCAAAGTTACAACCAGGGGGCCGCTCATGGGGTAGGGGAAAGTTCCCCGGTATAGCCACCAGCGGGCGCGAATTCTTGTCGGCCCCCGGCAGCGGGATCGACCGGAACAGGGCCTGCGTGTAAGGATGCTGCATCTCGTCAAACACATCCTTGATCGAGCCGCGCTCGACTGCCTCACCCGAATACATCACGCAAAGCCGGTCGCAGGTTTCCAGAACCAGACCGAGGTTGTGCGAAATGAACAGCATCGAAGTGCCGTATTTCTTGCCCAGATCCTTCACCAGCTCGACCACGGCAGCCTCAACCGTCACGTCAAGTGCCGTTGTTGGTTCGTCAAGGATCAGCAGCGCCGGTTTCGACATCAAGGCCATCGCGATCACGATGCGCTGCTGTTGACCGCCTGACAGCTGGTGCGGGAACGAGTTGAGCATTCGCTCGGGGTCCGGCAAGCGCACATCGGTGACAACTTCCAGCGCGCGCGAATACGCTTCTTCCGCGCTGACGCCCTCGTGAATCATGGGCACTTCCATCAGCTGCTTACCGATCTTCATTGCCGGGTTCAGTGAGGCCATCGGCTCCTGATAGATCATCGCGATCTCATTGCCGCGTATGTCGCGCAATTCGTCTGAACTCATTTCCGCCAGATCACGACCCTTGAACTTGATCGTACCACCAACGATGCGACCGTTTTTGCCAAGGTCCTGCATGACACCCAGCGCCACCGTGGATTTGCCGCAACCGGATTCACCGACCAGACCAACAGCTTCACCGGGTTGCACACTGACAGAGAAATCCATCACGGCCGGAATTTCCCGCAGGCGGGTAAAGAAGGAAATCGACAGCTTGTCGATCTCAAGGATCGGGCCGTCATAATCCGCCATCTTGCTCATCTTGTATCTCCTCGCCAGATCGAGGGGATCCTCTTCATCTGGCTAAAAATATCTCGGGGGGTCCGGGGGGCTGGCCCCCCGGTCGCTTTCACATCAGTCTTTCAGACTTTCTTCGCGCAACCCGTCGGCCAGCAGGTTCAGACCCAGAACCAGCGTCAACAAGGCCAGCGCGGGTGGCAGAGCAGGGTGCAGGTAGATCGACAAAAGCTTGCGCCCCTCGTTGATCGTCGACCCCCAGTCAGGGCTTTCAGGTGGCAGGCCCAGACCAAAGAAACCTAAGGTTCCCAGTAGGATGGTGGTATAGCCAATACGCAGACAGAAATCGACGATCAGCGGGCCGCGCGCGTTGGGTAGGATTTCCCACAACATGATGTACCACGGACCTTCGCCACGGGTTTGTGCTGCCGCCACGTAGTCCCGTGTTTTGATGTCCAGCGCCAGTCCGCGCACGATGCGGAACACGGTCGGCGAATTCACAAAGACCACCGAGACAAAGACCACCAGAATACCGCCTGGAATATCGAACAGATCCAGATAGGTCGGCAGCCCCCAGATACGATAGGCGTCGGTATTGATGATGTAGCCACCGGTCGAAATCAGAGACAGGTAGAACCAACCCGCTACCCCCAAAACTCCGATCAGCAGCGGTGTTCGGAAGTTCGGTCTGGTATAGTAGCGTGAGTTCAGCAGCACACCTAGGAAGATGATCGGGAATACGAACAAGACGGCCGCCATATAGTTCGGTACACCGGTCGCAACGATCTCGGGCGTGACCAGCAGATAGAACAGCAGGATCACCGGGAAGGCCAGGATCAGGTTCGCAAGGAACGACAGCAAAGTATCCAGCCGACCACCATAATAGCCTGCCGGAAGACCCAGCGTGATGCCAACCATGAAGGCAAACATCGTGGCAAGCGGGGCGATCTGAACAACAATCCATGCCCCTTTGACCATGCGGCTGAACACATCGCGCGCCAGATTGTCGCCACCCAGCAGATACCAGGCGTATTGACCGTCCTCTAGATTGGAAAGTGGCGTACCTGGCACTTTGTTCTTCATGCCCGAAACCTGCGACAGCGGGTCATGCGTGACGATCAAATCCATCGCGCCGAATACTCCGGTGAAAACCCAGAACATTACAAGGCCAAAGCCGATCATGCCGATGGGACTGTCAAACAGTTTGCCGTAGAGGCCAAGCTTGCGTTTGAAAGCGATCGACATGGCATAAAGGATGATCAACGACACCTATACGGGCAAAAACTGCTGGGACATGGCGCCAATAATCCCGGCGCTTGTGCCCATTAGTACGCCCAGTACGATATAGGCGAGCGCGATTCCGACACTGGCCAAGAAACTGTAGCGCAGTGCAAGTTGTATCAGTGTCCGCAGGCCCGAGCTTGAGCTCAACGTACCGTCCGGGTTCACCGTCATCTGGTCTTCGGGCAGCACGATGCTGGCCAGCATCCAGACGGCAATTGACAAGACCATTAGCGCAAGGCCAAGGGCAAAAAGCGGGTTCAGGAAGGCGATAGAGCCGGTCCAGGTAAGTGGTTCCATGATCTAACCCTCCTTAAGAAATGCGGATGCGCGGGTTGAGGTAGACATAGCCGATATCCGAAATCAGCTGGGTCACCAGCACCACAAAGACCGACACGACCGAAATCGCCAGCAACAGCTGAATGTCGTTATTGCCTGCGGCCTGAACCAGCGCCCAGCCGAAGCCCTTGTAGTTGAACAGGGTCTCGACGATCACTACACCATTCAGCAGCCAGGGGAACTGCAGCATGATGACGGTGAACGGTGCGATCAGCGCGTTACGCAACGCGTGCTTCATGACGATATTCGGGAACGAGACACCCTTAAGGCGCGCGGTGCGGATATATTGCGCCGTCATCACTTCGGTCATCGAGGCGCGGGTCATCCGTGCAATATAGCCCATCCCATAAAGCGCAATGGTCAGGACCGGCAGGAAGAAGTTCTCAAAGGTCGGGTTCTCCATCGCTTGCGTGGCCGTGCCTTTGAACCACTTCAAACCAACTGCGGATGAGGTGAAGATCGCGATAAAGATCACGCCCGAGACATATTCCGGCGTCGCCGTCGTTGTGATGGCGAAGGTCGACAACGTCCTGTCAGTGGCAGATCCTTCTTTCATTCCTGCCAAAACACCAAGGATCAACGCAGACGGAACCATCAGCAACATGACCCAGAGCATCAGACGACCAGTCAGAGCCAACCGGTTCCCAACAACGGTGGAAACCTCTTCCTTGAAGACAGTCGAATAGCCCCAATACCCTTGCAGGATTCCGCAGAAATTCGGAGATTCTTCGGCGGTTTTGCCCGGCAGAATGCATCTTCCCTGAACGGTTCCGTCTTCATTCGTGTAACGATAAGAGGGCAGGACACCCAGCCATTCGCCGTATTTTATCGGAGTGGATTGGAGGTAACCATTTTTGCTCAGGTAGCTCTCAACCTGTTCATCCGACATCCGAAAGTTGCCCTGCGTTTTCGCCAGCTTCTCGAGGTTAGGATAGAGGTTGGTTAAGAAGAAAACCAGGAATGTCAGACACAATGCCGTCAACAGCATGATGCCAACGCGCCTTAGAATGAAAAGTCCCATATTTGCCCCTGTGGGTCGGCTAGCGCGGGTTTCATGGAACGCCACGCTTAGCTGTTATTATTTGTTCGTCGCATTCAGGACGAAGAGGCCGCGCCGGGGTGGCGCGGCCTTTTGCTTTTTCGCTCAGGACGTGAAGCCGAACTTATAAAGCTGCGGCAGGTCAGCGATATGCTTTTCAACACCTACCAAATTGTCGCGGTGATGGCGCATCGCTGTCCGCCAGTAAGGCTGGATCGTAACACCTTCGTCGATCATGATCGCCTGCAGTTTGGCCATTACTTCGCGGCGCTTATCTACGTCGGCGATCGAGTTCGCTTCGGACAGCAGGGCGTCGAACTCTGCATTGGCGAAACCTGATTCATTCCAGGCAACGCCTGACTTGTAGGCCAGCGCCAGAACCTGCGTACCCAATGGGCGGTGGTTCCAGTTCGTCGACGAGAAGGCGTATTTCGTCCAGTCGTTCCAGAAGGTCGATCCCGGCAGAACTGTATGCTTGGCCTTGATACCCGCGTCGTTCAGTTGCGCTACAACCGCTGCCGTAGTGTTACGGCGCCAGTCATCGTCGATCGATTGAACTTCGTGCTCAAAGTCACCCATACCCGCTTCATCCATCAGGGCTTTCGCCCCGGCAGGATCGTACGGGATGCGAGTCACGGCCGAGTCATGTTCGGGGTGCATCGGCCCGACATGGCAGTTGTCAGCCGGAATGCCGTAGCCTGACATGCCCAGCTCCAGGCACACTTCGTTGTCCACCGCCATGGCCAAAGCCTGACGAACGCGCTTGTCGCCATAGATCTTGTTGCCGTTTTCGTCTTCGGCCAACTGGTTCGGGCGGATAACGATGGTGAAGCCCGACGGGATTTCCGAGCGCACAAGCCCAATTCCGTCGAAGATGTCGACGAATTCGCCAACAGATTCCCAGTTCATGTCGATCTCTTCGGCCTCATAAGCCGCAAGGAATGCAGCCGGGTCAGTGCCGTAGTCGATGAACTCGATGCGGTCGATATAGCCGCCTTTTCCGGCCTCATATCCCCACCAGTCGAAGCCTTCGTTGCGCACCAGCACGCCTTTAACGCCAACTTCGTGGCTGTCAGGCAGCATGAAACCTGTGCCGACCGGGTTTGAAAGCATGTCGTTCGCATCGAAGCTGCTATGAACGATAGGAGCGGGATAGTCCGCCATGCCCGGGATGATCGTGATGTCAGGCGCGTTGCACTTCAGTTTGACAGTATGGGAGTCGACAACGGTGATTGCGCCGTCCGCAGCTTTCTGAGTGCTTTCGTCGATAAGCGACGCCATACGCGATGCCATCGAGTTGCCTTCCAGACCAGCGTCACACCATCCTTCGATGTTGCGGGCCACGTCTTCGGCTGTGAAGTCATCGCCATTGTTCCACTTTACGCCCTTGCGAACGTTCAATGTGTATTCGGTGGCGTCGGCGTTGGCTTCCCAGCTTTCCAGCAGCATTGGCTTGAACGAGCCGTCGTTGTTGTATTCAACTAGGTACTCCAGCCAGCCTGCTGTGAAAGTGGCAATTTGCGTCCAGTCATAGGTTCGCGGATCTTTGAGCGCGCGCACTTCCATCTGGTAGCGGATGGTACCACCGCGCTGCGGCTCTTGTGCCGCCGCAGGCGATTGCAGACCGATCAAACCATAGGCCGTCGGTACAGCGACACCCAGCGCCGTCGCGCGGACCAGAAATTCCCGGCGGCTAAGCTTGCCGTCACGGTATTCCTGCGCGTGCATCTCGGCCGCCCAGTGCACCTTGTCGTTGGTGATTGCCGTATTGGTCATAAATGTCTCCCTGTGACATTGATTTTGTTGATTTGTTCTTGTTCTAAGCGACGCGGGCTTGTCCGGTCGAAAGAAAGAAGGATTCCGGTTTTTGGACTCTGTGCATCCCCATGCCGCCATTCGGCACCAGAAATCACTCAACGTCAACGTTCGGAATCGACATAAAATGCACAAAAACGACGTTACCGCATTGTTGATATTTCGATAGGGATATACCTATATGACACACCGCAGGGGGAGCCTCTTGCGGAATTTCGATGTCAAATTACTGATAAAAGACGAGAAACTTCTTCTTTATCTGTTGATCAAATTGCTTTCGCTATCAAATCCAGCGGAATGAACAACACCAGATATCACTTTGAGAAATCGACGTGATTCCATGTTTTCATTCTTGCCCGAAACCACGTGCGTTGACGTTTGGCAAATTGCCGGGTCGAGATCGTGGCCCGTTCACGGGCCTGATCCAACGTCATCATTCCATCCAGATAGGCCATAAGTTCTGGCACGCCAATGGCTTTGCAGGCGGGAAGAACGGGGTCGAAACGATCCCGCATGGCGCGTACTTCGTCGATTGCGCCCAGCTCCAGCATCTGATCAAAACGGCGTTCAATCCGATCCAGAAGCCACGTTTTGTCGACGTCAAAAACGATAGGAACCGCATCATCCAGCCGTAAAATTGGCGGTGGCGTATCGGCCTGCCAAGATAACAGGCTGCGACCAGTGGCGCGCTGCACTTCCCAAGCGCGCTGCACGCGCGCGCGGTTCTGCATATCCAGGCCAGACAGTGTCTGTTCGTCGACCCCGGCGACAAGCTCAGAAACGGTCAGCAAGTCTGCTTCGGCCCGCACCTGCGCTGGGGTCGCAGGAATTTCGGCCATGCCTTCGGTCAGGGCCGAGAAATACAATCCTGTCCCGCCGACAATGATTGGCCGCTGGCCCCCGGTTAGCAGTGGCACCACTTCTCGCAGCCAGTGACCGGCAGAATAGTCCTGATCATAGGCGATGTGACCATAGAGCAGATGCGGCACGCGTGTTTCTTCTTCGACAGATGGTCGGGCCGAGATCACTCGCCAGCAGTCATAGACCTGACTTGCGTCTGCATTGACGACGACCCCGCCATGCCGTTCGGCGATCTCCAGCGCCAGTGCTGATTTCCCGGATGCCGTCGGCCCTGCAATCAGGACAGGTTTGTCGTCGGGAATAGGGGGTAATTGCTGAAATATCGCGTCTGTTGATCGCCGGGTCATATGCGGTTGCCTCAATCCTCACCAACCGCATTGAACCTGCGGAGCTTTTGCTTCATTTTGCGCCGGAAATTAACCCCGTGCCAGCCCGGAGCGCAACATGAGCCTTTCCCCGTCTTCTGAAACTGCCGAAACCCCGAAAACCACATACAAACGTGTCATGTTGAAAATTTCAGGAGAGGCATTGATGGGGGATCAGGGCTTTGGCCTGCACCCGCCGACAGTTCAACGCATCGCGCAAGAGGTGAAATCGGTTCACGATCTGGGCGTTGAGATCTGCATGGTTATCGGTGGCGGAAACATTTTCCGGGGCCTGAGTGGATCTGCTCAGGGTATGGAGCGGACGACAGCAGACTATATGGGGATGTTGGCCACGGTGATGAACGCACTGGGTATGCAATCTGCCCTGGAAGAGATTGGGGTGTTCACCAGGGTCATTTCGGCCATTCGCATGGATGAAGTGTGCGAGCCGTATATCCGCCGCCGCGCCGTACGACACCTTGAAAAGAAAAGGGTTTGCATCTTTGCGGCCGGTACCGGCAACCCGTATTTCACCACCGACACCGCGGCGACCTTGCGCGCCAATGAAATGGCGTGTGAGGCGATTTTCATGGGCAAGAACGGTGTCGACGGCGTTTACGACAAGGATCCCAAACAACATGCCGACGCGGTGCGTTATGACACGGTCACCTATGACGACGTTCTAGCCAAGCGGTTGCGGGTCATGGATGCGTCAGCCATCGCGCTGGCGCGTGACAACAACCTGCCTCTGATCGTCTTTGGTCTGGATGAGCCCGGTGGTTTCCGTGGAATTCTTGCAGGCGAGGGGACATATACCAAAGTTCAGGGTTGAGACCCGAACGAGACCTGCCCCAGAGTGTTAGAAATTCAGCCCCGGCAACCCCGCCGGGCTTTTTCTTTTGCTTCAGCTTGACGGTCGCGGATGGTGCTGTCTAAGTAGCGTTGTCCTTCCGAAGTGAAGGGCTGCCCGGTGTTTCGTCAGCCCATGGCGCAAGCACAGGCTGGGCTGGAAGACCTGCCATGATTTCTGAGATGTCCGGAAACATGAGCGGGCATCTTGTTGATATGACAGCACAACTAAGGAGCAATGAGGCATGAGCTCTCTGGATATCGATTTCGTTCGGGCACAGTTTCCGGCTTTTTCCGAACCCAGCCTGAAAGGACAGGCGTTTTTTGAGAATGCGGGCGGGTCATATACCTGCAAGCCGGTGATCGACCGGTTGACGCGGTTCTATACGCAGCGAAAGGTTCAGCCCTACGCCCCTTATGAGGCCAGCCGTCTTGCAGGTGCCGAGATGGATGAGGCACGCGTGCGCATGGCCGCCATCCTGGGTGTTGAAACCGATGAGCTGAGCTTTGGCCCTTCGACGACACAGAATACCTATGTTTTGGCACAGGCGTTCAGGCAATGGATGAAACCTGGCGAGGCGATTGTCGTGACCAATCAGGATCACGAGGCAAATTCGGGCCCATGGCGTCGTCTGGCCGAGGCAGGGATTGAAGTGCGGGAGTGGCAGATCGATCCTGAAACCGGATCACTGAACCCGCAGGATCTGGAAAACATGCTGGACGAAAAAGTGCGACTGGTCTGTTTCCCGCATTGTTCCAATGTGGTGGGAGAGATAAACCCGGTCACCGAGATCACTGCGATTGCCCACGCGGCCGGCGCATTTGTCTGCGTGGACGGCGTATCTTACGCCCCGCATGGGTTTCCGAACGTTGGTGATCTGGGGCCGGATATCTACCTGTTTTCGGCCTATAAAACCTACGGCCCGCATCAGGGGTGCATGGTCATTCGCCGAACACTGGGAGAGTTACTGCCCAACCAAGCGCATTATTTCAACGCTGACGTTCTGTATAAACGCTTTACCCCGGCGGGCCCGGATCATGCACAGATTGCTGCAAGTGCAGGTATGGCCGATTACGTCGAGCTCTTGTGTGCTCATCACGGCGGGCCTGACATGGGCGCGGCAGAGCAGGGTGCCTTTGCTCATGATCTGATGCGCGCGCACGAGGTGTCCTTACTGCAGCCTGTTCTGGATGCGGTAAAGGATCGCAATGCGGTACGTCTGATCGGCACATCAGACGCCACCCGGCGCGCGCCGACTGTTGCGCTGTCGTTGAACCGCCCGGCTGAACCTGTTGCAGCGGAACTGGCGCAATACGGTGTTATGGCTGGTGGCGGCGACTTTTATGCTGTGCGCCCATTGCAAGCGATGGGAGTAGATCCGGCACAGGGCGTTTTGCGGGTCAGCTTTACGCATTACACCTCGCAGCAGGAGATTGATCAGCTTTTGGAGGCGCTTGAACGCGTTTTGTGATCCAGTTTCCGCCTGGATTCGTAGAATGAAGAAAACAACAGGGCGGAAATGGAATTCGAGCGGTCCCCAATCATCTTATGGTTCCGACGGGATCTGCGCCTGTCGGACCATTCGGCATTGACTGCTGCTGTTGCAAGCGGTCGTCCGATCATACCAGTCTTTGTTCATGACCCTCTTGTGCAACACCTTGGCGCGGCCCCGAAATGGCGGTTGGGGTTGGGTCTGGAGGTCTTTTGCGACGCTCTGACGAGGCTTGGTAGCCGTCTGATCCTGCGGCGTGGCGATGCGCTTGAGCAATTGCGGACACTTGTCAAAGAGACGGGCGCAAAGGCTGTCTATTGGTCGCGGGCCTATGATCCAGCGTCGATCAGACGCGATACACAGATCAAAACGGCGCTGTCCGAACTGGGTGTAAGCGCAAAGTCGTTTCCTGGTCATTTGCTTTTTGAGCCCTGGACAGTAGCAACAAAGCAGGGCCAGCCGTTTCGTGTCTACACCCCTATGTGGCGCGCGGTTCAGCGGCGGGACGTGCCAGCGCCGGATGCGTTGGTGTCACGCTTGGCGGGGCCTGCAACCTGGCCTTCCAGTGATAAACTGAGCACCTGGCATATGGGTGCGGACATGTACCGAGGCGCTGCAATCGTGCGCCCCTATGTCCAACCCGGCGAGAAGGCCGCCCGCGATCGACTTGAGCACTTTCTCGACCAAGTCCCCCGTTATTCCAATGACCGTGACCGGTTGGATCTGGACGGAACATCAAACCTGTCAGAATACCTTTCATTGGGCGAGATCGGGCCACGCACGGTCTGGCACAGGGTTCAACAGGCTGCGATGACGGGAACCCCCGGCGCCGAGGCATTTCTGCGGCAGTTGGTCTGGCGTGAGTTTGCCTATCACCTGATGTTTCACTCACCGCATCTGCTGACTGATAACTGGAAAGCGGAATGGGATGATTTCCCGTGGAATATCGATCCAGATCACCCTGAAGTTGCCGCCTGGAGGCAGGCCCGAACCGGAATTCCTGTCGTCGATGCTGGCCTGCGGCAGATGTATGTGACAGGCCGTATGCATAACCGGGCCCGGATGATTGTTGCCAGTTACCTGACCAAACATCTGATGACACACTGGAAAATCGGGATAAACTGGTTCGAGGATTGCCTGATTGACTGGGACCCAGCCTGTAACGCCATGGGCTGGCAGTGGGTTGCGGGATCAGGCCCCGATGCGTCGCCCTTCTTTCGTATATTCAACCCCGAAACGCAGGCGGAAAAGTTTGATCCGCAGGGGGCTTACATGCGGCGCTGGATCGCCGAAGGCCAGACGAAACCCAGTGACGTTGCACTTTCCTATTTCGCTGCGCTTCCCGGTTCATGGAACCTGTGTCCGCAGGCGGATTATCCCGAACCTGTCGTGAAACTGGCGGATGGACGAAACCGCGCCTTGCGTGCGTATGAAAGCCGAAAATCCCACTAAGGAACTGAAAACTTGCCAGAAACAAAATCGCGGCCTAGCCTGATACCTGTGCCGCAGAGGGGAGAGCGGATGGTGCTGACGACGATAGAGGGGCAGTCGGATCTGCCCAGGTATTTCGCCCAGGTGTTCAAGATGCTGGCCCGAATGGAGTCGGGGCGACTAGACATAACATTGCCTGATGGCCGCATCTTTCGCGCAGAGGGGCCAAAGGCAGGGCCTGTTGCTCAGATCGATATCCACGACGGAGATGTTTTTGCCCGTCTGATCCGCGAAGGCGAGCTGGGGTTTTCTGATGCCTACCTTGAAGGACATTGGAGCACGCCTGATCTGCGCTCATTCATGGATCTTGTCCATCTGGGGTCCGAAACCGTCTATGACGGGTTTACTGGAAAGTTCCTTGTCCAGGCCTATGAACGGCTGCGGTTCTGGCTTCATCGCAATAGCCGGACGCAGGCGAAAAAGAATATCTCGTACCACTATGATCTGGGTAACGACTTCTACGGTTTGTGGCTGGATGACACGATGACTTATTCCAGCGCCATTTTTGAGACCGGGCAAGAAAGTCTTGAGAAGGCGCAAACTGCCAAATATGCCAGCCTTGTCGATGAAATGGGGGCCAAACCCGGTGACCACATTCTGGAAATCGGATGCGGTTGGGGCGGTTTTGCCGAATATGCCGCGAAAGAGCGGGGTTTGCATGTAACCGGCCTTACGATTAGTGAGGAACAGTTCAAGTTTGCTAATGAACGTATTGAAAAAGCAGGGCTTTCAGATCAAGTGACATTCAAGTTGCAGGACTATCGCGACGAGCGTGGACAATATGATGGCATAGCCTCAATCGAGATGTTCGAGGCGGTGGGTCAAAAATACTGGCCGGTTTATTTTGAAACCGTTCGTGAGAGGCTGAAGCCAGGGGCGCAAGCGACCTTGCAAATCATAACCGTAAGTGACCACCGCTGGGATTATTACAAGAACGGTGTTGATTTCATTCAGAAATACATATTTCCGGGTGGAATGCTTCCGTCGCCCACGATCCTACGGCAGCAGATCAATCAGGCGGGTTTGAATGTGGTGAAGTCGAAAGAATTCGGCAAAAGTTACGACCTGACGCTGCGGCGGTGGTATGAGACGTTCAATGCAAAATGGGAACAGATCGCAGACCTCGGCTTTGATGAGCGTTTTCGCCGCATGTGGAATTATTATTTGACTGCCTGTGGCGCAGCCTTTGACACGCGCAATTGCGATGTGACACAGATCACCGTATCAAAGCAAGTTAACTGACGGACCGTAACATGCCCACTGCCTCGCGTCTTGTAGCCGCCGTTTGTCTCATCGTGCTGGCATTCATTGTCTCTGGCATGATTATCGAAAACGGTGAAGAAGGTAAGGATTACGGGTACTTTACCCTGGTTAACATGGGCCTTGGCGCGGTATGCGGGTGGGGAATCATGGGCAAGCGTGCAGGGCGCGGCTGGACTGCTGGGATCAATAACGGTCTGACTGGTGTCGCCTCGCTGATTTTCTGGGCGTTGTTCGTGCAGGGCTGTTACGAAATGTTCCGGCTTGCCATGCGCAATCGTTACGGTGGCCCATTTGAGGCCATTCTGGCCATTTTCAAGATCGGGATTGAGTACGGTAAGCTGTTGATTTACCCGGAAATCCTGATTGCATTCCTAATTGGGGCTGTTGTATCGGGACTGGCCACAGAACAGGCCGCCCGATCATGGCGCTGATCCGTTTCCCGACAAGAGAGATCGACTTTGTCTGATTTGTTTTTTTATGGAACGCTGCGACACTTGCCGTTGTTGGAACGCGTTCTTGGTCATCCTCTGAGCAAAACCAAAGCGCGGCCCGCCCAACTTCGAGGCCATGCTGTCCATTCTGTTCAGGGGCAGGATTTCCCAATGATCCTGGAAATGGAAGGTGCCAGTGCCGAAGGTGTACTGGTGCAGGAATTGTCGTCTGTGGATCTGGCCAGGCTTGATTATTACGAAGGGTCATTCGACTATGATCTGAAGCCGTTGAAGGTCGAATTGGAAGACGGGACCGAGGCCGAAGCGCAGGTCTTTTTTCCTGCCCCCGATGCCTGGAGACCGGGTGATTTGTGGTCGCTTCAGGACTGGGCGGACAGATTGGGCGAACTTACAACGCTCGCCGCTGAGGAAGAGATGGCCTATTTCGGGAAGGTTGATCCCCGGATCTTGGCCCGCAGTATTCGCGCCACTCAAACGCGTGCCTGGTCAAAGATTATGGCCGGGCAGCGGAGAACCGGTGATCCGCGGGACATTGCAAAAGACGTGATCGTGCATCGCCATGACCGGGTGTATCTTGATTATTTCGGGATGGAGGAAATCGATCTGCAACATCGGCGGCATGACGGCAGCATGGGGCCGGTACTGCGCCGTGGAAGCTTGTTGCAGGGTAGTGCGGTCGGCGTTCTGCCCTATGATCCGGTCCGCGATACCGTTTTGATCGTGGAACAGTTCAGACCACCGGTTTTCCTGAACAACGATCCGGAACCCTGGCTTTGGGAAGCGGTGGCCGGGATGATTGATCCGGGTGAGACACCCGAACAGGCCGCGCATCGAGAGGCGATGGAGGAGGCGGGTATTCGTTTTGACAGGCTGGAATATGCTGGCGGTGCCTACACCTCGAGCGGATCTTCCACCGGGTTCATGTATCTTTATGTTGGTCTGGGTGAGTTGACGCACACCACAATCACCGGTGGCCTGGACACAGAAGGTGAAGACATCCGCAGTCAAATCCTGCCGTTCGACGAATTCATAGACATGACGGATCGCCATGTTTTCAAGGATCTACAATTGGTGTCTCTGGCTTATTGGCTGGCCCGCCACCGGGACAGATTGCGCGGGTGACTATCCCGCTTGTGGTCGCGGCGGTGCGGCTGTAAATCTTCGATGGTACAAAACGACAAGGGGCCATCATGCGCATTGCACGAGATCTTGCTGACGCAGTAGGAAAAACACCGCTGATCCGGCTGCGCCGCATCAGTGAAGAAACTGGTTGCGATATTCTCGGCAAAGCCGAATTCATGAACCCCGGCCAATCCGTCAAGGATCGTGCAGCACTCTATATTATCCGTGACGCAGTTGCGCGGGGCGATTTGAAGCCCGGCGGCACCATTGTGGAAGGCACCGCAGGCAATACCGGTATTGGCCTGGCGCTAGTGGGTGCGTCAATGGGGTTCAAGACCGTGATTGTGATCCCGGAAACCCAGTCGGAAGAAAAGAAAGACATGCTGCGGCTGGCCGGTGCACAACTGGTTCAAGTTCCGGCCGCACCTTATCGTAACCCCAACAATTTTGTGCATTATTCCCGGCGTTTGGCCGAGAAATTGGCGCAGACCGAACCCAATGGGGCGATCTGGGCCAATCAGTTTGACAACGTGGCGAACCGGCAGGCCCATGTTGAAACCACAGGACCCGAAATCTGGGAACAAACAGATGGTAAGGTCGACGGGTTTATTTGTGCTGTCGGGTCGGGTGGTACGTTGGCCGGGGTTGCCGAAGCGCTGCAGCCCAAGGGTGTGAAAATCGGTTTGGCCGATCCCATGGGTGCGGGTCTCTATTCATATTACACCACCGGTGAAATCGCGATGGAGGGAGGTTCGATTGCCGAAGGTATCGGACAGGTGCGGATAACAAAAAATCTCGAAGGGTTCACGCCGGATCATTCCTATCAAATTACTGACACCGAGGCACTTCCATATATCTTTGACCTGCTCCGCGAAGAGGGGCTGGTTATGGGCGGGTCGACCGCGATCAACATGGCGGGCGCCGTGCGTCTGGCCAAGGAAATGGGGCCAGGCCACACCATTGTGACCGTCCTTTGCGACTATGGCACACGGTATCAGTCCAAATTGTTCAACCCGGACTTTCTGCGCGAGAAAGACCTACCGGTACCGAATTGGATGACCGAAGCACCGCGCAGCATTCCCGGCGTTTTCGAGGACGTGTGATGCCTAAGCAGGTTCGCCTGTTTCTGACACTGGTTTTTCTGTGTCTTGTCGGGTTCGCAGGCGGTGCTGTTGCGCAGCTGACCGACAGGCAAAGCGAGTATTACCGGGGCTGGATAAAAACAGCGGACCGTGCCGAGTCGGTGATCGAAGCGAACCGTGCTTCAAATGCGGCATTCGAGAATTTACGTTCCGAAATAAACGGTTACCGCGAGGACTTTAACAAGGCGCGCAGCGCCAACACGGATCGTATCGCAACGCTGGAAAGCCAGATCAAGGCGCTTGGTCCGAAACCCGAAGGGGACGCGACCGAACCTGAAGATATCGCTAAATTGCGAACTCATCTTAACGATCAGCTCAACAGTTTGCGCGTGCCTCGCATCATTTCCGAAGAAGCGTATAGCCGCGCAAACGGATTGATCAGTGAAATCGACCAGATTATCCGGAAACGGCAAACGAAGGAGTTTTTCCAGCGCGGTCCGTCGCCGATCAACCCCGTATATTGGGGACCTGCATGGCAGGATGTAAAAGAAGCGCTTTTGAGCCTGGCGAATGAAATATTTGCCAACCTGCGGTCGGACGTTGTCAAAGAACGCATCCGTGATCGCGGTTTGGGCATTCTGTTTTTGGTGATCCTCGCGGCAGTTCTGCTGATCTTTGGCAAGCGTTGGTCAGAGAAGGGCGGCGACTATCTTAGATTGCTGGGTGGAGCCGGGACAGGTGCCTGGTCCTTCATCATTTCGCTGCTGCGGATCCTGTTGCCCTGGATTGGTGTTGTTGCCGCCATTACGGCGATCAGCCTATCGGGTATTCCGGGCCTGCGCGGCAGTTTGTTGTTGGAGAATATCCCGTATTGGGCGGCAATCGCCTTATTCTATGACTGGATCGGCCGACAGATTTACGTGATTGGTGCTTCGCAGGGGTTCAAGCGGCTGTCTTCCGCGCGGATCACCGAGTTGCGCATCTACATCGATCTGTTGGCTTTGATGCTGATCCTGCATGAATTGGCGCTTCTGTTCCAGCAGATCGAAAACGTCTCGGACGCGACCCGTGCGGTCATCAGTTTCCCCGTGATCGTCGGAACGGCTTTGCTTTTGCTCCGTGTGCGCCAAATCCGGACGAACGATCACCTGCTGGATCAAACGGCGTCCACAAGGGCGGCCGGATTCAGCCAATTGGTAGAATTCCTGCGCAAGGCCATGTTCCTGCTGGGGATCGCAACACCCGTACTGGCACTGGTTGGCTATACTAATGCGGCCGAAGCGATTGTGTTTCCGGCGGTAAAAACACTGGTTCTGATTGCCGCACTGGCAATTTTTCAACGGTTTGTCAGTCAGATATACGGATGGATCACAGGGCAGGGCGACGCTGCGCGCGACTCTCTTTTTTCAGTCTTGGTGGGCTTTGCACTGGCCATCGTCGCGCTGCCTGTTCTGGCGATATACTGGGGCGCGCGCGAAACGGACCTGCTTGAAGTATGGTCACGTCTGTTGCTTGGCTTTGACATCGGTGGTGTCACGATCTCACCCAGCAATTTCCTGACATTTATCGCCGTTTTCGCAATCGGTTATACGCTGACGCGGTTGTTGCAAAGCGGGCTGCGCAACTCGCTGTTACCCAAAACCAGTATCGATCCGGGCGGGCAGAACGCAATTGTCGCTGGCTCGGGTTATATCGGGATATTTCTGGCTGCGCTGGCCGCGATCATGGTCGCGGGGTTTGATCTGTCGTCTCTGGCAATTGTTGCGGGTGCACTGTCTGTCGGTATTGGCTTTGGCCTGCAAACGATTGTGTCTAATTTCGTGTCCGGTATCATCCTTCTGGTCGAACGGCCGATCTCCAAGGGTGACTGGATAGATGTGAACGGGATGATGGGCTACGTGCGTGACATCTCCGTCCGATCGACCCGGATCGAGACGTTCGACAGAACGGATGTGATCATTCCAAACTCGGACCTGATCAGCGGCGTCGTCACCAACTACACACGTGGCAATACCATCGGAAGGGTGATTGTACCGGTCGGTGTCGCCTACGGAACAGATACACGGCTGGTCGAGACCATTCTGGGCGAGGTCGCAAACAACCACCCGATGGTTCTGGCCAACCCGGCGCCCAGTGTAGTGTTTCAGGGATTTGGAGCGGATGCGTTGGATTTCGAGATCAGAGCGATCCTACGGGATGTGAACTGGGTTTTATCCGTCAAATCCGACATGAACCACGAGATCAATCGACGCTTTCTGGAAGCGGGTATCGAGGTGCCGTTTGCACAGCGTGATATCTGGTTGCGCAATCCCGAAGCTTTGCAGACCTCGAACAAGGTTAAAGAGGCAGGCCTTGCGCCCAAACAGAACACAACCGATTCAACGGCAGGAAAGCCAGTTGAGCTGACAGAATCTGATCTGGACCCTGACGCGGGCGATGAAATCTGACGACCAGCCCGACAGCTGAAAGGTCGCGTTTCTGGTCGCTTGACGCTCTGGGTAGACTACCGGATTTAATTGATCCTTTCCGATGATTTCACCGAATTGGGGCCTTGCAAATCTCATGACATTGGTCCAAACATCGCCGGCACGGAGAGGTGGCCGAGTGGTCGAAGGCGCACGCCTGGAAAGTGTGTAGGCGGGGAACCGTCTCCAGGGTTCGAATCCCTGTCTCTCCGCCATTACCCCCTTAGTCAGAAACCCAAACCCGCCCCAGCGTCTCGGCTGTGTACAACGTGGTTTCGTGTACCACGCCGGGTCTTCGAAAGCGCAGGATTTTAAATCCAGGACACTTTTGCTTTTCCTAAAATGAACGCGCGTTAAGCCGGAAAACGAAAAAAATACCATAAACATTAACAAAAATGTCCATTTGATATAGAATTACAGTGTTTTTGTTCGGTAACTCTTGGGTTTTCGTGTGGCGCAAACGCTTTATGATAAATACGGTGGCTTCAAAACGATTAGCCGTGTCGTGATGACCTTCTATGAAATGGCGTTGGATTCGGATGACATCGGCCATTATTTTGAAGATATTGATATGCCGCGGTTGATTGATCATCAGACGAAGTTTGTATCGTCCCTGATTGGCGGACCGGCGTCATTCAGTGATGACAGGATCGAAGCCGTACACAGGCATCTGAGTATTTCACACGACGAATTTGATGTGATGGCTGAGCTGTTTGGCGAAGCGCTGAGCGTGCATGGTATGTCCGATCAGGATATCAAAACCGCGCTGGCTGCAATTGAAGGGAAGCGTTCAATTATCGTCGCCCGAAACGCGGCATGAGCATTCATGCAATAAACGAACAGCTGTTACGCGCCATCGGTGTCGGCATTGCCGTGGTGCGCGCCTCGGATCTTCAGTTCGTTTTTCATAACGGGCCGTTTTCGGAGTGGTTTGGAACCCCCGAGAACGGCAGTACTCTTACGGACATTCTTCCCGCCCTTGATCCCAAAGAATTGGAAGACGTCAAGCAATCGGGCTTGAGATATTCGGTTGAATTGCAAATCAAGCCGAAGCGGCGGACCTTGATCTTTGCAGTCGCAGTTTCGTTGGCCAAAGGGCTGTCCGAGCAGGTTCTGATTGTCGAATGCCAGAACATCACGCGCATTCGCGAGCTGGAAAGCATGATCGACAGCTATTCCACCATGGTCGAACGCAACACGCGAGAGCTGGAGCGCGAGAAAGAGCGGGTTGAACGGCTGCTTTTGAACCTGATGCCACGGGCCGTTTATGAAGAGTTCAAAACCTTCGGTGTTGTCACTCCGCAGCTCTACAAGCAGGTGTCTGTAGTCATGCTGGACTTTGTGGGTTTCACCGATTTCGCGGCCAAGACCGACCCGACAGTGACCCTGAGCGAGTTGAACGACATTTTCACAGCGTTTGACAGGATCGTTGAGCAATTCGGGTGTGAAAGGATCAAAACAATTGGTGACGCATATCTTGCGGTCTCAGGCATGCCTGACCCGACACCCGATCACGCGACGGCAGTGGCCCATTGCGCGGTACGTTTCCTGCGTTATCTCGAACGCCGGAACGAAAGCCACCCGCACAAATGGCAGGCCCGGATCGGTTTGGGCATGGGGGCCGCGGTCGGGTCTGTCGTGGGTATTCAGAAATACGTCTACGACGTTTTCGGTCCGGCGGTAAATATCGCGTCCCGACTGCAAATTTTCGCCAATCCTATGAAAATCGTTGCGCCGGAAGAGATGAAATACGCCCTGATTGACGAATTTCAGGTCTCGGACCTGGGACGTGTTGATATAAAGGGAATGGGCGAGATGAATCTGATCAACGTAACGTCCGGGCTGAGCTTACCGCAAAGCAGCCGAACTTTTTGACAGGTGTCAGTCGTCCTGCGGGATCAGGCCCAGCCCTCGCAGGTAGATTCCAATGCCGCTTTCCAGCAGGTCTTCCGGGGGGAAGGGTGACGTCGCTCCGGTATTGCGCGCGTATAATTCAACCACGCCATGGCTCATCGCCCAGATATGTGCGCTGAACATCGACGCGGGCGGGCGCTTTTCAGGTGGAATATGTTGTGACAGGTCGTCGGCGGCTTTTTCAAGAACCGATTTGGCCCGATTGGCGGCCATTGATAGTTCGGGGGTGCGATTCAACGATATTCCGCTTTCGAACATGGCGATGTAATGGCCGGGGTTCTTCCGCGCAAAAGCCAGATAGGCCCGCCCGGTTGCCTCGAAGGCGGCAAGGGCAGAGGGTTGGCCCTTGTCATAAGCGTATTGCATCAGGTCCGCGAACATCTCGAACCCTTGCCGTGCAGCTTCGGCGATAAGGTCTTCGCGCCCTTCAAAATGGCGATAGACAGCGGCGGGTGTTACGCCAGCGGTTTTGGCGGCTTCAGATAACGTAAAACCTGTCGGCCCCTTTTCTTCGATCAGGGACAAGGCTGCCTCGATCAGGGCTTGCTTTAGGTTTCCGTGATGATAACCGCGTTTCGACATCCCGGCCTCAGGTTCTTTGATTAGGTATTGGAAGACAAGGGGATAGACCAAATACACACGGTCGTCCAACGCTTGCCCTTGAAATCCTTGGCCGGGCAGGGTGAAAACGCAACCTAGGCTTCCCAGACATCCGGACCACCGCAGATCAGGGGATCAATGTCGCCAATGCTTTTTGCGTCCTTCTCATCATAGTCCAGCGTGTGCAAAACCGTTTGGATTGCTGCAAGACGGGCGCGTTTCTTGTCGTCCGACCGGACAATTGTCCAAGGAGATACGTCTGAATGTGACCGGGTCAGAGTTTCTGAAATCGATTGTGTGTATTCGTCCCACTTGTCCAACCCAGCCACGTCAATCGGGCTGAGTTTCCATTGCTTTAATGGGTCGGTTTCACGGGCCAGAAAGCGGTTCAGCTGCTCAGCCCGCCCGACATTGAGCCAGAACTTGAAGAGTTTGATGCCATCATTGACCAGACCCGTTTCAAGCGGCAGAACCTGACGAAAGAACTGCTCGCGCTCTTCCTGGGTGCAGAAACCAAAGACGTTCTCGACCACGCCGCGATTGTACCAGCTGCGGTCAAAGAACACGATCTCGCCAGCGGCAGGCAGGTGAGGGATGTAGCGCTGAAAGTACCATTGACTGCGTTCAGTCTCTGAGGGTTTGCTGAGCGCCACATTGCGCGCGCCGCGTGGGTTCAGGTTTTCGCGAAACCGTTTGATCGTTCCGCCCTTACCGGCGGCATCGCGGCCTTCGAAGATGATGGCGATCCGTTGCGCCGTGTCCTTGACCCAAGATTGCATTTTGACCAGCTCGATCTGGAGCAGTTCCATCTGCTCTTCATAGTCTTTGGTCTTCATCTTCTCGCTATACGGGTAGGTCGGGTTCAGGATTTCGCCTTTCTTCGAATTCTTGATCTCGTCCCGCACAGCTTTGGGCGCGCTTTCCTGAAAATACTTCTCGATAGAACCTTTTTCGGTCCGGGCCATATGTCACCTCGCGATAAAACCCATATCCGACTATGGATTAGAGCTTGGATTAACGCAAACCTGCACGCCGCGCTGCACGATCAATTGCGGCGGCAACCTCGGGCGCTGCGACAACCTGCGGCATGTGACCGATCCCCGGTAACGCGACCAGTTCGGCCTGCGGGATTTGCTGGATCAGTCGTTGGGAATGCCACTCGAGGCCGACAGTGTCGTCGGCGGTGCCGTGAACGATTTCGGTTGGCACTGAAATCTCACCGTATTTTGGCTGCAATTGGGTTATCTCATCCAATAGATTGGCCCGTTGCTTGGCATTTGCATGCATGGAACTGCGCCGGATGGTCAGGCCGGGTCCGAAATGCTGGGCATATCCAGCGGGGGCCGATTGGGGCGCAAATACAGTGTCCAATGCCCGTGTCACGTACCAATCGGGCACGAAGGAAGAGATCAGGGGCAGGGCGAGCGCGTTGCCGACCGTGGTAGATGCCAATTGGTTAAACCCATCCAGCGGCGTTTCCCACGGAATGGCAGCAGGTGCGATCAGAACAAGCGCCGAGAGATCCTCGGGCCTTGTGACCGCCCATGCAAGTGCCACTGAACCGCCATAGCTTTGGCCCGCAACGATTGGCTTTTCCGCCCCAAGTTGGGCAGCAGCTTTTTGCAGGATATCCGCTTGCTCCGTGATCGTTTCACCGTCTGGGTTGAAACTTTCTGAAAACCCCAGGCCGGGCCGGTCAAAAACGATGACGCGGTAGTTTTCCGCCAGAATGGGTGCCAGCGCAAAGGTCATGTCGCGGGTGTTGCCGCTTGAGCCGTGAAGAAGGACAACATCCGGCCCATTCCCCATGATAACCGCATGAACGGCGATCCCGTCGACATCAAGAATCTGGCCTTCGGGTGGGAAAGCCGCTTCTGCCTGTGCTTCGTTCCGGGCGCTGCGCCACGCAGTCACAACGGCAAGGCCCAGAATGATGAGGCCAAAGGATATCAATGTTTTAGCGGCCAATTTCGCTCATATCAAAAGGCGTCGTCTGATAGATTTCGTTTATCCAGTTTCCGTAAAGAAGATGCGCGTGGCTGCGCCAACGGTTTTGAGGTGTCTTGGATGGGTCATCATCCGGATAGTAGTTGATCGGCACGTTGATGGGCGTGTCATTGGCGACGTCACGGTCATACTCCTGTTTCAGCGTGTCGCTGTCATATTCAAAATGGTTGAAGATATACAGCGCGCGATGGCTGGGATCCTCGACCAGACATGGGCCCACATCATCACTGCCCAGCAGGGTCGTTAAACCCTGCGCGGCGTCGATCTCAACTTGTTTCATTTCCGTCCAGCGGCTGACCGGGATAACGCAATCGTCAGAGAACCCACGTAAGAAAGGTGATGCAGGGTTCAGGTTGCGGTGACGGAAACAGCCAAAGGCCTTGGCATCCAGCATGTGTTTTCGGACACCATGAAAATGGTTGATCATCGCCATCCCGCCCCAGCAAACGCCAAAGGTTGAATGAACGTTTGTCTGGGTCCAGTCGAAGATTTCGCTGATTTCATCCCAATAGGTGACGTCACCGAATTCCAGATGCTCGATCGGCGCACCAGTGATGATCAGGCCGTCGAATTTCTGGTCCTTGACCTCCTGAAAAGGTTGATAGAACTCGGACATATGCTCGGCGGCAGTGGTTTTTGTCTGATGTTCCGTCATACGGATCAATGACAGTTCGATCTGCAACGGGGTTGCGCCGATCAGGCGCGCAAACTGGTTTTCCGTCTGAATCTTCTTCGGCATCAGATTCAGCAACCCGATGCGCAGGGGGCGAATATCCTGACGCATTGCCTGATCCTCGGACATGACCATAACGCCCTCTTTGTTCAGGACGTCAAAGGCGGGCAGATCAGAGGGAATTTTGATGGGCATGTGTCTGACTTCGAAGAGATTAGGGAAAACTGGTAGTTAGGCGTTATTGCGTCTGGCCTCAAGGGTGCGTTCGATCAACTCATCGAAATCGGCGGCATCGCGGATCTTGCCGATGTCGTTGGCATCAATCGTCACGCCCCAGTTCTTTGCCATCGCCTCGTACCGGGGCTGACGATGGGCAAGGGCCTGCGCATAGGTCCAGCGGACAAAGTCATCGGGGTCGACCTCGGCCTCTGCACAGCCGTGTTGATCCAGATACTCAGTCCAGGAACGGGTCAGGAAATCGGCCTGATAGGACATGGGTTTTGGGGCCTTGTCGAAACGGCGCACAAGATCGGCCGTATGACCCTCGTCACCCTTCAGCCAGATCATGAGGGTGTGCCGCGCGAGTTCGGACAAAACCTGATCCCTTGGGTCTTTGGGATCCACCCACTCGCAGATGGATCCGCCCGTATCGCAGATAAAGTGAGGATATTTGTACAGACGCTCGGCGCGGTCGATGAAGTATTCGGTGTCCAGCAGCGCATGAATTTCGGCCAAGCGAAACTGTTCCTGCCTGCGGCGGTATTCCGGCATGTCCAAGCCGCCCAGATCGGGGTTTCCCGGCTTGCCCAGATAAGCAGCAACAGGTGTCAGATTGGCGAATGAAATATTCGAACCGATATAGATCGAATCCGACAACAGCAGTTCACGCAAGAACGGAACTTTCATGGCCTCGGCCTTGGCATTGTCGGTGATGTACTCGCCCATATAGCGCGTTCCGATCCGGTAATCGATCGAGTAGTGGAACCAGTTCCCGGAATCTCTGAGGATGTTGGATACGTAGGTCTTGCCTAATCCTGACATGCCAAAGAACAGCACTTTCTTGCGGCTTGCGGTGCGCCAGTCATTGGCTGAGGTGTAGATCATTTTGCGCTGTCCTTTTTGCCCTAGCTAAATCGGGCAGCGCACGGCGTCAATTGGGCCGGGACGAACGATTCAGAACCAAAAGGCCAATCGCCAGAACGGCAAAGCCCAGAAAGGCGTTTGGGGACAGGGACTCTTCGCGCAGCAATGCGCCCAGAACAATAGCGACCGGGGGTATGACAAGCGTCACCAGCATCAGATTGCCACTGCCGGCCATTGCCAAAACCCGATAGTAAAGCAGATATGCGCCGACCGTTGCGACTATCGCATAATACCCGATGGCCGCCCAGGTTATCGCGGGTAACGCCAAGCTGGGTATTCCATCAACTGCTAGTGTTATTGGTAATACCAGCACTGTCGAAGCCGTCAGCATACCGGCGGCGGCAATCACTGGGGAAAGGTGCGATAACGTTTGCCTCGCCCAAGCCGCGGCACATGCGTAGGAAACTGTTCCGGTCAACACTGCAATCTGAGCGGTGCTTTGCAGGCTGAAATTCAAGAAATTCTGCACTCCGATCGCGATTGAGACACCAAGAAAGCCCAGGCAGACACCCAGTAGCCGGGTCTTTGTCAATCGTTCGTCGCGAAAAAACAGTGCTGCAATCAGAACGCCGAAGATCGCAGTCGCCGCGTTCAGGATCGCCGTCAGACCCGTGTCAATGTACAGCTGCCCCCAAGCCATCAGGCTAAAGGGGATGACGTTGTTCAATAGCCCCATGACCAAAAAAGCGCCCCAGATACCGGGCGAGCGCGGCACCTTGATCCCCTTGATCCAAGTCACCAGCCACAAGACAAGCATGGCCCAGAATGTGCGATGCAAAACCGACGTCATCACGGGAAGCGTGTCCAGAGCGACCCGGATGGAAACAAAGGAGGCGCCCCAGATCAGTCCAAGCAACAAAAGCTCGGCCCAGGCGCGAAGAGAGAGGTGTTTTTGTGCATCCATACGGGCACTGTTTCATTGAAGTTAACCAACGGCGACCCGGTTCATGCGAAAAAGCCCCGCAGAAACTGCGAGGCTTTGTAGGAACATATGATACTCAGATCAGTTCAGAGCGTATGTGATCTGGAAACCAACGCTCCAGGCGCTGTTGCCTGTGAATGTACCACGTGCCGCCGGACCGGCGCCATTCGCGGTGGCATCTCCGATATCCGTGTAACGTACACCACCGGAAATTTTGGCATTCTCAAGAGAATAGGTGCCACCCAGACCGATGCTCCAGAACCCATCTGTCGGGCCGAGGTTCGACACCGGCGTACCTTGGGAAGATTCGTAGCCCAGTGTCACAGCACCAGAAAACTCTTCCGAGAACTGATAGCCCAAACCCAGAGAGTAGGTGAAGGTGGCTTCGTCATAGTCAACCAGGTTCGTGGTCGGCGGATAGTTTGGCGGGTTATACACAAGCTGCGGCCAGTCGACCCAACGGATCGAGCCAAACAACAATGTCTTGGGCGCCACACCGGTCTGGAAATCCAGGTTGATTGACTGCGGTGTTTCAATCTCACTTGTGGTGTTGAACGTTGCCACAGTCCCCGGCGGAATTGGTGGGATAGGAGGCGGATTGAGCGATTCTGTCTGCGAAAGGTCGTGGCTGATCTTGGAGTTATAAGTCAGCGATACACGTGCTGCGATTTCGGGTTTTTCCCAGGCGACACCAACAACATACCCAAATGCGGTATCAGCGCTGGTATCCACCTGATAGCCTGCGGTAATGGGAACAGTTATCGAGGCCTTGACGCGCTGCGCGCGAATACCACCGATCGCACTGAACCCGCCATCGAATTTGTAGCGCAGCAGCGCTGTGATGGCATCTGTATCCGCTGTCGCCCTCAGGCTGTCGGTTCGACCGCCGGGAATTGGGTTGATAGACAAGGGATACGTGCTCGCGTACTGAATATCGGCACCGAAGGGCTGATCATACATGATGGCGAAATCAAGCTTTTCTGTAAGCGCCGTTTTGTACCCCAAGTGCGGTGTAAAAAAGTCGTTCGCAACTTCACCTGAATCAACGGGTTGGCCACCATTTGTGCCAAAAACGTCTGGCATCGTACCGGTCACGCTTGGGTCGGTATACCCCAACCGAAACTGAACTGCAGAGCCTTCTTCAAAGATCAGGTTGATACCCTGACCGCTGCGGTCCAGGCCGCCTGCAAAACCAGCCGTTGCTCCAACGCACAAAGCGCACGTTGCGAGTAGTGTTGTTTTCATTCTGTCCTCCCGAACTTTTTCGAGTATTTGCCTGGCGAAGAATTGAGTGAGTCCAGCGCCTACTCGTGTGTAATGCGCGATACTTTCTTTTCAGTTAGTTTAAGGTCAACTGGTGACGGTGCGTTACTTGTTGCCACTACAGTTCTGAACTGTTGCTAAACTGTTACGATTTTCGGACCAGATGTTCAGGAAAATGCCTGCAAAGATGATAGCGGCGCCGATCAGCACCCAATGGTCGATGGGCTCGTGATAGAGGATCATTCCGATCACCGCGATTGTCGGAAGGCGTGCAAAATCAAAGGGAATTACGACGGTTGCCGGGGCGATAGACAGGGCATTGGTAATGCAAAAATGCGCCAGCAAACCCGCCAACCCAACCAGAATCAAGTAGGGCGCGGTTTGCATTGTCGGAAGCACAATCTGACCGTCGATGCCAGCGGCTGTGGCCCCAAGGACCGCTTGCATTGCGGTCAGCCAGAAAACGATACACCCAATACTGGCAAATCGCGTAAGCTTCTTGGTGGTAATCGTTGTAAACGCAAAGAAAACCGCTGATGCCGCTGCTGTTATTAAGCCGGGGCTCAGGGGGGCAGCGCCTGGACGTGTGACGATCAGAACCCCTGAAAACCCAATTAGCGCCGCAATCAACTTGAGCGGGGTCAACCGTTCGTTCAGAAACAGCGGCGAAAGCAGGATCACCCAAAGCGGTTGAGTGAACTCCAGCGCGAAAACCTGTGCCAAAGGAGCCACTGCCACGGCGTAGAACCAGAGATTTTGCCCTGTAAAGTGTAAGGTGTTTCGTAAAGCATGCAATCCCAGCCGTTCGGCTGAAACCTGCTGCCAGTTGCGCGTTAAAGTCAGGACTGTTGCAACAACAACGAACCCCACGATGCTGCGATACATCATGATTTCAAAGGTATCATGCGCAGAACTCAGCTCACGCCCTGCAACCGCCATGGATGAGAATGAGGCGATCGCACCTGTCATCCATAGACCGGCCTTCAACACGTCTTTCTGCGCATGGCTCATTTCGGGCGTCCCTCAGGTTCGTCGCGTAGCCGCGCGGCCAAAAGACCGCAAGGCCAAGAGCTTATGATAAGCAGGCTAGGTTTGCCCGGCCATTCAAACGTCGAAGGTGCACCAGATTCAAGGTCGTATAGATGACTGCCCCGAACAATAGCTTGAATGAGAAGGACGTTTTGCAGCTCAATCAGTTAAGTTTTACGCAGACACCCACCGGTTATTCCCACTCGATGGTGCCGGGTGGTTTCGATGTGATGTCATAGGTGCACCGGTTGATGCCCTTAACCTCATTGATGATCCGCGTTGCCGTTTCGCCCAGGAACTCATGGCTGAACGGGTAGTAGTCTGCGGTCATGCCATCGACAGATGTGACGGCCCGCAGCGCACAGGCGTAGTCATAGGTGCGTCCATCACCCATGACGCCTACCGTGCGCACTGGCAAGATGGCGACAAAAGCCTGCCAGATGTCGTCATAGAGGCCGTGTTTACGGATCTGGTCGATATAGATCGCATCGGCTTCCCGCAAAATACCCAGTTTTTCACGTGTGATCTCGCCGGGGCAGCGGATTGCCAGACCGGGCCCGGGGAAGGGGTGACGCCCGATGAAACTCTGCGGAAGGCCAAGTTCACGGCCAAGCGCGCGAACCTCATCCTTGAACAGCTCTCGCAGGGGTTCGACCAGTTTCAGGCCCATCTTTTCCGGCAAGCCACCGACATTGTGGTGCGATTTGATGGTTACAGAAGGACCGCCCGAAAATGACACCGATTCGATTACATCCGGATAAAGCGTTCCCTGGGCCAGGAACTCGGCCCCTTCAATGGTATCGGCGTGTTTCTGGAACACGTCGATGAACAGTTTGCCGATGATCTTGCGTTTGGTCTCCGGGTCGCTTTGCCCTTCAAGCTCGCCAAGGAACAGTTCGGATTCGTCCGCGTGGATCAGTTGGATATTGTAGTTGTCGCGGAACATGCCGACGACTTCTGTCGCCTCGTTCTTGCGCAACAGCCCGTGGTCAACGAAGACGCAGGTCAACTGGTCTCCAATCGCCTCGTGGATCAGGATCGCCGCGACCGAGCTGTCAACGCCACCAGATAAACCGCAGATGACCTTCTTGTCGCCAACCTGCTCGCGGATCTTGCGGATCATCTCCTCGCGATAGGCCCCCATGGTCCAGTCGCCCTTGAAACCGGCCAGCTTGACGAAGTTCTCGTACAGCTTCGCGCCCTTGGGCGTGTGGTGCACCTCGGGGTGGAACTGCACGGCATAGAAATGGCGCGCTGGATCGGCTGTGATCGCAAAGGGCGCGTTAGGCGATGTGCCAAAAACCTGAAATCCCGGCGCGATTTCACTGACGTGGTCACCGTGGCTCATCCAGACCTGTTCATCCCCGTCGTCAAACCAGCCCTTCAGAATTTCCAGTTCGTCTTTTGGCGTGACAAAAGCCCGACCGAACTCGGCGGTGCCATGGCCACTTTCGACCTTGCCGCCAAGCTGGTGCATCATCACTTGCTGGCCATAACAGATGCCCAGAATCGGCACGCCGTAGTCAAAAATCTCTTGCGGAGCACGGGGCGACCCTTCGCGCGTCACACTGTCCGGCCCGCCCGAGAAGATCACGGCGCGCGGGGCCATTTCCCGCACGAAATCCATCGTGACATTCTGGTAAGGGTGAATTTCGCAATAGACATTCAGTTCGCGCAGGCGGCGGGCAATAAGCTGCGTAACCTGGCTGCCGAAGTCGATGATCAGAAGGCGGTCGTGGGATGTCTGGGTCATGTCAGCGCCTTAGGGCAAGCCTGCACATTTCGCAAGAGCGAGGTCCGATTCCGGCGCGGGATTCGATGAAGATCGCCACACAGGCCTTCGGCACTCGTGTTTCCCGCCGTTCGTGATCCGAAGTAGACAGGTGCGGTAACAATTGGGCCGCACTTTCCAAAATCCGATTATCCCCAATGGCAGCCCGTTGGCGGGATTGCAGAACGGCAATGTCGCTTTTTCCCCCAACGTGCCGCAATCCCTATGCTTGCGTTCCGGCAAACCTGTATCAAACGCTCAATCTAACCAACAACACGGGATCTTCTCATGACCGAGGCAAACACCCGGCGCAGGGCGAGAGGTGGCGGTGGCGCTGCCCGCCGTGCCGAGCGGACTGCAGTTCGTATCGAGACCGCGAAATACATCGAACGCAACATTCCGAACTTCGAAATCCTCAATGAAGAGGCACTGGAGATCATCGAAAACAATGCGGAAACCGTGTTGGAAGAGATCGGTGTTAACTTTGTTGATAACCCTGCCGCTCTGGAACGCTGGCGCGACGCTGGCGCGGATATCGACGGTGAACGCGTGCGCATTCCGCGTGGCCTGGCTCGTGAGCTGATCAAAACTGCGCCCAGCGAGTTTACCCAACATGCCCGCAACCCCGAGAAATCGGTCGTAATCGGTGGTCGAAACATGGTTCTGGCCCCGGTTTACGGCCCTCCTTTCGTGCGCGATGCACAGGGCGGCCGTCGTTACGCGACGATGGACGACTTCAACAAGTTCGTGAAACTCGCCTATATGTCCAAGTGGTTGCACCATTCGGGCGGTACTGTGTGTGAGCCGACCGACATTCCGGTGAACAAACGCCATCTGGACATGTTGAAGGCGCACATGACCCTGTCGGACAAGCCTTTCATGGGTTCTGTGACCGATCCCAGCCGGGCTCAGGATTCGGTCGAAATGTGCGAAATCCTGTTCGGCAAGGAGTTCGTTCAGCAAAACACGGTGATGACGTCGCTGACCAACATCAACTCGCCGATGACATTCGACGATGTGATGATGGGCTCGCTGGAAGTCTATGCACGTAACAATCAGGCCTGCATCATCTCGCCCTTTATTGTGGGCGGCGCGATGGCGCCGGTCTCGGTGGCCGGTACTTTGACACAGGTTTTGGCCGAGGTTCTTGCCGGTGTGGCGTACAGCCAGATCGTCCGTCCCGGTGCACCCGCGATCTTTGGTGCATTCGTGACTTCGATCGACATGAATTCAGGTGCACCGACCTTCGGAACACCAGAAGCTGCGCATATCACCTATGGCGCGGGTCAACTGGCGCGGCGTCTGAACTTGCCCTATCGGTCCGCAGGATCGTTCTGTGGCTCGAAACTTCCGGATGCGCAGGCGGCTTATGAAACAGCGAACTCGCTGAATATGGGACTGTTGGCTGGCGTGAACTTCATGTTGCATGCCTGCGGCTGGCTGGAAGGCGGCCTGGTGGCCGACTTCGAGAAATTCGTTATGGATGCCGACCAGTTGGGTGTTTTGCATTCGCTGGCCAAAGGCGTGGCCTA
Organism: Ruegeria sp. CH2; assembly: GCF_056537065.1. NCBI lineage: Bacteria > Pseudomonadati > Pseudomonadota > Alphaproteobacteria > Rhodobacterales > Roseobacteraceae > Ruegeria > Ruegeria sp. CH2. Next base: position 155,366 of record NZ_JBQFQV010000001.1, read on the forward strand.
TGACGAAAACGCGCAGGCCATGGATGCGATCCGGGAAGTTGGCCCGGGCGGGCATTACCTAGGATGTGCCCACACGCAGGCGAACTTCAAGGAATCGTTCTGGAAGTCCGATCTGCTGGACTACAAGCCATATGAAACCTGGCAGGAAGAAGGCGCACGTGATACGCGGGCTCTGGCCTCTGCGCGGGTTGAACACCTGCTTGCTAATTACCAGCAACCGCATATGGAACCGGATACAGCCGCAGCGCTGGAAGCCTATATCGCCGAGAAAAAGGCCTCCATGCCGGATGCGTTCTCCTGATTACTGAAGGACCGGGGCGCGGCTGGCCTGATACAGCCGCGCCTCACCCAACAGCGCGATAAGAATGTCGAGATGCCGGACCAGAGAGTATGCGGCATCATCTTCTTTGCGCAGTTCATTTACCTCTTTTTCCATCTCCATCAGTCGCAGCAGGGCCTGACCTGAACCCGGCAATGATCCGTATCCCAGAATACGTTGCAGATGCCTGTCCCGGTTGTACTCTCTCGCTCCGAAATTTGCGGCTCTTGCCAACATGCGTGGGCGGTGAAGCGTTGAGATCATTGTCATCAGGTCCTGCATCTTATGTGTCCTGTGTCTGAAGGTTTACGGGACCATTAAATGCACAACCTAAGCGGGTGTTGCCTGCGTGACAGCCTCTCCGAACGATGGTTTCACGACTGTTTATCTTTTTGAATCAAATCTGGTTCGTGCCTTGTGAGGTTAACGAACGAGTAACGAATGGACCTCTAGTTAGATTTGGTTAACCCGCAATCCGAGGGCGAAAAGTGACATTTTGTTTTGTCGACGAGGGCAAATAATCATGGAAAACAACATGGCTTTCACCATTCCGGCATGGGTTCCAGAGGGGGCGCAAAGATACCTTGCTCATACCGAAACCGGACGCTCGATCCGCGATATCGCGAGATCGGCAGGCTGCCATGCGTCAACCATCCTCCGGCAAATCCGGCGTATCGAGATGCGCCGTGACGATCCATTGGTGGATGCTGCTTTGCAATCGCTGGCAGAAACACATTTTTCCATGTCCGATGACGCAGGCGACGCGGTCGTGATCGCGGATGAAGCTGCCCAGGAAGAAGCGTTCGAAAGAGAAGCATTGCGCATTTTGCGCCGCCTGAGTGAAACCGGTTCGGTTCTTGCCGTGGCTGAAGAAATGGACAAAGCGGTAGTCGTTCGCGACACCGGCAACGCCGGAGCGACCAGAACCGCGGTCGTCGATTGCGAGATCGCTCAGGCTCTGGCCTTAAAGGACTGGATTTCCTGCGATAACCCCGGTCGTATTTCACGGTATCGGATTTCTGCAGCTGGCCGAACGGCCCTGAGCCACCTGATTGCGAAAGCGGAAAACAAGGCGCGGGTGGGGACTGAATTTGGATTTGCCGAAGCCCAGTCGTTGTTTCAGTCTAAGACGTCGGCCGGGGCGGCTGACCGGATCAAGCGCATTCGCTATAGCGCCACGGAAAGTCCGTTGGTTGCCCTTGCACGCAGGCGTGACCGCGATGGCAAGCCATTTCTGGATGAATCGCTTGTCAGCGCCGGAGAGCGTTTGCGCGAAGATTTCGAGTTGGCGCAGATTGGCCCTCAGGTTTCACAGAACTGGGAGCGGTTTCTAACGGCTGGTGGCCGCGGCAGTTATGACAGTGAAAGCCACGGAGGAAAGGGGTCATCCGATGCGCGGGATCGCGTGGCGCGGGCCTTGTCTGATCTTGGCCCCGGACTAAGTGACGTTGCCCTGCGGTGCTGTTGCTATCTCGAAGGGTTGGAACTGGCGGAAAAACGCATGGGCTGGTCAGCACGATCCGGAAAGATTGTTCTGCGGATCGCGTTACAGCGGCTGAAGCGCCACTATCAGGATCAGGCTGAACGCGACCGCATGATAGGCTGAACGCGACCGCATGATAGGCTGAAGGCACAAAAAAGGCCCGTCAAAACGGGCCTTTATTCGTCTTGTTAATACTCAGGCCAGTTCGGGCTCTGCTGTTGCCTGAAGGTGTTTCATCAGGTTTTCGGGCGAAGACACGCCATAGGGATCTTCGGGGCAGTTATCCATCAGGCCAGGTTCTTCGAACCACGCTTCGACAACGCCGTCGTTTACGATGGCCGCATAGCGCCATGACCGCATGCCAAAGCCCAGATTGTCCTTGTCAACCAACATACCCATTTTGCGGGTGAACTCGCCAGATCCATCGGGAATGACCTTGACGTTGGTCAGACCCTGATCTTGGGCCCATTTGTTCATCACAAAGCTGTCGTTGACAGACATGCAATAGATTTCATCGACACCCCGGGCAATGAAATCGTCATACCCGTTTTCAAAGCCGGGCAGTTGATATGTCGAGCAGGTGGGCGTGAACGCGCCGGGCAACGAGAACAGGATCACGCGTTTTCCGGCAAAATAGTCAGCGGTGGTCTTGTCTTCCCAACGGAACGGGTTTGGTCCTTCGACTGAGTCATCGCGGACACGGGTGTGAAAGGTCACGTTGGGCAGTATTGCGCCGGATTTCATGGTCAAGCTCCTGTGATTCACCTGTGGTTTTGCCGTGGCTTAAAACAGTTCTAAACTGCCTTCAATCGACGAAATGCCGCATTCTGAATTAATAATTTATTCTCATTAGGCATTGAAAACATGCGGTAAAACGGGAATTTGCAATCGCGTTCTTGCTCATGCGCGGTGGCGTTGCATAGCGGCTATGCGCCACTGGTGTAACACTGCACATCTGTCTATGTTATGAGCGACAAGATTGACCCAAAGTCAGGAATACTGCCCGTGCGAGATCTGAAGATCCCCGAACAGCGCCACCCGGAGAAAGCGCACCGCCCAGATAATGCGCAGCCCAAGAAACCGAACTGGATCAGGGTCAAGGCACCCGGCGGCAAAGGCTATGCAGATACGCGCCGGATCATGCGCGATAACAATCTGGTCACCGTCTGCGAAGAGGCGGGATGCCCCAATGTCGGCGAATGCTGGAGCCAGGGCCACGCCACTATGATGATCATGGGCGAGATCTGTACTCGTGGCTGCACATTCTGCAATATCGCTACTGGCCGCCCGGACGACCTTGACGCCTTTGAACCCGGCCGGGTGGCACATGCGGTCGAAAAACTTGGCCTGAACCATGTGGTTATCACCTCGGTCGACAGGGATGATCTGAGCGATGGCGGAGCCGAGCATTTTGCGCAGACCATCCGCGCGGTGCGGCACCGCTCTCCCAAAACCACGATCGAGATTCTGACGCCCGATTTTCTGAAATGCGATGCGGATGTTCTGGAAATTGTGGTCCAGGCAAAGCCGGATGTCTTCAATCACAATCTGGAAACAGTACCGGGTCTGTACCCCGAGGTTCGCCCCGGCGCGCGGTACTTCCATTCCCTGCGTCTATTGCAGCGGGTGAAAGAGCTTGATCCGTCGATCTTTACCAAGTCCGGTATCATGGTTGGGCTTGGCGAAAACGAACAGCAGGTGCGTCAGGTCATGGATGACATGCGCGCGGCGGATATCGATTTTCTGACAATTGGCCAGTATCTGCAACCGACACCGAAACACCATGGCGTTGATCGTTTCGTAACACCCGAAGAGTTCGCGTCTTACGAAAAGGCGGCTTACGGCAAAGGCTTTCTGATGGTATCCGCGACACCTTTGACCCGGTCTTCTTATCATGCAGGTGATGATTTTGCCCGGCTGCGCGCGGCGCGTCTAGAAAAGCTACAAAAAGCGTGACGCCGGACCAGAGCGCGCGACTGACCCTTCTGCGCCACGAGTTGCATCAACATCCTGAACTTTCGGGGCAAGAAAAGAATACCGCGGCGCGGGTGGCTGAATTTCTGCGCGACGCTGGTGCTGACCACGTCATGACCGGAATAGGTGGGCACGGGATCGCTGCTGTTTTCGAAAGTGGCCAACCCGGTCCCACGCTGGGCATTCGCTGCGAAATGGATGGGCTGCCGATCCAGGAGTTGGCGAACCATTCCCATGTATCACAGGTCGCGGGCAAAGGGCATTTGTGCGGCCACGACGGGCATATGACAATGGTTCTGGGCGTGGCAGACGTGTTGAATCATCAACGCCCCAAGAAGGGCCGCGTCGTATTGATCTTCCAGCCAGCCGAAGAGACCGGCCATGGTGCAATCGCTTTCCGAGCTGATCCCCAATACGCCGAGGTTGCGCCCGACCTGGTGTTGTCTTTGCACAACTTACCGGGATTGGAGTTGGGGGCGGTCGAAATTTGCAGCGGTTCTGCCAATTGTGCCTCACGCGGGATGCAGATTGTTCTGACCGGAAAGACGTCACATGCTGCCGCTCCGCAAGATGGGGTGTCACCTGCCGGTGCGCTGGCACGCCTGATGCCGGCTTTGACCGTGTTAGGGGACGGCGGGGATCTGAATGACGGCTACGCGTTGACGACCGTCACACATGCCACGTTGGGTGAGCGCACGGTCGGAGTAGCACCGGGGCGGGCCGAGCTATGGGTGACACTTCGCACGGTCACAGACGCGCGAATGGTGCAGCTGATCAGCGACGCTGAATCGTTGGTCCGTGAAATGGCCAAAGCCGAAGGACTGGCGGTCGAAATCAGTTATGACGAAGTGTTTGAGGCTTGTGCCAATCACCCGGAAGCAGTCTCGATCCTGTACACGGCCTGCACGGAGCAGGGCGTTGCTTGCAGGTTTGTCGATCAGCCACAGCGGTTTTCAGAAGATTTCGGCCAGTTTGGAAAAAGTGCGAAGGCCGCCATGTTCTGGTTGGGGTCGGGGAGCGACCATCCCCAGTTGCACAACCCGGACTATGACTTCCCGGATGCGCTTATCCCGATTGGGACCGGGATATTTCTTAAGGCCATAGAATCTATGCTCGGAAAAGCCATCTAGGGGCTAATTTTTCATTTTTATTAATAATTACAAGAGGTTGGGGCGAAGTATTCGTACAGCGCGACGTCAACTTTTTCTTCAGTTCAACCATGCTGTTGGTTGGACTGTGACAGATTCTTTATAGTAATCGAAAGAGTTACAACTCGGGTGTCTGGCCCGAAAGGAGCGGCAAATTGCCCGCTCAGCTATTCGTCTGTAAAGCGGACTTTGCCAATATAGGGCAGGTTGCGATTGCGTTGGGCGTAGTCAATTCCATATCCCACGACAAATTCGTCTGGAATCTCAAACCCGATCCAGTCTGATCGGAAATCCACTTCACGGCGGCTCGGCTTATCCAGCAGGGCAATGGATTTCAGGCGCGCGGGGTTACGGCTTTGCAGCAACTTGGTGACATGGTTCAACGTATGACCGGTGTCAACGATATCCTCGACAACCAGCACGTCGCGCCCTTCAATTGCGCCGCGCAAGTCTTTGAGAATACGAACTTCCCGGCTGCTCTCCATCGCGTCTCCGTAAGAAGAAGCTTCAAGGAAATCCACTTCGATCGGAAGGTCAAGTTCGCGCACAAGGTCGGCGATGAATACAAAGCTGCCGCGCAGCAGACCCACGACCACCAGCTTGTCGGTGTCTTTGAACTCTGCCGAAATGTCGCGACACAGCTCCTCGATTCGAGCAGCGATGGCCTTTGCCGAGATCATCTCATCTATCACATATGCGCGGTCAGTCATCGCAGCCCCCTTGATCTTTGGCGCGCAACATACGACATGACGCGCCATTGTCACCTGCAAATACCGGACATCATGCCTATCCATTCGGAAACCCGCCACCTGCCTTATACAGCCCAGCAGATGTACGACCTGGTTGCCGACGTGGCCAAGTACCCGCAATTTCTGCCGTGGTGCGCTGCTGCCCGCATTCGCAAGACCTATGCGCTGGAAGAGGCTGAGGTGATGGAGGCAGATCTGGTCATCTCGTTCAAGGTTTTCCGGGAACGATTTGGCAGCAAGGTAACCCTGTTTGCGGATCAAAAGAAAATCGACACCGAATACCTGGACGGCCCCTTCAAATACATGAAATCCGACTGGCAGTTCGAGGACGCGCCTGATGGGGGTTGCAACGTCTCGTTCCATGTGGACTTCGAATTCAAGAATGCCATCCTGCAAGGGATTATCGGCGTGGTATTCAACGAAGCCATGCATCGGATCGTGCGCGCGTTCGAGGCGCGCGCGCAACAACTCTACAGCTAGGTCTTTACCCTTGTCAGGCGCACGCTAGACTACGCGCATGACGGAATTTACAGCATCATTGGCCGCATTTGCGGCAGGCCCGGTTTCGACGTCGTCTCAGGCAAGAATCGTCACGTCGCTATCTGTTCTTGACTGGGTCGCTGTGGGCCGGGCAGGCGCGCGCGAACCCGTCTCAACCACGGTTCGCGAAATGATACTGTCCGAGGGCGGGAATCCTCAGGCACATCTCTTTGGCGGCGGCTCGGCACCGCTGCGTGGTGCGGCGTTGGTCAATGGCACGGTGTCCCACGCGCTGGATTACGATGACACGCATTTCGCCCATATCGGGCATCCTTCCGTCGCCATCCTGCCCGCAGCCCTTGCTGTGGCCGAATGGGATGACCTTATTCTAGTCGACATGCTCGAAGCCGCTTTGGTGGGCATGGAAACCTCAATCCGAATTGGCTTGTGGCTGGGGCGCGGCCACTATCAGGCAGGGTTTCACCAGACGGCAACATCCGGTGCCTTCGGGGCGGCAGTTGCTGTTGGTCGTTTGCTGGGGTTTAACGCAAACCAGATGCGAATGGTTCTGGGTCTGACGGCAACGCGTGCGGCGGGGCTGAAGGCGCAGTTCGGAACCATGGGCAAGCCGTATAACGCCGGACTTGCCGCCTCGGCAGGGGTCGAGACAGCATTGCTGGTGCAGCGCGGTTTTCATGCCAACGCCGACGCGCTGGAAGGTCCTTTTGGGTTTGGCGCAACGCATCAAGGCGCGGCAGACCAAACTGCTCTGGATGGGTTGGGCGATGAATGGCTGTTTGAAACGGTCAGCCACAAGTTTCACGCCTGTTGCCACGGTCTTCACGCCGCGCTGGAAGCCGCGCGGGAGTTGGACATAGCAGAACCGGAGGTCGCCGAGATCCAGATAAAAACGCATCCGCGCTGGATGAGTGTGTGCAATCAGCTGTCACCGACAACCGGACTGGGAGCCAAGTTTTCCTATCGGACAGTGATCGCGATGCAGGCACTGGGATATGATACGGCTTTGCCTGGCAGTTTCACTGACAAGGTCTGCCTTGACCCGCGTATTACGTCTTTGCGCGACTGCATCACGGTCGAGGCAGATGACAGCCTGTCAGAAACGCAGGCGCATCTGTCCCTGTTGCGTCGCGATGGCATTCGCCGCGAAGCAACGCATGATCTGCTGAACCCAATGTCGCTGTCTGACCGCGAGGATCGCGTGCGCGACAAAGCGACCAAGCTGATCGGCGCGGATGAGGCGGACACGATCTGGTCGATGCTGCGCACCGGGGGGCGTGCCCGCGATCTGGCCGAACGAATGGCGGGTTAAGCCACGCACCAGTGCAACGGAAAACCCGGGTCAAACACAGTGACCGGTCCATCGCCTGTGTCAATCCTTGAGGGATACGAAACGGGCTCACCCTTGGTCAGGGTGATCATATCCTGGTTCACCGGCAAGCGATAGAAACCTGGCCCGTTGAGCGACACAAAGCCTTCCAGCTTGTCCAATGCATCTTCCCGGTCAAACATTTCGGCGACCAAAGACATGGTGTTGGTCGCTGTGAAACAACCGGCACAGCCGCAAGCCATTTCCTTGTTGGCATCCGTGTGCGGGGCGCTGTCCGTGCCCAGAAAAAACCGCGCATCGCCCGATGTCGCGGCGGATAGCAGGGCCAGACGGTGTTCTTCGCGCTTGGCAACAGGAAGGCAATAGTAATGCGGTTTGATGCCACCAACCAGGATATGGTTGCGGTTGATAATCAGGTGATGCGCCGTGATCGTTGCACCCAGATCAACCGCGTTGGCTTTGACATAATCCACACCATTTGACGTGGTGATATGTTCCATCACCACACGCAGGCCTGGTGTCGATCTGCGGATTGGATCAAGAACACGGTCGATGAACACGGCTTCGCGGTCAAATATGTCGATCTCGGGATCCGTCACCTCGCCATGTACGCACATGGGCAAGCCGATTTCGGCCATCTTCTCAAGCACCGGGCGCACTTTGTCGAAATCGCGCACACCCGAGGCAGAGTTGGTCGTAGCCCCGGCAGGATACAGTTTGACGGCCTTGATCAGACCGCTGGCATTGGCTGCAGCGACATCTTCGGCATCTGTATCCTCGGTCAGATACAGGGTCATCAGCGGTTCGAACGTCATACCGTCGGGCAGGGCCGCCAGAATGCGGTCTCGATAGGCGGCGGCCTGGTCGCCGCGCACAACCGGCGGCACCAGGTTCGGCATAATGATCGCACGGGCGAAATGGCGCGCGGTTTCGGGCAGGACGGCCTGTAGCATCGCGCCATCGCGCAGATGCAGGTGCCAGTCGTCGGGGCGGCGGAGCGTAAGGGTGTCGGTCATGGCCTTCCGCTAGCATAGCTGTTGCGAAAGACCAACTGCGTCCGCGCAAGCCACAAAGAAAATCTTGTCAACCGACCTGAACGTCGTAGCTCTGACCAAGGTTGAGGCCTTGACGGCCAGACGGTTGCATGACCTGTTTATTCCTAAAGCAGAGAGGGGTTCCATGACACAGCCAGTTTCCATCGATGCCGTGCAGCAGATGCTGGGTCGTCAGGGCTATGTCTGTGGTCGCGCCCTTGCGACGGTTGTGTTCCTGTCGCTGAAGCTTGGACGCCCGTTGTTTCTGGAAGGAGAGGCAGGGGTGGGAAAGACCGAGATCGCAAAGGCTCTGGCATCCGGGTTGAACCGGCGCCTGATCCGTCTGCAATGCTACGAAGGTCTGGATGCGTCTTCTGCCGTTTACGAATGGAACTTTCCGGCGCAGATGGTCGCGATCCGAACGGCCGAGGCCGCAGGTGGGGCCGACCGGGGCGCGTTGCAGACTGAACTGTTCTCGGACGAATACTTGATCGAACGCCCCTTGCTGCAGGCAATGCGCCCGGACGAAAACGGAGCACCAGTTCTGCTGATCGACGAACTGGACCGGACCGATGAGCCGTTTGAAGCGTTTCTGCTTGAAGCGCTTAGTGACTTTCAAGTCACCATCCCCGAACTTGGCACGATAAAAGCTCCTGAACCGCCCATTGTGATCGTCACCTCGAACCGGACGCGGGAAGTGCACGACGCGCTCAAGCGCCGTTGCCTCTATCACTGGGTCGATTACCCCAACTTCGAGCGTGAGATCGAAATCCTGCACGCCCGTGCGCCTGAAGCCGCGGAAGCACTCAGTCGCGAGGTTGTAGCCTTCGTTCAACGTTTGCGCACCGAGGATCTGTTCAAGAAACCCGGCGTGGCCGAGACAATTGACTGGGCGAAATGTTTGTTGGCGCTGGATGTGATGAACCTGAGCCCCGAGGTGATCGGGGATACGCTGGGTGCGATCCTCAAATATCAGGACGACATTCAAAAACTTCAGGGGTCCGAGGCAAAACGCATCCTCGACGAGGCCAAGGCCACGCTCGAACCGGTCTGATGTTTCATCTTTTTCCAAATACTCCGGGGGTATGGGGGCAGAGCCCCCATAACGTCTGATGGCCGAACAACTTTCGCTGGATATCCCGGACAACCCAAAGCTGGCGCACAACATCACCCATTTTGCCCGCGCACTCAGAAAGGCTGGGCTGCCAATCGGACCCGGTCGTGTGATCGACGCAATTCGTGCCGTGCAGGCGGCAGGTTTTTCCGAGAAACAGGATTTCTATTGGACCTTACACGCCTGTTTCGTGAACCGCCCGGAACACCGCGTGGTTTTCGCGCAAGTCTTCCGAATGTACTGGCGAGATCCGCGTTACATGGAACACATGATGGCTATGATGCTTCCTGCAATTCGCGGCGTTCAGGAAGAACGCAATGCCGATGCCGCTGAAAAGCGCGCAGCTGAGGCGCTGCTGGACGGGGTTGAGCGTGATTTGCCGGACGCTGCAGGACAAGAGGAAGACGAAACCGAGATCGAAATCGACGCAACCCAGACCGCATCGTCCGAGGAGCGGCTGCGCAATCTGGACTTCGAGCAGATGAGCACGGTCGAAATAGCGCAGGCCAAGCGCGTATTGGCGCGGATGACACTGCCAGTAAAGCCAATTGAATCACGCCGCGGGCAGACCAGCCATCTGGGGCACCGCATCGACCGTGCCCGCACCTTGCGCGCGGCCATGCGGCAAGGAGGTGAGTTGCGCGATATTGCCAGGCTACAGCCCAAACCGCGCTGGCCAAATCTTGTCGCACTTTGCGATATTTCCGGCTCGATGAGCCAGTACAGTCGGATCATCCTGCATTTCCTGCACACGGTATCGAACACCAAGGGAGCGGGTTGGGCGAAGGTCCATGCCTTCACATTCGGCACACGCCTGACCAACATAACGCGCCACCTGCACCAACGGGATGTAGACGCGGCACTTGCCGCCGCAGGGGCCGAGGCGCAGGATTGGGAAGGCGGCACTCGCATCGGAGAGTGTCTGCATCAATTCAATCGGGACTGGTCACGCCGGGTGATGGGGCAAGGGGCGGTCGTTCTGCTGATCACCGACGGGCTCGAGCGGGGTGATCCCGAGCTCCTCAGGAAAGAGATCGAGCGTCTGCACCTTTCCTCAAAACGCCTGATCTGGCTGAATCCCTTGTTGCGTTGGGACGGGTTCGCACCCAGGGCGCAAGGCGTTGCCGCGATGCTGCCGCATGTTGACAGTTTTCGCGCAGGGCATTCGATTGCCTCACTCGAAGACTTGGCCGCAGCGATTTCAGAACCCGACGACCAGGGGCAGAAAGCGCGGCTGATGGCCGCGCTTTCTGATTAGCAGATTACGACAGCTGCTCTTCGTTGCACTTGCGGGCCATCTCCATGGCTTTGTAAGTGCCTGTCAGATCGACCGTGAAGGCATAGGATGTCTCGGGGAACACGATCATGACCTTTTTCTTTGCCAGATCATCCGCGAACTGAGGGCTGTCCGACAGGACATAACCACCGGAATAGCCTTTGGTGATGTTACCTTTCATGCCGGTCGCTTCACCCAGATAGATGTTGTCGCCCAGCAGGATGGCGACTTCTTGCGTCTCGCCACGTTTGATATCGGTTTCAGCCTTGGTGAACACGCCGACATATCCCACACCGCGATCTTCGGTCAGACCCATCTGAACGACGTTTTCCGCATCATCAACGGCCTCGATCAGGCAGGATTTCTTTTCATTGTCGATGAAGATTTTCCAGCCTTCAACCTCTCCATAGCGTTGGAATGTGTCAGCCCACGCTGCGGTTGAAGTCAAAAGACCAACTGCCGCGCCCAGTGCAAGAATACGTTTCAACTGCATGTCTCCGATCTATGAATTGTTTGGTATGCAAGCCAGACCCGATGCCGGTTGCCTGTACAGGCTAGAACTCGGGTCACAAACAATCAATGCTATGATTTGTTGAATATCTTTCAGGCCGTGGCGTTGCCTTATGGGGTTCAATATAGACCTTTTGGTAAGCTTGGTGCGCTTTTCATCCCGCAAATCCCGCTTATGTTGGTGTCATAGGTCATCCGGAGGTTCCGATGGAGCGATTCGACAACAGTCCTGAAACGGCGCTTGACTGGCACCGCAGCGGGCGCGGCGCGGCGCTCGCTACAGTTGTCGAAACCTGGGGCAGTGCGCCGCGGCGGGTGGGATCCCAATTGGTGATTGGCGGTGATGGTCGGATAGAAGGCTCTGTTTCTGGTGGATGTGTCGAAGGTGCTGTTATCGTCGAGGCGCTTGAAGCCATTGATGAAGGCGAAGCGCGTTTGCTTGAATTCGGGGTCAGTGACGACGATGCCTTCGCGGTTGGTTTGGCCTGTGGGGGGACCATACGCATTCTTGTCGAACCCATAGGAAAAGTCCTGCCAGAATCTATGTTGGCGGAACTGGTTGCCGCTCGGGCCGCTCGAACGCCCGTTGCCTACGAAGTCAACATCGAGACCGGGCGCAGGGCGCTGCGTCGCAACGCTTATGCCGACAGGCTGCGTATGGATCGGTCAGGGTTCGAAGAGGATGGCCAGACCTTTGTCGCAGTACATAACCCACCGCTGAGGTTGCTGGTTGTTGGGGCGGTTCACATCGCGCAGGCTCTGGTACCGATGGCGCGGATTGCGGGCTACGATCCAACCATCATCGACCCACGTGACGCCTTCGCGTCCAGTGCGCGTTTTCCCGGCGAAACGATCCTGACGGATTGGCCGGATGAAGCCGTTGCGAAGCTTGGACTGGACGCGCGGACCGCGATTGTCCTGCTGACACATGACCCAAAACTTGATGATCCGGCGCTACAAGCCGCATTGGACGCCGATGTGTTCTATATCGGCGCATTGGGGTCAACACGCACCCATGCCAAGCGCATTGAGCGTATGAAAGCGGCCGGTTTCACCGATGCGCAGATCTCTGGCATTCATGGGCCCATCGGCCTGGATATTGGGGCCGCCGGTCCCTCGGAAATCGCGGTTGCGATACTGGCGCAGATCACTGCAGTTCTTCGAGGGAAGGCATGAAATTTGGGCCTGTACCGGTCTCCCGGGCAGAAGGAGCTATTCTGGCGCATTCGGTTACAGCGGATGGGCGAAAGCTCCGCAAAGGGCTTGAATTGCGCGCGGAACATGTAGCGCAACTGGAAAAGGCTGGTTTAAGCGAGGTCATTGTTGCCCGGCTGGATACCGGTGATTGCCATGAAGATCAGGCGGCACTCAAACTGGCGTCTGCGCTGGCACCTGATCCAGCTTCAGCCAACTTGCGGGTAACCGAGGCTTTTACCGGGCGGGTAAATCTTTTGGCCGATGGGCCCGGGGTTGCCGTGCTTGATGTTCACGCACTTGAAATGTTCAATCAGGTCAATCCGATGATTACCGTTGCGACCGTTCCCCAGTACCAGCAAATGGGGGCGAACGGCATGGTGGCGACCATCAAGGTCATCTCATATGCCGTGCCAGAGGCTGATGTTCAGCGCGCCGCCGGGCTGGCAAAAGGAGCTGTGCGTTTGGCGCGGCCAGTTCATCGGACAGCCGGTCTTGTTGTCACGGAAATTCCCGGTGGGCCGCCGAACGAAAAGGGGATTGCCGCAATTCGGGGACGGGTCGAGGCATTGGGAATGGAGCTTTCGGAGGTGCAGATTGTTCCGCATCGAACGGATACTTTGACCAGCGCGATTTCTAAGGGGAAAGGTGATCTTCTGATGATATTGACGGGTTCGGCCACCTCGGACCCGAACGATGTCGCACCGTCGGCCGTTCGGCTGGCTGGCGGGACGATTGATCGCTTTGGTATGCCGGTTGATCCGGGAAACCTGCTGTTTCTGGGGGACCTGCAAGGCCGACCTGTGATCGGTTTGCCGGGATGCGCCCGCTCTCCGGCGTTGAATGGGGCGGATTGGGTGCTGTCGCGTGTCGCATGCGGGATTGAAACAACAGGCGCAGATATTGCCGGAATGGGGGTTGGCGGGTTGTTGAAGGAAATCCCGACCAGACCCCAGCCGCGAGCGAAACGAAACGACTGACCGCCGCCAAGGTCCGCTATATTGCGTATGTACTATTGATATTCTAGGGTTTTCTCATCCTTGGCAAAACGCCGGGCCGCCAATACGCGCCGGTGTCCTCCCGCGCTTTTTGAAACTGTTCGACCCTATCCCGTGCAGCTTCGCCCCCTGCATCAAAGAGATGACCGAGCAGGCATTCCAGAACCGCCATCGCGCCGGAAAAGCTTGAAAACGGATGTAATGTGCGGGTGCTGACGGGCAGAACCACATCCGGGTTGACGCCGGGGGCAATCACCTCGCTATCCGACAGCAGTACAATCTTTATGGCCCTGTCGCGGGCAAAGCGCATCGACTGGATCGTATCTGCGGAGTAGGGATGGACCGTGATGGCAAACAAACAATCCTCGGACGTGGCCTCGACCAGGTCATCGATGGCCGAGCCCATGTGCCGAGGTATCAGCTGTAATCCGGGATGGGCCATGCGCCCCGCGTAGTGAAAATAATAGGCCAGCGCATGACTGGACCTTGTGGCGGTCACATAACAGTGACGTGCAGACACCATGTATTCAACGGCACGCTTGGCCAAATTCGGCTCCATCAGACGCAGAGAGCGGGACACAACATTCATCTCATTGCGCGCGAATCTGGCCTGTGCGCCGTGGAAAGGGTCTTGTCCGGGTGATGTGGTTAGCCACCCATGACCTATCCTGTCTTCGCTGTCTGTTGTGAGGGCAAGGCGAAATGGGTGGCGGAAGGCGTCAAAACTGTCGAAACCCATACGCTGCGCCAGTCGAACAAGAACACTGGTGCTGATGCCGATCCGGTCAGCGGTCACCCGGACCGGGTTCAGGCCGAAATCACCGGGATGGTCGATGATATACTTCGCCGCGACTTGCATCTGCGCAGGCATCTCATCGATCTCGCGCCGAATTTGGCTGGTCAAGGCTGCAAGGGTGGGTGTCATGCAGAAAAGAAACATATGTTTTCTTTAGTGTAAATTGAAAACGTCATCCAGCGACTCTAACTGAGGGCAAAGACTTGGGTGGTGCTATGACATCAAAAACAACTGACAGCTTGGACAGGCCCTACATTCTGGTTGCGCCAAACGGCGCCCGGCGGAGCGCGTTGGATCATCCCGCCTTACCGCTCAGGATTGATCAGATCGTCACGTCAGCACGGGATTGTCATGCTGCGGGTGCGGACGGGTTGCATCTGCATATTCGAGATGCAGACGGACTGCATTCACTGGACGCCGGATTGTACCGGGAAACGCTTGCGGGATTGCAGCGCGAGGTTCTAGGAATGGAGCTACAGATCACGACCGAAGCAGCCGGGCAGTTCGACGTAGCATCGCAACTGGACTGTTTGCAAAAGGTGCAACCTGAATGGGCCTCAATCTCGGTGCGTGAAATCGCGCGCGACCTGAACCTTGCGCCCAGGGTCTATGCACAATGCGCGGATCAGGGCACGCGGGTTCAACATATACTGTATGATGCTGACGATGCACGACTACTGGACCATTGGCGCGCTCAGGGCATCGTACAGGCGGATCAGACAGACCGTTTGCTTGTTCTGGGGCGATACGGTGATGACCAGCAATCTATGCCAGCCGATCTAGAGGCTTTTCCAAAAAGCCCGGCTCGTTGGATGGTGTGCGCCTTTGGTGCGCAAGAACATGCCTGTCTGGCCGAGGCTGCGCGACGCGGTGGTGACGTGCGGGTTGGGTTTGAAAACAGTCTGATCGGGCCGGATGGCAGACCGTGGGCAGATAACGCGGCTTCGGTCGCAGCATTAGTTGAATTGCTTGGAAGGGCAAAGAAATGAGTCATGTTTTCCCACGTCACACGAAATCGGACCTCCCCGTCGCGGTTGGCGGCGATGGCTGTTATCTGATTGATACAGAGGGCAAGCGATACCTGGATTGCGGTGATGCCGCAGTATCATGTCTGGGTCATTCGAATCAGGCTGTGATCCAAGCGGTACAGCAGCAGGTGGAACAGATCGCCTTTGCACATACCGGGTTCATGACATCGGAACCGGCCGAGGTTTTGGCCGAATTGTTGATCCGGCATGCACCGGGGGATCTGGACCGTGTGTATTTTGTTTCGGGCGGGTCCGAAGCGACCGAAGCGGCAATCAAACTGGCGCGCCAATATTTCCTTGAAATCGGACAACCTGAACGCCGTCACGTTATCGCGCGAAAGCAAAGCTATCACGGCAACACTTTGGGGGCTTTGTCCGCCGGGGGCAACGCATGGAGACGGGCACAATTCGCCCCGATGCTGATCGAGATGACCCATATCTCTGCATGCTACGAATATGCCGAAAAACCGGAAGACGAGAGCAGTTTTGACTACGGCCAGCGTGTGGCGAATGAATTGGAAACTGAAATCCTGCGGCTGGGTCCCGATACGGTCATGGCATTTATGGCCGAACCAGTGGTCGGGGCCACCCTTGGCGCAGTTCCTGCGGTTGAAGGATATTTCAAGCGTATTCGCGAGATTTGCGACCACTATGGTGTGTTGCTGATCTTGGATGAGGTGATGTGCGGTATGGGCCGAACCGGTCACATGTTTGCCTGCGATCATGACGGTATCGAACCGGATATTCTTTGTATTGCCAAGGGGTTGGGGGCTGGATATCAACCAATCGGAGCCATGCTGTGCACCGGTAAAATCTATGACGCGATCCGCGATGGATCAGGGTTTTTCCAGCATGGGCACACCTATGTCGGTCATCCGGTCGCCACAGCCGCCGCATTGGCGGTGGTCCGTGAGTTGACCGAACGGGATTTACCTGCGCGTGCCGGGGTCATGGGCAACAAGCTGCAATCTGCCCTTGAGGCAGCATTCGGACAGCACCCGAACGTGGGAGATATCCGTGGTCGTGGGTTGTTCCGAGGTGTTGAACTGGTCGTTGACCGTGACACCAAGGAACCTTTTGATCCATCACGCGGCATCGCAGGTAAGGTGAAAAAGGCAGCACTGGCTGAAGGGTTGATTTGCTATCCCATGGCAGGCACGCGGGATGGCCGGAACGGCGATCACGTCCTGCTGGCGCCGCCTTTTATCATCGAAGAGGAACAGATAGGCGAACTCGTCAGCAAACTGGAACGCGCCATTTCCGCCGTGCTTTGACATTACCGTGAGCGCACTGTTCGCCCGCAGGTTATTTGTTAGTGTCGCGGGAGAAGTATCTGAAAAGGCGAAATCAATGGCGCTGGATATTTGGCGCAGTTTCCGCGCGCTTCCCCTTTGGGTGCAGATCTGGGTGGCCGTAATATTGGTGCCGGTTAATTTGGTTCCGCTTGCTTTCCTGGATCAGCCGCAGGGGATGCTCATCGCTGTTCTGGCGATTACCGGTATGGCGCTGAACATACCCATCATGGCGGTTGCGCGCGGGATGAGCGGTGCGATGGCTTTGCCGCACATTCTGTGCTGGGTTCCACTGGTTGTCATCGTAACGCTTTTGTTGTTTTCCGATGCGACCCTGAGCATTGCCTTTATCAAGTTTCTTTGGGTGCTTCTGATCGTTGACATAATTTCCTTGCTTTTCGACTTCAGAGATGCGGTCAACTGGTTACGAAGCAGACGCGCGACCTGAACAAAAAAGCCCCTTCGGCAGCGAAGGGGCTTTGATCGTTTCTGTCTTTTAAGCAGATTACTTATGCGGAAGCGGGCCGATCATCATGACCATCTGACGGCCTTCCATCTTCGGCATGTTTTCGATCTTGCCGACCTCTTTGATGTCTTCGGCCACACGTTCCAGCAATTCGCGACCCAGGTTCTGGTGTGCCATTTCACGGCCACGAAAGCGCAGGGTGACTTTGACCTTGTCGCCCTTTTCCAGAAACTTAAAGACGTTCTTCATTTTGACGTCATAGTCATGCGTATCGGTGTTCGGTCGGAACTTGACCTCTTTCACTTCGATGACTTTTTGTTTTTTGCGCGCTTCGTTTTCGCGTTTTTGCGTTTCGTACTTGTACTTGCCGAAATCCATGATCTTGCAGACCGGTGGGTTCGCATTGGGCGAGATTTCGACCAGATCAAGACCTGCATCTGCGGCCATCTGCATGGCTTTGGCGGGATGAACCACCCCGACGTTTTCACCTTCGGCGCCAATCAGGCGAATTTCGGGGGCACGGATCTTATCATTGACGCGCGGGCCGGTGTCTCTCTGTGGCGGCGCGTTGTGAGGTCTGCGAGCTATGGGTTCATTCCTTTGATGATTGCAGAATTTCGAGCCCGGAATTTAAACCGGGCAGAGCCGCACTTCAAGCGGCATAAATACAGGGTAATGCGAAAAAACTTGTTTTCTGCCGGTGTTTTTCGCGTTCAGGGTGGCAAAGCCCTGAACGCAGGGTTGCTTTAGCCGACAAAGGCTTTTTCGATCACGAACTCCTTGGGTTCTGAGTTTGCACCTTCACGCAATCCAAACCCTTCGAGGATTTCCTTGATATCCAGGTTGAAAGCCAACGAACCGCAAACCATTGCACGGTCGGTTTCGGGCTTGATGCCACCGTCAATACCCAAGTCGGAAAACACGGTGCCGTCCTGAAGCAAAGTGGTGATGCGACCCATCTTTGGGCTCTCTTCCCGTGTGGTGGTCGGGTAATAGCGGATCTTGTCGGCAAATCCTTCACCGATCAGTTCGGCCAACAGTTCGTCCTGACGGATGCTGTCGATCAGCTGACGGCCATATTCCAGCTCTGCCACTTCGCGGCAGGTGTGGGTGATGATGACCTCGTCATAGTCCTCATAGGTCTGCGGTTCACGCAGCAGCGAGGCAAAAGGCGCAAAGCCGGTGCCGGTCGCAAAAAACCACAGGCGCTTGCCGGGCAGCAGGGCGTCATGCACCAATGTGCCAACCGGTTTGGGACGCAGGATGATCTGGTCACCCGGTTTGATATGTTGCAATTTCGAGGTCAGCGGGCCGTTCTGAACCTTGATCGAATAAAACTCCAGCTCTTCATCCCACGAGGGCGAGGCGATGGAATAGGCGCGCAGCAACGGCTTGCCGTTGTCACCCAGCAGACCAATCATCACAAACTCGCCCGAACGGAAACGCAGCGAGGCCGGGCGAGACACCTTGAATGAAAACAGGCTGTCGGTCCAGTGTTTGACATCGGTTACAGTTTGCGCGTCCGGCAGGACGGGGACTTTTACGGCGGTTGCTTCGCTCACGGGCTTCATCTCTGTCATCGTTTACCTGCCGGTCTGCTAAACCGACATCTCCGTTTAATCTTTGATCCAAGTCAGGAAAAGGGGACAGATTGCCCCCTTTGCGTCACAGGCTGGCAATCGCGGGATCAGCCGCGCAGGCGGGCCTGATAGTTATTCTCTTTCCAGTTCGCGCGGGCCAGCCACTGATCCTCGGGTTGGCGGTCTGCCAGTTCTCCGTCGATCTCGACCTCGTCAAAGCCGCTGCGGCGCGCCATGGCGTATTGATCGGCAAGCACATGCCCTTTGGCGCGCAGCCGGCCTTTGTAGCCCTTCAGGCGCAATGTGCGAGCGATGGTAAATCCGCGACCATCTGCGAAAGACGGGAAGTCTACCCGAACCAGCCTCGTGCCGCCCAACCGGTCAAACAGTTCGTCCGGGTCTGTCTCCGAGCTCACGTCTAGCGCGACCACGTCATTGGCGGCATCATCCAGAGTGACAAAGCCGTCGGTCCAGTCATCAGGCGAAAAGCCCTCATCCGTTACGATTACGTTCATGTTTTCTCTCCGACGCGCATCATCTTGCCATCGACAAAATGGATGCCGCATTCTTCCTTGTTCTGATCGCGCCACCGTCCGGCGCGGGGGTCTTCGCCCTCTTTGACAGGCGAGGTGCAGGGCGCACAGCCGATCGAAGGGTATCCTTTGGCCACCAGCGGATGCCGGGGCAGGTTGTTTTCATCCATATAGGCCCGCACATCCTCGGGCGCCCAATGGGCAAGCGGGTTGACCTTGATCCGACCTGTTCCGTCCTCGACCTCGAAGAATTCCAGCGCAGCGCGCGTGCCTGCCTGAAACCGCTTGCGTCCGGTTATCCAGCCATCGAACCCCACCAGCGCCCTTTGCAGCGGGAAAGTCTTGCGCAGGTTGCAGCACGCGTCCGTGTCGCGCAGGCGCAATGCGCCGTATGGGTCTTCGCGTTCAACCTCTGCATCCTCGGCCCGGATGATGCGAATGTTGGTAAGCCCCAGACGCTCGCTCACCTCCTGCTGGTATTCCAGCGTTTCGGTGAACAGCATCTGCGTGTCCACGAAAAGAACGGGCGTTGCCTTGTTCACCACCGCCGCCATATGCAACAGCACGACGGATTCCGCGCCAAAGCTCGAGACCAAGGCAAGCTCGTCGATCTCGTCAATCGCTCCATGCATGACATCATGAGCGCTGTGGTGCCGGAACTGGGCATTCAAGCCTTCGACACGTTCAGTCAGTTCGCGTCTGTCCCGGCCCAGTTCCGTCTGGATCAGGTCAAGCGGCATTTGCGCGGGCCTCGGGGTAGAGGGCGTCTTTGAACGGCGCCATGCCCACCCGGCGATATGTTTCCAGGAATGTCTCCTCTGCGCTTGCACGCTGGTTCAGATAGGTGTCGACAATGCGCTCCACGGCAGGAACGATTTCGTCATAGGCAAAGCCCGGACCGGTGCGATCACCAATTGCCGCAGTTTCGGTCGCATCGCCACCCAAAGTGATCTGGTAGTTTTCGACACCTGCGCGGTCCAAACCCAGAATGCCGATGTGGCCAACATGGTGATGACCGCAGGCGTTGATGCAGCCTGAGATTTTGATCTTCAGGTGGCCGATGTCATGCTCAAGCTTCAGGTCCTCGAACCGTGTTGCAATTTCCTGAGCAACCGGGATCGAACGCGCCGTCGCCAGCGCGCAATAATCCATACCCGGGCAGGCGATGATGTCGCTGATCAGACCGATGTTGGCGGTGGCCAGTTCGTATTCCTTCAGCTTGGCGTGGATCGCGGGCAGGTCCGATTTGTGGACATGCGGTAGGATCACGTTCTGCTCGTGGCTGATGCGCAGCTCGTCATAGGCGAATTCTTCGGCCAGATCGGCCATAACGCGCATTTGCTCGGCAGTTGCATCGCCCGGTGTTGCTCCATGCTTCTTGATCGAGATCGTGACGATCGCATGGTCCGCGTTCTTGTGCGGCGCGATGTTGGTGTCGACCCACGACCGGAAGACCGGATCGTTGGTATAGGTGCTTTCAAACGACGCGACCGAGCCTTCACGGTAGGCAGGTGGTGCAAAGTGGCCCTTGATCTCTTCCAGCAGGTTCATATCCGCGCCTTTGAACTGCGGGCGGACCTTCAGGAAGCGTTCGTTGACCTTGGCGCGGATAGCGTCGATGCCATGCTCGTGCACGGTGATCTTGATACGTGCCTTGTACTTGTTGTCGCGGCGACCAATCTGGTTCCATACGGAAACGGTGGCCTCCAGATAGGCCAGCAGGTCGTCAAAGGCGACGAACTCGGACAATTCCTTGCCGATCATGGGCGTACGGCCAAGGCCACCACCAACAATGACGCGAGCGCCCAGAACGCCGTCACGTTCGACCAGTTGCAGGCCGATGTCATGCGCTTTGATCACTGCGCGGTCGTTTTCACTGCCAGTGATGGCGATCTTGAACTTTCTCGGCATGAACTGGAATTCCGGGTGGTCGGTCGACCATTGGCGCAGCAATTCGGCGTAAGGGCGGGGATCAGCGACCTCATCTGCAGCGGCACCGGCAAAGTGGTCGGCGGTCACGTTGCGAATGGTGTTGCCCGAAGTCTGGATGGCGTGCATGCCAACCTCGGCCAGCGCGTCCAGCATATCCGGCACGTCGCTCAGCTTTGGCCAGTTGTACTGGATGTTCTGACGGGTGGTGAAATGGCCATAGCCTTTGTCCCACTTCTCGGCCAGCAGCGCCAGTTGACGCATCTGTGCACTGTTCAGCGTGCCATAGGGAATGGCGACGCGCAGCATGTAGGCGTGCAGCTGCAGATACAGCCCATTCATCAGGCGCAGCGGCTTGAATTCGTCTTCGGTCAACGAGCCGTCGATGCGGCGTTCCACCTGGGCGCGGAACTGCGCGTTACGTTCTGCCAAAAATGCTGTGTCGAACTCGGAGTAGCGATACATGTCTAGCTGTCCTTGTTTGCAGCCCCGAACCTTGGGGCCTTGAAGGGGAGAGAGATGGCCAGAGGTCAGGCCCGGGGCTGCGGGGAAGTTTCCTGTTTGCCGTGGGCATAGTTGGACGGACCAGTCCGGCGGAAATCTTCCCGAAAATGGGTGGGCTCGGGGCCGTTCTTGCCCGCAACGGCATCGGCCAGATAAGTGCCCACGACTTTATTTGCCTGACGCGCCGCATCCAGCAGACGCACCTGTGCATGTGCTTCGTCAGTGATCAGTTCCGCTTGCGACAGATCACGCGTCCAACTGTCATCTTCGGTCTGGTAAATGACGTCACCTATCAGCAAATCATTTGCGGTGACGACTTTGGGGGTAAAAGCGCGGGCCATCAGGCAAGCTCCTTGTTGAATTCGGTTACGGCCTGCGTTGCTTCGCGCGGGGCAAGGCCATAGAATGTCAGGGCTGGTCCGTCCATTTCGGCGGCGGCCAGATCGGCGGGCAGTTGATCCAGTGTGGTGGCCAGAATCCGCTGGTTCGGACGCGAGGCGTTTTCGACCAGTGTGACTGGAGTGGCGCGATCGGCACCGTGCATGATCAGGCGACCCTGGATAAAGCGGGCAGATTTCTTGCCCATATAGATCGCAGCAACCGAACCGGCCCGTGCCAGGGCATTCCAGTCATGATCGGCAAAACCTTTCATGTCATGCCCGGTCAGGAACCGCACCGAGGAATTCCGGCCGCGTTGAGTCAGGCTTTGGCCGATACCAGCCACCGCGGCAGAGGCCGCCGTGATACCGGGAATGATCTGCCACGTGATTCCAGCCGCCTCGACGGCCTCAATCTCTTCATCCAGACGACCAAAGACAGTGGGATCGCCGGACTTCAGGCGGACCACGCGGTTACCTTTCAGGGCATATTCGACCAAAAGAGCGTCGATATCACTTTGCTTCCAGGATGGGCCGAACCCGACTTTGCCGACATCAACCAAAGCGGCGCTTTGACCGGCTATGTCCAGAACGGGTTTACTGATAAGGCGGTCGTGCAGCACAACATCAGCCTGCTCAAACGCAGTCAGCGCCTTGAGTGTCAGCAACTCGGGGTCGCCCGGACCTGCGCCGACAAAGTCGACATGTCCTTTGGTGCCTGTTGTGCGAACGTCCTGCATCGGATCATCTCGGGTGTGGTTTGACTTGACCCTCAATATAGGAAATATTCCCACCAAAGCGCCATATGGGCGCTCAAAAAAGGACAGACGTTCCATAGAAACAAAATTTTGGAACGAAAGCTTCGATGTGGAAGGAATATTGGAATGTCGGTGCGGATAGATGATACGGATCGGAAAATTCTGGCCGAGCTGCAACGTGATGCAGGGCAGTCACTGGACGAAATTGCGGCTCGGGTCGGCAGTTCAAAGACGCCTGTTTGGAATCGTATTCGTAAGCTCAAGAGTGCGGGAATCATTGGTCAGCAAACGGTTTTGCTGGATGCCGAAGCGCTTGGGTTTGAGGCGACTTTCTTTGTTTTGATCCGCACGTCGGAACACGAGGCTGAATGGCAGCGCAAGTTCCTTAAGGCTTTGCGCGAACATCCCGAAGTGCAGGAGGCGCATCGGCTGGCAGGCGACATTGATTATATTCTCAAGGTTCGGGTCAAGAACGCGCGCGCCTATGATCAATTCTACCAGTCGCTGATTTCGGAGGTACGGGTGCACAACGTGACCGCGCTTTTGTCGATGGAAGAAATCAAGTCCACAACGATGCTTCCCCTCAACGCATTGGTTGAAGGGGCATAGAAGGCAGGTGCTGCCAGCGCCGGATCGATCCGCGCCTTATACAGGTCAGACCTGAACCATTAACTGTTCCAGACCATGGAAGTGATAGCTGTCTGAATAGGTCGGCGGATCGGCAAGCCGCAGGTTAGGGCAGCTGTCGAACAGAATGGGCAGAGCTATGCGCATTTCCAACCTTGCCAAAGGTGCGCCGACGCAAAAATGGATGCCTCCACCAAAACTTGTGTTGACCTCAATCGCGCGAGTCGGAACAAACCTGTCGGGTTCATCCCAGACGGCAGGGTCGCGGTTTGCAGCGCCAAGCAAAAGTGCGACCTGATCACCGCGCCTGAACGAATGACCAAACATATCAACGTCTTCATACGCATACCGTGTGAACATGTGTAGGGGCGGGTCATAGCGCAGGATTTCTTCAATCGTTGCGTCGATCTGGTCGGGTGCCAGAACGTCGGGGCTGGTATGTGTTTGCAACAGGGTTCTCACACCGTTCGCAAGCGAATGCACCGTTGCTTCGTGACCTGCATTCAACAGCAAGATGCATGTTGCGACCAGTTCGTCGATGGACAGCTTTTCGCCTTCCTCCTCGGCGCTGATAAGCCGGGTGATCAAATCGTCACGCGGATCGTTGCGTCGCTGGTTAATGTATCCCAACAGGAAATCCGTGAACTCCTGAGACGACTTGGCGGCCTTATCCTCGGTCGCCTGTGTCCGGTTGGCCTGATACATCGCGACCATGTCATGCGACCACTGCAACAGGTTGGGCGCCATGTCTTCGGGAACGCCCAACAGTCGGCAGATGGTTACCACCGGGACCTGAGTGCAATAAGCACTCAGCAGATCGAAAGGTGTATTCGGAAACGCCTCGACAAGACTGTGGCATAGCGATTCAATGGAAGGCTGCAATGCAGAAATTTCCCGCGACGTGAAAGCGCGCATAACAAGCGCCCTCAGGCGGGTATGTCGCGGGGGTTCAGCTTCAAGCAGCGAATGGGCTTCGATAGCCAGCCAGGGGGCCAAATGGGCAGGGCCCTGTGTCGCGCATTCAGGCGGAACTTCCCGCCCAAACCGGCGGTCGCGAAGAAGTGCCCGCACGGCACGGCGGGACACCGCAGCAACCATGTCGTAGTCGCGCCAATAGAACAGATCACCAGCAGTGCGGGCCTGATCATAGAAAGGGTAGGGGTTCTGAACGAAACCCGGGTCTGTCGGGGATTGCGAGAATGACTTCATGCGACGCACACTTGCCACGAGCCGCGTTGAATGCAAGACCCTGTCTATGCAGAGAGTTTGGATCATTGTCGGTTTTTTGTCCGCTGTCGGGCTGCTGTCAGGTTTTGTTTGGTCTTATGGCTATCGTCAGGCGCTGTCTCAGCTAAGTGACAAGGCCGAAGCAGACCTTGAACTGGCGGCGGATCGGCTCAGCACCCAGATGCAGGTCTACCAGGAACTGGCGGTTCTGATGGCGACACATCCCGCCTTGCACGCGTTGGATACACCGACACAAATACATGACGCGCAAGCGATGTTGCTGGACGTTGCCGACAAGACAGCGGCCGTCAACATGATGTACTTGGATCGCAGCGGTCGGGTTATGGTCGCCGCACAGCCAGTGGCACAGCGAGACATGTCCGCACATCCAGCGTTCAGGCGCGCCATGCAGGGTGCGGTGGGCACCGCGCATGAAGTGGTTCCAGACAGTGGCGACCGGATATATTCCTATGCCGCTCCGACTTTTGCCGCCTCCGGGCAAGTCGAAGGTGCAGTGATGGTGGTTGCCGATGTCCAGGACATTGAACAAACTTGGCGGGGCAGTACCGAAGCCGTTTTCTTTGTTGATTCTGACGGTGTCGTCTTCATCTCGAACCGGTCGGACTTGCTGTTCTGGAGCCGCGAGGTTGGCCAGTCCGGGCTGACACCGCCAGAGGGTGCGTCGGTGGATTTTGCCGCGACGCGGGTCGGCCAGCATGAGTTGTGGCGGCTGAGTTGGGGGCGGTATTTGCCACGCGATGCGTTGCACCTAACGCTTGAGTTGCCTGTGATCGATATGACCGCCGAGGTTTTGGTGGACGTGGCCCCGGCCCGGCGACTTGCCGGGTTGCAGGCGGCGGCGGTCGCCGCGATCTGTCTGGCGTTTGGTGCGATGCTGTATCTTGCGATGGAACGGCGACGGACGCTGGCGAATGCCAACACGGTTCTGGAAAGCCGGGTGGCGCAGCGTACCCGTGCTTTGACCCAAGCAAACACCGCATTGCGCCGCGAAGTTGCAGAACGTCAGGAGGCCGAAGCAGCACTGAAAAAAGCGCAGGCAGAGCTGGTGCAGGCAGGTAAGCTCAGCGCGTTGGGGCAGATGTCGGCGGGGATCAGCCACGAACTCAACCAACCGTTGATGGCGATCCAGCAATTCGCCGACAATGGTACGGCCTTTCTTGAACGCGGCAAAGGTGACAGGGCCAGTGAAAACCTTGGGCGTATTTCGGAAATGGCCGCCCGCATGGCCCGGATCATCAAGAACCTGCGCGCGTTCGCTCGCAATGAAAGCGAACCGATGGGTCGGGTCGATCTGGTGCAGGTTCTGAAAACTGCCGTCGAATTGACCGAAACCCGTTTGCGTGACGATGATGTGACGCTGGAATGGGAACCGGGACAGGCTGCGGTTTATGTTTGGGGGGGGGAAGTCCGCTTGGTGCAGGTCTTTGTTAATCTGATCAATAACGCGGCGGATGCGATGCTGGGGCGACCCAAGCGGCACATTTCGATTGTGATGCACGAAGAAGACCGGTTGCGCGTTTCTGTGCAGGATACCGGCCCGGGGATTGAAGACCCCGACCGGGTGTTCGAGCCGTTTTATTCGACCAAAAGCGTAGGATCATCTGAAGGTCTGGGGCTTGGTCTTTCTATATCATATGGTCTTGTTCAAAGCTTTGGGGGTGAAATCCGCGGGGCAAACACGGCTGATGGCGCAGTGTTTACCGTCGAGCTGGAGCCCTACGGAAAAGAAGAGGCTGCATGATGCGCAGGGTTCTGTTGGTCGATGATGACGCAGCTGTTCGCGAGGCATTGGCGCAAACCATTGAACTTGCAGATTACGCACCGACAACAGCCGGTTCTTTTGTGGCGGCCAAGGATCATATTCGGCGGGATTTCCCCGGTGTGATTATTTCGGACATTCGAATGCCCGGGCGGGATGGCTTCCACTTGTTGGCGTATGCTCGGGACATCGACCCCGAGCTTCCGGTGATCCTTTTGACCGGAGAAGGTGATATCCCAATGGCCGTAGAAGCCATGGGAAAAGGAGCGTTCGATTTTCTCGAAAAACCCTGCGCTGCGTCTGACCTGATGGATGTTCTTGAACGCGCATTCGCAGCCCGCACCCAAGTGTTGGAACAGCGCGCCCTGAAATCCGAACTTGAAAGGGGGGACCCGGCCGCACGTTTGCTGTTTGGCCTGTCTCCGCAAGCTGAGGCGCTGCGGGATCGCGTGCGGACCGTCGCACCGACAGGGGCCGAAGTTCTTGTTACCGGCCCGCCGGGCAGCGGCATATCCAAAGTAGCCGAAGTGGTCCACCTGATGTCGCCCGCTGGTCAGGGGCCTTTTGTCAAACGTCCGGCTTCAAGTCTAAGCCCCGATGACCTTGCCCAAAGCTGTGGCGATGCCGTGGGTGGTTCCCTGTTTCTGGACGAAGTGTCTGCCATGCCCCAAGCCACGCAGTTTGCGGCGTTGGAGATCATCGAGCGCGGTCCGGGGGGGCGTATTATCGCAGGAACAACCGCCGACCTATCCGCGTTAAGTTCGGAAGGGCGGTTCAACGCTGATCTGTTTTATCGTTTGGATGTGATGCGGGTGCGTGTTCCTTCATTGGCGGAACGCCCCGACGACATTCCGGTGATTTTTCGCCACTATGTGGCGCAAGCGGCCGAACAGGCTGGCATCGCAATTCCCGAGATTTCGTCCGAACATCTGGCGGCCTTGATGGCCAGCGACTGGCCGGGCAACGCCCGTTCGCTGATGTCAGCAGCAATGCGGTTTGTTCTTGGAATGCCCGAGGAGGTTACGCAGGCTACGGATCTGGGGTTGAGCGAACAGATGGCGCGGGTTGAACGATCTTTGTTGATTGCAGCTTTGGGACGCCACAATGGAAAAGCATCAGATGCAGCCAAGGCGCTGAAGCTGCCGCGCAAGACCTTTTACGACAAGCTGGCGCGCTACCAGATTCGTCCCGAGGATTACCGCAGATAAGCAGGAACCGGATTGGCGCATCTGATTCGAAGAAGTGATTCGGAAATTGTGCGGAAATCCGCACAAGCCGCTCTGAGGATGTGCGAGTTTTCGCACGGCTCGGGACTGTGAAGCGCAGAACCTGAACCAGTAACGACGTAACACTTTGGTATTAAACAGGTAATCAGACACGTTCCGCAATCGCAGTCAAAAGTTGTGTGCTTTACCCTGAGTCGCTTCACTGCACGCCATACGGCGCTTACCCGGCGTCGACTGCAAGTTTCAAGGAACTCTGGGAGGATATCAGATGAAGCTTCTGACAACGGCAGCAACTGCGCTTGCTCTGACA
This sequence comes from Ruegeria sp. CH2, assembly GCF_056537065.1. Taxonomy (NCBI): domain Bacteria; kingdom Pseudomonadati; phylum Pseudomonadota; class Alphaproteobacteria; order Rhodobacterales; family Roseobacteraceae; genus Ruegeria; species Ruegeria sp. CH2. Next base: position 183,426 of record NZ_JBQFQV010000001.1, read on the forward strand.
GTAACCGCAACGGCTGGTATGGCTGCATGCGACGAAGGTGAAATCGTCGTCAAGTTCGCGCATGTGACGAACACCGACAAACACCCCAAAGGAATCGCGGCATCGCTGCTGGAGCAGCGGGTCAACGACGAAATGAACGGCACGATGTGTGTTGAGGTCTACCCGAACTCGACGCTCTACAACGATGACAAAGTTCTCGAAGCGATGTTGCAGGGTGACGTGCAACTGGCCGCGCCCTCGCTGTCGAAGTTCGAGAAGTTCACCAAACAGTTCCGCCTGTTTGACTTGCCGTTCATGTTCAAGAATGTCGACGCTGTAGACGCGTTCCAGGCCTCGGCCGAAGGACAGGCGATGAAAGACAGCATGCAGCGCCGTGGCCTGCAAGGGCTGGCGTTCTGGCACAACGGCATGAAGCAGATGTCGGCCAATAAGGCTTTGGTTGATCCGTCGGATGCAAACGGTCTGAAGTTCCGCGTGCAGTCGTCAGATGTGCTGGTGGCACAGATGGAAGCCATCGGTGGTAGCCCGCAGAAAATGGCATTCTCGGAAGTGTATGGCGCGTTGCAACAGGGCGTTGTGGACGGGCAAGAGAACACCTGGTCGAACATCTACGGCAAGAAGTTCTTTGAGGTGCAGGACGGTATCACCGAAACCAACCACGGCATCATCGACTATCTGGTCGTGACATCGGTGGATTGGCTGGACAGTCTTGATCCGGCGGTGCGGGACCAGTTCCTGACTATTCTGGCCGAAGTTACCGAGACCCGGAACAAAGAAGCCTTTGCTGTGAACGAAGCGGCCAAAGCGTCGATCATCGATGCAGGCGGCGTCATCCGTGAACTGACCCCTGAACAGCGTCAGGCCTGGGTCGACGCAATGAAACCGGTTTGGGACAAATTCGCCGGTGACGTGGGTCAAGACAAGATCGACGCGGCGCAGGCCATCAACGCCGGATTCTGATCCCGTTCAAGACCGCGCGTCAGGGGACTGGGGAGTATTCGACGCGCAGGCCGGGCGGGCTGAAATGGCCCGCCCCATTCTCAACTCTCTCTTCAATAAAATGCGGGGACTGAAAGATGTCTGGTGCGAACTCCGGCCAGGGCGGGCTGATCGACCATATCGAAGAAACCCTGATCGCGTTGCTTTTGGGCCTTATGACGGTCGTTACATTTGCCAACGTGATCGCGCGGTTTGTCTTTAATTCAAATATCCTATGGGCGCTTGAGTTGACAGTGTTCACGTTTGGCTGGCTGGTGTTGCTGGGCGCGTCTTACGCGGTCAAGAAACATGCTCATCTGGGTGTGGATGCAATCCTGAACATGCTGGCGCCAGCACCGAGGCGCATTATGGCGCTGGTCTCGGTCGGGTTCTGTCTGATGTTCTCGCTGCTGATGCTCAAAGGGGCATATGACTATTGGGCCGTCTTTGCAGATCTGCCGCCAACATCGGGCCGCTGGTTCCCGACCGGGTTTGATTTCGGCGCACGCAGCCAGAGTTTCTACGAGGTAGACGACATCCCCATGGTCGCTCCGCTGCGCTTTCTGGAAGACCTGATCAACTATGGCGAGGGGTATGAAAAACTGCCCAAGGTCGTACCTTATCTGGTTCTGCCGGTGTCCATGCTGCTGCTGGTGATCCGGTTTACGCAGGTCGCCGTTCAAATTTGGCGTGGTGAGACCGATCGCCTTGTCGCCAGCCACGAAGTCGAGGACGAGATTGAAGAAGTCCGCGCACAACAAGGGGTGCATGACTGATGGACGTTATCCTTCTTTTCTCGATGGTCATCGGCCTGCTGCTGATCGGGGTTCCGATTGCGGTTGCACTTGGCCTCAGCTCGACCCTGTTCCTGCTGATCTATTCCGACAGTTCGCTGGCTTCAGTTGCAGGCACGCTGTTTGAGGCGTTCGAGGGGCATTTCACCCTGTTGGCGATCCCGTTCTTCATTCTGGCCTCGTCCTTTATGACGACAGGTGGTGTAGCGCGTCGGATCATCCGTTTCTCGATTGCTTGCGTGGGGCATCTGCCCGGCGGTCTGGCGATTGCGGGCGTGTTTGCCTGTATGCTGTTTGCCGCGCTGTCAGGATCGTCCCCGGCCACGGTTGTGGCGATCGGGTCGATTGTCATCGCAGGTATGCGCCAGGTTGGGTATTCCAAAGAGTTTGCCGCTGGTGTGATCTGTAACGCGGGTACGCTGGGCATCCTGATCCCTCCGTCCATCGTGATGGTTGTGTATGCTGCCGCCGTCGAAGTTTCAGTTGGGCGCATGTTTCTGGCTGGCGTTATTCCCGGTCTGATGGCTGGCTTCATGCTGATGGTCACCATCTATGTCATGGCAAAGGTCAAGAACCTGCCCAAGGGTGAATGGAAGGGGTGGGGTGAGGTCTTTACCTCGGCCCGCGAGGCCGGTTGGGGCCTGTTCCTGATCGTTATCATTCTGGGTGGTATTTATGGGGGTATCTTTACCCCGACCGAGGCTGCCGCGGTTGCTGCCGTCTATGCCTTTTTCATCGCCAGTTTCGTCTACAAGGACATGGGTCCGCTGAGTACGGAAGGGGACGCACAGAACCTGCCGCTGCTGAAAAAGCCTTACGCGTTGGTCACGGCGTTCTTTCACCCCGATACCAAGCATACACTGTTCGAGGCGGGCAAGCTGACGGTGACGCTGTTGTTCGTGATCGCCAACGCGCTGATCCTTAAGCATGTTCTGACGGACGAACAGGTGCCGCAGCATATCGCCGAGGCGATGCTGACCGCAGGGCTAGGGCCGGTGGCGTTCCTGATCGTTGTGAACGTGATCCTGCTGATCGGTGGTCAGTTTATGGAGCCGTCGGGCCTGTTGGTGATCGTCGCACCGCTGGTGTTCCCGATTGCCATCGAGTTGGGCATTGATCCGATCCATCTGGGCATCATTATGGTGGTGAACATGGAAATCGGAATGATTACGCCTCCGGTTGGTCTAAACCTGTTCGTAACCTCGGGCGTTGCAGGTATGCCGATGATGAGCGTTGTTAGGGCAGCGCTGCCGTTCCTCGCTGTTCTCTTCGTCTTCCTGATTATGGTGACGTATATTCCGTGGATCTCGACATTCCTGCCCAACACCTTCATGGGCCCGGAAATCATAACCAATTAGGTGGTTTGACGATGCACGTAGCCGGGCGGTTTCGACTGCCCGGCTTTTTCGTATCTTGAACCCCGGCATCAAGTGCTTAACTAGGGTTCAGAGGACGACCTCCCCATAATGGGACATCTTTCGGGACGACCCGAACGAATACGAGGTTGTCTTATGCCCTGGGTATTCCTTCTATTTGCTGGCCTGTTGGAAATCGTCTGGGCCGTAGCGATGAAGCAATCGGCTGGTTTCACCCGATTGTGGCCTACGGCCTTGATGGTGCTTTCGATGATCGGGTCTTTCGGTCTTCTGGCGCTGGCGATGCGGGACCTGCCGTTGGGCACAGCTTATACCATCTGGACGGGTATTGGTGCAGTGGGGGCGTTCTGTGTCGGTATCCTGTTTCTGGGTGAAGCCCTATACCCTGCGCGGATTCTCGCGGCCCTTCTGATCGTGTCAGGTCTTATCGTGATGAAGTTGTCGTGAGGCCGTCATTGACCAAGTCTTTGCGCTTGGGCAGGGTTTGGGAAACACGGGAAATGGAGACCGGAATGTTGACCGAGACCGACAAGCGCTTGCTACGCGTGGCTTATGACGAGGCCAAAGCCGGGTTTGATGAAGGTGGATGCCCGATCGGGTCAGTTCTGGCGCGGGGTGGCGATATTGTTTCACAAGGGCGTAATCAACGTGTGCAGGGCGGGGATCCGATCGCACATGGCGAAATGGATGCCTTGCGTAAAGCGGGACGTCAGAAAACCTATCGGGATACGGTTCTTTACACGTCGTTGTCACCTTGCATGATGTGCTCGGGCACTATCGTTCAGTTTGGTATCCCGCGTGTGGTGATCGGCGATACCCAGAACTTTGGTGGCAACGAAGACTTCCTGCGCGAACGCGGTGTCGAGGTGGTGATAGTCAACGATCCTGACTGCATCGCACTGATGCAGCGGTTCATCGAAGAAAAGCCAGAGCTTTGGGCCGAAGATATTGCCGAGTAAAGGCGAATCCTAGACGCTCTCCAGCGCCTGAATAATGCCCGTGAAATCCCCGGCCTTCAGGCTGGCGCCACCCACAAGCGCACCATCGACATTTGAAACCGCAAAGATCTCCGCCGCGTTGGAGGGTTTGACCGACCCACCATACAGAAGACGGACAGAGCGGCCCACACCTTCGCCAAAGCGGCGCTCTAGCCGGGCGCGGATGAAGTCGTGAACTTCCCCAATCTCATCAAGCGTCGGAACCTTGCCGGTGCCGATGGCCCAGATCGGCTCATATGCAATGATCAGGTTCTCGCCGGTTGCCTGATCCGGGATCGACCCCGACATCTGACCGCCGATTATGTCGAGCGTATTGGCCGCCTCGCGTTGCTCCAGACTTTCGCCTACGCAAATGATCGCTTTTAACCCCGCGTCCATCGCTGCACGGGCCTTGGCGCGTATATCCTCGTCATGCTCTTCATGGTCTACGCGACGTTCGGAATGACCCAGGATGACTGACGTCGCGCCCGCGTCCAGCAGCATCTCGGCGCTGATATCGCCTGTATGCGCGCCCGCGCTTGCCGCGTGACAATCCTGCCCACCAACGGTGACTGCTGACCCGCGTACGGTGTCTGCGGCACGGCTGAGCAATGTTGCCGGAGGGCAGATGAGTATATCGACCGAAGCGTCTGGGTGAGACTTGCACAGTGCTTCAAGCTCGCTCAGCGCAGCACCGGTTCCGTTCATTTTCCAGTTTCCTGCCGCAAGCCTGCGCCGCATACCCGTATCTCCCTGATCATTCGATGATTTAGGATGCGGATAGCATTGTCGACGCGATCTTACAATTCCACGGATCGGGTGGGTTCACGCGCTTTGATCGACAACACGGCGTTCGGGCGGGCCCGTGTCACGGGATTATCCGGCGCAAACTAGGATTGCTGCGTGATGCTTTCATCGAATTTGATGGATTCACCGCAACCGCAGGCGTCGACAACATTCGGGTTCCTGAACTTGAAACCTGATTCCAGCAACGACACCTCGTAATCGATTTCAGTCCCGAACAGGAACATCTGCGCCATTGGCGCGATCATGACGCGTGCTCCATCCTGTTCGACAACTTCATCATGCGGATCAGCCTGATCGACATATTCCATGGTATATTCCATGCCTGCACAGCCGCCTTTCTTGACGCCAATGCGCAAGCCAGCGTGGCCACCCGAGTTCATCAGGCGGATGATTTGTTCTGCGGCTTTAGGCGTCATGGTCACAGCCTGCTTGCCGGGAATGCCGAACATGTAAGTCTCCGTTGTCGCGCGTTGCGTTTAATTTAGGGCTCAGGAGGTCAAGGCTCAAGACGGTGTGTTATAAAGAGTTTTATCCGGATGAAACAACCCGGCATTCAGAATGGGTTCGCTGAAGATATCCAACTGTGAGACCGTGGAACTGAATGGGTTCAAGTTGGTCAGCCGTTAACTCGGTTTGCTTTGAAATACTATCAGAAAGGATAATATTGTGAATGAGTTACAGGCGATTGTTAATTCGATCTTGATGCGCGCGGTGCTTACCATTGCAGTTCTTCTGTTTGTTCCGGATGATGCGGCGGCCACCAATGATGGAGAGAGGCATCCAGTAAACTGCGCGACCGCCGAGGGCGATTTGCGCGCCATCGCGGCCGAGAAAAAGCACGCGCAGGACCAACAGTTGGAAAGTGTTGCTGCCATTACTCCTGCCGGGGCACTTTTGGGGCTGGTCACAGGAACGGAACACAAACGGCTGCAAATGCTGTCGGGGGACTACATCAATCAACTTGACGCCAGATCTGCGAAAATCAAAAAGACCTGCAATTTGAACTGATTACCCGACGTTCGGTTATCTGGGTAAGAAAAGGACCGTTCTCGGGCAAGAACGGTCCGTGTTTCGGGGCCGGAACTCGGGGGGGCGGTCAAATCATGTCTGGCCCGAGGCGACACTGATTGGTGCCGTCCACAGGTCTTTTCCTGCAACATTGTGACAGGGACAGCACGAGCAGGTAACAAAAACGCCAATGTTTTGTGACAAGTACCCGGGAAACTGTGGCAGGTGCCTACATAAATCCCAGTTCCAGACGTGCTTCGTCTGACATCATCTCCATACCCCAGGGCGGCTCCCAGGTCAGTTCCACGTCAACCTCTTTGACGCCTGCAACAGGCTCGATCGCTTCCATGATCCATCCGGGCATGTCGCCGGCAACCGGGCATCCGGGGGCTGTCAGCGTCATGATCACCTTCACGGCGTTGTCCGAGGAAATGTCGATCGTGTAGATCAGGCCGAGGTCATAGATGTTCACCGGGATTTCCGGATCGTAGACCGTGCGACACGCCTCGACCACGGGCTCGTACAGGGGGTGCTCAATGGTTGACGGCGCAATCAGCGGTGTGCCTTCAAACTGTTCGCTCGGGTGAGTCATCTTTGCCTCGGGTCAGTTGCCTGAGCGATTATATAGGGAATAGGAGCAACAGGGTCCAGTAGGGCGGCGGCGCCGATTGGGGCGCCGCGGCAATTTAGTCGTTGATGTCGTGGTTGAAAGTTTTGACCTGACCGTTCGGCAACGCAAACAGTTTCCGCAAAACAAGCCACGCAATCAGTGACATCACTGCAAAGATCAGCGCCAATACATTCAAAGACAGAGCCATTCCGGGTACGGCAAGGATAAGCCCCGTGACTGCGGCTCCGATTGCAAAGCCCAGAAAGATGAAACCGGGCAGGAAAATCTCAAGGATACCCAGCGCCAATGCTGCGGCCAGCCAGATCCACCAGGTCAACCAGAAGGGGTCAGCCATCACTTTCCTCCTTTTAACATTTTGAACGCGTCACCGAAGGCTTCCAGTGCGTTGGCAGGCACAACAATGGTTTGCTTGCCAGTACCGTTTCCAAGCGCGTTCAGGGCTTCAACCTGTTTCAAGGCAACCTGATACTGAGCAGCTTCGATGCCGTTATCCTGAATGGCCTTGGCGACAACACCGGTGGCGAACGCCTCGGCTTCGGCCTGAATACGCCGCGCCTTGGCGGTTTGTTCAGCCGCGTAAAGCTCGGCGTCGGCATGCAGCTCGACTGCGCGCTTCTTGCCCTCGGCTTCTGTCACCTGTGCGCGGCGGGCTCGTTCGGCGTTCAGCTGTTGCAGCATGGCGTCACGGGTGGCCTGATCCAGATTTACGTCCAGAATCTCGGCGCGGGTGACTTCGATACCCCAGTCATCGACAGCTGTTTCAACGCTTTCCTGAATACGCGTGATCAGTTGGGACCGGTTCGACTGAACCTCATCCAGATCCATCTTACCAATCTCGGCGCGAACGATCCCGGCGACAGTGGTGGCAATCGCGCCATCTACGTCGCGAATTCGGTAGACCGTCTTTTCAGGTTCGAGAATACGGTAGAAGACCGATGTATCGATCTGCACCAGAACGTTGTCCTTGGTGATTGCGTCCTGCGTCGCGTTTGGCAGCTGGCGTTCCAGGATCGAGATCTTGTGACGCGCAATGTCCAGTAGCGGAACAATAAAGTTGATGCCGGGGCCAAGCACGGAATGCAGGCGCCCAAACCGTTCAACTACGTATTTTTCGGACTGAGGCACAATCTTGATGCCTTTGAAAATGATAACAATTACCAGCACCGCAGCCAGCAGGTAAATGATGTTTGACGAAAGCAATCCGATGATTTGGTCTTCGGTCATACTGTCCTCTTGTTTTTGTGTACTATAGTATACATGTGGCGATTGAGTCGCCCGATTTCAACTCTGGTATGAGTGGAAAGCAGCCCCATGCAAATGCTCCAATAGTAAAACGCTGTATCGAAAAATAGTGCTGTGACCGCTTTGCATCCCTAATTGTTTGCGGTATCGGGCTTGGATGAAACTGATAATCGATACAGATCCTGGCATCGATGATGCCATGGCAATCGCCTATGCCGCCGCAGCGCCCGAGATCGAGCTGATCGGCCTGACCACCGTGTTCGGAAACACGCATGTTCACCAATCCAGCCGCAATGCCCGGTTCCTGCTTGATAAGCTGGGTCTGGATCTGCCTGTCGCGGAAGGGGCTGCGGTTGCCCTGGGTGCCGATACGCATTCGCCCTCCGAACATGTGCATGGTCCCGAAGGATTCGGTGACCTGACTGAAATTCCCGAAATTGGAAGCAACCACGCCCTGCCGGCTGCTGAATTTCTGGTTGATATGGCGCGAACCCACAAGAAAGAGCTGGTGGTGTGCGCCGTGGGCCCCCTGACCAACATCGCCAACGCCATTCGTCTGGATCCGGAATTCGCCGACAATCTGGGGCGTTTGGTGATTATGGGCGGGGCGGTGTACTGCCCTGGTAATATTACAGTACATGCCGAGGCCAACATCTATCATGATGCGATTGCCGCTGAAGAGGTCTTTGCCACACCGCCGGAAACCGTACTGGTCGGCTTGGATGTCACGCTGAAAACGCTCTACGAGACTGCAGATTTCGAAAGCCTGGCAATGCGATCACCTGACATGGGGTCCTTTCTGCGAGATATCTCTCGCTTTTACCTGAAGTTCTACAAGGACGTCGGTGGTCTGGAGGGCTGCGGCCTGCACGATTCGACGGCTGTGATTGCTTGTTCTCATGGTGCTATGTTTGACATGGTCGAAACGGGTCTGCGGGTTGTCACCGAAGGCGACCAGAAGGGTGCGACGCGACCTGATCCGGAACGTCCCGCAGTTCGGGTCTGCCGCGACGTGGATGGGGCAGGGGTTGTTCAACTGTTTACAGACCGTGTTGCCTCGCTACCCTGACGGGTTGCAAAGACCGACCGGATCGGGCAAAGCCTGCCCGGTTCGGCGACCCGAGGCGATGACATGACCCAACAGTTTTCTTTTGATCTGAAAGCCACAGACGGCAAAGCCCGGACCGGTGTGATCAGCACACCGCGCGGCGACGTGAGAACGCCTGCCTTTATGCCGGTTGGCACTGCGGCAACGGTCAAGGCGATGATGCCGGAAAGCGTTCGCGCGACGGGGGCAGACATCCTGCTGGGGAACACCTATCACCTGATGCTGCGTCCGACCGCTGAGCGTATTGATCGACTGGGTGGACTGCACAAATTCATGAACTGGGATCGGCCCATTCTGACAGATTCCGGCGGATTTCAGGTCATGTCGCTGGCCGGATTGCGCAAGCTGACTGAAAAGGGCGTGACCTTCAAATCCCATATTGACGGGTCAAAGCACGAATTGACGCCGGAACGGTCGATGGAGATCCAGCGCCTGTTGGGCTCGGACATTGTCATGTGTTTCGATGAATGCCCTGCGCTGCCAGCGGATCGTGACCGCATTGCCGAGTCGATGCGCCTGTCGATGCGTTGGGCCGAACGGTCGCGCGATGCGTTTGGCGATCGTCCGGGGCATGCGCTGTTTGGCATCATGCAAGGTGGGCTGGAAAAAGACCTGCGAGAAGAAAGCGCCAAGGCTTTGAAATCTATTGGTTTCGAAGGCTATGCGGTTGGTGGCCTGGCCGTCGGCGAAGGGCAGGAGGCCATGTTCTCTTGCCTCGACTATGCCCCCGATTTCCTGCCATCGGACAAGCCGCGCTATCTGATGGGCGTCGGCAAGCCCGACGATATCGTCGGTGCTGTTGCCCGCGGGATCGACATGATGGACTGTGTGTTGCCCTCGCGGTCCGGGCGTACAGGGCAGGTTTTCACCCGCTACGGCGTGGTGAACATCAAGAATGCCCGTCACGTAGACGATCCGCGGCCGCTGGACGAGCAGTGCACTTGCCCAGCCTGTTCTAATTATTCCCGCGCTTACCTGCACCACGTGTTCCGTGCGAATGAGATGATTTCCGGCATGTTGCTGACATGGCATAACCTGCATTATTTTCAGGAGATCATGGCCGGCATGCGCGACGCGATTGCCGCGGGTGCGTTCGAAGTCTGGCAAGCCGATTTCCACGCGCAGCGCGCGCAGGGGGATATCGAACCGCTGTGATGTTTTGCCCCCTCCAAGGCGAAAACGGGCAATTCTGCACAGCCGGGCTGTTTTCTGGCGACTGATCGCGCAAGACCGGGGCGTATTCTACTATTTTGGTGGATATGTTCCCGGCACGCCTTGCAGTCCGCCAAACCTCGGTTCATTCTGATTGGTGATACATGGCGGTAAGGTTGAAAATGGGCGATGAGGCCCCACCTTTATCGTCCAAGACAGGAGACGGACAAATGTTGCCTCGATGAGGGACAAGCGCCGTCTTGCCAATGATAAGGATAGAGCATGCAAGAGCCTCTGAATTCCTCCTACCCCGTCCTGCCGCTGCGCGATATTGTGGTGTTCCCACATATGATCGTGCCGCTTTTCGTAGGCCGTGACAAATCGGTCCGCGCGCTGGAAGAGGTGATGCAGGACGACAAGCAAATTTTGTTGTCCAGCCAGGTCGATCCCGGCGTTGACGATCCGGATGAAGAAGGCATCTACCGCACCGGCGTTCTGGCAAATGTGCTGCAACTGCTGAAGCTGCCCGATGGCACGGTAAAAGTGCTGGTCGAAGGGCAGGCGCGCGTTCAGATCACCGAGTTTCTGGAGAACGAAGAGTTCTTCGAAGCCCGCGCGGAATACCTGACCGAAATTCCCGGCGACGTCACCACGACCGAAGCACTGTTGCGCACTGTCGCGGACGAGTTCGAGCGTTACGCCAAAGTGCGCAAGAACATCCCCGAAGAGGCACTGACCGCAGTGGGCGATACAACCGAGCCTGCGAAGCTGGCTGACCTTGTGTCGGGGCATCTGGGCATCGAAGTCGAACAAAAGCAGGAGCTTCTGGAAACTCTCAGCGTCAGCGAGCGGCTTGAGAAGGTCTATGGCCTGATGCAGGGCGAGATGTCTGTTCTGCAGGTCGAGAAGAAGATCAAGACCCGCGTCAAATCCCAGATGGAGAAGACGCAGCGTGAATATTATCTGAATGAGCAGATGAAGGCCATTCAGAAGGAACTTGGCGATGGTGAGGACGGCAGCAACGAAGTTGCTGAACTGGAAGCCAAAATCGCCGAGACCAAGCTGTCGAAAGAAGCGCGGGAAAAGGCCGAGGGTGAGCTTAAGAAGCTCAAGAACATGTCGCCCATGTCGGCCGAAGCCACAGTCGTGCGCAACTATCTGGATTGGATTCTTGCTCTGCCTTGGGGCACCAAGTCCCGTGTCAAAAAGGATCTGGGCCGCGCGCAGGAGATTCTGGACGCGGACCATTATGGGCTTGAGAAGGTCAAGGAACGGATCGTTGAATACCTTGCGGTTCAGCAGCGCTCGAAAAAGTTGAAAGGGCCGATTTTGTGCCTTGTCGGCCCTCCGGGCGTGGGCAAGACCTCGCTGGGTAAGTCGGTTGCGAAGGCAACCGGGCGCGAGTTCATTCGCATCTCATTGGGTGGTGTACGTGACGAATCCGAAATCCGGGGCCATCGTCGGACTTACATTGGCTCGATGCCCGGCAAGATCATCCAGGCGCTGAAGAAGGCGAAAACCACGAATCCGCTGATTTTGTTGGATGAAATCGACAAGATGGGGCAGGATTTTCGGGGTGATCCGGCATCGGCAATGCTTGAGGTGCTGGACCCGGAGCAGAACAACACGTTCATGGACCATTATCTTGAGGTTGAATATGACCTGTCCAACGTGATGTTCCTGACCACGTCGAACAGCTACAACATGCCTGGGCCTTTGCTTGACCGGATGGAGATCATCCCGTTGGCCGGTTACACCGAGGACGAAAAGCGCGAGATCGCCAAGCAGCACCTGATCAGCAAACAGGTCAAGAACCATGGTTTGAAAGCCAAGGAATTCGAACTGACCGATGAGGCGCTGCAAAAGATCATCCGCACCTATACCCGTGAGGCGGGCGTACGGAACCTTGAACGTGAAATCGCCAAGGTTGCGCGCAAATCGCTGACCAAGATCATCAAGAAGGACGCGGAAACCGTTAAGGTCACACCCGAAAACCTGCAAGATTTCCTGGGTGTGCCGAAATTCCGTTATGGCCTGGCCGAGCAGGACGATCAGGTTGGTGTTGTCACCGGTCTTGCCTGGACGTCAGTGGGTGGCGACCTGTTGCATATCGAAGCGTTGAAACTGCCCGGCAAAGGGCGGATGAAGACGACCGGTAAGCTGGGCGATGTGATGAAGGAATCCATCGACGCCGCTTCGTCCTATGTGCGTTCGATTTCACCTCAGATCGGGGTAAAGCCGCCGCAGTTCGACAAGATCGACATTCACGTTCACGTACCGGATGGCGCGACACCCAAGGATGGCCCATCGGCTGGTTTGGCTATGGTCACGTCGATTGTCTCGGTTCTGACCGGTATTCCCGTTCGGAAAGACATTGCTATGACCGGCGAAGTCTCACTACGCGGGAATGCGATGCCGATTGGTGGTTTGAAAGAAAAACTGCTGGCCGCGCTGCGTGGTGGGATAAAGACCGTTTTGATCCCGGAAGAGAATGAAAAGGATCTGGCGGATATCCCGGACAACGTCAAAGAAGGGCTGAAGATCATCCCGGTCAAACATGTCTCGGAAGTTCTGGAACATGCTTTGGTGCGTAAACCGGAACCGATCGAATGGGACGAAGCCGCGGAAGAGGCCGCGGCAGCGGCGGCCGCGTCGCCCGGTAATACCGGACCTTCCGCGACCGCGCATTAAGTCTTTGGTGAGTCAACAAAAGGCGAAGCAATAGCTTCGCCTTTTTTGTTGAGGGATGTAGTGAAGACCGCACCATGCAGCGCCAAGACGTTGCATGAAACCAGCGTTTCATTTTGGGCATCGGTGTGCTCTGGAAAATGGTGGGTGATAACGGATTTGAACCGCTGACATCTTCGATGTGAACGAAGCGCTCTACCACTGAGCTAATCACCCATGGGACGGGGTGATATCTTTCCCGAAGGTTGGCTGCAAGGGAAATAGAACCTGCGGCATCCGCAAAAAATCGCGCCGTATACAAAATTCTGGAATCTGACAAAAAACTTGAAAACGCCGCTTGACGCTGCCCGAGCGTAGCCATAATACACCCAAACGTTCAGCAATGAACATGCAGCGGGCGGTTGTAGCTCAGTTGGTTAGAGTACCGGCCTGTCACGCCGGGGGTCGCGGGTTCGAGCCCCGTCAACCGCGCCACCGCTGCCAACCTTGGTCCAGGCAAAAGGCCACGAAAATAGATGCGCGGTTGTAGCTCAGTTGGTTAGAGTACCGGCCTGTCACGCCGGGGGTCGCGGGTTCGAGCCCCGTCAACCGCGCCATTTTCATCCTCAAGCAGATCAACGGTTGCGCCTTTACGGGCACCTTTTTCCAATCCATTGATCATTGCAGGTTCTAATCGGCGAAATTTCGACTGTTCACTAAATGTTCTAACTTTTCTGTTGGAGTCTTGGTCTGGCTCGCCTATCTCTTAACCACTTGTTTGTTGGGGGCCGCATATGGCTGAGCTGAAGAATATCGAGGTGCGCGGCGCGCGCGAACATAACCTCAAAGGTATAGACGTTGATATCCCTCGGGATCAGTTGGTGGTCATCACCGGACTGTCGGGTTCGGGGAAGTCCTCATTGGCGTTTGACACCATCTATGCAGAAGGCCAGCGCCGGTATGTCGAAAGCCTTTCGGCCTATGCCCGGCAATTCCTGGATATGATGGAAAAGCCGGATGTCGACCATATCAGCGGCCTGTCTCCGGCAATTTCGATTGAACAAAAGACGACGTCCAAGAACCCGCGTTCAACTGTGGGCACGGTAACCGAAATCTATGACTATCTGCGTCTGTTGTTTGCGCGCGCCGGAACGCCCTACAGCCCGGCCACCGGGCAGCCGATTGAGGCGCAGCAAGTGCAGGACATGGTCGACCGGATCATGGCAATGGAAGACGGCACACGCGGCTATCTTCTGGCCCCCATCGTGCGCGACCGGAAGGGTGAGTACAAAAAAGAATTCCTGGAGCTGCGCAAACAGGGTTTCCAGCGCGTCAAGGTGGACGGAGAGTTTTACGAACTTGATCAACCGCCTGTATTGGATAAGAAATTCCGTCACGATATCGATGTGGTTGTTGATAGACTGGTTGTACGGGAAGGAATGGAAACGCGCCTGGCCGACAGCTTGCGCACCGCTCTGGACTTGGCGGACGGGATTGCCATATTGGAAACTGCCCCGCGCGAGGGTGATCCGGAACGCATCACATTCAGTGAGAATTTTGCCTGCCCGGTCAGCGGTTTCACCATTCCCGAAATCGAACCACGCCTGTTTTCGTTCAACGCGCCATTCGGTGCCTGCCCGGATTGTGACGGTCTTGGGGTCGAGTTGTTTTTCGATGAACGCTTGGTGGTGCCGGACCAGACTCTGAAACTCTACGATGGTGCTTTGGCCCCATGGCGAAAGGGCAAATCACCATATTTCCTGCAAACCATCGAGGCCATCGCGCGCCATTACGAGTTTGACAAGAACACGCCCTGGAAAGACCTGCCGAAAAATGTGCAGGAGGTCTTTCTGCGTGGGTCCGGGGATGATGAAATTCTGTTCCGGTACGACGAAGGCGGGCGCGTCTATCAAGTGACCCGCAGTTTTGAAGGCGTGATCCCGAATATGGAACGGCGGTACCGCGAAACTGACAGCGCGTGGATTCGTGAGGAATTTGAACGATATCAAAACAATCGCCCCTGCGGCGCCTGCGAAGGCTACAGGCTGCGGGCCGAAGCGCTGGCGGTTAAGATCGCCGGGCTGCATGTGGGGCAGGTGGTGCAGATGTCGATCCGTGAGGCTTTGGCGTGGATCGAAGATGCGCCCAACCACCTGAGCGCCCAGAAAAACGAAATTGCCCGCGCCATCCTCAAGGAAATTCGCGAGCGACTTGGTTTCCTGAATAACGTTGGTTTGGAATACCTTACGCTGTCCCGTTCAAGCGGAACGCTGTCAGGAGGCGAAAGCCAGCGTATTCGTCTGGCCAGTCAGATCGGCTCGGGGCTGACCGGGGTCCTCTATGTGCTGGATGAGCCTTCGATCGGACTGCATCAGCGTGACAATGACCGGCTTCTGGATACGCTCAAGAACCTGAGGGATCAGGGCAATACGGTGATCGTTGTAGAACATGACGAGGAAGCCATCCGCGAGGCTGACTATGTTTTCGACATCGGTCCGGGGGCAGGTGTGCATGGCGGTCAGGTGGTCAGTCACGGAACGCCTGCGGAAATCGCGGCAGATGCGGCCTCCATTACCGGGCAGTACCTGGCAGGAACGCGTGAAATCGCGGTTCCGGTGCAGCGTCGGAAGGGGAAGAAGCAGAAAGTCACGGTGGTCAAGGCCACGGGCAACAACCTGAAGAATGTCACAGCCGATTTCCCCTTGGGCAAATTCGTTTGCGTCACAGGTGTGTCGGGCGGAGGTAAATCCACCCTCACGATCGAGACATTGTTCAAAACCGCGTCAATGCGGCTGAACGGGGCGCGTCAGACACCAGCACCCTGTGAAACCATCAAGGGGCTGGAACACCTCGATAAGGTCATCGACATCGACCAGCGCCCCATTGGGCGAACGCCGCGTTCAAACCCGGCGACTTACACCGGGGCCTTTACCCCGATCCGAGATTGGTTTGCCGGTCTGCCCGAGGCTAAGGCACGCGGGTACAAACCGGGTCGATTCAGCTTCAACGTCAAAGGCGGGCGGTGTGAGGCATGTCAGGGTGACGGTGTCATCAAGATCGAGATGCACTTTCTGCCGGACGTCTATGTGACTTGCGAAACCTGCAAAGGCGCGCGGTATAACCGCGAAACGCTTGAGATCAAGTTCAAGGGTAAATCCATCGCGGATGTGCTTGATATGACAGTGGAAGATGCGCAGGAATTCTTCAAGGCCGTGCCCTCAATCCGGGACAAGATGGACGCCCTTGCGCGTGTGGGTCTTGGCTATATCAAGGTGGGTCAACAAGCCACGACGTTGTCAGGTGGCGAGGCGCAGCGGGTAAAATTGTCAAAGGAACTGTCGAAGCGTTCAACCGGGCGAACGCTCTATATTCTCGACGAACCGACAACAGGACTGCATTTCGAAGATGTTCGCAAGCTGCTGGAAGTGCTGCACGAACTTGTCGATCAGGGCAATACTGTCGTGGTGATTGAACATAATCTGGATGTGGTTAAAACCGCGGATCATATCATCGACATTGGACCTGAAGGTGGTGATGGCGGTGGCGAAATCGTCGCCACAGGAACACCGGAAGACATAGCCGATGTTGAACGCAGCCACACCGGGCGATACCTGAAGTCGATGCTGAAAGGCGCGCGCGTAGCGGCAGAATAAGTGCCCAGACGCGGCCTCAGTTCAGGATATCTGCGATCGCGCCGATCAGGTTCAGGACTTTGCGTGTCTCGGGGTCGACCCGGTACACATAATCACCGGCACGGACATAAGAGTAGTTTCGGTTCAACCCATAGCGATAAGGGTCATTGATCCAACGGTAATCATTGGTAATGAAGTCACCATCGCGATAGATTTTCTTTGCCTGACCAGGCGGCACGCAGGGAACGGATTTCTTGGCCAGACCCGGAGGGCAATGCCCGGCCTTGTTCTTTGCAACCGCGGCAACCGGGGAAAGGGCCAAAGCCGCCAGAGTTGCCGTCGTCACCAAAAATCTCGTCATGTCGCCGTCCTTTGCGAATTGGCCAGCCGGGCCTTTTGTTCATGACTGCCTAGATGGTCGCTTGCCCAAGATCTGTCAAATCGTTGGGCAAGATGCCGCCAGTTGTTTCAGTCACGTCCGCGGTTTTCGAACCGTGGCAACATGGCACTGAAATCGCGTCCCTTGCCATCTTCGTTCTCGACAAATTGCTCATAAAGCGCGGTGGCCGCCTGACCCATCGGTGTATCTGCATCTGCACTCTCAGCCGCCTGCTGGCTGAGGCGCAGGTCCTTCAGCATCAGCTCGGCCGCAAAACCGGGGGCGTACCCATTGTCGGCCGGGCTTTGCGGGCCGACACCGGGGGCAGGGCAATAGGCGTTCATCGTCCAGCTGTATCCGGACGACGTACTTACCACGTCAAACATCTTCTGCCGGTCCAGACCCAGTTTGTCGGCCAAAGCGAAGGCTTCACAGGTTGCAATCATGGTGACACCAAGGATCATGTTATTGCAGATTTTGGCAGCTTGACCGGCACCGGCCTCACCACAGTGAACAGCTTTCTGCCCCATGATGTCGAACAGAGGGGATGCCTTGGCAAACGCGGCTTCTGATCCGCCAGCCATGAAGGTCAGCGTGCCAGCCGCAGCACCACCGATGCCGCCAGAAACTGGCGCGTCTACGGACAACAGTCCGGCGTTGATGGCCTGATCCGCAACTGCCCGCGCGCTTTCCACATCAACTGTCGAGCAATCGATTAGCACGGCACCTTGTGCCATTGCAGGAATGATCTGATCCGCAACGGCCCTCAGAATCGCACCGTTTGGCAGCATCGTGATGACAGCATCGGCCGCTGCAACAGCTTCCGAAGCGGTTGCGGCTTGAGAAACCCCGTCAACCGTCACGCCTGCTGTGTCAAAGCCAAGTACTTTATGACCGGCTTTTGCAAGATTGGCTGCCATTGGCGCGCCCATGTTTCCCAGTCCGATGAAACCGATTTGCATCTCTTAATCCTCTTCGAATGTCAGGGCGTCCGCACCCAGGGGCTGAAGCATTTTCGACACGGTAACCAGAGGGACGTTCATGTCAGGAAACTGCCAGTTCGGGTTGCGATCCTTGTCGATGATCTGCGCGCGGATGCCTTCCAGAAAATCGCCATGCTCCATCGCGCGGTGGGTGAAACGATACTCCATCTCCAGAGCTCGGCGTATGGTCAGAGAAGGGGAGCGCAGGCGATGAAGAACCTCGATTGTGCAAGCCACGGAAAGCGGCGCGTTTTTCCTCAGCATGCCCAGAGTTTTCGCCGAAAACTCAGTGTCGTTGCTGTGCAGACTGTTCAGAACGTCGCCAAGGGTGTCACCGGAAAAATGCTGATCGATTTGGGCCTGCAAGTTCGCCAATTCACCAACAGGCGGTGTACCGGCATGGTCAGCCAATAGTTCAGCGTTTCCAGAGGCTTCGAGCAACTCGATCAGATCGGACCATTGTGATTGCGGGATGAAAAGGTCGGCAAACCCGGTATAGATCGCATCCGCAGGCCCCATCCGATAGCCGGTTGTTCCCAGAAACTCACCCGCGCGTCCAGGCGCAAGGGCCAGCATCAACGAGCCGCCGACATCCGGCACCAGTCCGATGGAGCATTCTGGCATGGCAATCTTTGCGCTTTCTCCAACAACGCGATGGCTGCCATGGCATCCGATGCCAACACCGCCGCCCATCGCGAACCCCTGAAGAAAGCTGATGACCGGTTTAGGATATTCGAAGATCAGGGCATTCAGACGGTATTCGTCACGCCAGAATTTTTGACCGTAAGAAAAATCACCCTTGGTGCCGGTTTCATAAAGTTCAGCAATATCACCACCCGCGCAGAAGGCTTTTTCCCCCTCGGCGTCCAGGATGATCAGGTCAATCTCATCATCCTCGCGCCAGTTGCGCAGCGCTGTGTCGATGGCCATGCACATGTCATAGGTCATCGCGTTCAGCGCATGAGGACGGGTCAGGGTGATACGCCCGGCACGGCCTGTGGTGCGGATATCGATATCTGACATGGGTGCCTCAGCGATTGGCAAGCAACTGGCGCGATACGATCACACGCATGATCTCGTTCGTACCTTCCAATATCTGATGCACACGAAGATCACGCACAAGCTTTTCGATGCCGTAATCCGCAAGATAGCCATAACCGCCATGCAATTGCAGGCACTGGTCCACCACTTTCGATCCGGTCTCGGTAACGAACTTCTTGGCCATGGCGCAGAATTTCGTGGCATCCGGCGCGCCCTGATCCAGCTTCCAGGCTGCCTGCCTAAGGAACGTTCGCGCGGCCTGCAATTCGATCTCCATATCCGCCAGACGGAATTGAAGGGCCTGAAACTGGTCGATGGATTGGCCAAAAGCCTTTCGTTCGGACATGTATTGCAGCGTCATATCCAGCCCGGCCTGAGCGGCCCCAAGCGAGCAGGCAGAAATGTTAAGCCGCCCGCCATCCAACCCCATCATCGCGTATTTGAATCCGTCACCTTCCGCGCCCACAAGGTTTCCGGCCGGTATCTTGCAATCGTCGAACTGAACTTGCGCGGTGGGTTGGCTTTTCCAGCCCATCTTCTGCTCGAGCGCGCCAAAGCTGAGGCCGGGCGTGCCGTCTTCAACGTAAACGGTCGAAATCCCTTTGGGCCCGTCCTGGCCAGTACGCACCATACAGACGTAAGCGTCGGAATATCCGCCGCCTGAAATGAAGGCCTTTGTTCCGTTCAGCGTATAGCCTTCGTTGGTCCGTTCGGCGCGTGTTTTCAGCGCTGCCGCATCCGATCCAGAACCGGGCTCGGTCAAGCAATAACTCAACACAGTTTTCAAGCTCAGAACATCGGGCATGATGCGCGCCTTGAGGTCATCGTCTGCAAAGTTGTCGAGCATCTTGGCGCACATATTATGGATCGACAGGAACGCCGCGACCGACGGGCAGGCCATCGATAGGGCCTCAAAAACCAGAGTTGCATCCAGACGGGTCAGGTTTGACCCACCGCTGGCCTCGGACACGTAAAGGGCGCCGAAGCCAAGCTCTCCGATTTGGGGCCATAAGGTTTTGGGGATCGTTCCATCAGCCTCCCATTGCCGGGCAAAAGGGGCGATATGTTCCTGACCAAAGGCATGTGCCATGTCGAAAATGGCTGTTTGTTCCTCGCTGAGTGCGAAATCCATGGCGCTCCCTCCCATCGGCAATGAATTGAACAGTTGTTTATTTCTGAATTCTTACAGAAATTTTGCAGGCTCAACAATGGCTCTGGGCAGGGGACTGTTGTCGCCAGTGTCTAAAGATCCGCGTGGAACTCTTCGATCAGGTGGCGCACGACGGCCTTGCCAGGATCTTCCCCGCGCGCGGAAGCCTCGGCATGAACGCGGCGCTGGCGTGTGGCCGAGGTGCCGTTTTCGGCGATCTGCCGCAGGCGGGCCAGTTCCGACATTGTGCCCAGTGCCTCGGCGTCTTCGGCCAGCAATCCCATCAGATCACCGATCAGGTCGGACATGGGTTTGATCGAGCGATCGCCGAAATCGATCAATCCTTCGCCCACACCATATCGCTGCGCGCGCCAGCGGTTTTCACCTATCAGAAAGCGATCATATTGCCGCCAGCGCAAGTTGCGATCTTTCAAGCGGCACAACATTCTGGTCAACGCCTGAACAAGGGCGGCCAGTGAAAGCGTGTGTTCCAACCTTGGCTGGACATCCATAATCCGCGTTTCAAGCGTTGGAAAGCGATGCGAGGGGCGCAGGTCCCACCAGATCTTAGTGGTATCTTCGATGACCCCAAGTTCAATCAAAATACCCGTGGTGCGCTCATATTCGCCCCAGCTTGCAAAGACCGGTGGCAGACCGGTACGTGGCAGATTGTCAAAGACGGTCAGACGGTACGACGACAGGCCCGTATCCTCGCCGTTCCAGAAAGGCGAGGACGTTGACAACGCCAGAAGATGCGGCAGGAAGTAAGACAATTGCGGCATCAGATCAGAACGCAAGGCTCGGTCTTCGACCCCGACATGAACATGCATGCCGCAGATCAACATCCGGCGGGCCACGCCCCCAAGCGCGTGTTGCAGCGCATCATAGCGTTCCTTTCGGGTGTGATGCTGATCCTTCCAGTTCGCAAAAGGGTGGCACGACACGGCTATTGGTGACAGGTTATATTCCGCAGCCCGTTCCGATACACAGGAGCGCAGGCGTTTCAGGTCCTCGCGCGCCGAAGCAACGGTTGCATGCGGGCGGGTGCCGACTTCTATCTGACATTGCAGGAATTCGGGGCTGACCTGTCCTTCGAAATCATTCTGACAGGCTTCCATCAGCGCTTCGGGAGCTTCGGACAATTGGAGGCTGTCGCGGTCTACAAGAAGGTATTCTTCTTCGATCCCGATCGTGAATTCCTGCTGCATGGCGGCCCTCGCGGTAGTTATTTTGATCAGTGAATACGGAAATTTTCTTTTTGCCAAGGGTTTGCCCGGCTTGTCCTTGCAGAGGAACGACCACCAAAGGTATGGAATAACGCAGCAAAGACCACGGAGCCAGCGACTTGAAACCCAGAAAATTCCCGCAGATCAACGCCGCCCTGGATGAGCTGGGTGTGAAACTGGTCGACAAGGTCACCGAACAGGATGAGCGCGCGCGGCTGGAAGCTTTTGAGGCTGCCGGAGGTCTGACGCGCCCCGTCTATGCTTTGTCGCCGGGAATGGATGGGTTTGATATTTCGCAACTGGTCAGTGAATACGCCGCGAATAAGCATGCGCTGGACGCGCTGAAGGATCCTGAGCGCAATCAGACCGGCTATCGTGCTGGAAACGGCTATTACGACAGCCCCGACGCGGATGCCTTGTATCTGATGATCCGACGCTTTCAACCCCGGCGGGTTATTGAGGTTGGATGCGGAAACTCGACCAGAGTAACCCGGCAGGCGGTCATCGATGGCGGGTTTGACACCAACATTACGGCAATTGATCCGTATCCCCGCGCTGACATCGCCCAAGTTGTTGATCGGTTCGAACAAAAACGGCTGGAGGATGCCGATCCGGCGCTGTTTTCAGAGCTGGAAGCCGGCGACATCCTGTTTATTGATTCCAGCCACGTCGTGCGGATGAGCAACGACGTCGCTCATCTTTTTTGCCGCATCATTCCAACACTGAAGCCCGGAGTGGTGATCCATGTGCACGATGTTTTTCTGCCCTACGAATACCCCAAGCGGTTCTTCTATGACTGCCCGGGTTGGGGTGAGCAATACATGCTGCACGCTTTGCTGCAATCTGGCGCGTATTCAATGCTTTGGCCGGGATATTACCTGCAACAGGATCGACCCGATGCCGTCGCCGATTTGCCCTTTTTGGCTGAAGGGCGCGCGCAAAGCATCTGGGTGCAGCTAAAAGAAAAATGATCTCAGACTGATCCGGCGTGACGAAAGCCCCGTATCCCTTTCCATAACAAGCTGGAGAGGAGAAGACAGCCATGTTTCGTCGTACTTTTATGGGTGCCGTCGCCGCATTTGCATTTGCCATGCCGCTCAAAGCGCAGGCTGCAGATATCGTTGATACCGCTGTAGCAGCCGGATCGTTCAACACGTTGGTGGCCGCAGTTCAAGCCGCAGGTTTGGTAGATACCTTGAAAGGAAAAGGTCCATTCACCGTCTTTGCCCCGACAGACGAAGCCTTTGCCGCACTACCCGAAGGCACGGTGGAAACGTTGTTGTTGCCGGAGAACAAGGATCAACTCGTATCGATCCTGACATACCATGTAGTACCAGCCAAAGTGATGTCCGGCGACATTGCTGGCAAGCGCGCCAAGGTTCTGACTGTTCAGGGTGATCGGCTTAGCGTGAATGCCAAAAACGGCGTCAAAGTGAATGACGCCAAGGTCATACAGGCAGACATTGAAGCCAGCAATGGCGTGATCCACGTGGTCGACGCTGTTATCCTGCCGGAATGACGCTCTGTTCCTAAAGAGATCAAAGCCCCGGCGTATGACCGGGGCTTTTGCTTTTCTGAGCTGGTAGATTAGATCAAACGAACCTGTGTGCCGACCTTAACCAGCGGATACAGTTCTTCGACATGCTGGTTGTAAAGGCCGATACAGCCAGACGAACTCTGCCGGCCGATCTTGCGGGTGTCATGGGTGCCATGAACCAGGTAAGCGGGCCAGTCCAAATACATTGCACGGGTGCCCAGCGGGTTTCCGGGATCACCGCCATCGATCCGAATAGGCAGGCTGGGGTCACGCTCGCGCATCGAGGCGGTCGGTGTCCAGCTTGGAAATTCGGTCTTGCGTACAACTTTTGTGTAGCCGCGTTTTGTAAGCTCTTCGCTCATGGGCACAGAGCTGGGGTACAGCTTATAGGTGCCATCCGGCGCCCAATAGTGAACCGCGCGGCTGGTAATGTCGGCCAACAGGCAGCCAACGCCCAGCTCATCAAAGTGATCCTGCCAGTTTTGTTGCGCGAAGGATGATACATTGCGCCGTACCGGTAACTGTGTGCTGATCGCGTCTTCTGTCTCCGGAAACGCGTCCGTGCTTTGGGCCCGAACAAGGGCGGGGGTCGCCATCAGGGATGCAACGCCCAGCAGGGCGGAACGACGGGTTATTCGGGAGTGGGACAAGGGTGCCTCCGGTAAATTCACTGCTCAATGTGTATTTGGCGGCAAGATATTTCCATTGGTCGCAATTTTCCAGAGTGACGCACCTGAATTTCTTGTGAACGTGGGGAATTTGAACGCTGCTCGGCGGAAAAATGCAAAAACCCGGCCCTGAATAGGGCCGGGTTCCATAGTCATGCAGGCTGAAATCAGTCCATGGCTTTGAAGTTGAACTCGCCACCTTCCTTGATGCCCGACGGCCAGCGTGCGGTTACTGTTTTGGTGCGGGTGTAGAACTTGAAGCTGTCCGGGCCATGCTGGTTCAGATCGCCAAACATGGATTTTTTCCAACCACCAAAAGTGTGATAAGCCAGCGGAACGGGGATCGGAACGTTGATACCCACCATGCCGATATTGATCCGGCTGGCAAAATCGCGCGCAGTGTCACCGTCGCGGGTAAAGATCGCTGTGCCGTTTCCGTATTCGTGGTCCATCGCCAGACCGATCGCCTCTTCGTAGGAACCTGCACGGACAGTCGACAGAACCGGGCCAAAGATCTCCTGTTTGTAGATGTCCATGTCCGGAGTGACGTGGTCAAACAGGTGCGGGCCGACAAAGAAGCCGTCCTCATAACCTTGCAGGCTGAAATCACGGTTATCGACGACCAGCTTTGCGCCTTGCTCGACACCCGAATTGATCAGACCAAGGATACGCTCTTTCGCGGCGGCGGTTACTACAGGGCCCATGTCGACATCGTCACCAGCGGTGTAGGGGCCCACTTTCAGCTTTTCGACGCGCGGTATCAGCTTTTCGATCAGCTTGTCCGCGGTTTCTTCACCAACCGGAACCGCAACAGAGACTGCCATGCAGCGTTCGCCTGCTGCGCCAAACCCGGCACCGACCAGCGCGTCGGCGGCCTGATCCAGATCGGCGTCGGGCATGACGATCATGTGGTTCTTGGCACCACCAAAACACTGGGCGCGTTTGCCGTTTGCGGTGGCACGGCTGTAGATATACTGAGCGATCGGGGTAGATCCTACAAAGCTGACACCCTGAATGATCTCGCTGTCGAGGATCGTATCAACGGCCTCTTTGTCACCATTCACGACCTGGAACACACCCTTGGGCAGGCCGGCTTCGACAAACAGTTCGGCCAGCATCAGCGGAACCGAGGGGTCACGCTCGGACGGTTTCAGAACAACGGCGTTACCGCAGGCCAGTGCAGGACCGACATGCCACAGGGGCATCATCGCAGGGAAGTTAAAGGGCATGATCGAACCCACGACACCCAGCGGCTGGCGCATGGAATACATGTCGATGCCGGGGCCTGCGCTGTCGGTGAACTCGCCTTTCAGCATCTGAGGCGCACCGATGCAGTATTCGATCACTTCCAGACCACGCTGCAAGTCGCCTTTGGCATCGGGAATGGTCTTGCCGTGCTCGCGGCTTAGTGCCTCGGCCAGTTTGTCCATGTCGCGGTTCATCAGGCCGACCATTGCCATCATGACACGTGCACGTTTCTGAGGGTTGGTTGCGCCCCATTCGGGCTGGGCAGCGGCTGCGGCCTCAATCGCCGCCGTGGTTTCCGCAGCACTGGCCATCGGGCACTTGTATTGAACCTCGCCCGTTGCCGGGTTGTAGACGTTGTCGAAACGACCGGATGTACCGGCGACCATTTCGCCGTTCAGGAAATGGGTCAGATCTTGCATCAATAACTCCTCCGATAGATTTGTGCGCACAATAGGCTTGCAGAAATCCCGCGAACAGAGGCAATATCTCAAAAGAGTTTTGCAAAAATGCAAAGGTAAATGGTGTGACCCCAAACTGGGATGATATGCGGATCTTTCTGGCCGTGGCACGCGAGGAAAGTCTTTCTTCCGCAGGTCGTATCCTGAAAATCGATCCCGCTACGGTGGGGCGGCGTGTTGCGCGATTGGAGGCGACGCTGGATTCCACGTTGTTCACCAAGTCGCAGCAGGGCTATGTCCTGACACCGGCAGGTCAGCGCCTGTTGGAGCATGGGTTGCATGCGGAAGAGGCGATGCGGGCAGCCGCCGGAGCTGTGGCCGGATCCACGAAATCACTCAGCGGGCAAATCCGGATCGGCGCGCCAGATGGCAGCGCAAATTACCTGTTGCCCCAGGTCTGCGCCAGGATCAGCGATTCTAACCCGGAACTGGATATTCAGATTCTGGCTCTGCCGAGGGTGATCAACCTTTCAAGGCGCGAGGCCGATATGGCCGTGACCGTCAGCGCGCCAACCGCAGGGCAGCTTTTGGTCAAGAAAGTCAGTGATTACAAATTGCACATGGTCGCGACCGATGAATATCTGAAACGTCACGATCCAATCCACTCGGTCGCTGACCTCAAGGGGCACCGATTGATCGGTTACATTCCCGACATGATCTTTGACCGGGAACTGGATTACCTGAACGATATTGGGGTTGACCGTGTCGCGCTTGCATCGAACTCGGTCTCGGTGCAATTGCGGCAGGTCAGTTTGGGAACTGGCGTTTGCGTGGCGCATGACTTTACGTTGCCGTTCCATCCGGGGCTTCGGAAAATCCTGACGGATCAAGTGAGTCTGACGCGCAGTTTCTATCTGGTTCGGCATGAAGGAGATCAGCGCAACGAACGGTTGAACCGCTTTGCCGATGCCCTGACGCGCGGCATTCGCGAGGAAGTGCTTCGATTGGAAGCAGATGCCGGTGCTTGACAGGTCGCCACAATCGCGCAACGCTTTGGAATAAGTGTTATTATTCCGGAGGAATTCTTCATGTTGGTACAGGCTATCCTGACGTCCAAAGCGACAGACGGCGTTGTAACGGTGGCGCCAATGGCGACGGTTTCAGAAGCCTCGAAGATTCTTGCGGAAAAGCGGATCGGGACGGTTGTTGTTTCTGACGATGGCGGAGAAACCGCGATTGGAATTCTGTCTGAACGCGACATCGTCCGCGAGCTTGCCGCCAGCGGTAGTGGCTGTCTCGACCAGCCTGTAAAATCCTACATGACGCAGGACCTGATCACGACGACGCGTCAGGCCTCGGTTCAGGATATCATGGCCCGCATGACAGAAGGGCGCTTTCGCCATATGCCGGTTGTCGAAGACGGTAAACTGATCGGCATCGTCACACTTGGTGACGTGGTAAAGGCCCAGCTGGCCGAACTGGCGATGGAAAAAGATGCCCTGGAAGGCATGATAATGGGGCACTAACAGCAAGGGGTGCCAAAGCAATCACTTGCACCTGCAGCAAAGTTGTGTTTGCTTGCGCAGAAACTTTATTGCGCAGGAGGGCGTGATGCGGGTTGGTTTGTATCCGGGAACCTTTGACCCTATCACCATAGGGCACATCGATATCATTCGCCGGGCGGCTGCATTGGTGGATAAACTTGTCATTGGCGTCGCCATCAACCGGGACAAAGGCCCGTTGTTCTCGCTGGAAGAGCGCGTCGCGATGATCGAGGCCGAATGCGCCGAACTGACCGAACAAACCGGCACTGAAATTATCGCTCATCCCTTCGAAAATCTATTGATCGATTGCGCAAGGGATGTCGGTGCGCAGATCATCGTCCGCGGTTTGCGCGCTGTCGCGGATTTCGAGTATGAATTCCAGATGGTTGGTATGAACCGCGCACTGGACGACTCGATCGAGACTGTTTTTTTGATGGCCGAGGCACGCCATCAGGCGATTGCTTCAAAACTGGTGAAAGAAATTGCCCGTTTGAACGGAGACGTGTCGAAATTCGTCACGCCCCGTGTCAATGCGGCACTGCGTGAGCGGTTAGGCTAGGGCGCCCATCGCGGCGGCCGTATCCAGCATCCGGTTCGAAAAGCCCCATTCGTTGTCATACCAGGCCAACACGCGAACCAGCGTACCGTCGGTGACTTTGGTTTCTGCCAGTGACACCGTCGAGCTGTGCGAGTCGTGGTTGAAATCGACCGAGACCAGAGGACGGCTTTCCGCCGCCAGAACACCGGGAATCTTTGCTGCGGCATCAATGAACAGTTGATTGACCTCATCTTCGGTCGTTGGGCGCGAAACCTCGGCAACCAGATCAACGACTGAAACATTCGGGGTTGGTACCCGGATGGCCTGACCCGTCAATTTGCCCTTGAGTTGCGGCAGTACCAGCCCCACAGCGGCGGCTGCACCGGTTGTGGTAGGGATCATCGACAGGGCTGCGGCGCGCGACAGGTAGGGGTCTTTTCCAACCGTGTCATGCACAGGCTGGCTGGCGGTGTAAGCGTGAACGGTGGTCATGTTGCCATGTTTGATACCAAGACCTGCGTCCAGAGCAGCGGCAACGGGAGAAAGACAATTCGTGGTGCAGGATGCGTTCGAAACGACCAGATCTTCGGCCGTCAACTCGCTGTCGTTGACGCCAAAGACGATGGTTTTCACGCCACCGTCACCCCGCGCAGGGGCTGAGATCAGAACTTTCCGTGAACCGTTTTTGAAGTGACGTTCAGCCGCTTCGCGCGTGCGGAAAACACCGGTGCATTCCAGAACAACGTCGATGTCAGACCAGGGCAGGTCTTCGGGATTACGCTCACTGCTCAGGCGGATCGGGCCGCGCCCCACATCCAGACCGGCGTCTGTAAGCGTGACAGGGGTGGGATAACGGCCATGAACGCTGTCAAATTCGAACAGATGCGCGTTCATGTCGGGCTTGCCCAAGTCGTTGATCGCAACGATCTCAACGTCTGTACGCCCGCTTTCCATCACCGCGCGCAGAACCCCGCGCCCGATCCGTCCAAATCCGTTGATCGCTAGTTTCAGGGTCATGGTTCGCTCCGTACAATATCTCAGCTTTATGAGTTAGCGCTAACAATTACAGATCAAGCGAAATGTCAAGAAAAACCTCTCTCATCGCCAAAAAGCGAGCCAGTCCAGAAAGTCGTACAGCTTCTTACCGAGGAACAACATGTGCTCGGTTCCATACAAGGCTACGTCCAGCATTATGCCCCCAAGCAACAGGACGCCAAGCCAGATAGCGATTTGATTGTTCATGTCGGTTCCGAACGAAAATGCCCGCCCAGATAACCTGAGCGGGCACCAACGTACAAGCGAAGTCCGAAAGGTCAGTTAAGGCGACCCATGGCGACGGCTACGTCTGCCATGCGAACCGAGAAACCCCACTCGTTGTCATACCAGGCCAGCACGCGCACCATGCGATCATCGACGACGCGGGTCTGATCGGGTGCGAAGATCGAGCTTTCTTCGGTGTGGTTGAAATCGGTTGATACCAGCGGTGCGGGCTCATATCCCAGAACACGCTGCATCGGCCCTTTGGCTGCTTCTTCGACGATTGCGTTGATCTCGGCCACCGAAGTGTCACGCGACGCGCGGAAGGTCAGGTCAACCGCAGAAACGTTCGGGGTAGGGACCCGGATGGCGGACCCGTCCAGACGGCCTTTCAGGTTTGGCAGAACTTCACCCAAAGCTTTGGCAGCACCGGTTGAGGTCGGGATCATCGACATCGCGGCAGCGCGGGCGCGATAGAGGTCACTGTGACGACGGTCCAGCGTGGGCTGGTCTCCGGTATAGGCGTGAATGGTGGTCATGATACCGTGTTCAATGCCGACACCTTCGTCCAGCACCTTGGCAAGCGGGGCCAGGCAGTTTGTGGTGCAGGAGCCGTTCGACACCATGTTGTCGTTCGCGGTCAGGGTGTTGTGGTTCACACCAAAAACGATGGTCTTGTTCACGTTCTTACCGGGGGCGGACAGCAGCACCTTACCTGCACCGCGATCCAGATGTGTTTTGGCCTTGTTGCCGTCATTGAATTTACCGGTGCACTCCAGAACGACGTCACAGCCCTCCCAGTCTAGTTCATTCATATCGTAGGTCGAAAACATCTGCATCGGGCCACGGCCCAGATCCATTGTGTTGCCTTCGATCGAAACTTCGCGCGGGAAACGCCCGTGAACGCTGTCATATTTCAGCAGATGCGCAGAGGTTTCCAATGGGCCGGTTGCATTGACTTTGATCACTTCGATGTCGTTACGCCCCGACGCGGCGATGTGCGACAGGGTGCAGCGGCCAATACGGCCAAAACCATTGATACCGACCTTGATGGTCATGTGACGTCTCCTGATGCGCTTGCGTTGAGGGCCATATAGCGGCGAAATGGGAATCTCAAAAGGGCAAAAACGGCATATTTTTAAGGTGTTAGCGCAAACCTGCGACGGTTGCGCTAACGCTTGCGCTAGCCGTTGGATCAGGTAGGGTCCAGATGCGGCAGTGATTGGGAAAGGAAACGCAATGAGTGGTCTTTTGGCCTTGTTGGACGATGTGGCCGGGATCGCCAAGGTTGCGGCGACATCGGTGGACGATGTCGTGGCCGCGGCGGGCAAGGCAGGGGCCAAGACGGCCGGTGTGATCATCGACGACGCTGCGGTAACACCAAAATACGTTCAAGGCTTTGCCCCGGCGCGCGAATTGCCGATCATCTGGCGTATCGCGCGCGGTTCGGTTTTCAACAAAATCATACTCCTGTTGCCGGTAGCCTTGCTGCTGGCCAATTTCGCCCCGTGGCTGATCACCCCACTGTTGATGCTGGGTGGATCATATTTGTGTTTTGAAGGTGCCGAGAAGATTTTTCACGTTCTGTTTCCTCATGGAAGTCACGTCATAGAGGAAGACATGAAAAACCGGGATCCGGGCCATCTGGAAGAGCAGAAGGTCAAGGGCGCGATCAAAACTGATTTTATCCTCTCAGCCGAGATTATGACCATTGCACTGGCGGCGATCGAAGCGCCAAACCTTTGGATGCAGGCCGCAACTTTGGCCGTTGTGGGGATTGGCGTGACTGTGGCGGTTTATGGCTCGGTGGCGTTGATCGTGAAGATGGATGATGTTGGGCTTTATCTGGCGAGTAACGCTCCAACGCCTGTTGGTCGTGGCTTGGGTCGCGGTCTGGTCAAGGCAATGCCGGCTGTGATGAAAACCTTGTCGGTCGTCGGAACTGCGGCGATGCTTTGGGTCGGTGGCTCGATTGTCATCCACGGTCTGGAAGTGCTTGGTTTTGGTTGGCTGCAGCATCAGATCTATGACTGGGCCAAAGCGATTGCGTATTCAGCGCCCGAGGACTGGGCCGCTGCGGTGAAATGGCTGGCCAAAGCGACAATGGACGGAGTTCTGGGCCTAGCCTGGGGACTGGTTTTGATCCCAATGGCCACCAAGGTGATCATGCCTTTGTTCGGCAAGTCCAAAGCGCACTGAAAAGAAACGGAAAAGGGCGGCTGAAGCCGCCCTTTGGTTGATTGTTCTGGTATAAGCTTACAGCCCCAACAATTCCTTGACCTTGGCCACGGTTGCTTCGGCGGAGATGCTGAAATGCTTGTATAGCTCACCGGCAGGGGCCGAGGCACCAAAGCTCGACATGCCGATGAACCCGGCTTTGGCTTCGCGGCCACGTTCACCCAGCAACCAACGATCCCAGCCGCCAGCACGAACCGCGGCTTCGATACCAACGCGGACCGGACCTGCCGGAAGGACGCGCTTGCGGTAGGCTTCGTCCTGCTCTGCGAACAGCTCCATGCAGGGCATCGAAACAACACGCGTGCCGATACCTTCGGCCTCGAGCGTCGCTTTGGCTTCCATGGCCAGCGACACTTCGGAACCTGTTGCAATCAGGATCGCCTGACGCTTACCTTCTGCCTCGGCCAGAACGTAAGCACCCTGAGCGGTCAGGTTCTTGGTCTTGTGCTCGGTACGAACCGTTGGAACACCCTGACGGGTCAGCGACAGGACCGAGGGGCTTTCCTTGAAGGTCAGCGCCAGTTCCCATGCCTCGGCCGTTTCAATGGTGTCAGCGGGGCGGAACACAAAAGTGTTGGGGGTTGCACGCGAGATCGCCAGATGTTCAACCGGCTGGTGGGTCGGGCCATCTTCGCCCAGACCGATCGAGTCATGGGTCATCACAAAGACGCTGGGGATCTTCATCAGCGCGGCCAGACGCATGGACGGGCGGGCATAATCTGTGAAGGCCATGAACGTGCCGCCATAGGGACGGATACCACCATGCAGCGCCATACCGTTCATCGCGGCCGCCATGCCGTGTTCACGGATACCGTAATGGATGTAGCGACCCTTGCGGTTTTCCGGTAGGAATACACCCATATCGGCCGATTTGGTGTTGTTCGATCCGGTCAGGTCCGCCGAACCACCAACGGTTTCGGTCATGATCGGGTTCACAACGTTCAGGACCTTCTCCGACGACGAACGGGTGGCCAGTTTCGGCTGATCTTCGGACATCTGCTTTTTGAAGGCACGAATGGCGCCAGCCAGTCGCTTGGGGGCCTCGAACGCATAGGCGCGGGTGAACTCAGCCTGCTTACGCTCGGACAGTTGTGCGAAACGCGCTTCCCATTCCGCACGCTCGGCAGCGCCACGCGCACCGATAGCTTCCCATGCGGATTTGACATTGGCAGGCACGTCAAATGCGTCATGCGCCCAGCCATAGGCCTTCTTGGCAGCCTTCAGCTGATCCGGATCGGTCAGCGCACCGTGCCCCTTTGACGTGTCCTGAGCCGCGTGGCCCAAAGCGATGTGGGTTTTACACGCGATCATGGTCGGCTTGTTCGACTTCTTCGCCTGAACGATGGCCGCGTCGATGGCCTTGGGGTCATGACCGTCGATTTCGATCACATGCCAGCCCGACGCCGCAAAGCGACGAACCTGATCGGTGCGGTCCGCGATGTCGACGGTGCCGTCGATGGTGATGTTGTTGTTGTCCCAGAAAACGATCAGCTTGCTCAGCTCGTGACGGCCGGCCAGCGTGATTGCCTCCTGGCTTACGCCTTCCATAAGGCATCCGTCGCCCGCGATGACATAGGTATAGTGGTCAACAACCTTCTTGCCATAATGTGCACGCTGGATTTCTTCGGCTATCGCAAAGCCCACGGCGTTCGAGATACCCTGACCCAGCGGGCCGGTCGTGGTCTCAACGCCAGCGACCAGGAAGTTCTCGGGGTGGCCTGCGGTTTTTGCGCCCAACTGGCGGAAATTCTTGATCTCCTCCAGCGTCACATCTGCATATCCCGTAAGGTACAGCAGCGAATAGACCAGCATCGAACCATGGCCGGCGGACAGGATGAAGCGGTCGCGATCCGGCCAGTTCGGGGCCGAGGCGTCAAACTTCAGATGCTTTTCGAACAGGACGGTGGCGACATCAGCCATGCCCATGGGCATACCGGAATGTCCGGAGTTTGCAGCGGCGACGGCATCAAGGGTCAATGTGCGGATGGCCGCAGCTTTGTCCCAGTGTTCGGGGTTGGCATTGCGCAGCGCAGTCAGGTCCACGGGCGTTGTTCCTTTGGATAAAAAGCAGATTGCGGGCTCAATACCACTCAGCACTCAAAGTGCAAGCAGAACCGGGGTTTATCCGCCTGGATTGCTTGAAGTGCGCGGCCCAAGTGGTTGAAAGCAAACAGTGGGTATTTTCTGTCGCATTCCGTTAGACTGGCGGCAGGCGGGATTCGATTTTGATTCGGATCGCTTCGCAACAGAATGAACCTTGATAAAGAGGTGACAGGGGCATGAGCCAACTTGAGGAATTACAGCACCGCATTATTGCGGCGATGGACCGTATCGGAGCGGGCGTCGACGCATTGGGCGGTGCGACCGTAGATGCCCGGCCAGATGACGGCCTCCAGGCAGCGCTTGAAGATGAAAAAGTTGCGAACGCGCAGCTTCAGGAACGTCTGAGAACCCTGAAGGAACAGCACGAACAGGAAGTGGACGGGTTGCGTGCCGATCTTGAGGAGTTGCGAACCGCTCCGGCCGATACAGCCGAAACAGACGCTCTGCGATCCGAGCTGGAAGAAGCCCGTGCGAAAATCGCATCGGTCGAAGCCGCACGCGCTGAATTGGCCGAAGCCAAGGCCGCATTGGACAATAGCACCGAGCTGGAGGCGCTGAAGGCGGAAAACAGCCGGCTAAAGGAAGAACTGTCAGACACTGTCCGCGTCGACGACCTGAGCGCCGAGCTTGAGATGCTGCGCGCTGAACGGACCAGCCACGGCGCTGCAATGTCGCGGCTGGACGACGATCTGCAACGGATGCGCAAGGCAAACGAGCAGTTGCGCACTGCGATAGACGAATTGCGCGCCGCCGCTGCCGAAGGTGTCGCAGATGCCGAGCTGCTGAACCGGGCCACCGTCGCGGAACTGGAAGCAACGCGCGCGGCGCAGGCGTCAGACGCCGCCGAAGCGCAGGCCGTTCTTGCAAGGTTGGAACCTCTGCTCTCGCAGGCGAAACTTGTTGAAGGTGAGGTAGAGTAATGCCCGAAGTGACCATTCATATCGGCGGGCGCGGTTTTGACGTATCCTGCCGGGACGGGGAAGAGCCCTTTCTGCACGCTGCCGCCAAAGTGTTGGACGACGAGGCGCAGGTGCTGTCCGATCAGATCGGTCGTATGCCGGAATCCCGCATGTTGCTGATGGCCGGTTTGATGCTGGCCGACAAGACTGCGGCGACAGAGGACAAGGTCAAGTCGCTCGAAGGGAAACTGGCCGAAGCCGAAGCCGAGCTTCAGGCGCTGCGAAGCGCCCCGGCGCCCGAACCTGAGCGCATTGAAGTGGCTGTGGTTCCACCATCCGTTACAGATACGCTGGCCGAACTGGCCGCACGGGCCGAAGCGCTGGCCGCAGTAGTTGAGGAGAAAAAGGCACGATGAAGTTCCTGAGCAAATTCATCTGTGCGGTGGCGCTGATTGCGCCCGCGACAACAGCATTGGCTGAGATCGATATTCTGTCTGTCACCTTCACCTGCGAGAACGGAATACCGCTGCCTGTCACCTATTTCAACGCGCCGGACAGTACGGGTGCAGCGGCAACCTTGGTGGACAATTCTCTGGTTGTGATGCGTCAGGTCCAAAGCGGGTCTGGTATCCGCTACGAATCCATTGGTGATGGTGGAACCTACATCCTGCGCTCGAAAGGGTGGGACGCGTCCGTAAGCTATTTGGCGGCAGGCGCCGCCGTTGAGCAGGATATCTACCGGGGTTGTTCCAGCCGTTAGGCTGGATTACGCGTTTGCTTCGCGAATTTTGTCGGCTGCTTCCTTGTTGTAGCCGACGTTGTTTTCGTCGAACAACGCGTCCAGTTCGCCCGACAGAGTCATCTCGGTGATGATATCGCAGCCGCCAACAAACTCACCTTTGACGTAAAGCTGGGGCACAGTGGGCCAGTCGGAATAATCCTTGATCCCCTGACGCACCTCTTCATCGGCCAGAACGTTCACATCCGTGTATTCAACGCCCATGTAGTTCAACACGCCAGCCACGCGCGAGGAGAACCCGCATTGCGGCATTTCCTTGGTGCCTTTCATATACAGCACCACATCGTTGGCTTTGACGGTTTGGTCGATCTGGGTCTTAACGTCGGTCATCTTGTTTTTCCTTTTCATCCGCACCTGCGGGGATTGTTCCATCACTGGGCAAACTGGGTGCCCATCCTTCCGTTTCAAGCCGCCGGTGTTCGGCCTGCGCCATTTCCACCGGATCAAGCCCGTACCTCTCAAGGCCGCCCACTTTGCTGAGTTCACCCGGATCTGGACGCATGTCGGCGAGGTT
The DNA here is from genome assembly GCF_056537065.1 of Ruegeria sp. CH2. Taxonomy (NCBI): domain Bacteria; kingdom Pseudomonadati; phylum Pseudomonadota; class Alphaproteobacteria; order Rhodobacterales; family Roseobacteraceae; genus Ruegeria; species Ruegeria sp. CH2. The sequence goes on from NZ_JBQFQV010000001.1 coordinate 218,320, forward strand.
GCGTTTTCTGTTCCGCTTCACATAGGCTTCGATCAGCGCGGCGGCAACTATCAAAGCTGCGATTGCTGATATCCAAACCTGCCATGAACTCATTTTTTGGGAACCATCGCTTTGGCGTAGGCCTGTGGGTCTCTGGTGACCCGAGACACGGTTACATGACCACCGCCGCCTCCCAACACGGTTCCGTGGTCTATCAATTGGTCTCCGTGACCAGGTTTCACACCCCGAATTTTGTCGGAGCGCCTATTTTTCATTGCCGATCTGATAATAAAGGCGCTGCCGGCAAAGGCAATCAGTCCACAAATGCCGTATATCCAGACGGTTGCACTCACTCAGGTACTTTCGTCGTCAGCGCCAGCGCGTGCAGCTCACCATCTGGGCCATCCATCTTGCCTTTCAGCGCGGCATAAACCGCGCGTTGTTGCTGCACCCGGTTTTTGCCGCGAAAGCTCTCGTCCACCACCATGGCGGACATATGAACACCGTCGTTGCCGCCGACCTGAATATCCGCGTCAGGAAAAGCTTCTCGCAGCAGGTGTTCGATTTGATGGGCGCTCATCGGCATGTAGGTAACTCCTGAAGGTCTTTCCAAAGATGTAGAGCGCCTGAACCGGGCGCGCAAGGGCACATGAATGTGCCAAAACGACGAAACCTGCGCTTATTCAGGGCGCAGGTTTCAAGCGAGATTTTTGTAGCCTGATCAGGCGACGGCGTCGGCAAAACTGTTGCGGAAAATGGCCGTCAAGTCTTCTAACGAGGCCTCCGAGCCGCCGATCCTGATCGTATCGCCGGTGAAACGGCCAACCGAGACCAGCGGCACACCTGCCTGACCCGCCGCGATCATCAACGCCTCGGCCTGATCAAAGTTGCACGCGACCAGATACCGTGCCTGATCTTCCCCGAACAGAAATTCCGTCGGTGCATCATCCAGGCACACGCCAACCCCGGCTGCCTCGGCAAGTTCGAAGGCCGCCAGCGCAAGGCCGCCATCACTCAGGTCTGTGCAGGCCTTGATCATTCCACGATTGGCGCGAATGAAATCACCATTGCGTTTTTCAGCGTCCAGATTCACATGTGGTGCGTCGCCATCTTCTCGGTTGAAGACTTCGGCCAGAAGGGCTGACTGACCCAGATGGCCTTTGGTTTCACCGATCACCAAAGCCACGTGACCCTCGCGCACTTCGTTGCCGATGATTTCATCGCTGTGGTTCAGCAGCCCGACAGCGCCGATTGTGGGGGTGGGCAGGATCGCCTGGCCGTCGGTTTCATTATACAGCGACACGTTGCCGGACACGATCGGCATATCCAGCGCGCCGACTGCGGCGCCGATTCCCTGAATGGCGCCAACAAACTGGCCCATGATTTCGGGCTTTTCCGGGTTGCCGAAGTTCAGGTTGTCGGTGGTAGCCAACGGTTTCGCCCCAACAGCCGTCAGGTTGCGGTAGGCTTCGGCCACCGCCTGTTTGCCGCCTTCAACCGGGTTGGCGCGGACGTAGCGCGGGGTCACGTCAGAGGTAAACGCCAGCACCTTGTCGGTGCCGTGGACGCGCACCATACCCGCGCCCAGGCCCGGTGTCCGGTTTGTATCCGCCATCACCATCGTGTCGTATTGCTCATAAACCCACTGCTTGCCCGCGTAGTTGGGCGACGAAAGTAAGGCGCGCAGGCCGTCAATCGGGTCGATCTGAGGCACTTCGGCCAGTTCCTCGGCTTCGGGCGTCGGCACCCAAGGGCGATCATATTCGGGCGCGGTCGAAGACAGTTTGGACAGGACGAGATCGGCCTTGACCTCACCGTTGTGCATGATCAGGAAGCGGTCTTCGGCAATGGTTTCGCCAACGATTGCGAAATCGAGATCCCATTTTTCGAACACGGCGCGGGCTTCGGCCTCAAGTTCGGGTTTGAGAACCATCAGCATGCGTTCCTGAGATTCGGACAGCATCATTTCATAAGCTGTCATGTTCTCTTCGCGCTGGGGGACGTTTTCCAGATCCAGACGCACGCCCAGACCGCCCTTATCGCCCATCTCAACGGCGGAACAGGTCAGGCCCGCAGCACCCATGTCTTGAATCGAGATCACGGCACCGGTCTGCATCAGCTCAAGCGTTGCTTCCATCAGGCGTTTCTCGGTGAAGGGATCACCCACCTGAACAGTAGGGCGTTTTTCCTCGATGGTGTCGTCAAACTCGGCCGAGGCCATCGTCGCGCCGCCGACACCGTCGCGTCCGGTCTTGGCACCCAGATAAACCACAGGCATGCCCACGCCCGACGCGGCAGAGTAGAAAATCTTGTCACTGTCGGCCAAACCGGCGGCAAAGGCGTTCACAAGGCAGTTGCCGTTGTAAGCCGGGTGAAAGCGCACCTCGCCCCCAACGCAGGGAACACCGAAACAGTTGCCATAGCCGCCAACACCTTCGACCACGCCGTTGACCAGCTGGCGGGTTTTGTGGTGGCCGGGTTCTCCGAAGGACAGCGCGTTCATCGAAGCGATCGGGCGCGCACCCATGGTGAACACGTCCCGAAGGATGCCGCCGACACCCGTTGCCGCGCCTTGATAGGGCTCGATGTAAGACGGGTGATTGTGACTTTCCATCTTGAAAACAACGGCCTGACCGTCGCCGATATCCACGACACCGGCATTCTCGCCCGGTCCGCAAATGACCTGAGGTCCCGAGGTCGGAAGAGTGCGCAACCACTTCTTCGACGACTTGTAAGAACAATGTTCGTTCCACATAGCCGAGAAAATGCCAAGCTCGGTAAAGGTCGGTTCACGCCCGATGATCTCGAGGATCATGTCGTATTCCTCGGGCTTGAGCCCATGTGCGGCAATCAGATCGGGTGTGATGGCGGGCTCTTGCATCTTCTGTCCTGTGTCCAAGTGGGCCGAGATTGCGCGCCTTGTAGGGCAAGCACGCGCGTGTGGAAAGGGTCAAGTCGGCGCAGGTCGCGTCTTTCAAAGAAAAACGGAACCGGCATCACGGCCGGTTCCGAAAAACCGCACAGCAGTCCTGCTGCAAATCGCCGACGTAAACCCCGAAGGTTACGCCGATCCCTGGTCTTTGTTGACCTCGGCAGCAGCTGCGGCGCCAACAGCAGTCTTCTGCTCGGGCGTCAGATGCTCGACCTCTTCCAGTCCGGGAATTGCAACGCGCACCTCGCGGCGGGCAAAGTCGATGCCGTTGGCCTTGAACTCGGCCTTGACCTTGTTGAAGATTTCCTTGCGCAAGGTGAACTGCTTGCCGGGCTTTGCCATGAATTTACCGCGAATGATCATGCCCACATCGTCGAAGTCGAACACACCCTGAGACTTGAAGGGTTGCAGGAAGCCTTCTTTGTGGGTTTCGTCCTCCATCATCTCGGCCCCGATCTTCTTGAAGATTTTCTTGACCTTGTTGGGATCGGTATCGAAGGGCACGGTGAACTTCAGCTTCATAATCACCCAGTCACGGCTGTAATTCGTCAGCTTCTGGATTTCACCATAAGGGATTGTGTGCACAGGCCCCCTGTGATGACGCAGTTGCATTGAACGGATCGAGATTTTTTCGACCGTTCCGGTGGTTCCGCCCACATCGACATATTCGCCGACGCGGAAGGCATCATCGACCAGAAAGAAAACACCACCGACGATATCCGCCACCAGTTTCTGAGCACCAAAGCCGATGGCCAGACCCAGAACACCGGCACCGGCCAGAAGCGGTGTGATGTTGATACCCAGCGCACCCAAGGCCAGCAGGCCAAAGATTACCGAAATTGTGACTTGGGCCGTAATCCGCATCAGCGGCAGAACCGTCGCCAGACGAGAGCCCCCGGCACCGCCGCCTTCACCGCTTGCTTCCTCGTCGACTGCTTCAGCTGCGGTCTGTTCCTTGGCCAGCCTGCGGTTGATCCATAGTGAAACAACCTCGTTCAGGATGTAGCCGACCGCAATGATCAGAAGGAATTCAATGACAGCGCCGCCAACTTCGGCACTGACACCGGCCGAGGCGACATTGCGCAGGTCAAGATGCCACGTGCGGGCGATCATGAAAACCACGACCAAACCCGCAATAACCCGCCCAATCCGGATATAGCTGCGCTTGGCCGCGCGATGAGCGCGTTCGGCCAGCGGGCCTTCTCCTGACATTGGCGGCTGCAAGTGGCGCACCAGCCCGCGGATCAAAGTGTCGAGGGCAGGGGCAATCAGCAACCAGAACATGGTTGTGAAATGCGCACCACCTCCAAGCAATCTGAGCGTCGACGGATCGCGTTGCGCGACCAGGAATTCGACCAGCAGCCAGATTGTCACCGAAACGCCAATGGCGAAGTAGGGATAATAATGCGCAACTTCTTCATCGAATTTCGTGTGATCCGGATCTGTTCCCAGCATCATCTGAGACAACCCTTCGCGCGCGGTCCATGCGATGATAGCGATATAGACATGGGTTGCCGCGTTCAGCCAGAAGCCGATGCGTGTATCGTCACCTGTCACGCCATTAAGAGCGTTAAAGCGCACAACAAACAGTGTGAACCCAATCAGGATCAACAGCCCGATCAGATTGCGATGCAGATATTTTGCCCAATGGTCGTCAATACTCACCAACCGATATTTGGGCTTCTCCGGTGCCAGAACAAAACGTGAGGCCGCAGCCCCCAGGCGTGGAATCCAGATCAGATAGAAAACAAACGGAGCGGCATAAGTGATCTGTTCGGGTGTCAGAAGCCCGCGACCAATCGCGCGAATGACAACATAGAACACGATCAGCCCGGCAATTTCGCGGCAGAACCTTCGGAACAGGTAACTGATGGCGCCCCTGAGATCGGCCTCATCCCCAACTTCGGTCGCTTCATGCCAGCGACGGGTCAGGAAAATGAACAGTTTCTCGGCTATGAAACCCGCAATCAACACAGAAAGAATAAGCCCAAACAGGGTAAGGACGCCGGACGTTCCAAACGTGTCGCTGAAATTGCCAAACGCAGTTATCTGTGCCGTGACAATATTGGGAAGCGTGGTCAGAACATGTGTCCAGGACGAGACCATCTCGGCCCATATCTCACTGATTTCGGTCAGCGGGTCTTCCACGTTCGCCTTCTCGGCAGCCTGCTTTTCGGCGACCGCATCAAGGCGCTCTAACAGAATGGCGCGCACCTGGTCATCTGACATGCGGGCAACCAGACCATCGACCTGCTCAGGTGTTAGATCGTCCGGAATGGTCACTGAAGAAGTTGAGCCGGTATCTTGCGCATAAAGCGGAACCGCCAAAAATAGAGTGCAGACAATCGCCAACATAAGGCGGAATGGGTGGAACATGATTCTCCCTCGAACACGAAATTATCTCGTTTTTTTGGGATCATATGCCTATGCGTGTATTTTTCCCAGAGCTTTCGCTGACTTGATGCAACGCCTAGAGCAAAAAAAAGGCCGAGCAATAAGCTCGGCCGTAGTCCAACAGGGAGGTATGAAGATGATGAGCGTTTCAGCATCACCGCCTTCGAGTGCTCATTTAGGGGTCAGATTGTAAACGTTCAAGGAATTTAACCCTGAAATGTCCTCATGCCCGCTATGCCATTTATGCATAGCTAAAGTTTTCCCATCTTTTTCAGTTGTTTGCGCTGTGCGATGATCTCGTCCTGCACAAAGTCGCGGAACGCCCCGACACGTTTGGAGTGTCGGAGTTCTTCGGGATAAGCCAGATAGACCGGCACGTCAGCGGTTTCGACATCCGACAGAACTGGCACAAGATGCGGGAAATCCTGTGTGACGTAATCTGGCAGAACCCCAATGCCGAGATTGTGCAACACTCCCTGAAGGACGCCGAAGTAGTTGTTTACCGTCAACAGGGATGCGGGATTGTAGGTCATAAGGTGGCGAACCATGGCCGCGCTGGCGCCCACCTGGGGTGCCGCGGGTGTTTGACAGATCAGCCGGTGATTTTGGATATCCTCCAGAGATTTCAGCATTCCACCATGGGCTTCGATGTAGTTGTGCGTCGCGTAAAGCGCCATCTGAACCGTCATCAGGCGTTTTCGCACAAGATCTGCCTGGCTGGGTTCCTTCATGCGAATGGCGACATCCGCTTCTCGCATGGGAAGGTCCAGAACTCGTTCTTCCAGCATCAGGTCGATGTTCAGATCAGGATATTGTTCATAAAGCTTGGGCAGGCGAGGGGCGAGCCACAGTGTGCCGAACCCAAAGGTCGTCGTGACCCGAAGAACGCCAAAGACCTCTTCTTCACTGTCGCGAATGCGTGCGGCAGCTGCGTCCAGCCGTTTTGACATGGCGGATGTGGCGTCGAACAACAATTCACCCTGTTCGGTGAGAATCAGCCCCCGGGCGTGACGGTGAAAAAGGGTGGCATCCAACGACTCTTCCAGCGCACGGATCTGTCTGCTCACGGCGGATTGAGACAAATTGAGCTTGTCCCCGGCATGTGTGAGGCTGCCCGCATCGGCCACCGCGTGAAATATTCTAAGCTTGTCCCAATCCATCGCCGCAACTTTCGTTATCTTTTCGAACGCCTATATGAAACAGGTAACAAGTTCTACAATCAAAGGCCGAAATCGTTACAGTTCAGTGCATAAAACCTATACAGGTCAGAAATTATGACCTAAAATGCGCTGAGTACATGCACACTGATCTGGCGAGGGGAGACGTCTGATGAGTCAGCCACAGATTACGTTAAACGACCGGTTCGATCTTGAGAAAAGCCCCGTTCTTCTGAACGGAACACAGGCACTTGTCCGGTTGATGCTGATGCAAAAGGCCAGAGACCGGCAGGCGGGACTGAACACTGCGGGGCTGGTGACTGGATATCGTGGCTCGCCACTTGGCGCTGTTGATCAGCAGATGATGCGGGCGCAAAGGCAGTTGTCCCAAAGCGATGTTACGTTTCAATTCGGATTGAACGAAGATCTGGCGGCAACGGCGCTGTGGGGCAGCCAACAGGCCGGCTTGCGCGGCGACGGCAAGTTCGATGGGGTTTTTGGGCTTTGGTACGGCAAGGGGCCGGGCGTAGACCGGTCCGGTGATGTCATGCGCCACGCGAATATGGCCGGAACCGCCAAGCATGGCGGTGTGCTTATGGCGATGGGTGATGACCATACCGGCGAAAGCTCGACCGTGTTGCATCAGTCCGAATGGTCACTGGTAGATATGTATATGCCTGTCGTCAGCCCGGCGGGTGTGCAGGAAATCCTCGACTACGGAATATACGGCTTTGCGCTCAGCCGTTTTGCTGGGGTTTGGGTTGGGCTAAAGACCATGAAGGACACAATCGAGGTTACCTCGGTTGTGGATGGTCGCCCCGACCGAATGCAGGTCGTCGTACCTGATTTCGATATGCCGGAAGGCGGTTTGAATATCCGCCTGGGGGACACGCCGCACCTGCAGGAAACGCGCGTCATCGATTACAAAAGGTTTGCAGCCGAGACGTTTTCGCATGCCAACAAGCTGGACAGGCGGATATGGGGCAAACCGGGTGCAAAGATCGGGTTTGTTGCGGCGGGCAAGAACTGGCTGGACCTGACCCATGCGCTGTCGCTTTTGAATATCAATGAATCCGAAGCCGAACGGCTGGGGATCACCACCTACAAGGTGGGGCAGACCTTCCCGCTGGACATGGTCGGGTTCCACGACTGGGCCGAAGGGCTGGACCTGATCGTGATCGTCGAGGAAAAGCGCAAGCTGATCGAAGTTCAGGTCAAAGAGGCTATCTTTGACGACCGTCGCGGCCGCCGGGTTTATGGGTGGTACAAGGGCGGTGCCGGTACGTTGCACCGCGACGAACTGTTTCCGACCCGTGGCGCGCTCGACCCGATCATGATTGCTGAAAAGCTGGGTGAAATCCTGATCGAAGAAGGGCGTGAAACCGATGGTATTCGGGCCGGGCTGGCCTCTTTGTCCGAGGCGCGCCGGGCCGACAACGCACAGGAAATCGCAACAAGGCTTCCGTATTTCTGCTCGGGCTGTCCGCACAACAGTTCGACCAAAGTCCCGGATGGCAGCCGTGCCTATGCAGGGATCGGTTGTCATTACATGGTTCAGTGGATGGACCGGAATACCACCGGCTTTACCCAGATGGGCGGTGAAGGCGCGAACTGGATCGGTGAGGCCCCGTTTTCGACCACCAAACACGTGTTCCAGAACCTTGGCGATGGCACCTATAACCACTCGGGCGTTCAGGCGATCCGTGCGGCGTTGTCTGCGGGCACGAACATCACCTTTAAGATCCTGTTTAACGATGCCGTCGCCATGACGGGCGGGCAGGAGAATGAAGGCGATCTGACTGCAGAACGGATCGTTGCCGAAGTCAAAGCCATGGGTGTCCGTGAGGTTGCTCTGGTCTATGACGAAAAAGAAGACGTGAACTTCAAGGCTCTGCCGTCGAGTGTTCAGACGTTCGAGCGTGCGGAACTGATGCAGGTACAGGAGAAATTTCGCGAGATCGAGGGCGTCTCGGTCATCGTTTATGTTCAGACCTGTGCGGCCGAAAAACGCCGTCGCCGCAAACGCGGCACGTTCCCGGACCCGGACAAGCGCGTATTTATCAATACCGATGTCTGCGAAGGCTGCGGCGATTGCGGGGTGCAGTCGAACTGTGTGTCGATTGTGCCCAAGGAAACAGAACTCGGACGCAAGCGCGCCATCGATCAGTCAAGCTGCAACAAGGATTATTCCTGCCTGAACGGCTTTTGCCCATCCTTTGTCACGCTTGAGGGGGCGAAAATCCGCAAAGAGGCAACGACCGAAATCGACTTGCCGGACCTGCCGATGCCGGTGTTGCCCAAGATCAGCGGCACCCATAACGTGGTGATCACGGGTGTCGGGGGAACCGGTGTTGTCACGCTGGGCGCGATTCTTGCGCAGGCTGCCCAGATTGACGGCAAAGGCGCGGGCATGATGGAAATGGCGGGCTTGGCGCAGAAGGGCGGCGCGGTTCACATCCATTGCCGTCTGGCCAACGCACCCGAAGACATCAGCGCCATCCGTGTCGCAACCGGCGAAGCCCATGCGCTGATCGGCGGTGATCTGGTGGTGTCCGCTGGAGCCAAAACTTTGGGCCTGACGCGCACAGGCCGTACAGGCGCCGTTGTGAACAGCCATGAGACGGTAACAGGCGACTTTACGCGCAATACCGAGTTCCGCATTCCTGCCGATCAGCTGGAACTGGCCCTCCAGGCACGGTTAAAAGAAGGTGTCTCGCTGTTTGACGCGACCGAGTTGGCACGCGCCGTGATGGGCGACTCGATCTATTCCAACATGATGATCTTTGGCGCGGCGTGGCAGCGGGGGTTGTTGCCCGTCAGCCATCAGGCGATCTTTGATGCCATCGAATTGAACGGAACTACGATTGAACGGAACAAGCGTGCGTTCGATATCGGGCGTTGGGCGGTTCTGCATCCCGCTGAAGTGCAGTCCATTCTGTCCCCGACCGTGACCGAGATGCCCAGATCGCTGGATCAGAAGATCGAATTCCGCGCAAGCCATCTGACCGATTACCAAAGTGCGCGGCTGGCCAAACGGTATCGCAAGCTGGTCGACAGTGTTGAGGATGCGGATATCCGCGAGGCGGTGGCAAAAGGCTATCACAAGCTTTTGTCCTACAAGGATGAATACGAAGTCGCGCGCCTTCTTCTGACAAGCCGTGACAAAGCGGCTGCCGAGTTCGATGGTGATTTCAAGATGACGTTCCATCTGGCCCCGCCCTTTTTGGGGGAATCGGGCAGCAACGGCAGACCCCGCAAACGTGCGTTTGGCGAAGCCATCCTTGGCCCACTGAAGCTTTTGACCCGGTTGAAGGCACTGCGCGGTACGCCACTGGATATCTTCGGCTATTCGTCGGAACGCAGGATGGAACGTGCGTTGATCCGTCAATATGAAAAGGACATGCGCGAGGTTCTGCCGCTTGTATCGCAGACAACACGCGATGCGATTGCCGCCCTGGCTCGATTGCCGCTGGATATCCGTGGGTTTGGCCCCGTATTGCGCGAGAACGAGGCCAAAGCAGCCAAACGGCGCGAGGAGTTGCTGGCCGTCATTCGCGGCGGAGGGACAGGGTTGCAGGCTGCGGCGGAATAAAACGTCACAAGCGTGTCACGATAGCTAGGCAAAATTGTTACTTGCACTTATTTTGCAGGCAGCAAACCGGAGACCCATATGCCTTCCCGTCGTCATGCCGTTCGCGACATTTCCTATGCGCATTCCGCCGAAACCAAAGGTGGGCGGATGGTTATCAAGCTGATGGAGAACACGACGGGCCGTATGCGCCTGATCAAACGCGCGGACGGGTACGAGAAAGACGTTGCCAATGGGCGCGACTTTTGGGCTGTGATGGTCGAACGCTATGGGCTGACACTGGACGTGGAGGGGGGATCGCTTTCGAATATCCCGAAAGACGGTCCTCTGATCCTGATTGCCAATCATCCCTACGGAATTCTGGATGGCCTGATGATGGGACATATCCTGTCCGAGACGCGGGGTGATTTCCGCATTCTGGCCCATCGGGTGTTTCGCAAGGCCGAAGACCTGAATCGCATCATTCTGCCAATTTCGTTTGATGAAACGAAAGAGGCGATGCAGCTGAACCTTGAGACCCGCAAAACCGCACTCACATATCTGAGCGAAGGCGGGGCGATCGGCATTTTTCCCGGCGGGACGGTCAGCACCGGGGTTAAGCCGTTTTCCCACCCCATGGATCCGGGTTGGCGCGGGTTTACCGCGCGGATGGTGGCAAAATCTAATGCCACAGTTGTTCCGGTTTTCTTTGATGGCCACACGTCTCGTCTGTTTCAGATCGCCAGCCATCTGCACAGTACTTTGCGGATGGGCCTGCTGATCAAAGAGTTCAAGAAACGCGTTGATACACCGGTGAAGGTCGTAGTCGGAGAGCCGATCAGGCGCGACATTCTGGACCCGCTCAGCAAGGATACGCGCAAGATGATGGATTTCCTGCGCAAAGCCACGTATGAGCTGTCTCCAACGCCGTTGAAGTCTTATGATTACGGCTATGAGTTTGAGGAACGGCATCGCGCCTGAGTGATCTAATGGCAGTAGGTATCTTTGATTCCGGTTTGGGCGGTCTGACCGTCCTGAGTGCCGCGCAGCAACGTCTGCCGGACGTTGATTTCCTGTATTTTGCAGATAGTGCACACGCGCCATACGGTGTGCGTGATGCCGAGGATATCTATCAACTGACCCGCAAGGCGGTTCAGGATCTGTGGTCGCGTGGCTGCAATCTGGTGATTCTGGCCTGCAACACGGCCAGCGCCGCAGCGTTGCGGCGCATGCAGGAAGAGGGCGTGCCCAGCGGCAAACGCGTTCTTGGCGTTTTTGTCCCGTTGATCGAAGCGCTGACCGAACGGCAATGGGGCGACAATTCTCCGCCGCGCGAAGTGGCCGTCAAACATGTGGCATTGTTTGCAACGCCTGCCACGGTATCCAGTCGGGCCTTTCAGCGTGAATTGGCCTTTCGGGCCATCGGTGTGGATGTCGAGGCACAGGCCTGTGGCGGCGTTGTGGATGCCATAGAAGACGGCGACATGATCCTGGCCGAAGCCTTGGTGCGCAGCCATGTGGATGCGCTCAAGCGCAAGATGCCGGAACCTCAGGCCGCTATTCTGGGCTGCACGCATTACCCGTTGATGGCCGAAGCATTCCAGGCTGCGTTGGGTGAAGATGTGCAGGTTTACAGCCAGGGTGCGCTTGTTGCTGACAGTCTGGCAGATTACCTGCAACGTCATCCCACCATGTTGGGCGAGGGCCCAAGTGGTTTTCTGACAACGGGCAAACCCAATGTTGTCAGCGACCGGGCGACGCAGTTCCTCCGACGACAAATCACGTTCCAGGCTGCCTGACTTAGGTCAAGGACGCAGCCGCTCTGCTTCCCTTATTTCAAGGCCGTCGCATCGGCGGTCGAAACATGTGACACTCAAGTGAAAGAGGTCTGAAATGACCCATAAAATCGCAATTCTGGGCGCTTCGGGCTATACCGGCGCTGAACTGGTGCGGCTGATCGCCGAGCACCCGAACATGGATATCGTCGCGTTGGCCGCCGAACGTAAGGCTGGCATGACAATGGCGCAGGTCTTCCCGCATCTGCGCCACTTGGATCTGCCGGACTTGTGCAAAATCTCCGAGATCGACTTTGCGCAGGTCGACCTGTGTTTTTGCGCCTTGCCGCACAAAACCAGTCAGGAAGTGATCCGGGACTTGCCGAAAGGCCTGAAAATCATTGACCTGTCCGCAGACTTCCGGCTGGCAGACCCCGACGAGTACGAAAAATGGTACGGTAATCCGCATACCGCGCTAAAACAGCAGGAAGAGGCGATCTATGGTCTGACCGAGTTCTACCGCGAAGACATCAAGAGGGCACGGCTTGTTGCGGGTACCGGGTGCAATGCGGCGACCGGGCAATATGTTCTGCGGCCACTGATATCCGCCGGGGTCATTGATCTGGACGATATCGTTCTTGATCTGAAATGCGCCGTATCAGGGGCAGGGCGGTCACTGAAGGAAAACCTGCTGCACGCTGAACTGAGCGAAGGCAGCAATGCCTATTCCGTCGGAGGGACACACAGGCATCTTGGCGAGTTCGATCAGGAGTTTTCGAAACTTGCCGGTCGGGCTGTGCATGTGCAGTTCACGCCTCACCTTATTCCTGCAAACAGGGGTATTCTGGCCACAACCTATGTGAAGGGTGACCCGCACAGCATCTACGAAACGCTTGCCAAAGCCTACGCGGACGAGCCGTTCATCCAGATGCTGCCGATGGGTGAGACCCCTTCGACCCACCATGTGCGGGGGTCGAATTTCTGTCACATCGGTGTTGTGGCGGATCGGATTGAGCGGCGCGCAATTGTGATTGCGGCGCTGGATAACCTGACAAAAGGTAGCAGTGGGCAAGCCTTGCAGAACGCGAACCTGATGTTAGGTGAAGATGAAACTCTGGGCCTGATGATGGCCCCACTTTTCCCGTGAGGATGGTATGAAAACGCTCAAGAAACGTCGGCGTGTACAAGTCATTCTGGTGGCAGTTGTTGCCTTGGTGGCGGCAACTGCGTTGATTGGTTGGGCATTGCAGGACGGGATCAACTTTTTCCGCTCGCCCAGCGAGGTGATTGCAGAGCCGCCGAAACCGACCGAAGTGTTTCGGATTGGCGGCTTGGTCGAAGAAGGCTCGATCATCCGCGGACAGGGCGAAACCATCCGTTTTGTTGTAACGGATGGCGGCGAAAGCGTTCCGGTCTCGTTCACAGGTGTTCTACCTGACCTTTTCTCGGAAAATCAGGGAATGATCGGCACGGGAAGTTACGTGAACGGCGTCTTTGAAGCGACTGAAATTCTTGCCAAACATGATGAGACCTACATGCCGAAAGAGGTCATGGACGCTCTGAAAGAGCAAGGTGTCTACAAAGGCGCGGAAGAAAGCTGAAGCCGTTTGAATCTGTTACGGAGCGTTGCGTGCATGGTGCATGCAGCGCTCCGTTTCGTTTTAAATCATTAATATCTGTCGGAAACGGTGTGGCCACCTAACGTTACGAGGGTGGTATGCAAACGGTTCGGCAAATTGCCAAAGAGATTGTGGCCCGTGAAGGGGGCTTTGTTGATGACCCCGACGATCCGGGCGGGGCAACCAAGTTCGGGGTCACGATTCACACCCTGCGCAGGCTGGGTTTGGATCTGACTGGCGACGGCCGGGTTGACGAGGCGGATGTGCGCGCAGTGTCCCCTCGGCAAGCGGTCGACATCTTTGTGCAGCACTATTTCGACAAGCCGCACATTGCGGAGCTTCCCGAAACCCTGCATGCTTCGGTTTTCGACATGTATGTGAATGCCGGTGCGCAGGCGGTGAAGATCCTTCAGCGGCTGCTACAGGAAATGGGGTTTAACGTCACCGCCGACGGCGTGATAGGCCCGCAAACCGTGGCGGCCTGCAAAAGCGCGGCGCAGCCAGAGCCCGATGTCCTGCGCGACGCCTACGGGATTGCGCGGCGAAACTACTATTTTCGCCTTGCTGATCAGCGGCCTGCATCCAGAAAATACGCGCGTAGCCGATCAGGCGGCAAAGGTGGCTGGATAAAACGGGCCGAAGAATTTCTTTCGCCGCGTTATCATCTTTCGGACAGCGAATTTACCAGAAGGATCGCGGCATGGGGCTGATTTCAGGTGTGCTGGCGCTTTTGTTTGGTAACGGGCGCAACGTCTTACAGGAAACCGCAGAACTCTATCGTGAAAACACCGAAGCAGGCGCAGTACGCGCCAATGAGATTCAAACTCAGGCCATGGTGCAGTTCGGTAGCGAATTTCAGGCACCTCAGAAGGGTCTTTTTGACCGTGTCATGGACGGCGTGAACAGGTTACCGCGCCCGGCGCTGGCATTGGGAACGCTTGGCTTGTTTGTTGCCGCCATGGTCGACCCAATATGGTTTGCCGCACGGATGCAGGGCATAGCCTTGGTCCCAGAGCCGCTGTGGTGGTTGCTGGGCGTGATCGTATCGTTTTACTTTGGCGCGCGTCACCAAAGTAAAATGCAGGATTTTCAGCGGGATATCCGCTCAACCATGACGCAACTGCCAACGGTCATGAGCAATATCGAGGCCTTGCGCACGATGCAGAGCGACAGCCCGGGAGTTGCTGATCCCGGTCCGGATGCTGTGCTGAACAGCGATGTCATACGTCCCGAGGAAAACCAGGCGCTGAACGATTGGCGAAAGCTTCGCGGTATCTGACCCGCGACACTTTGTGCGTGCAGAACAAGCTAAAGGTCATGGCCCCCGGTTCCGCACCGGCGTATATTCCGGGGCATGATTACAGAGCTTGGCCACTTCACCCTGATCCTCGCGTTCTTTGTCGCAATTGTGCAAAGCGTTGTTCCCCTGATCGGCGCCTCAAAACGCTGGGCCGGCTGGATGGGCTTTGCAGAGCCCGCCGCGATCGTCCAGTTCCTGCTGACAGCGTTTGCATTTGGTGCATTGATCTGGGCGTTTGTAACGTCTGACTTCTCCCTCAGGATTGTGGTCGAGAATAGCCACACAGCAAAGCCGATGCTGTACAAGATCAGTGGAACATGGGGCAACCACGAAGGATCTATGCTGCTGTGGGTGCTGATCGTCACCCTGTTTGGTGCGATGGCGGCCTTCTTTGGTGGTGGCTTGCCACCGACACTCAAAGCCCGTGTTCTGGCCGTTCAATCGGCTATTGCCGTGGCGTTTTTCGGTTTTATCCTGTTCACGTCGAACCCGTTTGACCGGCTTGCCATCGCGCCGTTTGACGGGCGCGACCTGAACCCGCTGCTGCAAGACCCCGGGCTGGCCTTCCACCCGCCGTTTCTGTACCTCGGCTATGTCGGGCTGAGCATGGCATTCAGCTTTGCGATTGCTGCCCTGATCGAAGGGCGTATCGATGCGGCCTGGGGCCGGTGGGTACGCCCCTGGACGCTGGCGGCCTGGGTTTTCCTGACTATCGGTATCGCGCTGGGATCCTGGTGGGCCTATTACGAGTTGGGCTGGGGCGGCTTCTGGTTCTGGGACCCGGTCGAAAACGCGTCCTTCATGCCCTGGCTGCTGGCGGCGGCGCTGTTGCACTCGGCAATTGTTGTGGAAAAACGCGAAGCATTGAAAAGCTGGACCATTCTGCTGGCAATCATCGCGTTTGGATTTTCCCTCATCGGTACGTTTATCGTGCGTTCGGGGCTGCTGACCTCGGTTCACGCCTTTGCCAATGATCCGGAACGCGGTGTGTTCATCCTGATCATTCTGGTTTTCTTCATCGGCGGCGCGCTTACCTTGTTTGCCGCACGCGCGCAAGCGATGGAGGCCAAGGGCGTTTTTGGCATGGTCAGCCGCGAAAGCGCGCTGATCGTGAACAATGTCCTTCTGGCGGTCAGTTGCTTCGTCGTTTTTGTTGGGACGATGTGGCCGATGGTGGCCGAGATGATGTTTGACCGCAAACTTTCGGTTGGGGCTCCGTTTTTCAACGCGGCGTTTTCTCCATTCATGGTTTTGCTGGGGCTTATCCTGCCAATCGGGGCAATGCTGCCGTGGAAACGCGGTCGGCTGGGCAAAACGGCCTGGTCCCTGCGCTATGCCTTTGGTCTGGCGCTGGCGATTGCGCTGTTGGTTTGGGCAATGCAGACCGGCCGCAGCGCGTTAGGACCCGTAGGCTTGTTCCTGGGGGCTTGGATCACATTCGGTGCCGCCATTGATTTGTGGAGCCGGACAGGCCGCAATGGCAGCTTCATACGTCTGATCCGACTTCCAGGCGCCGATTGGGGTAAGGCAGTTGCCCATACCGGCCTTGGGGTGACGATCTTTGCGATTGCCGGTCTGACCGCGTGGGAGGCGGAAGATATCCGTGTAGCGCAACTGAACCAGCCGTTCGAAGTGGGTCAGTTTACACTGACATTGCAGGACGTGCGACGGGTACAGGGGCCGAACTATTTTTCAACCACGGCTGATGTTCTGGTCGAAAAGGGCGGTCGCGTCATCGGAACGCTGCATCCCGAGAAACGGGATTATCCCGTTGCACGCATGCCGACGACCGAGGCCGCGATTGACTATCGTTTTCTTGGTGATCTTTACGTCGTCATCGGGGATCAGCAGGCAGATGGCGGCTGGGTCATGCGCACCTATATCAAGCCTTTGGCGAACTGGATCTGGGGTGGATGTATCCTGATGGCGCTCGGCGGTGTCCTTAGCCTGAGCGACAGGCGGTTCCGTGTCGCCGCAGGTGCGCGCAAATCCCCCGCTGGCGGAGTACCCGCAGAATGAAACGCCTTGTATTGATCCTGCTGCTGCTGGCAGCGCCGGTGTTTGCGGTACAACCTGACGAAGTTCTGGACGACCCTGTTCTGGAGCAGCGGGCGCGCGACCTGAGTGTCGGGTTGCGATGCCTGGTGTGTCGCAATGAAAGCATTGACGAAAGCAACGCTGAACTGGCACGCGATCTGCGCTTGCTTTTGCGTGAACGCCTGGTTGCGGGTGACAGCGACGAAGAGGCTGTCGCGTTTATCGTTGACCGCTACGGCGAATATGTCTTGCTCAAGCCCACCACCAGCGGTTCGAATCTGCTGTTGTGGCTTGCCGGGCCAATCATGTTGCTGATCGCTGCCGCAGTCGGGTTGAACTTTCTTCGCACACGCGCTAGGGCGCAGGTTTCAGATGAAACCGAAGCTCTAAGCGCAGAAGAACAGGAACGCCTTCGCCAAATTCTTGAAGACTGACGTTTGGTTCTGCTTTTCCCAACCTGCCCGGACAAGTAAATGTGCTGAAACACGTGGCGCGAGGGAAAAAGTCTTCATGAATTACGAAACGGTTCTATTGGACATATCGGACGGTCTGGCGGTTCTGACCCTGAACAGACCGGACAAGATGAACGCGCTGACCACACGGATGCGGGCAGAGATTACCCACGCGATGAAAGACGCCGCGGTTAAAGCGCGTTGTATCGTTATCACCGGGGCAGGTCCGGCGTTTTGTTCCGGGCAGGATCTGGGCGATGCATCATCGACCGGTAAGATCGATCTGGAACGATCATTGCGCGACGAATACGAGCCGATGCTGGAAACCATCCACAGCTGTCCGGTTCCGACGATCGCTGCTGTAAACGGACCTGCTGCGGGGGCAGGGGCCAACCTTGCGCTGTGTGCGGATGTGGTTATTGCAACGGAAAGTGCGTATTTCCTACAGGCGTTTGCACGTATCGGCTTGCTGCCCGATGCCGGGGGCACCTGGTTCATGCCGCGCCAGATGGGCTTGGCCAAAGCGATGGGGGCGGCCTTGTTTGCTGACAAGATCAGCGCCCGGCAGGCCGAAGAATGGGGCATGATCTGGGAAGCTGTGCCCGATGATACGTTTGCCGCACATTGGCACAAAAGGGCAGAATATCTGGCCAAAGGTCCAACGGCGGCCTATGGCGCGATCAAACGTGCCATTCGCGGGACGTACGAAAACACATTGCAGCAGCAGCTTGCGACCGAGGCGCATCTTCAAGGTGAATGTGGCCGGTCGCGGGATTTTGCTGAAGGCGTGGTGGCGTTCATGGAAAAACGCCCTCCGAAATTCGAAGGGCGTTGATAAACGTTAGGCGCGGCGACGGCGACGCGTGCGGCGTTCGGGGCCTGCGTCTCCCTCGGTTCCGTCCGAAGCCGACGAAAACGGCCCCAGTGCCTCGGTGATCTGATCCAGTGTCGGACGCTCGCCGCGCGAAGTGGTATCCAGCGCTTCGCGCATTTTGCGCAGATGATCGGGCATGGTGCCGCAGCACCCGCCAATGATTGTGGCGCCCGAATCCCGCGCCATGGCAGCATACCGACCCATCAGTTCGGGTGTCCCGTCATAGTGGATATGGCCATCCACGTATTTCGGAATGCCCGCATTGCCCTTTGAGATCAGCGGGCGCTCGGTGCCTTGCGCAGCAAAACCCAGAACCGTGCGCAGGATATCCGACGCGCCGGTACCACAATTGGCCCCAAAAGCGATCGGTGGGTTTGGCAAGGTTTCAACCAAAAGCGCAAGATCGGCCGAGGTGACACCCATCATTGTGCGCCCGGCCGTGTCAAAGCTCATCGTGCCGCACCAGGGCATGTCGGCCAGTGCAAAGGCCTCGGCTGCCGCGCGGAACTCCTCGGGCGCGCTGATGGTTTCTACCCAAAGAACGTCAACCCCGCCCGCTTTCAAAGCCTCGGCCTGTTCATGAAACATTTCAACCGCTTCGGAATGCGACAGGCTGCCGACCGGCTCCATAATCTCGCCGGTGGGTCCAACCGATCCGGCCACGACAACAGGGCGCCCGGCTTTGTCTGCGACTTCACGTCCAAGTTCTGCGCCGATACGGTTCAGCTCGCCCACGCGGTTCTGCGCATCATGCAGTTTCAGACGCGCCGCAGTGCCTCCAAACGTATTGGTCAGAAACAGGTCGCTGCCCGCATCGACTGACCCCTGATACAGCGCCCTGATCTTGTCCGGAGCATCCACGTTCCACAGCTCAGGTGCATCACCTGATTGCAGACCCATGTTAAATAAGTTGGTCCCCGTTGCACCGTCCGCAAGGATGGCGTCTTTGGTGTCCAGAAGTTTGCTCAGCGCGTTTGTCATAGGGTTATTCCAGAAAAAGCGTATAAACGCTGCAAAAAAACAGAGACGCCCCATGTCTCATGACCAGGGCGTCAAATCAAATTCATAAAACTCATGAAGATCATGAGTTTTGCATTTCAGGCAATCAATGCTCGCCTTCCGCCATCACCTGTTCTTTGGCCTCAACCAGAAGCTCGGCCATTTTCGAACGGATCGTGGCTTCATCTGCAAGATCACCCAAGTAGGCTTTGACTGCCTCGACAACATCGTCCTCGCCGACATGCTGCAGGTCGGTATGAACCAGTTCCTGTCCGTATTTCCGTGCCTGTTCAACAGTTTCGCCCTTCAGCGCAGACGCCCAGACAGCCATAAAGCGGTTGCGGCGCATCCGTGCGATAAACTGCATCTTTTCGTCATGGGCGAATTTGCTTTCAAACGCGGCTTCACGTTCGTCGAATGTGGTCATTGGTTGGGGACCCCTTGGATTACCGTTTCTCACTGATGATATGACAATAGGACACTCTGGGTGCAAGGTATTTGCGCTGCGTCAAAGGCCCTCGGGGCAGCGAACTTGCGGGAACGCAGGGCTTGCACTATGAGGACGCCAACGTGAAGGGACTCATTCCCTTTCGCCAGTCTGGAAAGGTCGCTTATGGCGCGTCGCAAGAAAATCTACGAAGGCAAGGCCAAAATTCTGTATGAAGGCCCCGAGCCGGGCACCATCGTACAGTATTTCAAGGATGACGCCACCGCATTCAACGCCGAGAAGAAGGACGTGATTGACGGCAAAGGCGTGCTGAACAACCGTTTATCCGAGTTCTTTATGACCGGGCTGACCCAGATTGGCATTCCGAACCACTTCATCCGGCGCCTGAACATGCGTGAACAACTGGTGCGCAATTGCGAGATCATTCCGCTGGAAGTGATCGTGCGCAATTACGCGGCCGGTTCGATGTCGAAACGTCTTGGCATCGCCGAAGGGACGCAATTGCCACGTCCGATCGTTGAATATTGCTTCAAGGATGATGCCTTGGGCGATCCTCTTGTCACCGAGGAACACATCGCCGCGTTTGGCTGGGCCAGCCAGCAGGACATGGACGACATCCTCAGCCTTGCGCTGCGCGTGAACGATTTCCTGAGCGGCGTGATGCTGGCGGTGGGTATTCGTCTGGTTGACTTCAAGATCGAAATCGGGCGCGTGTTTGAAGGCGACTATCAGCGGCTGGTCGTTGCGGATGAAATCAGCCCGGACAGCTGCCGCCTGTGGGATATCAAGACCGGTCAGAAACTGGACAAGGATGTATTCCGCCGCGATCTGGGCAGCCTGACAGATGCCTATTCTGAGGTCGCCCGAAGGCTGGGTGTGCTGCCTGCCAGCAATGTCACCAAGCCGACGCTGATCAACTAAACACTCCTTCTTAGCAGCGCCGCCCCCTCAGGGCGGCGTTTTGCCTTTGCCAAGTTATTGGCAGAGCAGGGTGTTTGCGTGTGGCCGGGCCGTTTGATCAGATGACTATTCCGAAGTTTCCAGCCGCCGTGCCAGCACAACTACTTGGGTCCATCTGACGGCGCAGGATCGTCACCCGCCTGCGGCAAACTGCGTTTGAAACAGGGTTGTCGAAACCCATCAGGCGCGCTATCCCCCGCGCAACGAAATGGGCCTTGTATGCGGCCCTCAGGTGGAGTTGCCAAAATGAAAGCACGGGTTCATGTGATGCTCAAGAACGGGGTGCTGGACCCGCAGGGCGAAGCAGTACGGCACGCATTGGGTGCGATGGGCTTTGATCAGGTCGAAGGCGTACGTCAGGGCAAAGTCATCGATCTTGAGCTTGCCGATGGCGTGACCGAGGCAGACGTGACCGAGATGTGCGAAAAGCTTTTGGCCAACACCGTCATCGAACGCTACGAGATCGAACTGGTCTGATTGATGCGGGCCGCGCGTCTGATCACCTATCGTCAACCGCTTGAGGTGTCGACGATCCCCGACCCGGTTCCCGCCGAAGACGGTGTTGTGGTGCGGGTGCTGGCTTGCGGCGTGTGCAGGTCCGACTGGCACGCCTGGTCGGGCTCTGACCCGGACGTTGTCCTGCCCATGACACCCGGCCACGAGTTTTGCGGCGAGGTGGTCTCGGTCGGTGCGCGCGTCACACGGTGGCGTGTCGGGGACCGGGTGATTGCGCCCTTTATCCTTGCCTGTGGGCATTGCCCGGACTGCGCGCAGGGTCATCAGACAATCTGTCCGAACCAGGTCGTACCCGGCTTTACCTGTGACGGGGCTTTTGCTGAATATGTTGCCGTCGCTCATGCCGATGCCAACCTGACATCCTTGCCCGACAGCATCGCGCCCGAAATCGCTGCCGCATTGGGGTGCCGCGTAACCACGGCGTGGCAGGCGCTTGTTAGCCGGGCGCAAGTGCAGGGTGGTGAGTGGATCGCTGTCTTTGGCGGCGGCGGCGTCGGAATATCAACACTTCTTCTGGGCAAGGCGCTTGGCGCGCGTGTAATCGTTGTCGATATCGCCGAGGACAAGCTGGCCTATGCCGAAACTCTGGGCGCCGATGCGGTGGTCAACGCTGCGACATGCGATGCCCCTCAGGCGGTGAAGGACATCACCGGTGGCGGCGCCGATGTTGCGATCGAGGCACTTGGCGTCGAAGCCACGACCGTTTCCGCCATGCGATCCCTGCGCAAAATGGGGCGCATGGTGCAAATCGGAATGCCCGCAGGGGACCATGCGCAGATGTCGCTGCCGATGGATGTGCTCTATTCTGGTCAGCTCTCCGTATTTGGCACCCGCGGGATGCCAAGCTGGCGCTATCCGTCGCTGTTGTCGCTGATCGCGGGTCAAGGGGTCGACCTGAGCCCGCTGGTGACCCGGAAAATAACCCTGAACCAGGTAAGCGCCGAGCTTGCCGCTTTTGACCATCCAACGCCTCCGGGTGTTGCGGTTGTCACAGATTTTGTCTCGTAGGAGGGCCCGCCATGCGTGCAGCCGTAATCGTATTCCCCGGATCCAACTGTGACCGAGATCTTGCCGTCGCCTTTGAGCAGGCCGGTTTTCAGGTCGATATGGTCTGGCACAAAGACGCGGCTTTGCCCAAAGGTATTGATATCGTGGGTGTGCCGGGCGGGTTCTCTTACGGAGATTACCTGCGTTGCGGCGCAATCGCGGCGCAATCGCCGATTTGCAAGGCCGTGGTCGAACACACGCAACGTGGCGGTTATGCCGTTGGAATTTGCAACGGTTTTCAGGTTCTGACCGAAACCGGCATTTTGCCGGGCGCCTTGCTGCGTAATGCCGGGCTGAAATACATCTGCAAGAC
The DNA here is from genome assembly GCF_056537065.1 of Ruegeria sp. CH2. NCBI lineage: Bacteria > Pseudomonadati > Pseudomonadota > Alphaproteobacteria > Rhodobacterales > Roseobacteraceae > Ruegeria > Ruegeria sp. CH2. The sequence goes on from NZ_JBQFQV010000001.1 coordinate 240,690, forward strand.
CGTTGGCCTAAGGGTTGAAACCAGCGACAGCGCGTTTACCAGCGGTTACAACGCAGGCGATGTGATCGGTATTCCGATTGCGCACCACGATGGCAACTATTTTGCGGATGACACGACACTGGCCGCTTTGAAAGATCAGGACCGGATCGCGTTCACCTATGCCGAAAACCCGAACGGCTCGGTCGGGGATATCGCCGGGATCCTGTCGGAAAACCGCCGCGTGCTTGGAATGATGCCGCACCCCGAACGCGCAGCAGATCAGGGCCATGGCGGCACAGATGGGGTGGCGTTGTTCCGCGCATTGTCAGGTGTGTTTGAAGCGGCGTGACTTGAGGTCTCGCCCGCCGGGGCGTAACCTTTCGCCATGAACCCCGAAGTTCGATCTGGCTGGTCAAATATGTTGAAACCGTTTCGTGGTGCACCGCTGGGCTGGCGGTTGCGGCTGGCGGTTCTTGTTCTGCTGGTCGCGACAATTGCAACGGTGTGGGTCACGAACCGGCTGTTGACCGACAGGTTCACCGAATCCACGCGCAACCGGGCGGAACTGCGGCTGACGCTGTATTCGGGCAACTTGCTGAGTGAACTGCGCCGCAACTCGATTGTTCCGCAATTGCTTGCCCGCGACCCGACATTGATTTCGGCATTGCAGTCAGGCGATTACACCCTGTCGACACAGCGCCTTATTTCATTCGTAGAAGAGATCGGCGCGGCCTCACTGGTATTGCTGGACAGCGACGGGCGCACAGTTGCCGCGACCGACCGGAACAGGTTGGGCGAGGGGCACCGGAACACGCCCTATTTTGTGGATGCGATCCGCTCGAACGCGACGATCTTCTCCGTTATTCCCAAGGATGCAGGCGGATACAGCTTTGTATATTCGCGCCGGTTGGAGAACGGGGCGGAGTTTCTGGGGGTGATCGTCGTCGAGGTTGACCTGCAGAAGTTCGAACGCGCCTGGGCCGGTATCTCGGATGCAGTGATGGTTACCGACAGCACCGGCAACATCATTCTGTCTACGGAACCCCGGTGGCGCGGGCTGGATGAGAACACGGCGATGCTGCGCCAACCTCCACAAGGTGCGATCCAGCGCGCCATCCGCGCTACAACCGATTGGACCGCGCTGCCGCCTGATGCCTATCTTCAGGGCGAAGCGGTAATGCGGATCGAGACGCGCATTCCGTTCCGCGGCTGGCAGATGACCTCGTTCACGACCTATGCCTCGATCCGGGAAAAGGTGAACAGCGTTCTGGCGCTGGAAATCATGGGGTTTGCGATTCTTCTGGCGCTTGCGTTCTATGCGTTGAGCCGTCGCGCCACGTTGCGCATGACCCTGTTCCAGCGCGAGTCGGCAGAGCTTCGCGCATTGAACGCACGGCTACAGCGGGAAATCGCTGAACGTGAACGGGTTGAAAAGACGCTGGATTTGGCGGAACAGACGCTTGCGCAAAGCTCGAAACTGGCCGCCCTGGGCGAGATGTCGGCGGCGGTCAGTCACGAGCTGAACCAGCCACTGGCGGCGATGAAAACCTATCTGGCCGGGGCCCGCCTGTTGCTGCGCCGCAACCGCCCGGAAGAGGCCCTTGCCAGCTTTGGCCGCATTGATGGTCTGATCGAACGGATGGGGGCAATTACCCGGCAGCTCAAGTCTTATGCGCGCAAGGGTGCGGATGCGTTTTCACCAGTAAATCTTGGTGAAGCGCTGGCCTCGTCCCTGTCGATGATGGAGCCGCAATTGCGTCAGCGACACGTGAAGATCACACAGATCGTACCAGAGGAACCCGTGATCGTGATGGGGGACCGAATGCGCATCGAGCAGGTCATGGTCAACCTCTTGCGAAACGCGCTGGACGCCACCAAATCAGTGGCGGAGCCAGATGTGGAAATCATCCTGGCAGCTGGTGACACGGCTGTGCTGACCGTACGCGACAACGGGCACGGAATCGAGGATATCGAAAACCTGTTCGAGCCGTTCTACACAACCAAACAGCCCGGAGACGGTGTTGGTCTGGGGCTTGCCATCTCGTCGGGGATCGTGAACGACCATGGGGGACGGCTGACTGCACGCAACGGCCAATATGGCGGTGCGGTGTTTGAAATGCAGTTGCCTGCACTGGGAAGCGACGGCCTTGAAGCCGCGGAATAACGAGGAATGACTATGGCACAAGCCATGAAAATTGCCATTGTTGACGATGAACAGGACATGCGCCAATCGATCAGCCAGTGGCTCGCTTTGTCCGGCTATGACACGGAAACCTTCGCCAGCGCGGAAGATGCGCTCAAGGTGTTGGGTCCGGATTATCCGGGGATAGTGATTTCGGACATCAAGATGCCCGGAATGGACGGCATTCAGCTTCTCAAAAAGCTGATGGGCGCTGACAGCACCTTGCCCGTGATCATGATCACCGGTCACGGCGATGTTCCGATGGCTGTCGAGGCGATGCGTGTCGGTGCATTCGATTTCCTTGAAAAACCCTTCAACCCCGACCGCATGTCTGAACTGGCCAAACGGGCCAGCAATGCGCGGCGTCTGACGCTGGACAACCGCGCGCTGCGCCGGGAATTGTCCGGCGGCACCCAGATCATGAACAAACTGATCGGTGCCAGCCCGGTTATGGAACGCCTGCGCGAGGATATCCTCGATCTAGGTCAGGCGGATGGCCATGTGCTGATCGACGGAGAGACAGGGACCGGAAAGACGCTTGTCGCACACGCCCTGCATGCGGTTGGAAGCCGTGCCGGCAAGAAATTCGTGCTGGTGTCCTGCGCGGCGCACGAGGAAGACGCGTTGGCCAAACGTCTGTTTGGGCCGATGATGCCTGAAGACGCCCAATTGCCCGCCATCGAAGAGGCGCGGGGCGGAACGCTGGTTCTGGAAGATGTCGAAGCGCTCAACGATTCCCTGCAAGCCAAGCTGCTCAGCGTGATGAACGAGCAGGGCACGCCGGCCGAGACACGCATCGTAGCGATCTCGAACCTGCAAGAGGCGGGAAAAACCTCCGAAGATGTCTTACGGCCGGACCTGTTCTACCGACTGGCCGCCTTGCGCATCACCATGCCGCCCCTGCGCCAGAGGGGCGAGGATATTCTGACCCTGTTTACCCGTCTGAGCGAGCAGTTCGCCGAAGAATACGGCTGCGATGCGCCTCAGGTAAGCGCTCAGGAAGCCGCGCAGCTGTTGCAGGCACCCTGGCCGGGGAACGTGCGCCAGTTGATCAACATTGCCGAACGCGCGGTGCTGCAATCGCGCCGTGGGTCCGGAACGATCGCCTCGCTGTTGATGTCGGATCACGAGGAAATGCAGCCGGTCATGACCACTGAAGGCAAGCCGCTGAAGGAATATGTCGAAGCCTTTGAACGGATGCTGATCGATAACACTATGCGGCGGCACAAAGGCTCAATCGCGTCTGTGATGGATGAGCTGTGCCTGCCGCGCCGGACGCTGAATGAAAAGATGGCCAAATACGGCCTCCAGCGGTCGGACTATCTGTAAACTTTGTGGCGGGGGCTCTGCCCCCGTCGCCTTTGGCGACTCCCCCGGGATGTTTTTGGCCAGATGAAGGCGATCCCGCACGCCGTCGCAGGGGCGGTGCAGTTTGCCCATTGTCTTTTCCACAGGACTGCTTTTATTGTGTCCGGACGGGCCGGGCCAGTTTTGTGTCCATAAGCCCCGAATCATTGAGTTTCGCTGCTTTGCTGATGGTGATGACGGATTGTTCGCCGCAAAGCAGACCGATTGTGCCTCATTTGGGGCAATGTAGTACCTGAGTCCGACATGTCGGGCGAAAGGAATAATGGGCAGGCTGCGGCTAACGCGCCTGTCGGAGAAGAACCGCGATGACGCGCGCGCAACGATTGAGTGACCGGGCAGGGGGCCACAGCGCCAGACCCTGCCGCGCGCCGTCCAATATCGCCCTGACAAGACACCTCCCCAAATGTGCCTGTCCACCTGGACGGGTCAGGACAACGCGTTTGGCGCGGTGCACCAAGGACACATGGCTAAGAAAATGCTTATCGATGCCACCCACGCGGAGGAAACCCGCGTCGTGGTGGTCGACGGAAACAAGGTCGAGGAGTTCGATTTTGAATCCGAAAACAAGCGCCAGCTTGCTGGCAACATCTATCTTGCAAAAGTAACACGGGTTGAGCCGTCGCTTCAGGCGGCCTTTGTGGATTATGGCGGGAACCGGCACGGCTTCCTGGCGTTCTCGGAAATTCACCCGGACTATTACCAGATCCCCATCGCCGACCGCGAGGCGTTGATGGAGGAAGAGCGCGCTTATGCCGAGGCCATGAAGGCGCGGGATGAGGCCGACGAGGGCAAGCCGAAAAAGCGACGTTCGCGGTCCCGATCGAAGGCCGCGGATCTGAAGTCGGACGATTTGGTCGAAACGATGGAAGTTTCGACCGAGCCGACCGGTATGGAAACCATCGATTTTGACGACAGTGACGAAGCGGACATGGAGGTGCCCGAGGGGACATCGCCAATGGAAGTCGTCGCTGAAACACCTGTTGAGGAGCCTGAGGACAACGAAGCGCCGGAAGCTGTGTCAGATGACACTGCAGAGGAAGCGGCTTCGGAAGACGAGGCTGAGGTTGAAACAGTTGAGTCTTCACAAGACGACGCAGCAGGGGATTCTGATGACGCGGCGGATGCTTCAAGCGCTGACGATGGCGATGAAGCGTCTGAATTGTCTGAAGATGACCAGGACGCAGATGATGGCGACGCGGATGAAGAACACGCTGACGCTGCCGCGAAAGATGACACGATTGAATCCGTGGCCGAGGAAGACGACAGCGAAGACATCCGCCCTCCGCGCAAGCCACGCCCGCGCCGGTACAAGATTCAGGAAGTGATCAAAGTGCGCCAGGTGTTGCTGGTGCAAGTCGTCAAGGAAGAGCGCGGCAACAAAGGGGCGGCCCTGACGACATATCTGTCGCTGGCCGGTCGCTATTGTGTTCTGATGCCAAACACCGCCCGTGGCGGTGGGATCAGCCGCAAGATCACCAACGCGGTTGACCGCAAGAAACTGAAAGAAATCGCCGCGGATATTGATGTGCCCACGGGGGCGGGTTTGATTATCCGGACTGCGGGCGCCAAGCGCACCAAATCGGAAATCAAGCGCGACTATGAATACCTGCAACGCCTGTGGGAGCAGATCCGGGCATTGACCCTGGAATCCATCGCACCTGCGAAGATCTATGAAGAAGGCGATCTGATCAAACGGTCGATCCGGGACCTTTATAACCGCGATATCGATGAGGTTTTGGTCGAGGGCGAAGGCGGATACCGCATCGCCAAAGACTTCATGAAGATGATCATGCCGTCGCACGCCAAGAATGTGAAACGGTACGAGGACGCGCTGCCGCTGTTTGCACGCTATCAGGTGGAAAGCTACCTGGCGGGGATGTTCAACCCGACTGTTCAGCTGAAATCTGGCGGGTATATCGTGATCGGCGTGACCGAAGCGCTGGTGGCAATCGACGTGAACTCGGGCCGGGCCACGAAAGAAGGCTCGATCGAGGAAACGGCGCTGAAAACCAACCTTGAGGCTGCGGAAGAAGTGGCCCGCCAGTTGCGTCTGCGTGACCTTGCCGGTCTGATTGTCATCGATTTCATCGATATGGACGAGCGCAAGAACAATGCGTCCGTTGAAAAGCGTCTGAAGGACAAACTGAAAACCGACCGTGCCCGCATTCAGGTCGGTCGGATTTCAGGTTTTGGCCTGCTCGAGATGAGCCGTCAGAGGCTGCGCCCCGGTATGATCGAGGCGACCACGCAGCCATGCCCGGCATGCCACGGCACCGGCCTGATCCGTTCGGACGACAACATGGCACTGTCGATCCTGCGTCAGATCGAAGAGGAAGGCACCCGCCGCCGCTCACGCGAGGTTCTGGTGCGCTGCCCGGTCAGTATCGCGAACTTCCTGATGAACCAGAAGCGCGAGCATATTGCACAGATCGAATCGCGCTATGGCCTGTCTGTACGGATCGAAGGCGATGTGCATCTGGTCAGCCCGGATTTCTCGATGGAGAAATTCAAGACCGCCAGCCGCATCGTTCCCGAAGCGACAGCACCTGTCGTGTCGGTCGATGCCTCGCTGATGGATCTGGTCGATTCTTCGGACGAGGAAGAAACCGAAGAGGATATCGCGCCGACCGAAGATGACACCAAACCCAAGCGCAAGCGCCGCCGTCGTCGTCGCAAGAAGGGCGGGGGCAATGGTGACGCGCCGGAACAGGGCGCGGATGACGGTGAAGGGGCAGAGCAGGAGGATGCCGCAGGCGAATCCGCTGAAACCGAAACCGCTGTCGAGGCAACCGAAGCCGAAGCGGCGGAAGAGGAAAAACCCGCCAAGCCCAAACGCAAGCGCGCTCCGCGCCGTCGTAAGAAAGATGCGGTGGCAGAAGAGGCTTCGGAACAGACAGAAGAAACTGACGCCGATGCCGGGGCTGATGCACCGGTGGTTGAAGAGGCGGCCTCAGACGCTGAATCCGAACCTGCCGAGGCGACTGTCGCCGAGCAAAGCGAAGCGGCTGAGACTGCTGACGCTGAGCCGGAAGCAACAGAGGTTGCCGAGCAGACTGAGGAAGTCGCGCAAGCTGAAGCGGTCGTTGCGGTGGAAGAACCTGAAATTCAATCTGCCGATGAGCCGGTCGAAGACGCGCCCGTGGAAGAAACACCCGTGGCAGCAGAACCTGAACCGGTGCTTGAAACTGTGGCAGATGAACCTGAGCCAGAATCCGACAGGCCCAAACGGCGCGGATGGTGGTCGTTGGGCAACTGATGAAAGGGCGGGCAGATTTGCCCGCCTTTTTTATATCATTAAGTCAGTCGGATTTTTGGATCAGATAGACCTGATGTTCGCCATCCAAATCCTGAGACAGCAATGTGTGGCCAGCTTCGGCGCAAAAATGCGGGACATCGATGATGGCTGCCGGGTCATCAGCCAGCACACGCAACACAGAACCTTGCGGCATGGATTTCAGCCGTTTGCGGGCCTTGAGGACGGGCAGCGGGCAAAGAAGGCCCAGCGCATCCAGCGTATCTGTAATCTCTGACATGATTTTCGGGATAGGGCGTAGTTGTAATATTGTCCAGATTCCAAGCACGAGGATGTGACTCATTGGCCCCGTGACGGACCGCCAATCATCACTTATGTGCTTAGACATGTTCGGAATAGAAATCATAGACGCGGGGCTGCTGCCCGCCATGTTTGTTGCCCTGCTGGGTGGCCTGATCAGCTTTCTGTCGCCTTGTGTGCTGCCCATCGTGCCGCCCTATCTGGCATATATGAGCGGCGTCACGATCAACGAAATGCAGGATGAGACCCGCGCCCGGCGCAAGGCAACCATGTCAGCGCTGTTCTTTGTGCTGGGCCTGTCGACGGTTTTTCTGCTGTTGGGCTTTACCGCATCTGCCTTTGGAGTGTTCGTGCTGCAAAATCAGGTGCTTTTTGCCAAGCTGTCCGGGGCCGTTGTCATTGTCTTTGGCCTGCATTTCCTGAATGTCCTCCGCATCCCCTTTCTGGACCGCGAAGCGCGGATCGAAACCGGTGATTCCGGTGGCTCGGTCTTTGGTGCTTATATTCTTGGATTGGCCTTCGCATTCGGCTGGACGCCCTGTATCGGGCCCCAACTGGGCGCGATCCTGTCCCTTGCGGCGACCGAAGCCTCGGTGGCGCGGGGCACGCTGTTGCTGGGTGTCTATGCAGCCGGATTGGGTATTCCGTTCCTGCTCGCAGCCATGTTCCTAAACCGCTCTATGACGGTGATGAACCGGATCAAGCCCTATATGGGTGTGATCGAAAAGGTCATGGGGGGGCTGCTTCTGTTCGTGGGCATCATGCTGGTCACAGGCCTGTTCACCCGCTTCAGCTGGTGGTTGCTGGAAACCTTCCCGGCACTTGCGAATTTCGGCTGAGCGTCTGACCCCCTTACCTTGACCTAAAGCCTGCGTTAACCTGCGCGGCAGAAGGTAAAGGCATGAGCAGTCAGAGAAATCAGTCACAGGTGCGCAAACGCCGGGTGTTCTACATCCCCGGTTATGACCCGATGCCGCCGCGACGATATCGCGAGCTTTACCGAACCGAGTCGCAAGCGCAGGCCCGGATTTCGGGATATGAGATCGCCATGGCTCCCAAGTCCGCGGAGGGTCTGTTCGGCTGGTCCGTGACGTCCATTCAGGACGGTGCGTCCGTCGAGACTGAAATTGAAGTACTGGTCTGGTCAGACATCGTGCGCGACAGCATGTCCGCGTCGATCCCTGCCACCTATGCGCAGTTGGCCCACACGGCGTGGATATACATTTCGACCGGTGCTTTGTGGCGCCTGATGCGGTTGCGCAAAGGCCCGGTGATTGCGGCGCTCTATCCGGTGGCGATGTTGGTGTCTCAGCTGCTGGTTGCGTTTGCAGTCGTGTGGGCATCCGTGGCGATGGCTGGCTGGTGGGGTCTGTTTCCGGGTATCGCCGTTGCGGTTGCGCTGATGCTGTGGTTCCGCAAGATCGACAACCGGTTGTTTGCCTACTACCTGATGCATGATTACGCCTATTCCGCACAGTTAAAGGGGGAAACTCCGCTAAAACTGAAGGAAAGGCTGGCCGCATTCCGCAAAGCGATTGAAGCCGCGCTGATATCCAGTGTGGATGAGGTTCTGGTGGTGGGCCACAGTTCGGGTGCGCATCTGGGGGTGTCTGTTCTGGCCGACCTGATCCGCGACAGGGCCGTGCCGCAACAGGGGGCAGAGTTGTCGTTCCTCAGCCTGGGGCAGGTGATGCCTATGGTGTCCTTTCTGCCAAAAGCGCATGGCCTTCGGTCCGACCTTCAATTCCTGTCCTCCAGTTCAGCCATCACATGGGTCGATGTCTCGGCCCCCGGGGATGGCTGCGCATTTGCGCTGTGTGATCCGGTGGCCGTTACAGGGGTGGCCAGGCCGGACAAACGCTGGCCGCTTGTCCTGTCGGCGGCCTTTACCCAAACCCTGGCGCCTGAACGTTGGAAAGCCCTGCGCTGGCGGTTTTTCCGGCTGCATTTTCAATACCTTTGCGCATTCGATAAGCCGGGTCCGTACGACTATTTCCGAATTACGGCAGGCCCTTTGACGCTGAAACAGCGGTTCCTTGGGCGCACACCTTCGCGCAGCCGGATTGAGACGCCAGTGTCCAAATACACGTCGGTGCGTCCATGACCCCGCCCAAGCCCCAGCCGCGCGCAGACAAGGTTTCCCTACTGCGTTACCTGAAACTGTTTCGTCAGGATCTGCTGTCTGCACAGCCAGCGCGCCTTTATCGCGCGTGGATGGCCGAATTCAGGACACCCTTCTTCCGGTCCTTCCTGGTCAATGAACCGGACCTGATTGACATCGTCCTCAGGAAAAGCCCCGAAGATTTTCCTAAATCGGGCCGGATCAGCGAAGGCCTGCGCCCCTTGCTTGGAAATTCGGTGTTTCTAACCAATGGAGAGACGTGGAAACGTCAGCGACGCATCATTGACCCGGCATTTGAGGGCGGGCGGCTGAAAGACACGTTTCCCGCCATGCTGGCCGCAGCAGACGCTTGTGTTGAGCGGTTGCGCCCCCATGTCGGCAAACAGATCGAAGTCGAAGAACAGACAAGCCACGCCGCAGCAGATGTGATTTTTCGCACCTTGTTTTCGGTGCCGATCGACCACGCCATAGCCAGCAAGGTGTTTGAAAAGTTCCGCAACTACCAGCGCGAACAACCTCTGCTGAACCTTGCAGCTTTCGTTCCGCTGCCCAAATGGATGCCTCGGTTCCACTCCCGGACGACACGGAAAAACGCCGAAGACATTCGTAACCTGATCACTGACCTGACCCATGAGCGGGCAGAGGCGATCAAGGCCGGAACCGCCCCCGATGATCTGGCAACCAAGATCATGACAACCGCTGACCCTGAAACCGGTCAGTTTTTCGGGCCCAAAGAAATGGTTGATCAGGTCGCGATCTTCTTTCTGGCAGGCCATGAAACCAGCGCATCGGCCCTGGCGTGGACATTGTATCTGCTGGCGCTTTATCCCGAATGGCAGGAAAGGATTACTGACGAAGCTGCCGCTCTGGACGACGCGACCTTTGCCTCGGTTTCCAAACTCAAGATCAGCCGCGACGTGTTTCGCGAGGCACTGCGCCTGTACCCACCGGTTCCCATGATGGTGCGAGAGGCCAAGTGCCCACACCAGTTCCGAAACAGAGACGTTCCCAACGGGTCACAAATCGTAATCAGCCCCTGGCACCTGCACCGTCACGAACGGTTATGGGACAATCCCGATGGCTTTGACCCGACCCGCTGGAACAGTGAAAACGGCAAAACATGCCAGCGTAAGGCATATATCCCGTTTTCCGCAGGTCCCCGCGTCTGTACCGGGGCCGGGTTTGCCATGGTCGAAGGGCCGCTGATCCTGTCGATGCTGGTGCGGAATTTCAAATTCGAAACAATCAGCGGCAAAACGCCGGTTCCGGTGGCCCATCTGACCGTTCGATCCAAGGATGGCATATGGTTGCGGCTGGTTGAGCGCTAACAAACTACCATCGGTCCTGACTGTGATGTATGCGGGGGAAGACATCGGAATCATCATTGAACGGGAAAACATTATGGCCAAAGCAGAACAGCGCGCGCAGATGATCAACGGCGCAGGCTTTATCGCGGCATTGGATCAAAGCGGCGGCTCGACCCCGAAAGCTCTGGCGTTGTACGGCGTTGACGCGTCGACCTACGGCTCGGACGCTGAGATGTTCGGCGAAATTCAAAAGATGCGCGCGCGGATCATTCTGGCAAATGACTTCACCAAAGACAAAGTCATCGGTGCGATCCTGTTCGAACGCACCCTTGGTGAAGAGATCGAGGGCCGCAAAGTCGCTGATTACCTCTGGTCGGTCAAAGGAATCGTGCCATTCCTGAAAATCGACAAGGGCCTTGAGGATCAGGCCAACGGTGTTCAGTTGATGAAACCGATCCCCGGTCTGGCCGACACGCTGGCTAAGGCAGAAGGCGTGTTCGGTACCAAAGAACGTTCGGTCATCCACGAGGCCAATGCCGAAGGCATCGCGGCCGTGGTTGCCCAGCAATTCGACGTTGCCCGTGAAGTGACTGACGCCGGAATGGTTCCGATCGTCGAGCCTGAGGTCAACATTCATTCAGAAACCAAGGCTGAGGCCGAGGAGATTCTGAAAGCTGAAATCCTGAAGAACCTCGACCAGCTGGGTGAGGGGCAGGAGGTCATGCTGAAGCTGACGATCCCGACACAGGCAAACCTGTATGACGAACTGGCCGACCATCCTCGCGTTCTGCGCGTTGTCGCGCTGTCAGGCGGGTATTCGACCGAAGAGGCCTGCAACCTGTTGGAACAGAACGGCAAAATGATCGCGTCTTTCTCGCGCGCACTGACCGAAGGTCTCTCGAAACAGCAGTCGGACGCCGAATTCAACGCCGCTTTGGGCGGCAATATCGACAAGATCTTCAAAGCCTCTGTCTGATCCTCAGACAGGTTTCGTGAAAGAGCGGCGCAACTGTGCCGCTTTTATTCTGCTGATACAGCCTTTGGCATGGTCATTGACCAGCCCCATGGCCTGCATGAACGCAAACACCGTCGTGGGGCCAACAAATTTCCAACCCCGTTTCTTGAGGTTCTTCGACATGGCCACCGACTCGGGCGATGTTGATGCCGATTGCGGGGGCGGCGGGGTTTCCGCCTCATACCGCCAGACATAGGCTGCCAGCGATCCTTCTGACGCCACCAGTTCCTGCGCGCGGCGGGCGTTGTTGATCACCGCCTCGATCTTGCCCCGGTGGCGAATGATCCCATCATTTTGCAGCAGACGTTCAACATCGGCTTCAGAGAACTCAGCCATCTTGTTGAAATCAAATCCGTAAAACGCTTCTCGGAAATTCTCGCGCTTGTTCAGGATCGTGCGCCAGCTAAGACCCGATTGAAAACTTTCCAGGCACAGTTTTTCGAACAATCGCTGATCATCCGAGACCGGAAACCCCCATTCGTTGTCATGATAGTCAAAGAATTCCGGCGCTGCCTGGCACCAGGAACACCGAGGTTGACCGTCAGGTCCCAATACCGTGTTACCCATGAATGTACCCCTTTTGTTCCTTGAGGACGTTATACCCAACAGCCAAGATCTGACAAGCGTTAAACCTTGTCTCGGTACCAGTTCAGAATAAACACGCGAATAGCCGAGGCCAATCCGGCTTCCGGGTCGCGGTCAACATCAATTTGCGCGGCCAGTGCATTGATTGGCTGATCTTTTTCTTTCGCAATGTCGCGAAATGCCCGCCAAAACTCATCTTCAAGCGAGACAGATGTCCGGTGTCCTTTGAGGGTCAATGAACGTTTTACCGGGCGGCCGCTCATTCATCCAGCTCGTGATTGTCAAGGTCACGCCTCTGCTTGTCCTGCTGAAGCCTGACGATTGTTTTCTCGGACTTGGTGCGCCCAAAGGCGACGGCATTCTGGTCTGCGCGGGCCTTCTTTTCGGCCCGCGCCTTTTCTTTTCGATACCGGTTCAGGTTGACCGGCTTGCCCATCAGTCTTTCGGGCCGATCATCTGTTCGGGGCGCACAACGGCATCAAAGGTTGCCTCGTCCACAAACCCCAGCGCAATGGCTTCTTCCTTGAGGGTTGTGCCGTTCTTATGCGCGGTCTTGGCGACCGTGGTGGCGTTGTCATAGCCGATGGTCGGGGCCAGCGCCGTCACCAGCATCAGCGATTCCTTCATCAGCTTGTCGATGCGCGGCTCATTGGCCTTGATGCCCAGCAACATCCGCTCGGTAAAGCTGTCGGCAGCGTCGCCCAGCAACTGGATGGATTGCAACAGGTTGTAGGACATCATCGGGTTATAGACGTTCAGCTCGAAATGGCCCTGACTGCCTGCAAAATTCATCGCGGCGTTGTTGCCCATCACATGCGCCGCAACCTGTGTCAACGCCTCGGCCTGGGTCGGGTTCACCTTGCCGGGCATGATGGACGAGCCGGGCTCGTTCTCGGGCAGGATCAGTTCGCCAAGCCCCGAACGCGGGCCAGAGCCCAGGAAACGGATGTCGTTGGCGATTTTATAGCAGCTGCCCGCGATGGTCGCCAAAGCCCCGGACATAAAGACCATGGCGTCATGGGCGGCCAGCGCTTCGAACTTGTTCGGCGCGGTCACGAAGGGCAGGCCGGTGATCTGCGCCATATGGCCCGCAACCGCTTCGCCCCAACCGTTTTGGGTGTTCAGGCCGGTGCCTACGGCGGTGCCGCCTTGCGCCAGTTCGTAGATGCCGGGCAGCGCTGCGTGAACGCGTGCAATCCCCTGACGAATCTGGTGGGCATAACCGCTGAATTCCTGCCCCAGTGTCAGAGGCGTTGCATCCTGCGTATGAGTCCGGCCGATCTTGATGATGTCCTTGAACTCATCAGCCTTCTGCTCAAGACCAGAGGCCAGTTTTTCAAGCCCAGGCAGAAGGACGTCACGAACACTCATCGCTGTGGCGATGTGCATCGCGGTGGGAAAGGTGTCATTCGACGACTGACCCATGTTGCAGTGATCGTTCGGATGCACGGGGTCTTTTGAACCGATGACACCGCCCAGAATTTCGATGGCGCGGTTCGCGATGACCTCGTTCGAGTTCATGTTCGACTGGGTGCCGGAACCCGTCTGCCAGACGACCAGCGGAAAGTTGTCGTCAAACTTGCCTTCGATCACCTCACCCGCGGCCTGAATGATGGCATCGGCAATCCTGGCATCCAGTTTTCCGGTCGCCTTGTTCTCCATCGCGCAGGCTTGCTTGATCACGCCCAGCGCACGCACAATGGCAATGGGTTGTTTCTCCCAACCGATCGGGAAGTTCATGATCGAACGCTGCGTTTGCGCGCCCCAATACTTGTCGACAGGAACCTCGAGCGGGCCAAAGCTGTCGGATTCGGTGCGGGTCTGAGACATCTGTCACTCCGTCTGGTATGCTGTTGTATGCCGTTTAGCCGCAGCCAAGCTGTGACGCAATCGGCCAGTTGCGCGCACCTTAAACCCAAGGGCGTCAAAGGTATAGGCGCGGGGTGCGTCACTTTTATTGTTATCGTCGGGGAATGTGCCATTGTGCGCGGCCCCCTCTCAGCTACAATAGGTTCGTAGCCGCCTTGGAGGACAAGATGTCTAATTTCCATCGCATTACGCTTGAAAAAGCGATCGTGTTATTTGCTGTCTGTGCTTTGTGGCTGTCTGTTCTGGGCGCATCTGCGCGCGCCGCGGACATTACCCCGTTCCTGGGGGATTATGTGGGCTCGGCAAATGTCGTGGATGCGGACGGAACCTCAACCCCGCGGGATATGAGCGTTTCCATTTTCGAGACCAAAAACGGGTTCAACGTCAGCTGGCAAACCACGACCTACAAGCTGGACGGGCGGGTAAAAGAACAGCAGTTTTCCATCGACTTCGTGCCCTCGGACCGCCCGGATGTATTTTCGGCCGCAATGAAACGCAACGTGTTCGGTCATGAGGTTCCGCTGGATCCGATGAAAGGTGAACCCTTCGTCTGGGGGCGTATCGAAGGCGAAACGCTGACGGTGTTTTCGTTGTTCATTGACGTTGACGGCGGATATGAATTGCAGCAGTTCGACCGAACCCTGGCCGAAGACGGGCTGAACCTGTCATTCTCGCGCTTCATAGACGGTCAGAAATCCCGATCTGTCGAAACATTTCTGATGAAACGCTGAACCCCGCGCAGGGCGGGGCTCAAAGGCTTATTTGCGGAAGCTGTCCAGCGACACGACATCGGCGTCGTGATGCGCCTGTTCTTCCTCTTCGACTTCGATCAAGTCCTCTGCAACATAATCGTCCTCATCTTCGTCGTCCGGGCTTTCGAACCGCAGTCCAAATTCCACCGATGGATCGACAAAGGTCTTGATCGCGCCATAGGGGATGTAAAGCGGTTCCGGCGCGTCTCCGAAATTAAGGGTAATGGCGAATCCGTTCTCTCCGACCTCGAGGTTTTCAAACCAGTGTTGCATGACGATTGTCATTTCTTCCGGATACCGGTCGCGCAGCCAATCGGCGATATCCACGCCATCTTCGCGTGTGTCGAAGGTAATGAAAAAGTGATGCGCTCCGGGCAGACCGGATTTCGATACATCCGTCAGCACAGTCTTGATAAGCCCGCGCATGGCGGTGTGCATCAGGTTGCCATAGTCGATGCCTTGCGACATGTGTCATCCTCAAAAGTGGTTAAGCTCAGCATAGGGGTTTTGTTCGGAAACGAAAGGGCAGGTATGATCGGATTGATCAGATATTATGCGCAACCAGCCCTGCCAGTGACATCAGAACCAACACTGTTCCGATCCCCAATTTTAGTCGAAATATCAATATTCCAGCAATAAAGGTTAACGCAAGCGCCGGGATGTTGAGCGAAGACACTTGGGGCACGGGTATTGCCGCCGGACCCAAATTCATGTCTGGCACCGATTCGAAAAGAACGTTCAGGGCAAACCACACGGAAAGGTTGAGAATCACTCCGACAACAGCGGCGGTAATGCCGTGAAGGGCGGCAGACAGGCGGGGGCGTGTGGCCAGACGGTCAAGGTAAGGGGCCGTCAGGAAAATCCACAGAAAGCAGGGCACAAACGTTGCCCATAGCGCAACAGCGCCCGCAGCAAGCGCCAGTGAGAATCCACCGTTGATCTGTCCCGCCAGCATGGCGACAAACTGTGTAACCAGTATCAATGGCCCAGGGGTGGTTTCTGCCAGCCCCAATCCGTCGATCATCTGGTCTGCACTGATCCAGTGGTACTGATCCACAACCGTTTGCGACATATAGGCCAGAACGGCATAGGCGCCGCCAAAGGTCACAACAGCCAGCCGGGCAAAGAACCATCCCAGATCGCTGAGCAATTGGTGGCCGCTGAGTGTTAACGCGACAAGCGGCCCCAGCCAAAGCGGCAACCAGATCGCTATCGTCCGGGCCGAGCGGGCAAGGTGCGGCGTGTCCTGAGCCGCGGTTTTCCCGATGGGTCCATTATAACGCAAATACCCCCAAAGGGCCGCGATCAAAATGATCAGGGGGAAGGGCAGGTTGAACAGAAAGATCGACAGAAACGACAGACCCGCGATGACACGATGCTCCGTATCCGTCAGCGCCTTACCTGACAGCTTGCGCAGGGCTTGCAGGACGATCACAATGACGGTCGCCTTGATGCCGGTAAATGCGGATTGCACCAGTGGAACCTCGCCGAATGCTGAATAAAGCGCGACCAGAACAGTAATGACAAACGCCCCTGGCAAAACGAACAGGCTGCCCGCAATCAGCCCGCCCGCGACACCGCGCAAGCGCCAGCCTGCGTAGGTTGCCAATTGCATTGCCTCGGGACCGGGCAGCAACATGCACAAGGAAAGCGCGCGCAGATAGGTCTGTTCATCCAGCCAGGGCCTGCGCTCGACCAGTTCCTGATGCATCAGCGAGATCTGGGCAGCCGGGCCCCCAAATGACAACAGGCCGATCCGTCCGAATACCTTGAAAAGGTCCAGTGCCGTAGGTCTCATGCGCCATGACCCGATGGCCAGTCATGCTTTTCATCAAACCCGTCGCGTGCCCAGCGGAACAGGGCATCATAAAGGTGCAACCCGGCTTCAAGCTGAGCATGATCATCGCGATACTGGCGGGACAAACCGACCGAGAACGCCAGCAACCCAGCGGCTTCCGGGGCCAGATCATGCTGGTCGGTATCTGCAGCGCGAATGATCCGGGCCATACGCTCAAGCGCCTCGGTTCGCAGGTCAAATGCCCGGATCATCGTGTCAAATGTGCAGCCGCTGTCCCGATGCGTCCAAAATGTATTCGGAACGTCAAAGGGGGTGGCACCAAAGTGATCAACGACTCCCTGAACTTCTTCCGACGCGACGAAAAGGAACCGTGCATTGCGATCAACAAACCGGCGGATCAGCCAGGGGCAGGCGATACGGTCAATTTTGGGCCTTTGACGCGTAACCCACAATGTGCTGCCGTCAATGCGCGCCGGCAAAATCGATTGGGGGATCAACGGCGCCTCACGCTGTTCGTGCCACCCTTCAAACCCGCCTTCCAGATGTTCGGCGTTTTTGCCCATCCCGCGCAGCCAGGACGCCACCCCCTGACTGAGCTTTTTGCCCTTGTGGCAAATAATTACACAAGGGTCGTTGCCAATCAGACGGCTTATTGCGTCGATTTCCGTGTGCGGACAGCGAGTTGATCCCGGTATCAGCCGCGGATCCTCACTGAAATCCGCGTCGGT
Organism: Ruegeria sp. CH2; assembly: GCF_056537065.1. NCBI lineage: Bacteria > Pseudomonadati > Pseudomonadota > Alphaproteobacteria > Rhodobacterales > Roseobacteraceae > Ruegeria > Ruegeria sp. CH2. The sequence continues at coordinate 257,948 of NZ_JBQFQV010000001.1, forward strand.
GCGTATGTCGATCAGAACGGGCGCCTGAGGCGTTCCGATCAATCGGCTCAATTGGGTTGGTGTGATGGCGTTAAGAGCAGCCATAGCATGTCTCCTTTAGTCAGTCGGATCCATGCGAAGCTTGGGCTGACGCCTCACGGGGTGTTCGCAAGCTGACCCCCTGCGTCAGTGCTACCGCGCAAGAACGTAGGGGGTCAAGTTTGCGGTTTGAACCGTCAGGCCCAGTCGAGCCGCTGACCGGTCATGCACACGGGAAGGGTGTCGGCGGGAAACTGACCCATCTCTTCAAAAAACGAGATGAAATCGAAATGATTATATGCCTCGACCATCTTGTTGTTTTTGAACCGGGCCATGACCTGACCGGTCACCTCCAAAGGGGCACCATTATCGGCCCGGCACGTCTGGACATGCAGGATGGCGGATACCCAATCGCCATTCTCGATGATCTTGGGCAAATCCACCTTGATATCCCCTAAGACATGACGAAACGCCGTGACGAGGTCCCGAAAATCGTCCGCACCCACCTGCATTTCGGGGATCAGCCCCTCGGCCATGGTTTCGGGTGCAAAGAACTGATCGATCGCCTCGGTGTTTCCGTTTTCCCAAACCTCAGAATACCAGGATCTGAGTATCTCTGAATTCGTCATCCCAACGCTCCTGTCCAACTGCGAACACGATGGCAAAAAGGAATGAACAAACTCTGAATCTGCGCAAAGGCGGCATAAATATCAGACATATTGGGGGGAAGTGCAGGTTTCTGTTGCCAGGTACCTGCGAACCCCGCCTTACGCGGCTAGGCGCAAGGACTTAAGTTTCGGTCTTGTTACTGCTTACGCAGCAACTGCAACCGGAGCACGATTGTCGTTTGCAATTGTACTGTTTTCGCCGGTAACGGTGGCAGACAGCCGAGACAAAGCTTACCCCTTTAGACGTTCGTCGATCCTGTTTCGGCCCCGTGATCCTCAAACGAAGGATTTTGGTGGAGCCGCCGGGTACCGCCCCCGGGTCCGATCCGCTTATTACGAGCGCGTTTATGTCCATAGTCCCGAAGGACACCTCATATATAGGTGAGGTCAGCGACGGATGCAAACCCGGATTGCACATCTTTGTTAGCTTTAATTACAGATCGTTACGCGGCCCTATTGAAGTTGGCGGCGATCAACCATGTCGCCAGAACCAGTTCGATTCCTCCAAAAGTCGCTGCCTTCAAAAAAGGCGGGTTATCTAGCGCCAGTGACAGGAAGCGGCCCAGTGCGGCACCGGCATAGACAATGCCCAACATCGTGTAGGCCATCGGAGAATTCAGCCAGATGACAGCAATGCCCGAGACGACAAACAGCCCTCCGACCGAAGCGCGCAGTTCGCTCAGACCCATGGTGCTGTTGGTGGGTGCCAGATCCAGCGCGTTGGCGGTATGAGCTGGTGCCAGAAAGCCGAACAGGCCAAAACCGATTGTCAGCAACGCGGCAATGACATTCAGGGTCGTGATCATCCGGGCCTCATTGAATTGCGGTATCAGCACCTAAGGATAGTGTGTTGCGACCCAAAGGAAAGCGATTAAACCGCCGACCACAGCCCCAAAAGACCGACCAAAACAAGGCTGAGCGCCCAGATGAGTTCAAGGTTGAACCAGCTGCGGGACAGGAAACGCAGCCCCAGCCAACGATAAACAGCGAAGGCCAGAAACCCTCCGCCCAGAACCATGGCGGCGGTGTGCAAGGCCGCAACTCCCAGAACCAGCAGACCGTTTGTTGTCATGATTTTGGAGATCGCCTGATGACCGGCATCCAGTTCATCCAACTGGCACAGACCAAGATAGATCGGAACCAGCATAAGGGCGGCCCCGTGGGCAAGCGCCACGAGAAACGACCACAGCGCCAGTTTGCTGGGTGGTATGCGCGACAGAAAACGGGGGTGACGGCGGGTGATCGCAACGTAAAGCCCCATCGCGATGACAATCAACGCAGCCCCGATGCGGATTTCCCGTTGATAATCAACCAGAACGGCCATCAGGGCAAAGGGCAGAAGGACACCCAGCATAGCAACAAAATGCCCGCCGGCCAAAGCTGCCAGCGCGCGCCACAGGGCGGATTGGCGCTGCTCCATCAGGGCTGACGAAACCGCCAGCGGCCAGCCCATCCCGGGGTTCAGCCCGTGATACGCGCCGCTCAGAACAACGGCCAGCCAAAGGCCAGCCGTTGATGTCATCAGGATTTCCAATTCAGACCGAAGGGTAACAGAAACTGTCGGTTGAACAATCTCCGCCCTCCAGCCGGATTTGGTGGCTGCGATATCCTTTGGGGAAATCGACCCAGAACTTCGGATCCAAAACCAGCCCGCCATTGTCGCCGACATCCGCCTTGACCATGGCCGCACCGCCTTCTTCGGGATAGAACTGATCATCCCACGTGGAATAAAGCGAATTGGTCCAATAGACGCGTTTACCATCGCGGCTGATCTCGACCATTTGCGGGCCATAGCCAAAGGTCTGACCGTTCGGATGTTTGGTCTTTTTGACAATCCCTCCGATTTCGACCTTCCCGGCAAGGGTCGGGTTCATCGGATCGGACACATCATATTGATGCATCTCGCCGGTTCCCCAGCACGCGACATAAAGGTACTTGTCATCCAGGCTCAGGTCGATATCGGTGACCAGTGGCGGTACAGCGGCAAACCCCTTGAGAAGATCAGGAAGATCATCAGGATCAGCGGGTTGCGGGTCGATGGTGATCGTTTTCTTGGCTTCGAACGTGCCATCGTCGTTGCGCCACCACGTAAAGATTGCGCCTTGCAGGTTGGTTGTATCAACGACAACGCCGCAGAACCCGTATTGTTTGACCGGGTCATGCGCGGGCCGGATTTCCAGCGCCATCTGGTGGTTTTCGCCCAGATCGATGGTCTGAATATTGGTCCGGTTGCGCAGGTTCCAGAAATGGATTCGATGACCGTATTTGTTCGAAAGCAGATCCTCGGCCACCAGCCCGTTTTCAAATTGCGGGGGAAGGCCCCATTCGGAACTGACCATGTAATCGCGCGGCAGATTCCACCAGAAATCATAGTGCTTGTCCTGCACGCCGCGCTCGATCTCATAGCGCCCGATGATCTCGAAGGTTTCACAATCCATGATGAAAATACCCGGAGGGCCATCCGTGCCGTCCTCGCCGCCGCCGCCCAGCGTGCTGACATAGATGCCTTCCGGCCCGCAATGGATCGTGTGCGGTCGTGAATACCCGGTTTTATCAAAGACTTCCTCGGGTTCGATGATCTTGTGTATCTTCGCCTCAAGCGGGTTCTTTACATCGATGATATATATCCGGCTGGAACGGATGCCGGGGATAATCAGATAGCGTCGTTCCAGAAACGCATGACCGCTGAGCGGGGAAAGCGACGAGGAACAGGCATTCCAACCGAAATGGTGAAACTCGTCGCCTTTTTCGGGCATGATCACCTGATGCACGATCTTCCCGAAATCGGCCGAGGTCGGATCGACATTCACAACTGCCAGCCCGTCAGGTTGCGAAAAATCGGGGCTGAGCATCAGCGTGAATGCAAGCGTTTCAGCGGGGCCTTCCATCGCCAGCTTGGCCGACGGATAAAAGGTTGGGTCCGGTCTTTTGTTCATAACGTCCTCCCGTAAATCATTGTCATTCAATTCTTATTGAGAGTTCCGGTCTTGGCGCCGGATGACATTCTGCCTGCTCGTACCTCTGCCTTTGAAAGTATGTTTCCGTTTAAGCCTTCAGGCCGGTTTGCGTTTGCGTACGGCCACATCGTGGGCCAGTTGCTGTGTGTAATGCTCCAGGTCGACCAACGCCGTGTCGACAATATCTGCGTCTCTGGCTTCAAGCGCGTCCGCAATTCTGGTGTGCAATGCGATGATTTCTTCGCGCGACCGAGCTGTGAAGGTAATCATGTTCATCAAAGGTTGCATCGCCTCGACCGCGCCAGCCAGTTGATAGGACAGGACCGGGTTGTCGGCCCCGTCTACCAGGGCCCTGTGAAAGGTGACGTCTGAGGCACAAAACGCCTCATCCGTCAGACCGGGCTGGGACTGGCGAAAGATTTCCGCCCGCATCGTGGCAAGCTGATCCGCCGTTCGTCGTTGGGCAGACAGGGGGGCACAGGCCCGTTCCAGCGCATAGCGGGCCTCGCAGGCCGTATCAAAGCTGACCGCGTTCATCGACAGCAGCAGGGTCGAGGTCGTGATCTGCTGCGAATAGGCATCTTCGAAACTCAGACGGTTTACGAACGCACCTCCGGTTGCGCCACGCTGCGTGCGGATCAGGGATTGCGCCGCCAGTCGTTTCAAAGCCTCACGCACAGTTGGGCGCGAGACTTGAAATTGCTCGGAAAGTTCCGCTTCCGAGGGTAGGCGCGCATCCACGATCAACTCGCCTGAGACAATCGCGTCCCGGATGGCATGTGCAATCTGGGCAGACAGGTCGGCGGTTTTCCGAGGCGCGGTTTTCATGTTCAGAAGACCCTGAGCAAATTTTTATTTGTCTGACATTTAAAAGTCTGACATTTGAAAAGCAAGAGAGTTGAGTCGGGAGGCCGAAGTGAGTCGTACTTGGCTACGCAGCGGAATGTGGCTGGGCTTTTATGTCCTGATCCTGTGGGCATGGTGGGTCATGTTCGCGATGGGCCGCGACATGGACTTGGACCTGATCGGTCGTCCGGGGCCTATGGGGCAGGCGATGGCTGCGATGGACCCGCGCATGGACATGTACATGCCCATGGCCGAGTTTGGCACGCTGTTCTGGATGTGGGCGATCATGATGGCCGCCATGATGCTGCCGACGCTTGTGCCAACCCTGCGCAGTTATGACGACCTGATCCGCAGCGCCAATGGCACCCGTGCCGGGTGGCTGGGTGTGCTTGCAGGGTATTCCTTGGTTTGGGTCGGGTTTGCGGCTGTGATCGCGGGAACGCAACTGGCTTTGCTGTTTGGTGACGTGATCGACATGCTAGGCATTGCCAGATCCGGCTGGGTTGCGGGCGGGTTGATGATAGCGGTTGGCGCGTTTCAGTTCTCGCGCGTCAAAGAGGTCTGCCATGGCGTGTGCCACGCCCCGATGACCTATTTCCTGGGCCATTGGAAAACCGGATTTGCGGGCGGCGTTCGCATGGGACTGGGCCTTGGTACCTTCTGCGTCGGATGCTGCTGGGGTTTCATGGCGCTGGGTTTTGTAGGCGGCGTCATGAGCCTGTTGTGGATGGGTCTTGCGACCCTGTTCATGGTTTTGGAAAAACTTCCCCAGATCGGGCATGCTGTAACCCGACCGGTGGGAGTTGCATTGATTGCGGGCGGTCTTTTCCTGCTCGTCTACCCTATTAGCTACGGAGGATAAGCCAATGGCTAAGAACAGAAAACCAGATGCCGATCGGTTGCCCGTCAGCCAGCGTATCGACAGCCGGATGCCCAATCCCAAACGTCGCGAGATGAGCCCGACGGACTGGGCCATCAAGGGGGAGTTGATCCTGAACTGCTCGTGCGATGTGTTCTGTCCCTGCGTCGTTTCACTGGGCGCGCACCCTCCGACCGAAGGGCATTGTCATGCCTGGATGGGTATTGTCGTTGATGAGGGCCATTACGAGGGCGAGGACCTGTCGGGTCTGAATGTCGGCCTGCTGGTCGATATTCCCGGCCGGATGGGCGAAGGCCAGTGGAAAGTGGCGGCTTACGTAGATGAGCGCGCCAGCGGCAAAGCCTATAACGGGCTGCTGCAAATCTTCAGCGGGCAGGCGGGCGGTACCACCGGTCTGTTCACCATGCTCGTCAGCGAAATCATCGGGGCCGAACGGGCGCCTGTTCAGATCGAGCGTGACGGCACCAAGCGCCGCATCATGATAGGTCGCAAGATTCAGGGTGAGATCGAGATGCTGGCGGGCAAAGACCCCGAACATCCCGTGATGGTTTCAAACTCCAAATACTGGATGGGTCCTGACATCATCGTGGCGCGCGGCACCAAGTCGAAAGTGCGCGACTACGGGCGCGTTTGGGATTTTGGCGGCAAGTCCGCTGAAATCTGTCCGATCGATTGGCACGGGCCCAAGTGATGATCACCGGCGCTTATGCGCAAGAGATGGCGCGCTTTTATCGCTGGCAAAGCGAGCATTGTCATATCTGGATCTGACCTGATCCCAAGGACACCCATCTGGTGCTTCGCCGCAAAAGAGGTCGATGTCACAATGCCTTACGAAAACTATGTGATCCATTTCTTCAACCATCAGACCCACCATGGGGGTCCATTGCTCAAAGTGCTGACCGAAGTTCGGTCGCAAGCGCCCGTTAGCGACATCGTCTTTATGCCCGAGGAGGTTTGAATGCCGCAGATTTCCGCTTCGCGCCGCTTGCGGCGCACACCGTTTTCAGACGGGGTCGAAGCCGCAGGGGTCAAGGGGTACACGGTTTATAATCGTATGCTGTTGCCCACGGTCTTCGAAAGCGTCGAAGCCGATTACCGGCATCTGAAATCCCATGTGCAGGTCTGGGATGTCGCGTGCGAGCGGCAGATCGAGCTGCGTGGACCGGACGCCGCGCGCCTGATGCAGATGCTGACCCCGCGCGATTTGCGGGGGATGCTGCCGGGGCAATGTTTCTATGTCCCCATTGTGGATGAAACCGGCGGCATGCTGAATGACCCGGTTGCGGTAAAACTGTCCGAAGACCGCTGGTGGATTTCTATCGCTGACAGCGATCTGTTGTTGTGGGTCAAGGGAATCGCCGTTGGATATCGTCTGGATGTGCTGGTGGACGAACCGGATGTGTCACCTCTTGCTGTTCAGGGTCCCAAAGCTGACGATCTGATGGCGCGTGTCTTTGGCGACCGGGTGCGCGACATCCGGTTCTTCAAATTCGATATGTTCCAGTTTGAAGGTCGCGATCTGGCTGTGGCGCGATCCGGTTATTCCAAACAGGGCGGGTTCGAGATTTATGTGGAAGGCAGCGATATCGGCATGCCCCTGTGGAACGCTCTGTTTGCGGCAGGGGAAGATTTGCAGGTGCGCGCCGGATGCCCGAACCTGATCGAACGGATTGAAGGCGGTCTGCTGTCCTATGGCAATGACATGACCGACGACAACACACCGCATGAGTGCGGTTTGGGCAAGTTCTGCAACACACATACCGCGATTGGCTGTATCGGCAGGGACGCGTTGCTGCGTGTGGCCAAGGAGGGGCCCGTTCAGCAAATCCGCCCCATCGCCATTGCGGGCGATCCGGTGCCTGGCTGCGACCGCCCATGGGGCCTTTACGCCGACGGCAAGCGTGTGGGGCAGGTGACCTCGGCCGCGTGGTCACCCGATTTCAACACCAACGTAGCCATTGGCATGGTACGCCTGAGCCATTGGGATGCGGGAACGGAGCTGGACGTGGAAACGCCAGATGGGATGCGCCGCGCGACCGTGCAGTCGCATTTCTGGATTTAAAGGGGGGTTTTGGGGGCGCTGCCCCCGTCGCTGCGCGACTCCCCCGGGATATTTAGGGCCAGGTGAAGCAACGGGCCGGTTACAGAAACACGAAAGGAATTGAGAGATGTTCAATGCACTTGTGATGGACAAGGATGAAGAAAGCGGTTTGGCGAGCGCGTCGGTCAGGCAGCTTACGCTGGATGATCTGCCGCATGGCGACGTCACGGTCGCGGTTGAATATTCCACGGTAAACTACAAGGATGGTTTGTGCCTGTCCCTGAAGGGGGGCGGTTTGGTGCGGGCGTACCCGCATGTTCCCGGAATTGATTATGCCGGTACCGTCGAGGCATCGACCGATGCGCGTTACAAGCCGGGTGACAAGGTTGTTCTGACCGGGTGGCGGGTAGGCGAGGCGCATTGGGGTGGTTATTCGCAGAAAGCCAGTGCCAAGGCGGACTGGCTGGTGCCTCTGCCGAATAGGCTTGATGCCCGGCAGGCGATGGCCGTAGGCACCGCCGGGTTCACCGCGATGCTGGCCGTGATGGCGCTGGAGGATCATGGGCTGACCCCCGATCGCGGCCCGGTTCTGGTAACCGGGGCGGCCGGTGGTGTTGGGTCGGTGGCGACAGCCATTCTGGGCCATCTCGGGTATGAGGTGGCCGCCGTGACCGGGCGACCTGAAACCGGCGATTATCTGAAATCGCTGGGCGCAACGACAATAGTGCCCCGCGATGAGCTGAATGAGACAACCAAGCGCCCACTGGAAAGTGAAACCTGGGCGGGTTGCGTGGATGCCGTGGGCGGTGCGATGCTGGCGCGTGTGCTTGGGCAAATGAAATACGGCTGTTCGGTTGCGGCCGTGGGACTTGCGGGCGGTGCGGCGCTTCCTGCAACGGTGATTCCCTTCCTGCTGCGCGGCGTGAACCTTCTTGGCATCGACAGTGTGATGCAGCCCTATGAAAACCGGGTTCGTGCCTGGAAAAGGATTGCAACCGACCTGCCCATGGACAAGCTTGAGTCGATGGTTCAACCAGCGGCCTTGTCCGACCTTCCGCAACTGGGTGCTGATATCCTGAAAGGGCAGGTCAAAGGGCGCGTTGTTGTCGATGTGAATGCCTGAGCGCAGTTGACAGCCTGAACCCGATACGATGCCGTGTCGGGTTTTGCGCAGGCGGTTTGGTACAAAATGATCGCAACACCTCTGGCCATTGGTACAAAACCATCTCATGATTGCTATACATCCCAAATGTGATGGCGTAAGACCCATCCAAAGAGTACCTGAATACGGGGAGTGAGCAGCATGTCTGACGACTTCGAACTGGACACCGATGACCTGAAACGCCGTATGGATGGCGCAATGGCCAATCTGAGAACCGAATTTGCCTCGCTGAGAACCGGGCGCGCCTCGGCCTCGATGCTGGAACCTGTCATGGTCGACGCGTATGGCTCGATGACACCGATCAACCAGGTGGGCACCGTCAACGTGCCTGAGCCCCGCATGGTCACTATAAATGTGTGGGATAAGTCATTGGTCGGGAAGGTTGAAAAAGCCATTCGAGAAAGCGGCCTGGGCATCAACCCGCAGCTGAACGGCACCATCATCATGCTACCGATTCCTGAGTTGAACGAAGAGCGTCGCCGTGAACTGGGCAAGGTCGCTGGCCAATATGCGGAAAGCGCCCGGATCGCGATCCGCAATGTGCGCCGGGATGGCATGGATCAGATCAAGAAGGCAAAAGCGGATGGTATGTCTGAAGACGACCAGAAGCTTTGGGAAAGCGAAGTGCAGGATCTCACGGATGCGATGATCAAGGCGGTCGATGCGGCGCTTGAAACCAAGCAAACTGAAATCATGCAGGTCTGATCTGGTCTGATGCCGAAAGATCCCCAAACCGATCCGGTCTGCGGCCCGCGCCATGTCGCTATCATCATGGATGGCAATGGCCGTTGGGCGCAGGCGCGCGGTCGCCCCAGGTTGTTTGGGCACCATGCCGGTGCGCGGCGTGTTCGCGAGGTTGTCGAGGCCTGCCCGCACCTGGGGATCAAGTACCTGACTGTATTTGCATTCTCGACCGAGAACTGGAAGCGAACGCAGGTTGAGGTGGCCGGGTTGATGAGCCTGTTTCGGCGCTACATCATTAAGGAGACACGGACCCTGGCGGACAATGGCATCCGGGTTCGGTTCATAGGTGATCGGGTACGGTTGGATTCGAAACTGATCGAATTGATGGATTCACTGGAAGAGGAAACCAAGGACAACGACCTTGTTCATCTAACGGTCGCCCTGAACTATGGCGGTCGGGACGAGGTGGCGCGCGCGACCAAACGTCTTGCGCGGGATGTGGCCGACGGGCGGCTTAAACCCGAGGATGTGGATGAAGAAACGTTACCTAAGTATCTGGATACACGCGTTCTTCCGGATCCTGACCTTGTCATTCGGACCAGTGGCGAAGCACGGATTTCGAACTTTCTGCTGTGGCAGTCCGCCTATTCCGAGTACGAATTCATAGATACCTTGTGGCCGGATTTCACTGCGGCGGAACTCGAAAGGCTTTGTCGCAACTACGGGGCCAGAGAACGCCGTTACGGGGCGGTTCTGGCATGAGTGATGGCCGGTGGTCTGATCTGACGAGCCGGGTCCTTTCTGCCGCCGTTCTGGTTGCGATAGGGGCCATCGAAGTCTGGCTTGGCGGTCTCTGGTTCGAGGTCTTCATTGCGGCTGCTTGTGGCCTGATGACCTGGGAACTGGTTCGGATGATTGACCCTGAAAGCCAGGGTGTGGCCGTCCAGTTGGGCGTTCTGACTGCGATTGCGGTTATCCTCAGCTACCACCTGCCGGCGCTGTACACGCTCCCGGTCGTGCTTGCGCCGGCTTTGGTGGGCATGGGACAGATCAGCCGTTCGAAACCCCTGTACGGCTTGTTCGCGGTCTGGATTGTTGCGGCTGGTCTGGGTTTCATATCCATTCGCGAAAACTCGGGTTTTGGCTGGATGGTCTGGCTGATCGCGGTGGTGGTTGCCACCGATGTGGCGGGCTATTTTGTGGGTAAAATGGTCGGTGGACCCAAGTTCTGGCCAAAGGTCAGCCCTAAGAAAACATGGTCGGGAACGGCAGGCGGATGGGCTGCTGCGGCCTGTGTCGGTATCGCCTTTGCAAGCCACGCGGGTTTCGGCTTTGCCTTTGTTGTTGTTTCCGTTCTCGCATCAATGGCCAGTCAGGCGGGTGACATAATCGAAAGCGCGATCAAACGTAAATTCGGGGTCAAGGACAGTTCAAATCTGATCCCCGGCCATGGCGGCTTTCTGGATCGGTTCGACGGCATGATGGGGGCTGCGGTGTTTGTTCTGATCGCAGGGCTTTTGTACACGCCGGGTGAGATGTAATGCGACGGATTTCCGTTCTTGGGGCCACGGGTTCGATCGGGCAAAACACGCTTGATCTGATTTCACGTAAACCCGAAGACTATGATGTGGTGGCCCTTACCGGCGGCGCAAATATTCGACAACTTGCTGATGACGCTCGTCGGTTGCGTGCCGATTTGGCTGTCACGGCACATGAAGACAGGTTGGAGGATTTGCGCGCCGCACTGGCCGGAAGTGGGGTCGAAGCGGCGGCCGGGCCGCGTGCGATCGCCGAAGCCGCAGCGCGCCCGGCGGATTGGGTCATGTCAGCCATCGTCGGAGCAGCGGGCCTTGCGCCTGGGATCGAAGCCCTGAAACAAGGAACAACACTGGCCTTGGCCAACAAGGAAACATTGGTCTGCGCAGGATCATTGGTTCTGGACACTGCAAAAAACCATGGCGCGCGTTTGCTTCCTGTCGACAGTGAACATTCGGCGGTGTTTCAGGCATTGGTTGGTGAAGATATCGACGCTGTCGAGAGGGTGATTATCACCGCAAGTGGCGGAGCGTTCCGCGATTGGCCGCTGAAAGATCTGGCAAACGCCACCGTCGAACAAGCGTCCAGCCATCCGAATTGGGATATGGGCCAGCGGATCACGATCGACAGTGCCTCGATGTTCAACAAGGCGTTGGAAGTTATAGAAACAAAAGAATATTTCGGAGTTTCCCCGGACCAGATCGAAGTTTTGGTTCATCCCGAATCCATTGTCCATGCAATGGTCGGGTTTCGGGATGGCGCGATGATGGCACATATGGGGGCCCCCGATATGCGCCACGCCATTGGGTATGCGTTGCACTGGCCCGACAGGCAGGAGCTGCCGGTTCAGCGGCTGGACCTGGCAAAGCTGGGACAGCTGCGCTTTTACGAACCGGATCTGACACGCTATCCAGCCCTGAAACTCGCCTGGGACGTGATGCAGCGTGGTGGGCTGGCTGGCGCAGTATTCAATGCCGCCAAGGAACGCGCGCTGGATCACTTCATTGCGGGCCGGATCGGCTTTCTTGATATGGCGGATACCGTTTCTGCCGTATTGGACAGGTTTGACGCAACGGGCGGCCTTATTGATGCACCGATGACACTTGATAACGTGCAGCAAACCGACCATCTGGCACGTCAGTGGGTCGATAACACTTTGATGGAACGAGCAGGATAGAAATTTGGACGTACTTTCGCTGATCCCGCAATTCGGCAATCTGCTGTGGACGATTGTTGCATTTGTTATTGCGCTGTCGGTCATTGTGGCCGTGCATGAATATGGCCATTACATTGTGGGCCGGTGGTCTGGTATCCATGCCGAAGTCTTTTCGCTCGGGTTTGGGCCGGTGCTCTGGAGCCGCAAGGATAAGCGCGGAACCAAGTGGCAGATCGCAGCGTTGCCTTTTGGTGGATACGTGAAATTTCTGGGCGACGCCAATGCGGCCTCGGGCAAGGATGAAGAGGCAATGGAAGACATCGCGACCCAAAATCCTGAGGAGTTGCGCCGCACCATGCACGGCGCCCCGCTGTGGGCAAGGGCGGCAACTGTCGCGGCTGGCCCGGTCTTTAATTTCGCCATGTCCATTCTGGTTTTTGGCCTGATCTTCTGGTCACAGGGCGTTTCGCGTGAACCCCTGACCGTTGGCGCGTTGCAGCCTTTGCCAGGCACCGTGCAGGAATTGCGCGAGGGAGATGTGATTACGGCTATCGCCGGTCGTCCGACACCGGACTATGACGAAGAAGTCGCATGGAAGGAATTCATCGACCAGCTGCCTGTTCAACCGGTTCTGGATTATTCCGTGATCCGCGATGGCCAACCCCTTGAGGTTCAGGCCCCCTGGATGCTTCCGCCGCTGATCCGTCAGGTTGCTCCGCGTAGCGCGGCTATGGATATCCAACTGAAGCAAGGGGATGTCATCACCTCGGTCAATGGTGAACCGATCTTTGCTTTCGAACAGCTAAAGGATCATGTCGAAGGATCGGACGGCCGCGTCTTGTTGCTTGAAGTCTGGCGGGATGGGTCCGAGTTGGAATTTGCCCTGGCGCCCCGGCGCACGGATGAACCGCAGCCTGATGGTGGTTTTGTCACCCATTGGCGCATCGGAATCGTCGGCGGCATGATGCTGGAGCCTGCAACCGTACCGGCTGGTCTTTTTGATTCCCTAAAGGGCGGTGTCATCCAGACTGGCCGCATCATCGAAGGGTCCTTGTCCGGCATGTGGCACATGGTGACAGGTGCAATCAGCACCTGCAACATCTCGGGGCCAATCGGAATTGCCGAAACTTCGGGGGCGATGGCCAGCCAGGGGGCACAGAATTTTATCTTCTTCATTGCTGTCCTGTCGACGGCGGTCGGGTTGTTGAACCTGTTTCCCATTCCCGCGCTGGATGGCGGACATCTCGTCTTCTACGCCTATGAGGCCATTGCCGGGAAACCGCCCAGCGATCGGGCGTTGCGAATACTCATGGGCATTGGAATCTCGATCATTCTAACCCTGATGCTGTTTTCGGTCAGCAACGACCTGTTCTGCTGAATGTGGCGGCTGGAGCAGATTCCAGCCGCATTACCGCCATATTTTAGCGCTACAACATTCCCGTCTAAAGGGAACAGTCATGTCCAAAACGCTGAAAAAATCGTATCAAAGCTTTAGCTTCCTGTTCATGTTGAATTGGGATGTTATGCTGAGTTTTGCCGTTACAGCGTTGGCGATGGCTGGGGCCGCCTATCTGGCGGGAATGTGATTCTCGGGAAAATCGTAGGTCTGTTGTCGCGAAGCCGTCTGCCTAACTGCTTCGATATCGCCTTTTGACAAGCTCATTCAATCCCGTTACTCAGCATTAAAGTCTCAAAATTCTGGGTAGAGCATAAAATGACTGACAGGCGAGACGCAGGCACATCCTGCGGGGGGCATATGCCGACAAACAATATTTTGTGGCAGGCGCTAACGGTTTTTTTCCTTTTTGTTGCGGTAAGTTTACTGGCGTTTCCGCATGCGGCATCGGCGCAAAACTACACAATCAACTCGTTCGATGTTGAAGGGAACCGCCGGATCGAAACCGGAACAATTATCGCTCGGACCGGAATCGAACCGGGCCAGACTGTAACTGCCGGGCAGCTTAACGATGCCTATCAGCGTTTGCTTGACAGTGGTGTATTTGAGACAGTTGAACTGACGCCGCGCGGCACGACTCTGGTCATTCAGGTCCAGGAATATCCAACGATCAACCAGATCAGCATCGAAGGGAACGCTCGCGTCAAAGACGACGTTCTTCTGGACGTGATCTCGTCGCAACCCCGCCGGGTCTTTACGCCACAGGCGGCCGAAGCAGACGCCGACACCATTGCCGAAGTGTATTCCGCCCAGGGTCGCGTCGCGGCAACCGTTATTCCTCGCATTATCCGTCGCAGCGACAACCGGGTTGATCTGGTCTTTGAAGTGGCAGAAGGCACGACCATTGAGGTCGAGCGCGTCAGCTTTGTCGGCAACCGCGCCTATTCGGACCGCCGGTTGCGCCGGGTTCTGGAAACCAAGCAGGCAACCTTCCTGCGGACATTCTTCCGCAACGACACGTTTATCGGCGACCGCATTGAATTCGACAAACAGGTCATTCGCGATTTCTACCTTTCGAGGGGCTATATCGATTTCCGTGTGAACAGCGCCAACGTCGAATTTACCCGCGAACGGGATGCGTTCTTTCTGGTGATGAACGTCACCGAAGGTCAGAAGTTCTCGTTTGGAAAGATCACGACGGTTAGTGAAATCGCCGGCGTTGATGCAGCGCCTTATCAGGATGTGCTGAAAATCAAACCGGGCGTGACGTATACGCCGACGCTGGTGGAAAACTCGATCGCGCGGCAAGAACGCCTTGGGTTGAAACAGGGTGTCGATTTCCTGCGGGTTGAACCGCGTGTGACGCGCAATGACCGCGATCTTACCCTGGACATTGAATTTGTTCTGACGAAAGGTCCGCGGATTTTTGTTGAACGGATCGATATCGAAGGCAACACCACCACGCTGGACCGTGTGATCCGCCGCCAGTTTGACACTGTAGAAGGTGACCCCTTCAACCCGCGTGAAATCCGTCAGGCCGCGGAACGCATCAATGCGCTTGGGTTCTTTGCAGTTGCGGAGGTCGAGCCTCGGGAAGGATCGTCACCCAGCCAGGTCATTCTGGATGTGGATGTCGAGGAACAGCCTACAGGTTCGCTGAGCCTTGGCGGCAGCTACTCGGTCACAGACGGCTTCGGGATTGCAATCGGCCTGAACGAGGCAAACTTCCTGGGACGCGGTCAGAATCTTGGTGTTTCGATCTCGACAGCACAGGATTCAGAACAGTACACGATTAACTTTACCGAACCCTATTTGCTGGGCCGAAAGCTGCGTTTCGATCTTGGACTGGGACTGTCGGCAACCAATTCCGGCTTTGCCAGCTACGACACGAGCTCGTTGTTCTTCACACCTCAGCTGACCTATGCAATCGGTGAACTGTCCGCTCTTCGTCTGCGCTATGGCTGGGACCGCAGCGAGATGACGCAACAAAGCAATCAGACCAATGGCGCAGTGATCGCATCCGAGATCGCACAAGGCAAACGGACGTCCAGTTCACTGGGACTGTCCTACATTTATGACAGCCGGATTGGTGGTCTGGACCCGAATTCTGGTGTTCTGTTCGAGGTAGGCGTCGACGCGGCAGGCCTTGGCGGTGATAACAAGTATTTCAAAACCACTGCGCGCGGTATCGCTCAAACGCGGGTCTGGAATGAAGAAGTGGTACTACGGGCCACATTGGAGCTGGGTGCGTTGAATTGGAGTGGAAATGACTTCAGCCGCACCGTCGACCGTTTTGTGTTGGGGCCTCGTACTTTCCGCGGTTTTGAGCCTGCGGGTCTTGGCCCGCGTGATTTGTCCAATGGTCAGGACGATGCCATCGGCGGCAACTATTACTGGGTCGCGCGTTTTGAAACCGATTTTCCCTTGGGTCTGCCCGAGGAACTGGGCCTGCGGGGCGGTCTGTTCTATGACGTTGGAAACCTTTACAACATCAACGATGTGAACACCGCAGGGGCAAATATCGTTGGCGCAGACGGGTCCATTCGTCACGTTATCGGTATCTCGGTCTTGTGGGAAACGCCGTTTGGACCTTTGCAGTTCAACTTTTCGAAGGCTCTGAAAAAGGAGACGTTCGACAAGGAACAGAACTTTGACCTGACCATTCAGGCCCGGTTCTGATCTGCGATGACGAACAGGTTCTTTACCTCGATACAGGGCCCGCTTTGGGCCCTGTGTGCATTTATGATGCTGTTTCAGGCCCTTTCGGCTGATGCGCAGCAGCTGGGTGTTCCGCAAGCCAGCGTGGTTACGTTGTCCGGTGAGCAGCTGTTCAAGAATTCCGCATTTGGGCAACGTGTGTTGCGCGAGATCGAAAAAGAAAGCGCAATGCTTGCGGAAGAAAATGAACGGATTGTCGCGGAACTCAGCCGAGAAGAAAAAGACCTGACCGAAAAGCGTGCGACCATGCCAGCAGAGGAGTTTCGCCCGCTGGCCGAAGCGTTCGATGTCAAGGTTCAGTCCCATCGAGACGGACAAAGGGCAAAGCTGGACGCGCTGGCGCGTCGTAGCGAGGAAGCGCAGCAAACTTTTTTTGAAATTGTTCGCCCGATCCTTGTTGATTTGCTACGCGAATTCGGGGCCAGCGTGATCATCGAACGCTCCAATGTCGTTGTAAGCACGTCAGATATCACCGAGGCCGCGATAATCCGTGTGAACACGGCAATTGGCGATGGCAGTGGGTTGCAAAAGGACACAAGCGAATAGGTTCGCTTGCCCTTGCGAGGCTGTATTGCTAACCACGCTGAAAAAGAAACTTTCAGAACGGGATACCTGAATCATGACAACGGAACCCAAAAGCGCCGATATTCAGTTGATCCAAAGGATCCTGCCGCATCGTTATCCGTTTTTGCTGGTCGACAAGGTGGTGGACATCTCTGGCTATCAATCAGCCCGAGGTATCAAGAACGTCACCATGAACGAGCCGCATTTCCAGGGCCACTTCCCGGGAACACCGATCATGCCGGGTGTTACCATCGTTGAGGCGATGGCGCAGACAGCAGGCGTGATGCTGGGCGTGGGTATGGATGTCATCGACACCGAGTTGCTGATCTATTTCATGAGCATCGACAAATGCAAATTCCGCAGGAAAGTTGTTCCTGGCGACGTCCTGGAAATGCATGTCGAAACGGTTCGCGGCAAGAAAGGTGGCAAGCTTTTCAAATTCAACGGCCGCGCAACTGTTGATGGTGAAGTGGCCGCCGAGGCAGAATTCTCGGCCTATGTCGATTGGGATATGGAAAAAACAACATGAGCGGTATCCACCCCAGCGCGATTATCGAAGACGGGGCGCAGATCGGGCAGGATTGCGTCATCGGTCCTTTCAGCTATGTGGGCGCCAATGTAAAACTGGCTGATCGGGTCGAACTGAAGTCTCATGTCGTTGTGACCGGTGACACATCGATTGGCGAAGACACCGTGATCTTTAATTTTTCGGTGATCGGTGAGATTCCGCAGGACCTGAAATTTGGCGGTGAAAACACGCGCCTTGAAATCGGTCAGCGCAACCGCATTCGCGAGCACGTGACGATCAATACCGGGACCGAAGGTGGCGGCGGTGTAACCCGGATCGGGGATGATTGCCTGCTGATGGCAGGTGTTCATGTGGCCCATGACGTGCAGATCGGCAACCGGGTTATCATGGTGAACCACGCAGGGGCAGCTGGTCACTGCATCGTCGAGGATGATGTGATCGTCGGTGGCATTTCGGGCCTGCACCAGTGGGTGCGTGTTGGTCGCGGGGCGATCATCGGTGCGCTCACCATGGTGCCAAAGGACGTCATTCCCTACGGTTTGGTACAAGCCTCCCGGGGTGAGCTTGAAGGTCTGAACCTCGTGGGTCTCAAGCGTAAAGGTGTTTCGCGCGAAGACATCTCGGCGTTGCGTGCCGCGTTCAAGGAGCTGTCTGAAGGCGATGGAACATTCATGGATCGCGCCTACCGTCTTGGTCAGGGTAACGACAGCGACTATGTGCAGCGGATCGTTGATTTTGTCACCGGACACAGCGATCGGTCGTTCCTGACACCGAGGAAATAGGAACATGCTTGCGTTGATTGCGGGAACCGGGGCACTGCCGACCGAATTGGTTGCCCAACTGGCGGAACGTCCGCTGATCTGCGCGATGGAAGGGTTCCTGCCGGATGATCTGGTCGCAGATATCGTGTTTCCGCTTGAACAGCTTGGCAGTTTTATTGCCGGGCTTCAGGCGAAGGGCGTGACCGAGATTTGTATGGCCGGCGCAGTTCGGCGCCCGAAGGTTGATCCTAAACGTATTGACGCGGCGACGATGCCATTGGTTCCGGTGATCCAGCAGGCCATGCTGTCGGGTGATGACGGAGCATTGCGGGCTGTCATTGGCCTGTTGGAAGGCGCAGGATTGCGGGTGTGCGCCGCGCATGAAATCGCCCCTGGCCTGTTGCCGCCTTTGGGCTGTCTGACTGATGTGCACCCATCCGAGAGTGATATGGCAGATGCAGACCGCGCTGCCGGAATTCTGCGGGCCATGGGGGCTGTGGATATTGGTCAGGCCTGTGCAGTCTCAAAAGGGCAGGTGTTGGCAATCGAAGGCATCTTTGGAACCGCCTGGATGCTTCAATCCCTGACGCAACGCCCGGACGCGGGGGGCGGCATACTGTTCAAAGGCCCAAAGCCCGATCAAGATCGGCGTGCTGATCTGCCGGCCATCGGGCCAGATACCGTCACGGATGCGGTCGCGGCAGGCTTGTCTGGCATCGTTCTGGAAAAGGGCGGTGTGCTGGTTTTGGAAAAAGAACAGGTCATCGCCGAATGTAACCGTCTTGGGCTGTTCCTGTATATTCGCGAGCGGGCGGTCTGATGCGCGTCTTTCTGGTCGCCGGTGAACCTTCGGGCGACCGGCTGGGCGGCGCGTTGATGGAGGGGCTGAAATCCCTGATCCCCGATATTGAGTTCGACGGGGTGGGCGGACCTTTGATGGCTGCTCAGGGGCTGACCAGCCGGTTTCCGATGTCGGAACTTTCGGTGATGGGTTTGATCGAGGTTCTGCCGAAGTTTTTCCACCTCAAGCGTCGAATCTCGGAGACCGCGCAAGCAGTGTTGGACACGCGGCCGGACGTTCTGATCACCATCGACAGCCCCGATTTCAGCCTGCGTGTCGCCAAAATCGTCAAAGTCGCCAGTGGTATTCGCACCGTGCATTACGTCGCGCCCAGTGTCTGGGCCTGGCGTCCGGGGCGAGCGGACAAAATGGCAAAGGTCATCGACCATGTGCTGGCACTGCTTCCGTTTGAGCCGCCATACATGGAGCGGGCAGGGATGGAGTGCGACTTTGTCGGCCACCCTGTTGCCAGCGAACCGACGGCAACACAGGCCGAGATTGCGGCCTTCCGGAGCAGGTACGACCTAGGGGATGCACCTGTCCTGCTGGCTCTGCCCGGATCGCGCCGGGGTGAGATCGAACGTCTGGCAGACACGTTCGGTGAGGCATTGCGGCTGTTTTTGACGGACCATCCCAGTTATCGTGTCGTGGTTCCAACCGTGGGTGCGACAACTGACCTGGTCAACGCTCTGACGCAAAGCTGGCCGGGCGCACCAATAGTGCTCGACCCGCGACAAATGGGGGCCGGGCAAGCCACGGTCGAAAAACGCGCGGCTTTTGGCACGGCATGTATCGCGCTGGCCGCTTCGGGTACGGTTTCTTTGGAACTGGCGGCGCAGAATACACCTATGGTGATCGCCTACAAACTCAATTGGCTGACCCAGAAAATGGCCGAACGCATGGTCAAGCTGGACACTGTTACATTGGTCAATCTGGTATCTGAAACACGCGCCGTGCCTGAATGCCTGCTGAACGATTGCCAGCCAGACAAGATCGCCAAAGCCCTGCATGATGTGACCAATGCCCCTGACGCTCAGCAACTCGCGATGAACCTGACAATGGAACGGTTGGGGCGCGGAGGAGAAGCTCCGGGGTTGCGGGCGGCACGAGCTGTGCTGGACAGAATGCAGATTAAGCATGCTTGATCACACGCTGTTCGCCGCTTCAGCCGGGGTTGCCATGATATCCACCAATCTGGACAATCTGGCCGTCCTACTGGGTTTGATATTGGTGATCGAGCAACGCCGCGCCATCATTGGCTTTGCCGTCGCGCAGACAATTGTTCTGACATTGGCCATGACCGTCGCATTGGGTGTTGACCAGAGCGGCGCACCGTTTTGGATCGGGTTTCTGGGTCTTGTACCACTGGCCTTTGGTTTGCGCGGAATCTGGCGGCAGTTTTTCGGGGCCAATTCTGAAGGAACCGAGGTAAAAGGGGCCGTAACATCGGTGGTTTCCCTGTTCCTGAGCCTGTCGATTGACAGTTTCGCGGTCATGACACCGCTATTGGCGGAGTCTGCCCCTTCATACCGTGTTGCCGCCTTGATCGGCGCAGCACTGGCCGCTTCAGTTCTGGTCGTAGTTGCCGCCTGGGGCGCACCTCGGGCCAAAAGCCTTGGGCCACGCGTCGCCCGTATGGATCGGATCGCCCCATATATCATGGTCTGCGTCGGGCTTTACATCCTCTTCAATTCGCCCACGGATGCCCTGTAACAGGCCTGTTTCGGCATTCCGTCTCGGGTTTGTTATCCGAGACCGTCTGTTGCAGCGGTGCGGACTTAAGATATCCTCGCTGAAAAGGAGATTTCATCATGACCCGCATCCCCCCTTTGTCAGACCCTGAGATGGCAGACGAGACACGCGCGTCACATGCGGCTTTGGGTGCTTATGGCCCGTTCGACAATTGGGCCCGGGTTGCCGCACATTGTCCACCGGTTCTGGAACATGTCGCGGGCATGTTGACGGCGTTGCGGGAACAGCAAACCTTGCCGCGTCGTGCGCTGGAACTGGCCATGGTGACGGTTTCCAAATTGAACGCCTGTGACTACTGCGTCTCGCATCATACTCCGCTGTTGACGGTTGCAGGTCTCAGCCCCGAAGGCGCGGCGCGCCTGCCAGATGTCGACAACCACCCCGAACTGGACGCGTGCGACAAGGCAGTCGTGCGATACGCCGAGGCGGTGACGACACGATCAGGCCGCATGCGCGACGCTGAGGTTTCCAACCTGCGGGACTGGTTCAGCGATGCCCAGATTGTCGAGTTAACCTGGCGCATCGCATTGTGCGGTGCATTCAACCGGTTCAACGATGCGCTTCAGATCCAGATCGAACCCGTGGTTGAACCCGTTTCAGCCTAGTATCCGCGCCAGATCCAGCCACCGCCAAAGATGCGGCTGCCTTCTGAGGCATAGAAGACGCAGGCCTGACCGGGCGAGATGCCTTCTTCGGGTGTCAGCAATTCCACCTCAGCAGCGGTGTCGGACAGCGGTCGAATAATGGCCTCGCGCGGGGGGCGGGTCGAACGGACCTTGACTGACAGGTGCCATTCTTCGCGCGATGTGAAGGCTTCATCGCCCAGCCAGTTGATCTCACGCACGGGAACGACACGCGTTGCCAGCATCTCTTTGGGGCCGACAACGACCTGTTTTTTGTCCACGTCCAGCTTGACCACATAAAGCGGCTCGCTCAGGCCGCCGATGCCCAAGCCGCGCCTTTGGCCGATCGTGTATTGGATCACCCCGTTGTGCTGCGCCAGAACGCGGCCATCGGCATGAACAATCTCACCCGGTTCCGCAGCACCGGGGCGCAGCTTTTCAATGACGTTGGCATAGTTGCCGTCGGGCACAAAGCAGATGTCCTGACTGTCGGGTTTGTCCGCCACAGACAACCCATATTGAGCCGCCATTTCGCGGGTCGCGTCTTTTGACGGCAAATGACCCAACGGGAAGCGCAGGAAATCAAGCTGTTCGGGCGTTGTCGAGAACAGGAAATAGGATTGATCCCGGTTAGCGTCTTCGGCGCTGTGCAGTTCCGGGCCGTTTGGCCCCATCTTGCGTTGGATATAGTGCCCGGTGGCCATACAGTCGGCCTCAAGATCCTTGGCGGTTTCCAGAAGGTCCTTGAATTTTACGCGCTCGTTGCAGCGAATGCAGGGGACGGGTGTTGCGCCTGCCAGATAGCTTTCCGCAAATTCATCGATCACCGCGTCCTTGAAGATGTTTTCATAGTCCAGAACATAATGGGGAAATCCACGCTCTTCCGCTACGCGGCGCGCATCGTGGATATCGATCCCGGCACAGCACGCCCCTTTCTTGGCCAAAGCCGCGCCATGGTCATAGAGTTGCAGTGTCACCCCCACCACATCATAGCCCTGATCGGCCAAGTAAGCCGCGACGACGGAGCTATCGACGCCCCCTGACATGGCCACAACCACCCGCGTTTCCGAGGGCGGTTTGGCAAAGCCAAGCGAGTTCAGCGGGGTCTCGGTGTCGAGGGCCATTGGCGGTTCCTGTCCGGGTTAAGAAAGACCGGCAGAATATAGGAAAATTCTACACACTCTCAAGGGGCGGTTTCATACGACCTTAAGTAGGCTGGTGCCAGCTTTGATGCAGCAAAAAGGGTAAAGCGATGTATTTGCACAAAGTGGAAGGGCCAAGGTCTGTTTCTCTGCCGGATGGATCCATACTGACGCGCGCCGATCTGCCGCCGACAAGCACTAGGCGGTGGGTAGCTTCACGCAAGATTCTGGTCGTGCGTGGGGTACTTTACGGGCTGATCAGCCTGTCTGAGGCAAAACAGAAATACGGCATCAGCGACGAAGAATTCAACGGCTGGGTTTCCCTGGTCGCGGAACACGGTGCCGAGGCTTTGAAAGCCACGGCCTTAAAAAAGTATAGACAACCTAAAGGCGAGCGAGAATAAATGATTCAACGGTAACGTCAGATTAACCATTCTTGGTCAGGTTTGATTTTAATTGGAATTATTGACCCGAATTGGAGCAGTGAAAATGCGTATACTTCTTGTCGAGGATGATCCGACCACGTCTAAAAGCATCGAACTGATGCTGACGCATGCGAACCTAAACGTTTATGCAACGGATCTTGGCGAAGAAGGTATCGATCTGGCAAAGCTCTACGATTACGACCTGATCTTGCTGGACCTGAACCTGCCGGACATGAACGGGCATGAAGTGTTGCGCCAGCTACGGATTGCCCGTGTGGAAACACCGATCCTGATCC
This sequence comes from Ruegeria sp. CH2, assembly GCF_056537065.1. Lineage (NCBI taxonomy): Bacteria > Pseudomonadati > Pseudomonadota > Alphaproteobacteria > Rhodobacterales > Roseobacteraceae > Ruegeria > Ruegeria sp. CH2. Next base: position 280,943 of record NZ_JBQFQV010000001.1, read on the forward strand.
TTTCGGGCGCAGATGATACGGACAGCAAGATCAAAGGTTTCGGGTTTGGCGCGGATGACTATCTGACCAAACCCTTCCACCGCGAAGAACTGGTGGCCCGCATTCATGCCATAATTCGCCGGTCGAAAGGGCATTCGCAGTCCATCATCCACACAGGTCGCGTGGCTGTAAATCTGGACGCCAAGACCGTTGAGGTGGACGGAAAAACCGTGCACCTGACAGGAAAAGAATACCAGATGCTGGAATTGCTCAGCTTGCGTAAGGGTACGACTCTGACCAAGGAAATGTTTCTGAATCACTTATACGGCGGCATGGATGAACCCGAGCTGAAAATCATCGACGTCTTCATCTGCAAACTGCGCAAAAAGCTCAGCAACGCAACGGGTGGCGAGAATTATATCGAAACCGTATGGGGCCGGGGTTACGTGTTGCGCGATCCGCAAAGCAACACTCTGGACGAGACGAGAATGGCGGTCGGCCTCTGATTTGAACCGTTTGTGTCGCTGGTAGTCCAGGGCGGCACGTTGCACTCACGGCTCAGCACATCTGGACCTGGCCATGACCTCGCCCTATCACTGAGGTCCAAGAACGCGTGACAGGGCGAGGCCATGAGCAATTCCATTCCCATATCAGACCTGACGGATGATGAGGCGCGTGCCGAACTGGCGCGGTTGGCGGACATCCTGTCGCGAGCCAACACTCTGTATCACGCAGAAGATGCGCCCGAGTTGTCGGATGCGGATTATGATGCCCTCAAACGCAGAAACGCCGAGATCGAGGCGCGTTTCCCCCACTTGAAACGTGCTGACAGCCCAACAGAGCAAGTCGGTGCCAAACCGGCGGACGGGTTTTCGAAAGTTACTCATGCCGTCCGAATGATGTCACTGGGCAACGCGTTCTACGATGGGGACATTGCCGATTTCGACACCTCGATTCGCAAATATCTGGGCCTTGATGCAGGCGCGCCGCTGGCTTTCACAGCCGAACCCAAGATTGACGGCCTGTCTTTGTCCTTGCGCTATGAGAGCGGACAGCTGGTTCAGGCCGCAACGCGGGGCGACGGTGAAGTTGGCGAGAACGTGACGGCCAACGCGTGCACCGTCTCTGATATTCCACAGCAGATTGAAAACGCGCCCGAAATTCTTGAGGTCCGGGGCGAGATTTACATGTCTCACTCTGATTTCGAAGCGTTGAATGAGCGGCAGGCTGAACGGGGGGGCAAACCCTTTGCCAACCCGCGCAATGCGGCGGCAGGGTCACTGCGCCAGCTGGATTCGGAAGTTACCCGATCCCGCCCATTGCGCTTCTTCGCCTATGCCTGGGGTGAACTGTCAGAGCCTTTGGCGGATACCCAGATGGGAGCGATTGAGCGTCTTGCGACGCTTGGGTTCCCCACGAATTCCTTGACGCGCCTATGTGCCACGACTGAGGACATGATCGCTCATTACCGGGATATCGAAGCGCAGCGTGCGACTTTGGGGTATGATATCGATGGGGTCGTCTACAAGGTAAACGATCTGTCATTGCAGGCGCGTTTGGGTTTCCGTTCGACGACGCCAAGATGGGCAATCGCACATAAGTTCCCAGCCGAACTGGCCTGGACCAGATTGGAGGCGATTGACATTCAGGTTGGTCGTACAGGGGCGCTCAGCCCTGTGGCACGGTTGCATCCTGTAACGGTTGGCGGGGTGGTCGTCTCCAATGCCACTTTGCACAACGAGGATTATATCGCTGGGCGCGACGCCAAAGGCGGCACGATCCGTGATGGAAAAGATATCCGAGTGGGCGATTGGGTTCAGGTCTATCGCGCGGGCGACGTGATCCCCAAACTGTCGGATGTCGACTTGTCCAAACGCCCCGCCGATGCACGCCCCTTTGCCTTTCCGACACATTGCCCCGAATGCGAGAGCGATGCGATCCGCGAAGAAGGCGACGCGGTTCGACGGTGCACCGGCGGCCTGATCTGTCCTGCGCAGGCCGTTGAAAAGCTGAAACATTTCGTGTCGCGCAAAGCCTTTGATATAGAAGGGCTGGGTGCAAAACAGATTGAAATGTTCTATGGGGATCCAACCCTTCCGATCAATGCGCCAGCTGATATCTTCACGCTGGAACAGCGGGACGCAGCCAGTCTGACGCGGTTGAAAAACCGGGACGGGTGGGGCGAAACATCCGCCAGGAACCTGTTCGAAGCCATTGATGAAAAGCGGAAAATTCCTTTTGCGCGCTTGTTGTTTGCACTGGGCATTCGACATGTGGGCGAAGTCGGTGCGCGCGATCTGGCACTGTATTATCGTGATTGGGATGCGATGGCGCTCGCGTTGGACACTGCACGACCGGCTGCACTGGCGCAACGGCGGGCGGATGAGGCGGAAGACGCAGAGCGTGCGGCAGCGCAGCTTGAAGGGCGTCGCGCACGCGTGAAAGAAGTGCGGGACGCAGCCATCGCGGAGGCCAATGTCGCAGCCGATGCCAATGCCGCCTGGGCAGAGCTGATTGGCATCGACGGAATTGGCGCAACGCTTGGCCTTTCACTGTCGGACGCATTTGCCAATGAAGAGGAACGACGGGCTTTCGACACGCTGCGCAGCGAATTGACGGTTATCGCCCCCGACGCGCCAGCCTCGGACAGTCCGGTCGCGGGTAAAACCGTAGTGTTCACCGGAACGCTGGAAAAATTGACCCGCGCCGAAGCCAAAGCGCGGGCCGAGGCGTTGGGCGCCAAGGTTTCCGGATCTGTCAGCAAGAAAACCGATATTCTGGTCGCGGGTCCCGGGGCCGGGTCAAAGGCGAAAAAGGCAGCGGAACTTGGGATCGAAACTTTGGACGAGGATGGCTGGCTTCAGCTGATAGAAGGCGCATGAGCGGACGGCCCGAACAGCTTTTCCCGCTATTTGCGGGGCTGGAAACGTTGGATGGCGTCGGCCCCAAGACAGCGCAGGCCATGGCGCAGACCGGGGTGGAATCCCCGCGCGATGTTCTGTTCAGCCTGCCTTATGCCGTGGTGGATCGGCGCAGGCGGGATTCAATACAGGGGGTGAACCTGCCGGCCACTCTGACCGTGGAAGTGACAGTTGGCCCGCACAGACCGCCCCGCAGCAAGGGGGGTGCCTATCGCGTTCATGTCGAAGACAGTCAAGCCGATTTCCAGCTGGTCTTCTTCCACGCACGTGGTGAGTATCTGAAGAAAGTGTTGCCACAAGGATCACGCCGCGTGGTTTCCGGCAAGTTGGAACTGTTCGACGGTATGGCGCAGATGGTGCATCCGGACCACGTGCTGCCCGTTGAACAAGCAGGAGATATCCCGGAATTCGAACCGGTTTACCACCTGACGCAAGGGCTGACGCAGAAAACAGCGTTCAAGGCCAGCCGCAGCGCATTGGCACGCGCACCCGAACTTGAGGAATGGATCGATCCGGCGCAGGTGTCGCAGCAAAACTGGCCGAACTGGTCCGCGGCCATTCACGCCGGTCACAATCCGCGCGGCGCGGATGATGTAGCGCCGTTTGCCCCTGCACGTCAGAGGTTGGCGTATGACGAGTTGTTTGCGCATCAGCTGACGCTCGCTCTGGCCCGGCAGCGAGAGCGCAAGTCGCGGGGAATCGTCAGCGTGGGAACCGGGGTACTGCAATCGAAAGTGCTGGCAAGCCTTCCATATCGCCCGACCGGCGCACAAACGCGCGCCATTGATGAGATTTCGGCTGATATGGCATCTGACGCCCGAATGAACCGGCTGTTACAGGGCGACGTCGGCGCCGGTAAGACGCTGGTGGCCTTCATGGCCCTTCTGATCGTGGTTGAGGCAGGCGGGCAGGGCGTGATGATGGCCCCGACCGAAATTCTGGCGCGCCAGCATCTGGAAGGATTGCGCCCCCTGGCGGAGCAAGCCGGAGTGGTTCTGGAACTGCTCACCGGGCGTGACAAGGGCGCGGAGCGGCGTGCCAAGCTTGAGGCGCTTAAACAAGGCGATATTCACATACTGGTTGGCACACATGCAGTGTTTCAAAGCGATGTTGAATTCCAGGCGCTGAGATTGGCCATCGTCGACGAACAGCACCGGTTTGGCGTTCGGCAGAGGATGGAGTTGTCGGAAAAAGGCAAGGGGGCAGATGTTCTGGTAATGACTGCCACCCCCATCCCGCGCAGTCTGGCGCTGGCGCAATACGGCGACATGGATGTTTCGGTGCTGGATGAAAAGCCTCCGGGGCGAAAACCGATCAAAACGGCAATTGTCAGCACACAGCGTATGGACGAAGTCATAGCCCACCTGCGGCGCGCGATTGATGAGGGGCGACAGTGTTACTGGGTGTGTCCTCTGGTCGACGAATCCGAAGTTTCAGACCTTACAGCGGCCGAGGAACGCTTCAAACGCCTGCGGACCATTTTGGGTGAGGGCGTTGTGGGGCTGGTTCATGGTCAGATGCCACCAGCCGACAAAGACGCCGCAATGAGCGCATTTCAGAACGGGCAAACAAAGGTCCTTGTTGCCACGACGGTGATCGAGGTCGGCGTGAACGTACCCAACGCAACGATCATGGTCATTGAACGGGCCGAGATCTTTGGGCTCGCGCAATTGCACCAGTTGCGGGGGCGCGTTGGGCGCGGGGATGCGGAATCCACCTGTTTGCTGATGTATCAACCACCGCTCAGCGACGGAGGGCGCAAGCGGCTGGAGGTTCTGCGCGAGACAGAGGATGGCTTCCGAATCTCGGAAACTGACCTTAAGATGCGAGGCGCGGGCGATCTGATTGGTACTGCGCAATCCGGGTTGCCAAAATTCCATATCGCGGACCTGGAACGTCAGGCAGGATTGATGGCAGTCGCCCAATCCGATGCGCGGGCGTTGCTGACGACCGATCCCAAGCTGACCTCGGACAGGGGACAGGCCGCGCGTGTTCTGCTTTGGCTGATGAAACAGGATCAGGCGATCCGTTTGATTTCAGTGGGTTAGCTTTAACGTCCCCTAAAGTTCACAAATGTTCTCAAAAAGTTCTTTACCTGCGCTTGGAAATATGAGAACAAAAGGTCAACAAAGGATTAAAACTCTGACCGGAGGTGACCCTATGCTGACCCAGATCAAGACCGCTTTCAGCCGCGCGCAATCGACTATCCTGCAGGATGCCGTTGGCGTGGTGTCTTTGGTCGTGATGCTGATGGTGGCCCTTCACCTGCCGGTTGGTTTCTAAGCCTTTCTGCCTGCGATCTCGTGCCGAAAAATCCGCGCTGTCATCCCCATTTCAGTCAAGGGTGACCTGCCTGTCCCAAACCCCTTGAGGGGCCATGCCTCGGCCCCGCGCGGTACACCGGACCCCACGCGAGACACGCAATACCTACCGCCGCCTTTTCGCCCGGAAAGCGCGGCGGCTTTTTTTACAATTGGCCGGTTTTGAAGATTTCCAACAGCGCGGACAGGACTGAGTTGGCGGCAACCGAGGCCAAGATCATCCCCATGACACGGCTGATGATTGCCGCGCCTGAATGACCGATCAGCCGAATGATGGGCTCGGCCAAAAGCATCAGCACAAACGCAACCAGCAATACAGAAAGCATGACAAGCGCTGTGATACCCTGATCCGCGATGCTATAGCGGTGGTTGTCTGTCAGAATAACGATTGCCAGCATTGCGCCGGGGGATGCCAGTGAAGGCACGGCAAGCGGGAAAATCGCCGGGTTCTGCTGGTGGTACGCGTCTTCACGATCTTCTTCGGCTTGCCGTTGTTCGACCTCTTGTTTGCTTTCACCAAAGATCATCGTCAGGGCAAACAGAAACAGGATAATGCCGCCAGCGACCTGAAAAGAATTCAACCCGATATCCAGCGCTTCGATCAGCACCTGACCAAATACAAGGAAGAACAGCAATACGGCAGCACTTATCACGGCTGCTAACATCGCTGTCCGCCGCCGGCCTGCCGCGTCCAATCCGGCAGTAACTGCAATGAAAACGGGAATTGTTCCAATCGGGTCGATAACGACCCAAAGCGTAACGAAATGCTCGAGCAAATTATTCAAACCCATCCCTCCTGAAATCTGGGCAGAGGGTAAACGGGTTTACACCAAATAGCTATAATCAGGCGCAGTTTGCCTGTTCAGCCTGCGCCATGGCCTCAGCCGTGGCATCCAGAACCAGCAGGATCGACGCGTGGCGGTTTTTATAATCCCGTGCGGGCATAAGCACCTCAAGCCCATCAAACGGCGCATCAGGTGCAGGGCCGCCAGTCTTGAGCATGGCCGCCAACTGATCGCGCGCAGCTTCGACCTGCGCCCGCGACGCGCCAATTATCGCTTCCCCAACGACCGAGGCGGACGCTTGCCCCAAAGCGCAGGCTTTGACGTCCTGACCAAAGGCACTGATCTGACCATCACGAACCTTGATGTCCACAGTTACAGTCGATCCGCATAAAGGTGAGCGTTTCTTGACGGTTGCATCGGGATCTTCCAATCGCTCAAGATGCGGAATATCCGCAGCCAGCGCCAGAATGCGCCCAGAGTACAGCTTAATCAGGTCGTTCTCGCCGCTCATGGCTTTCCCTCGTCGTGTGTTACCCATACATAGTGGCGAGCCCACCGGATGCAAAAGGTTTTTGAGATGTCTGACCCAGTCGTGTTTGATCCCTCTACTTTGAGATTTAATGAGGCGGGTCTGATCCCGGCGATTGCGCAGGATGAAACATCAGGCGAGGTTCTGATGATGGCCTGGATGAATGTACAGGCAGTTGAAAAGACCCTCGAATCCGGGCGGGTGACCTATTGGTCACGCTCGCGGCAGGCTTTCTGGATCAAGGGCGAAACCTCGGGCCATGTGCAGGAACTTGTGGATTTCCGGATCGATTGCGACCGGGACTGCCTACTGGTTCTTGTCCGTCAAACCGGAGCAGCCTGTCATACCAACCGACGAACCTGTTTTTTTACCGCCGTTCGGGATGGGGACGAAACTGAACTGATGGCGCCAATGGAATAGGGGTCAAAGCCCAACCATTCGGCGTATGTCATTTGGGCTGGCCCCTTCGGCCCGGTACTTTGCAATTGCGCGGGCATCGTCGCGTTTGGCCAGCCGTTTGCCTGCATCATCGCGGATCAGATCATGATGGAAATACACGGGTGTCGGCAGGTTCAACAACGCCTGCAAAAGAACGTGGATGCGGGTTGCTTCGAACAAGTCCCTCCCTCGAACCACCTGTGTTACGCCCTGAGCAGCATCGTCAAGCACAACGGACAAGTGATACGACGTCCCCATGTCGCGGCGGGACAGAACTACATCACCTATGGTGGTGACCACCTCATCAGGCGTGAAAGTGATAATGCCGGTTTCGCCGCCCGGACCCGATCCTAACTCAAGAAATTGGTACCTGTCCGGGTTGCGGACCGCCTGACACGCCTTGACCACGTCCAATCGCAAGGGGTCCTGAGTTGGACGAGGAAGGTTCGATAAATCTTTGCCAGCAAACCTTTTTCGACAGGTCCCGGGATAAACAAGCCCGTCGGGTCCAAGCATGGGTGCGCCTTCCTGCGGCGCACTGGCTGCTGCTGCGATATCTTTGCGATTACACGTGCACGGATACAAAAGCCCCTGCGCCCATAGCTGGTCCAGCGCCTTATGGTAAACGTACATACGATCCGATTGGCGCATTACGGGTTCAGGCCATGTCAGCCCCAGCCATCTGAGGTCGCTGTATATCTGATCCTCCCATAGCTGTCGTGAGCGGGATCGATCGATATCCTCAATTCGCAGCAAGAACCGGCCGCTTTCAGATGCGGCCCTATCGCTGGCAACCAACGCAGAATACGCGTGCCCAAGGTGAAGGGGGCCTGTTGGGGATGGCGCAAAGCGCGTTACAAGAGTCACGCTTTTTCTAATACATACACGTCAGAGTTAAGGTTGATACCAGGCAGGTGGGGACCGTGTTCACGAAATAACAAACGTGCTGCCCCCATGTCGACCCAATCCGTCAGACGGCAAGTGAATTGATGGTCCGCCAACGCATGATCGTTCAGCGAAAAGCCAAGCAAACCGCCCTTGGGCAGTGCGTGCATCAACAAATCCAGTGTCTCGGGCGGGGCAGCACCTTTTCCGATCACTCCTATGGCTGTGATCATCGTGTACTCCCCACGCTTCAACGGCGCGGGTTTGGCGATATCGAATCCGGTCAATGCTCGGTAAACGCCTTTGCTGGCGGCTTCCTGAAGCATGTTCTCTGTTGGATCCATCCCATCGATGACCTCAAAGCCAACTGCGCGCAGGGCAAGCCCCGACAACCCGGTGCCGCAGCCGTAATCCAGAATGGGTGTCTGAGGCTTCGGTGCGAAAGACCACAAAGCCGCTGCAACACGGCCCGGCGTGGCGTAACCGTGTTCACCAACTTCCTTTTCATAGGTTGCAGCCCAGTTCTGATAGTGCGCTTCAGTCGCTTCAGGCGTGCCGAGATTGTATGTGCTGTTCAGAAACGTGTCGTTCATTCCAGCATGCTAGGCCGAGACCGCATTACGCGTCCAGTCAGCAATGCTCCAACCAGGTACTCCATTCGGCTTTGGCCCGGTCGGTATAGGCCTTGTACCGGTCTTTACGACCCCGACGCCCGCCTTTCAGACCATCCACGGGGCGAAACAGGCCGAAATTCACGTTCATCGGCTGAAAGGTCTTGGCCTCGGCACCGCCCGTTATGTGGTGAATCAAAGCACCCATTGCGCTGTCTTGCGGAACGGTTGGCAGGTCACGCCCCAAAATCTGAGCGGCGGCAAGCCGACCGGCCAGCAACCCCATCGCGGCGCTTTCTACATAGCCTTCGACACCCGTGATCTGTCCGGCAAAGCGGATGTTGGGTTTGGATTTCAACCGCATTTGCGAATCCAAAAGCGTGGGAGAGTTGATGAACGTATTGCGGTGGATGCCACCCAACCGGGCAAAGCTGGCATTTTCCAAGCCCGGGATCTTACGGAACACTTCGGTCTGGGCACCATATTTCATCTTGGTCTGGAAACCCACGATGTTGAACAAGGTGCCCAAAGCGTTATCACGGCGCAGCTGCACCACCGCATGAGGTTTCACGTCGGGCTCATGCGGGTTGGTCAGCCCGACCGGTTTCATCGGTCCATGGCGCAGCGTTTCGCGACCGCGTTCGGCCATAACCTCTATGGGTAGGCAACCGTCGAAGTAACCTGCTGTCTCTCCTTCGTGAAATTCAGTTTTTTCTGCTGCCAGAAGCGCGTCTATGAAGGCTTCGTACTGATCCCGGTCCATCGGACAGTTCAGATAGGCTGTGCGTTCTTCTTCGGTCTCGCCCTTGTCGTAGCGTGATTGCATCCACGCTTTGCTCATGTCGATGCTCTCGGCATAGACGATCGGTGCGATGGCGTCGAAAAAGGCAAGTGCGTCAGACCCTGTCTCGGTCTGGATGGCCTGGCCCAGCGCGGGCGACGTCAGGGGGCCGGTCGCAAAGATCCACTGGCCTTCGTCGGGCAGGGTCGTCACTTCTTCGTCGGTTACCGTCACGCGCGGGTGGGTGCGAAGTTTTGCGGTCACACTTTCTGCAAACGGGTCACGATCCACAGCCAGCGCGCCACCGGCTGGCAGGCGGTGTTCATCGGCCGTTGTCATGATCAACCCATTGGCGGCGCGCATTTCCCAATGCAGCAGGCCCACGGCATTCTGCTCATCATCATCCGAGCGGAACGAGTTCGAACACACCATTTCCGCCAGATTGCCGGTCTGATGTGCAAAGGTGCCGATGGTCGGACGCATTTCGTGGATCACAACACCCACACCCATTTCAGCAGCTTGCCAGGCCGCTTCTGACCCGGCCATGCCGCCGCCTACAATATGCAAAACTTGTGTCATGCGATGCCACATAGGGCAGACCACAATCGGGCGCAACTGAGGCGAAGCGGTTTCGCGAATTTTATCGAAGGGGTCTTGGGGCCGCCGCTGCGGGATTGTCAGCGCTGGTGAGAGAGACCAGCTGGAGGGACCTTCCGCCCACGGCGACCCAAAAGTGTCCTGAGGCCTTGGCCTCGACCCAGCTTTGCCACAGTGTCGCCCTTTTGAAAAGTGCAAAATTCAAAACAGTGGCGAAAAATGTGCAAAACAATTGCATTATTGGGACCAATTTGGGGGGCGTTTTTCGATAAAGGCTGAAATGCCTTCTTCTGTATCCCGGTACAGCATGTTTTGCGCCATTACGTCGCCGGTATAGGCATAGGCCTGATCCAGCGGCATCAGAAGCTGTTGATAAAACGCCTCTTTACCGATTTTGACAGCGGCTCCTAGCTTGGAGGCAACCTGTTCTGCAAGCGCATTGGCTTCGTGTTTAAGATGCGTCATGGGGACAACGCGGTTGACCAAACCCAAATCGGCAGCACGTTCAGCTGATATGAACTCTCCTGTTGTCAGCATTTCAAATGCCTGCTTTTTGGGGATATTGCGGCTGAGGGCCACCATTGGGGTGGAGCAGAATAAGCCGATATTAACGCCGTTCACTCCAAACCGCGTGTCTTCGGCGGCGACGGCCATGTCACAGGTGGCCACCAACTGACACCCGGCGGCGGTTGCAATGCCGTGGACCTGTGCGATGACGGGCTGGGGCAGGGACTGGATTGACATCATCACCTTCGCGCAGCGAGAAAACAGGTCATTGAAATAAGCTTTGCCGCCATCTTCGGACTGGCGTCCGGCCGTCATCTGTTTCAGGTCGTGACCGGCGCAAAAAGCCTTGCCCTGACCCGCCAGGATCACTGCCCGGATCGACGTGTCTTCACGCAACGTGTCCAGTTCAGCCTGAAACGCCGACAGCATCTCGTCACTCAGCGCGTTCAGCCGCTCTGGGGCGTTCATTGTAAGCCGCGCAACAGCGCCAGTGTCGTTACGTTCCAGAATTGCCATCTTGCCCTCCGATCCCATGTTGGGCCAACTCTAGGTCGGTATGAGCAGGAGGGAAAGCATGGCTTTGGCATTGAACCGGGACGAACTGTCACAATACCTTAAGCAGGTTTTCCCGCAGGTGCACAAAGACTTTGTCGTCGAGGACCTGACCGAAGATACAATCACCATGCGCCTTGTTGTGCAGGATCAGCATTTGCGGCCGGGGGGCACGGTTTCGGGGCCATCCATGTTTGGGTTGGCCGATGTTTGTGTATACGCAATGGTTCTGGCGCGAAAAGGGCGTCAATCCCTAGCGGTCACAACGAACAGTTCCCTGGATTTTTTGCGCAAACCAGAAGGCAACACGGACATGATCGCCAAATGTCGCCTGCTGAAACTGGGCCGGACTTTGGCCGTCGGTGACGTGCTTATGTATTCCGATGGCGCAGAAGACCCAGTTGCCAGAGCGACGATGACCTATTCCCTGCCACCTGCAGGGTCTGCAGCCGCGAAATTCGGATAAAAAAGACCGGGGACAAGCCCCGGCCCAGGAAGAGGTCCCAATAATGGGACTGGGGATCAGTTAAATCTGCCAAAAATGGCGCTTTACTTCGCGGCGCGCATCATGACGGGTCAGACCGACGTCTTTCAGCAAGCGGTCATCCAGATAACTAAGATTGACGCGGCTGCGGCGACGACGCTCCCATTGAGTGACCGCTGCCGCAAACCGCACGGCCAGTGCAGCGGCCAGAGGCAGCCGGGGGCTGTCGGTCAGCAGCAGAAGGGCGGGGGTGTGCATTGTGCGTGTCATCTCGGAATTCCTTTCAAATTGTATTGACACAAATTAGCTGTACTTGGTACACATGACTGATACATTCGAAATTGTGTCAAAAGCAAAGGAAGAATTGTAATGGATACAATTTGGCCAGAGGCGCTATCAAAATCTAAAGGACCGAAATACACTCTGGTTGCTGACACAATTCGAAAAGCCATAGATAACAAATCTTTGGAAGTCGGTGTCAAACTCCCTCCGGTGCGCGAACTGGCGTATCGTCTGCAAATAACACCTGGTACAGTCGCGCGCGCCTATACAATCCTGACAGATGAGGGGTTGTTACAAGCCGAAGTCGGACGTGGTACATTTGTTGCGCCGCCGAAATCGCCCATTCTTGACGACGTTTGGGCGCGGCAACTGCATCTTCGCGACGACAAGTACAATGCCAATGTAAGCCTGTTCAGCCCAAGGTTGGCGGATATGGGGCAGGTGTCCCTGATCCGTGAATGTCTGAAAAAAGTGTCGCAAGCCGATCCGGGTTTGTTTCTGAATTACCCGACGCGCGATGCGTACCAGCCCGTGCGACAGGCGGTTGTGGACTGGTTGTCAGATCTTCCGCTGGGTGCACTGACCCATGATGATATTGTGTTGACACATGGTGGCCAGAACGGGCTTTGCGTTGTGTTTCAGACGATCCTGCGTGGGCCCAAACCTGTCGTACTGGTCGAGGACCTGTCTTATGCCGGGTTCCGTCGCGCAGGCGAACTGATGCGCGCGGAAGTGGTCGGTGTGAAGATGGACAAATGGGGTGTCGATCCCGCAGCGTTGGAGCATGTTCTGCGCCAGACCACAGCGCAGGCCGTCTGTGTGTCGCCAGAAGTTCAGAACCCAACGGGCGCGCACACACCGTTGGAGCGGAGGAAAGAGATCGTTGAGATTGCCCGTCGCTTTGATTTGCAGATCATTGAAGATGACTGCTATCGCATGGGCGATGCCCGAGAGCCCAGCTTTCGGGCGCTGGCGCCTGAACGGGGATGGCACGTGTCATCAATCTCGAAGATTCTGACACCGGCATTGCGTGTGGGTTTTGCTATCGCCCCCAGAGAAAGAAGTGTCGATTTGCGCCGGTCCGCTGAATACGGATATTTCGGATTGGCCCAACCCTTGGCGGAATTAACCCGTCATTTGTTGTCCGATCCGCGCACGCGCCAGATCGCCAAGGATGTGCGCACACGGATGGGGGATTATCTACGCGTCGCCGTCAATACCCTGGGTGGGTTTGATTTGAACTGGGGCCCGGACGTTCCCTTTGTCTGGCTGAGCCTTCCGTCTGGCTGGCGGTCGGCTGCATTCAGTCGCGCAGCCGAGAGGGAAGGGATACAGCTCCGATCCGCCGACGAATTCGCGCTGCGCGATGGGCGCGCGCCGAACGCGGTACGTATTGCCATGAATGGCCATGTGTCGCTGGAACGGTTCGAGGACGCGATGCAGCGCCTGCGGGTTCTATTGGACAATCCGCCTGAACAAATCAGCGTTTGAAGATGGGGTAAAATAATACCTATTTTTTAAGTATTTGTTTTTACGTGCATAAATAAGACAAGTGCCGCTTGACCTGCGTGCAGGCACCTCATAAAACCCGTCCATCGAATTCGGGCCGCTCCGCTGGGGCGGTCTTTCACATCAAACAGGACTATCCTGCCATGAAAACCTTTTCTGCAACACCTGCAGACATCGACAAGAAGTGGATCCTGATCGACGCCGAGGGCGTTGTTCTGGGCCGTCTTGCTTCGATCGTCGCCATGCGCCTGCGTGGCAAGCACAAAGCGTCGTTCACCCCGAACATGGACATGGGCGACAACGTCATCGTGATCAACGCTGACAAAATCCAGATGACCGGCAAGAAGCGCGAAGAAAACTTCTACTGGCACACTGGCCACCCGGGCGGCATCAAGTCGCGCACCAAACAGCAGATTTTGGAAGGTGCGCACCCCGAGCGCGTGGTCTTCCAGGCCGTCAAGCGCATGCTGCCAGGCAACCGCCTGTCGCGCCAGCAGATGACCAACCTGCGTATCTATGCCGGTGCCGAGCACCCGCACGAGGCCCAGGCCCCCGAAGTTCTGGACGTCAAGTCCATGAACAAGAAAAACACCCGGAGCTAATGACCGATGGTTGATCAGATCAATACTCTCGAAGAGCTGAGCGCCGTCGCAGGCGTTGAAACCGTGGCCGAAGAAGTCATCGTGCGTGAACCCGTACGTGACGAGCTGGGCCGCTCCTATGCCACTGGCAAGCGTAAAGACGCTGTTGCCCGCGTTTGGATCAAGCCGGGTTCCGGCAAGGTCACCGTGAACGGCAAAGATCAGGACGTCTATTTTGCACGCCCCGTTCTGCAGCTGATTCTGCGCCAGCCGTTCCAGGTTGCCGGCGTAGAAGGTGAATTCGACGTTGTTGCAACCGTCAAAGGCGGTGGCCTGACCGGTCAGGCCGGTGCGGTCAAGCACGGCATCTCGAAAGCGCTGCAACTCTATGATCCGAACCTGCGTGGTGCCCTGAAAGCCGCTGGCTTCCTGACCCGCGACAGCCGCGTTGTGGAACGTAAGAAATTCGGTAAGCGCAAAGCCCGCCGTTCGTTCCAGTTCTCGAAGCGTTAATTCGCCGGGAATACCCAAAAGAAAGGGCTCGCACTTGCGAGCCCTTTTGCTTTGCGCGGGTCAGGGATTCATTCTTCGTGAACGAGTTTCCACGCACCGTTTTCAACAACGTTGACGAACACAGTATCCGCGCCCTGATGGTCTTCAGGGCCATAGGTGATATGGTTGCCAACCAGATCGTCCTGATAATCCAGCGTTTCCATCGCTGCGATGAAACTGTCCTGCGTCAGATCGGGGCCTGCGGCTTCTAACGCCTTGACCATCATCTCAGCCGCCGAATAACCCAGCATGGCAAATCCGACCGGATCTTCGCCCGTGGCTGCCTTGTATTCCTCGATAAATGCGGCCGGAGCAGGTTGATCCGCACGCGCCCAAAGATCCTGCCACGAAGCTGCCGCGTAGAATCCATCAGTCACGCCACCGGGCACCTGCGCCACGACCGTCAGGAAACTGGCCGAGGTGCCGAGAAATTTCATATCGGTCAGGCCCATTTTCTTAGCGGTGCCCACGACAGTGATCGCCTGCCGCACCCCAAGCGCCATGGTGACGATATCGCAACCCTCTTCCTTGAGCTTGCTCAGCGATCCAACGAAATCCGTCTCATCCGGTTTGTGGGTGGTTTCTGATCCAAAAGTGATCCCGGCTTCTTCGGCTCCGGCCTTGCTGCCTTCTAGAATTTCCTCACCAAAATCTGTCGGCAGGTACATGGTGCAGACCGTCTTTGATCCAAACTCGCCAGCCAGATAGTTCACACCGACACGCGCCTGATCGAAATAGGTCGAGAAGGAGGTGAACTTGTTCCGCATAGGTTCCTGCAACATCTGACGCGCAGCAGTAAGAGGCGCCACGTTGGGAATGCCTTTGGGATCCAACAGCTTGAACCCCGCCATGTTCATCGGCGTTCCAAGCGACTGCAACATGGCAAATACCTTGTCGCGATTCAGCAGTTTGTTATAGCCCTGC
Source organism: Ruegeria sp. CH2 (assembly GCF_056537065.1). NCBI lineage: Bacteria > Pseudomonadati > Pseudomonadota > Alphaproteobacteria > Rhodobacterales > Roseobacteraceae > Ruegeria > Ruegeria sp. CH2. The sequence continues at coordinate 296,181 of NZ_JBQFQV010000001.1, forward strand.
ATGGCTCGCGGCATCTGATAGCCATTGTCTTCGACCACGTAACGAATTTTGCGCCCGTGCACGCCGCCAGCCGCATTCACCCGATCAAAGACAACATTTGCACCTTTGGTTGCCGGAACACCCACCGCGGCGAAAATCCCGCTCAGGTCGTTGACCGAACCAATGACAATCTCATCATCGGTCACGCCCTGTGTTTGCGCCCAACCAAGTGTTGCCGATGCTGTCAGCAGTGATGCAGCCGCCAGCCTGTTGCGTAATTTCTTCATCTCTTTCCTCCCGTTAATCTTTTGGTCAAGTGTACATGTCTTCGATCAGATGCCCGTGTTTCTTTTCAACCAATCCGCGTTTCAGCTTCATCGTGGCTGTAAGCTCGTCGTCTTCAGCGGTCAGCAGGACATCAATCAGACGGAAATCCTTGATCTGCTCGACCCGCGCAAATTCTGCATTCACAGCGGCAATTTCCGAACTGATCAACTGCCTGATTTCCGGTGCCGCGCATAGCGAGGCAAAATTCGAGAAGGGGATTTTATGGCCCTGCGCGTATTTTTCGACATTTTCCTGATCAATCATGATCAGAGCCGTCAGAAATTTGCGCCTGTCCCCGATGATGATTGCGTCCGCGACATAATGACTGAACTTAAGACGGCTTTCGATCTCGGCTGGGGTGATGTTCTTACCACCTGCGGTGATGATAATGTCCTTCAGGCGGCCCGTGATGGTGACATAGCCATCCTTATCTAATGTCCCCATATCTCCGGTACGCAGCCAGCCGTCGGCGGTAAAGGTTTCTGCCGTTTTCGCGTTGTTGCGCCAGTATCCCTGAAAAATGTTCAGGCCCTTCAGTTGGATTTCGCCATCGCCCGAGATACGGATGTCGCACCCTTCGACGGCTTTGCCTATGGTTCCGATCTTATTACTGTCTGTGGTGTTGAGTGTGGCAAGGCCCGAAGTTTCGGTCATCCCGAACCCTTCCACCAACGGCACGCCGATGGACCAGTACCATTTCAGCAGATCAGTCGAGATTGGGGCGGCACCTGTTCCGCCTCGTCGCAGTTTGTCCAGACCCAGCATCCGGCGCAGGTTTTTCAAAACCAGCTGATCCCAGAACCAGAATCTGGTGGCGACGCCGGATGGAACTGGTTGGCCTGCGCTCAGATATCCGGCACGGCGCGCACCAGCTTTCAATGCCAAACCGAATGCCAGCCGCCCCAAAGGTGTGGCTTCCTGCGTTAGGATCTGGACGTGTGAGTAGATCTTTTCCCAAACCCTTGGCACCGCTGTGAAGGTTGTGGGCGAGACCTCCTGAAGGTTTGCAAAAACGGTTTCAGGGCTTTCGGCAAAATTGACAGTGCAGCGGGCCGCCAAAGGAAAATAGACCGAGACATTACGTTCCAGAATGTGACACAGAGGCAGGAAACACAGCTGTTCATCGCTGGGCAGCGCTGGCAGCGCCCGTGCCGCGGATTCGATGGCCGCCAGAATATTTTCATGGCTAAGCATTGCGCCTTTCGGCTGACCCGTTGTTCCCGACGTATAGACCAGCAAGGCAGTGTCCTGCGGTTTGGCCAATGCAATTTCCGCTTCGAAGCGCCCGGGCTCGGCCAGTTCTGCCTTTTGGCCCAAGGCGAACAGCTCGTCGATCATCATGCAGCGCGGATGGTTCAGGTCATGCAATCCTTCGTCCTCAAGGATGATTACCTTGATCAGATCGGGAACCTCGGTCTCAATTCCGAGAAACTTGTCCAGATGTTCTTCGTCCTCGACAATCAGAAACCGGCTGCCGCTGTCGTTGATCAGATACTGCAACTGACTGGCGGAATCCGTGGTGTAGACGCCGGAAGCGATACCGCCAACACCCTGAATACCCATGTCGAGCCAAGCCCATTCCTTGCGATCTTCGGACAGGATTGAAACCACATCGCCGCGTTCCAGTCCCAGCTTGCGCAAGGCCAGCCCGATCCATTTGGCATGCTGCCAGTAATCGGCCCAGGAATAGGATTTCCAGATACCCAGGTCTTTTTCGCGATGCGCCGTTCGGCTGCCCAGTTCGGCACATCGGCCTTGGAACAACTCGGCAATGGTGATGCAGCCATCAACTCGTACCGGTCGCTGACCCGTTGTTGCGTTGAACTGAACGCCGTTTATCACGACCTGAGGGGGTAGGGGCGTGGCGTCCATCCGTTTTACCTCCACGTCTTTTTCCGCTTCCAGCGGCGGCTTTCGCGCGCGCCTTCTTCCTGTTTTCCAAGATAAAAGCTTTGGATATCGTCGGATCGCAAAAGCGCGTCCGCGGCCCCGTCCATGACGATGCGACCCACCTCCATGACATAGCCGTGATGCGCCAGTTCCAGCGCCGCATTGGCATTCTGTTCAACCAGCAACATCGTCATATTCTGCTCTTCGTTCAAGCGCTTGAGAATGCCGAATATCTCTTGCACCAGCAGAGGGGACAGGCCCAAAGACGGCTCATCCAGCAACATGATACGAGGTCTGGCCATCAATCCGCGCCCTATGGCCAGCATCTGTTGCTGCCCACCCGAAAGGGTTCCGGCCTCTTGCGACCGACGGCTTTTCAGAACCGGAAAATAACGAAAAACCAGCTCACGATCCTGTTCGATCTGGTCTTTGTCTTTGCGGGTGTAGGCGCCGAGGCTTAGGTTTTCATCAACCGTTAACAGAGGAAACACTTCGCGCCCTTCCGGGATGTGGACCACCCCGCGCTGGACAACCTTGTGCGGCTCCCAGCCCTGGATGTCACCGCCGTCAAAGGTAATCGTTCCCTTTTCCGGGTCCATCACTCCAGAGATGGTTTTCATCAATGTGGTTTTGCCTGCGCCGTTTGCGCCAAGGATCGACACGATTTTTCCTTCGTGCACATCCAGCGAAACGCCCCGAATGGCCATGATCGGACCGTAGAAACTTTCGATATTGCGAACTTGCAAGATCGGAGCGTTCATGAGGCTTTCCCCAGATATGCCTCGATCACGGCCGGGTGCGATTGCACGTCTGCCGGTGGCCCGAGGGCCAGCTTTGCCCCATCTGCCATGGCCAGGACCCGGTCGGACACGCCGGATACCAATCCCATGTCGTGTTCGACCATCAGCACGGTAATTCCCATTTGCCGCCGGATATCTTCGATCCACCAACGCATATCGGTCGTCTCTTCCACCGACAGCCCCGACGCCGGTTCATCCAGCAACAGTAGCTTAGGGTCGGTCGCCAAGGCACGTGCCACTTCGACCACTTTGCGCACGCCGTAAGGCAGCCCTGAAATCATCTTGTCGCGATAAGCCTGCAGGTCGAGGAAATCGATGATTTTTTCAACTTTTTCCCGGTTCTCCAGCTCTTGCCGTCGAACTGCAGGGGTGAACAAAAGTTCTGAAATCAGGTTCGTAGTCCGATGCCTGTGTCGTCCGACCAAAAGGTTTTGCAGGACAGTTGCGTGTTCGAAGAGCTCGATGTTCTGGAAGGTTCTCGCCACACCAAAGGCGGCCACGCCAGACGGTTTGACCTGAAGCAGATCGTGACCATCAAACCGAATCGACCCTGAAAACGGTTCGTAAAAGCGCGAGATCAGATTGAAGACCGTCGATTTGCCAGCGCCATTCGGCCCGACTATGGCAAAAACTTCGCCCTTCTGAACCGCGAAGGACAAATTGTCCACGGCCGTCAGACCACCAAATTTCAGGGTAACGTTTTCAAATTCCAGCAAGCTCATCTCAGACGCTCCGTCTTGAGATAAGATTTCTGCCGTTTGAACATGTCCTTGCGATAGAAGGGAAACAATTCGAACCAGGTGCGAATCTTCAGCCAACGGCCATAGATGCCCATGGGCTCGAAAAGGATGAAGCCGATCAGGATCATGCCAAAGATGCCGAACTCCAACCCCGGAATGGCAACGGTGTTTCCGCCAATGATCGCGCCGACATATTCCTTTGAAATCGATAGAAACTGCGGCAAGAACCCGATGACGATTGCGCCCAGAAACGCGCCATGGATCGAGCCCAGCCCGCCAATAACAATCATCATCAGCAATTGGATCGAAATCAGGACGCTGAAGGTTTCATTGTTAAACGCACCAGCAAACAGACCCATCAACGCGCCGGCCCAACCTGTAACCGCACAGGACAAGGCGAATGAAATCATCTTTGTTCGCGCGATATCTATACCCATCGCCTGCGCCGAAACCTCGGAGTCGCGAACGGCGATGAAGCTACGTCCTAGAGGGGCCCGCAGCAGGTTTATATATCCCAACGTGACCAGAACGGTGACGAACAGAACCAGCCAGTAAAAAAGATCAGGCGTCCCCCAGCGATCAACCGTAAGGCCAAAGATCTCGACCCCGCCGATATATTTACCCGCGACACCACCAGTGATCGGCTCGGACAGAACGATGATGTCATCCATCAGGATGGACAGCGCCATGGTAAAGATCGCCAGGTAGATACCGTGAAGCCGCAGGGCAGGGACTGCGACGGTCACACCCGCGATCCCGGTCAGAATTCCGGCCAGCGGAAACGCGACTAGAAAAGGAACGCCTGCCTCAATCAGGGCCACGTTGGCGTAACAGCCAAAGGCCAGAAAGGCCGCATGGCCCAGGCTGACTTGCCCTGTATGTCCGGTCAGGATCATCAGACCCAGACCGGCGATGGCCCAGATCAGAACGTTTGTCAGTTCACCCAGATAGAAATCGTCCAGTGCGAAAGGCGCGGCCGCGACGACAAACAGTAGAAGCAGATAAAGGCGCAGCTGGAACCCGTCTTTCCAGGGGCGGATATCCTGCATGTAGTCGGTTTTGAAAACGATCCGCATGGCTCAGACCTTCTTGACCCGGACCTGACTGAACAGCCCGTTTGGTCGGAAGATCAGGACGGCAAGCAGCAAAGCGTATGGCGCGACCTGGCTGTAACCTGCCGCAATGTACCGGCTGGCGAAGGGTTCGATAATGCCGACAATCAGCCCTCCGGCCAATGCACCCGGCAAACTGCCGAATCCGCCGATAACGGCGGCGGCAAACGCCTTGATGCCCAGCAGTCCGGTTGTCGGATCCACAGCGCCTTTTGCAGCAAAGAGAATTCCGGCAATTCCTGCAACGCCTCCGGCCAAAGCCCAGACCCATCCCTGAACACGCCTGACGGGAATGCCCATGTAATAAGCTGCCAGCTGGTTTTGCGAGGCACCCTGCATCGCCAGACCCAGCTTGGTGCGGCTGAAGAAAACATAGAGTGCCCATGTCAGCAGCACCGTAACAACGATTATCGCGACATCCTCCATCCCCAGTACAAGACCGCCCATTCGCACTTCTTTGCCCGCAAGCGGGTTTTGCAGCGTTTGCGGCTCGTGCCCCCAGATCAGACCGGCAACGAAACGGATCACAAAGCCCAAAGCAATGGTCAGTATGACAACGGCGGTCTGGCTTTCACCGAACAAGCGGCGAATGATCAGGCGATCCAGAAGAAAACCGAGCGCGCCCATTATTCCCAATGAAACAGGCAGAGCGAGCCAGAACGGCAACCCCATGTATTCGGTATTTGTCAGGCCGATGGTCACAAATGCGCCCAGCATCATGAAATCGCCCTGCGCAAAGTTCACCGCTTCGGTAGCCTTGTAGATCAGTACAAAGCCAAGCGCGATCAGGCCGTAGACACACCCGTTCGCCAGCCCGCTAATCAGCAGCTGCGCGTTATCCACACTGTCCTCCCTCCACCGGTTTTCCAGCGTCTTCGTCCGCCCGCGTGTATCCTCCGGTAACGCAGGTGAGTTCTACTATGGGGTGATAATCACCTTTCCGTCACTCTTTTTCAGCGCATCGGCAAGATTCGACACAAGATTTTCGAGAGTAAGGTGTTCGGAAACATCCGTTTTCCAGCGACCATCGGCAAAGCGGGCCTGAACTTCGGCCACAACCCGCATCTGGTCAGCGGGCGGTGTCGACATCATCCATTGCGTCAGCCAGAAACCTTCGATCCGTTTGCCCATGAAAATCAGCTGGCCGGTCTGGGAAAGCGTTGGCGCTTCGGTCGAAAGTTTGCCGTAGCTGACCCAGCGCGCCCGGTTGGGCATGGCGCAGAACAGTTTCTCGGACAGTTGATCCGTCACCGCATCAAGGAAGACCCGAGGCTTCAGCGTGGCGCTTATCGCGGCAAACTTCTCGCCGATTTCAGGATCGGACGTCACAAGCACTTCGGCTGCTCCAAGACTTTTCAGCGTATCGACTGTCTCGGCCCGGCGCACCAGCGCGATGGGTTTCAACCCCAGATCACGCCCGAGGCTGCACATCAGTTTTCCCAATTGGCTGGACGCAGCGGATATCACAAATGCATCGCCGTCTTCCCTTGCCATGTCCACCATCGCCATCGCGGTGAGAGGGTTGACGATTTGCGCGGCTCCGTCATCATCTGAAATATCCGGACGCAAAGGAATACACATTTGCATCTGCGTCACGATGTATTCCGCCCAGGCGCCGGAACCTGCGGCCACGAAAGCGACGCGCTGTCCCTTCAGCGCCTCGGCACCTTTTCCGGTTGCAACGACGTCGCCACAGCCTTCGAAACCGGCCGCGGCACCTTTGACGCGCGGCTGACCGTATTCACCCTTGATGAAGTGGAGGTCGGATGGATTGACCGACGACGCGCGCAGGCGGATCAAAACCTGACCGGGGCCGGGATTGGGAACGGGCAGCTCTGCTGCTTCAAGCCAGTCTGCTGCATCCTCGATAACCGGTCCGGTCGAAGTGGCCGAGTACCCGCCGTGTTTCAGGATGGCAGCTTTCATTGTTTGGGGCAGGTCAGTCATGGGATCATCCTCAAGATGGCTTGTTCAATGCGCACACCCCCTTAAACAGGAGATTGCCAACGGGCGACCTCGGGGTGAGGATGTGTTGTCGGGGCAGCCAATCAAAAGCCGAACACTGGGTCAATTCAGAGAAACGATAACGTAAGGGCACGACTGGAAAATTGGCGTGCGGGGTAGGGGCCGGAAACTGGCAACCGGCCCCTTCTTTGTTACTGCTGCGTCAACAGCGCGGTCAGTTCCTGAATCTTCAAGGCGATGGTTTCAGGCGACTCTTTAATGTCATTTACAATCTTGATCGCCTGTTCTTTCAGATCCGTGGCCAATGTGCTGTCCTGAATCGAGCTCATGATACCTTCATAGTCGAAATTGGTGGGGTCCAGCTTGCCTTCCTGAATCCAGGAGCTCAGCAATTCCTGTCCCTGACCCGCCAGCGCCGCCACCTGATCACCGGCTTGCTGTGCTGCCTCGGATGCTTGTTCCGCAACAGACGAAGCTGCCTCACTGGCTTGGTCGGCAACCGACGATGCGGCTTCCTGCGCCTGTTCGGTCAAGGATGAAGCTGCCTCGCTGGCCTGTTCTGTTGCACCTTCCAGCGCATCAGACGCAGCTTCCTGAGCGGTTGACGCGGCATCAGCCACTGCATCGCCCGCCTCCTGCGTTGCGGATTGCACTTGTTCAGCCGGGGTTTGTTCGGACTGGTTGAGATAGTAGTAACCACCAACACCGACAGCGGCGATGATGAGGAGGATGAGAATACGCGACATGTGTGTCTCCTTTGGAAAATGTGTCGCCGGGATGCGTTAAATGTAGCGGATATACAAAGGGGAATTCCTGTGAATTCTCAGCAGAATACAGGTTTGGGCCGTGCTACGCTGATTGCACCAGATTTCACGGCAAGAACACGCCGGGTGACCCAGGCCACTATAGTTTCTTACAGCGGACCACTTGCAATTTGTTGAGAACCCAAATCAGACCGGAAGACGTTTTCTGACGGCCTTCGATATTGGGAATGTGGCGGAGAGACAGGGATTCGAACCCTGGGTGGGCTTGCACCCACAACGGTTTTCGAGACCGCCCCGTTCGACCACTCCGGCACCTCTCCGCGGGGGTCTGTGAGGGGGGGATTTAGTCAGGAACGAACGGGGGCGCAAGCAGAAAATTCCGGAAATCGTGATTGCCGGGATTTTCCGTTGCCTGCCAGCGCAAAACACCTACTCTGAAAGGTATGACACAGTTTGCACGCCGCATCGCCTTTTGGTTTCTCGCCTCGTTTCTGGCACTCGTTCTGGTTCCTCCTGAGCTTTCCGCAGCGAACCGGGATCGGATTGAGGCTTTTCTGATCACAACGGGCTTTGACGTAGCTCTTGAAAGCATCGCCCTGAGTTCACGGTCCGCGCCGCAGATGTTGGGTGTCGACCCCGAGGGGTTCGGTTCGGACTGGTCTCGTTTGACGGACGAGGTTTTTGAAGTCGGTGCAATGCACGACACCGCGGTGTCCATTTTGGAGCAGACCCTAAGCGACGAGGCCCTTTTACACGCGGTGGAGTTTTACGCGTCTGATCTGGGGCAGCGTCTGGTCGAGGCCGAAAATGCCTCACACATGCAAGAAGACGATGACGTCAAGCAATTGGCAGGCCAAAGGATCATCTCTGACCTGATCAAAAGCGGATCGAAACGGGTCGAAAGTTTTAAACGCATGAACACGGCGATCGATTCCACAGGTACGGCGTTGCGTGCCTTGCAGGAAATTCAGGTGCGCTTCCTGCTGGCGGCCAGCGCATCGGGCGTCATCGAGTTGCAGCTGAACGGAGATGAACTGCGTGAATTGATCAAGCGAAATGAACCGGCAATGCGTCAGTCACTGCAACTTTCTAATCTGGCGGGTGCGGCCTACACCTATCAGGATTTTTCCGACGCTGATGTGGATACTTATGTTGACGCGCTGGAACAGCCGCTGATGCAGGAAGTCTACGAGCTGTTGAACGCCATCCAATATGAGATCATGGCCATGAGGTTCGAGGTTCTGGCGGCGCGGATGGCCGAATTGCACCCGGCACAGGACATTTGATGCAGCGCGCTATTCTGGCATTTGTGGTCGCCTTGTGTTGGGCACTGCCGCTTTATGCCGATGGAAAAGTCGATCGATTGGCAAAAGCCATGCGTCTGACACAGGTGATGGAAATCCTTGTTCACGAGGGGCAGGGCCACCGCGAGACTCTTGACGATACTTTTTTGGACAACAAGGGCGGCGCTTTTTTCGAGTCGCAGGTCAATCGTATCTACGATCCACTTTGGATGCGGCAACACATGACGAACGCCTTCAAAGATGGTTTGTCCGATGTTCAGCTTGATCAGGCCATCTTGTTTTTTGAAAGCGATCTTGGCCAGACCATCGTAACACTGGAAAACTCGGCCCGGCGCGCCATGTCGGATCAGGCAATCGAAGACATGGCCCGAGAAGCCTACAAATCCGCAGAACGCAGCACCGCTCAGTTTGCTTTGGTCAAGGAATATATCGAGGCAAATGACCTGATCGAAAAGAATGTTCAGGGGGCATTGACGTCTGACTACAGCTTCTTTCAGGGACTTGATATTGATGCGCGGACCGATGATCAGGAACTGCTGGCAGAGCTTTTGTTGCAGAAAGACAGCCGGGCCGAGGACACCGAAGAGTGGCTTTTCTCGTTTCTTCTTATGGCCTACCGCCCGTTGGACGAGGCTCAGATGCGCGAAAATATCGCGTTTTCCAGAACCGAGACGGGACAGGCCCTGAATGACGCCGTGTTTGACGGCTTTGATCGCATGTTCAATGATATTTCCTATCGCCTGGGGCAGGCGGTTGCACAGGCGCTGAGGGCGTCCGATCTTTGACACCGCTTTGGTGTTGACTTTTACCTGTAATCTATGGATAAGCGCGCATCCCGGCCGGTTTTCCGCGCCGGGTATCGTTATTATTTGGCCCTCATGACGTTGTCAGGGGCCATTCACACAGCCCGAAAAGGGCGCGCTGTTCGAGGTGGCTTTCAAGTTTCTTGGGGCCAAAACACCCAACCGGGGACCACAGAACGCGGGTTAGAAAAGGAAAGACGCATGTTTGCGGTCCTCAAGACTGGCGGCAAGCAGTACAAGGTTCAGGCGGGCGATATCCTCCGCGTTGAAAAACTGGCTGCCGACGCAGGTGAAAAAGTTCAATTCAACGATGTTCTGATGCTGGGCGGTGACGCTCCGGTCGTTGGCGCACCTTTCGTTGCAGGCGCAGGCGTTCAGGCCGAAGTGATCGAACAGATCAAAGGTGACAAGGTCATCAAGTTCGTCAAACGCCGTCGTAAGCACAGCTCGAAGCGTACCGTTGGCCACCGTCAGAAACTGACACTGGTCAAAATCACCGACATTCTTGCGTCGGGCGCCGACAAATCGGGCATCAAAGCTGCAACCGGTTCCGCTCCGGCTGGCGAGGCGGCACCCGCTGCAAAGCCTGCCAAGAAAGCCGAAGCCAAGGCTGAAGCACCCGCTGCTGCCGCTGCTGACGATCTGACCCAACTGAACGGTGTCGGCCCTGCCGCCGCCAAGAAGCTGGTTGAGGCCGGTATCGAGAGCTTTGCCGCTCTGGCCGCCTTGTCGGATGAGCAGATTGCTGCTATCGAAACGGTCAAAGTGAAACCCGAATGGGTTGAGCAAGCCAAAGAATTGGCTAAAGGCTAAGGAGAGAGAGAATGGCACATAAAAAAGCTGGCGGTTCCTCCCGTAACGGTCGCGACTCAGCTGGTCGTCGCCTTGGCGTAAAACTGTATGGTGGCCAGGCCGCTATCGCAGGCAACATCATCGTGCGTCAGCGCGGCACCAAGTTCTGGCCGGGCGAAGGCGTAGGCATTGGCAAAGATCACACCATCTTTGCAACTGTCGATGGCGCCGTGAAGTTCCACAAGGGACTTAAAAACCGCACCTTTATTTCGGTCCTGCCAGTGGCGGAGGCCGCAGAGTAAGCCGAGACCCAGAAGGTTTAAGAAAAATTCATGGGGGACCGGCACAAAGTGCCGGTCCCCTTTCTCGTTTTAACGCAGTCGTGACCGAAAGAACCGATGACAGTCGCAACCACCAGTTTCCTGATCTTTGCCGCCTCTCAGGTCGGTACGCCGGGGCCGGCCAACATGGTCCTGCTGGGAACGGGTGCGCGCTATGGGTTTCGTGCCGCATTGCCTTTTGTGGCCGGTGTCGTGCTTGGTAAGCAGCTGATTATCTGGCCCGTGGGCTTTGGTTTGCTGCAACTGGCGGAACAGGTTCCGACGGCCTTTGCGGCGCTGAAATATGCTTCGGCTGCATATATTTGCTGGCTGGCGTGGAAGATCGCGAATTTGCGACTGTCGCGCGAAACTGCGGTTGGTGATGTTCCGGGATTCTGGGCGGGGTTGATCGTGCATCCGCTGAATCCAAAAGCCTGGGCCATGATTGTTGCGGGTTTTACCGGCTTTGTCGCGGCGGGGACGTCCAGCTTTGACGCAACGCTCACGATCGCTCTTAGTTTGTTGATCTGCCAGATCGTTTTGCACCCGATTTGGACTTTTGCCGGGGATAGAATCGCGCATGCGGTTGAAGGTCGCCCGGCGGAAAAATATCTGATGTGGACGTTGGCGGGTCTTACGGTCGCGTCCGTACTATTCGTGTTGTTCGGAGGAGGAACACACCAATGAAGCTTGAGACAATAATTAATCAGCCGGTCATTGAAACCGAGCGGTTCGATCTGCGCCCCCTGCGCCGGTCGGACATGGGCCTTATCGAGCATTATGCAGGTGATGAGCGCGTGGCGCGGATGACCACCAGTATTGCACATCCACTGGCCCCCGGATCGATCGAAGCCTTTGTAACCCGTTCGATGGCCGACAACCGGGATGAAGACGTCTGGGTCATGGATGCCACCAAGGACGGAGGTCCGGAACTGATCGGTGTGATTTCGCTGAAACGACTTGACCGGAATCAGTCCGAAGTCGGCTATTGGGTCGCGCCGATCTATTGGAACACGGGCATTGCCTCGATGGCTGTCGAAGCACTCGTTAACGCCAACCCGCTGGAAAACGCGACGATGTTCGCCAGTGTGTTTCAGGATAATCCGGCCTCGGCCCGGGTCCTGACCCATTGTGGGTTCCAGTATCTGGGCGATGCGGAAAGCTATTCGGTGGCACGCGATGCGAATGTGCCCACCTGGACATACAGTAAAAAACTCTGACTTGTGGCCGATGGGGCCTTTGCAGTAGGGGACACACATGAAATTTCTCGATCTCGCAAAGGTCTACATCCGGTCCGGGGCCGGCGGTAGCGGCTGCGTCAGCTTCAGACGCGAAAAGTTTATAGAATACGGCGGCCCCGATGGCGGGGACGGCGGCAAAGGCGGGTCTGTCTGGGCCGAAGTTGTGGATGGGCTGAACACCCTGATCGACTTCCGCTATCAGCAGCACTTCTTCGCCAAAAACGGGCAACCGGGCCGGGGGCAGCAACGCACCGGCAAGGATGGGGACGATATCGTTCTGCGTGTTCCGGTTGGCACTGAAATCCTGGACGAAGACGAAGAAACCGTCATCTGCGACCTGACCGAAGTCGGGCAACGCGTTCTGCTGGCCAAGGGCGGCAATGGCGGCTTTGGCAACCTGCATTTCAAGTCCGCCACCAATCAGGCCCCGCGCCGCGCCAATTCGGGGCAGGCGGGGATTGACCGCACAATCTGGCTGCGGCTCAAGCTGATCGCCGATGTGGGTCTTTTGGGTATGCCGAATGCAGGCAAGTCGACCTTTCTGGCGGCCACGTCGAATGCGCGGCCCAAGATTGCCGACTATCCGTTTACCACGCTGCACCCCAATCTTGGCGTTGTCGGCGTGGACAACGTCGAATTTGTTGTGGCCGATATCCCGGGCCTGATCGAAGGCGCTCATGAAGGCCGTGGCATTGGTGACCGTTTTCTGGGTCACGTGGAACGCTGTGCCGTGTTGTTGCATCTGGTCGACGGCACCTCTGCGACGGTCGCCGATGATTACCGCACGATCATTCACGAGCTGGAAGCCTATGGCGGTGAACTGGCTGAGAAGCCCCGGATCACTGTTCTGAACAAGATCGACGCGCTGGATGACGAAGAACGTGCCCTTGCCGTCGCTGAGCTTGAGGAGGCCGTGGGCGGCCCCGTCATGACCATGTCCGGTGTGGCACATCTGGGTGTAACCGAAGTTCTGCGGGCGCTGCGCAGCCAGATTGACGACAACCGTGTGCGTCAGAAACCCGCTGAGGAGGCACAGCCTTGGCAACCCTGACCTCGGCACGCCGTCTGGTGGTAAAAGTCGGGTCGGCTTTGCTGGTTGATCGCGACACTGGCCTGCTGCGGTCTGACTGGCTGCTGTCGTTGGCGCAGGATGTTTCCTGGCTCAAGGGGCAAGGGAAAGATGTAATCCTTGTTTCGTCCGGTTCGATTGCACTGGGCCGCGGCGTTCTGGGACTGCCGATGGCGGCACTGCCCTTGGAACAGTCACAGGCTGCTGCTGCGGTTGGGCAAATCCGGCTTGCACGCGCTTATGAAGAAGCGTTGGCACCCCATGGGATCACCACGGCGCAGGTTCTGGTAACGCTTGAAGACAGCGAAGATCGCCGCAGGTATCTGAACTCACGCGCAACCTTGGAAACTCTGCTTGGGTTGGGCGTCGTTCCGATCGTCAATGAAAACGACACGGTTGCAACGGATGAAATCCGGTATGGCGACAATGACCGTCTGGCCGCGCAAATCGCCGTGACAGTAGGGGCCGACCAACTGATTCTGCTGTCGGATGTGGATGGTTTCTATTCCGGTAATCCAAAAGAAGATTCCTCGGCGACGCGCTTCGAGACAATCGACAGGATCACACCTGAGATTGAAGCTATGGCTGGTGATGCGGGATCGGGCCTGTCCAAAGGCGGGATGAAGACAAAGCTGTTGGCGGCCAAGATGGCAACCGCTGGTGGTTGCGCCATGGCAATTACTGAAGGGTCGGTTCTGAACCCTCTGAAAACGCTCGAAAACGGTGCCAATTCCACATGGTTTACTGCGACATTGGATCCACATGCAGCCCGCAAACGCTGGATTTCGGCAATGAAACCTCGGGGTGAGATCACAGTGGACGAGGGGGCGGCCAAGGCACTGGCCAATGGCAAAAGCCTGCTACCTGCCGGGATTGTGGAAGTGACCGGAGATTTCGGTCGTGGCGATCCTGTCGCCATCCTTGATCTGGAGTCCCGTCGTCTGGCTCAGGGGATCAGCCGGTATACGGCGCAGGAAGCCGATGCGATCAAGGGGCGTAAGTCTTCTGAGATTGAATCGACGCTGGGCTATCCAGGCCGCGCAGCCCTCATCCACCGGGACGACCTGGCCCTTTAACTTTCAATAAGATGATCTGAAAGGCACGCGATATGAAAGACTTCGACAGCATTCCTGCTCTGATGGAAGATCTTGGGAAACGTGCCAAAGCCGCTTCGCGTGAACTGGCTTTCGCAACAGCTGAACGAAAGCACGCAGCGCTGATTGCAGCCGCAGATGCGGTTTGGGCCAATCGGGCACGGATCATCGAAGCCAATCAAAAAGATCTGGAATTCGGCCGCGACAAGGGTCTGAGCCCCGCAATGATGGATCGCCTGATGCTTGATGAGGCGCGTGTTCAGGGCATGGTGGACGGGCTGAGAACCGTCGCGGAGCAGGCCGACCCGGTGGGTGAGGTTCTGTCTGAGTGGAATATGCCCACGGGCCTTAACATCCAGCGCGTCCGGACACCGTTGGGGGTTATTGGCGTGATCTACGAAAGCCGACCCAACGTGACTGCGGATGCCGGGGCGCTGTGCCTGAAATCGGGCAATGCGGTAATCCTGCGTGGCGGATCCGAAAGCTTTCATTCCTCAACCGCGATCCATGCCTGTCTGGTCGAAGGGCTGAAGGCCGCGAACCTGCCTGAAGACGCCATTCAACTTGTGCCCACACGCGACCGCGCTGCGGTGCAGGAGCTGCTGACGCTGACCGACTATGTCGACGTCATCGTTCCACGCGGAGGCAAGGGACTGGTGGGCCTTGTACAACGAGAGGCCCGTGTGCCGGTCTTTGCCCATCTCGAAGGCATCGTGCACATTTACATCGACAAGGCTGCTGATCCGCAGAAAACGCTGGAAGTGGTACTGAATGCCAAGACTCGCCGCACTGGTATTTGCGGAGCCGCTGAATGCTTGCTGGTTCATCAGGATATCGCCGACACACTGGGGCGTGACGTGGTTGCGGCACTGGTCCAGTCAGGCGTTGAGGTTCACGCCGACGGTGTCCTCGCTGGGGAGGGTACAGTTGCTGCTACGGCGGAAGACTGGGGAAAAGAGTTCCTCGACAGCGTGATCGCGGCGAAGCCCGTTGCCGATATTGATGCCGCGATTGCTCATATTCAGCAATACGGCTCGAACCACACCGATTGCATCATGACCGAGGATGACGCAGCAGCGGCCCGTTTCTTTGAGCGTCTGGACAGCGCAATCCTGATGCACAATGCCTCGACTCAGTTTGCGGATGGTGGCGAGTTTGGCATGGGGGCAGAAATCGGAATCGCGACGGGCAAGATGCACGCGCGCGGACCGGTTGGGGCGGCGCAATTGACCAGTTTCAAATATCTCGTGCGCGGGAACGGAACGATCCGGGCTTAAAACCGAAGTGACACGCGGGTTGCCGAGGTTTCAACGGCAATCCGCCGACCCATCGCAGCTGCCGTTTCAGGCAGCAACGCGAACTGAACGTGCGCGGGCGTGATCTTGGTGGGAAACCGACCTGTCACGACGTTCTTCCAAAGATCACCATCGACATTCAACCGGTCTGCAACCCCGGTCAATATCCAATTGTTGCCCTGATTGACGATTTCGACTGCGCCGCCCAGCGGCATGGCACTTTCGCAGCACATAAGCGCCAGAAAGGCCAGTTTGACCTGATTACGCGGCACTGGCCCGGTCAGGTTCCAGTTGACCCGTATCCGCCCGGCACGCTCGATATCTTTCAGCAGTTCGGTTACTTCGGTCCGACCAAGCGGCTGATCACTGGCCGAGCCAAAGGCAACGCGGAAAAAGCGAATACGTGCCCCGGCACTTCCGACACTGCCCGAGATCAGTTCCATCTCGGGGCCCTGTACGGCGCCCACCATATCCAACAGCTCAAGCCCGTTGGTGATCGCCCCGATCGGGCTGATCAGATCATGGCAAATCCGCGAACCGATCAATTCGGCCAGGTTGACGTTGCTCTCGCCCATACGTACCTCCGACTGTATCTGCCGCACGTCCCGGAGGCCCCTATGACAGACATGAATGCTATACTTGCACCGGGCATGTTTGTCCGCCACCCGGATTTTCCCGAATGGGGCGTCGGACAGGTTCAGTCCAACATTGCAGGCAAGATCACCGTAAACTTTCGCGAGCAGGGAAAAGTGGTGATCGACGGAACGCGCATCGCCCTGATGCCGGTCTTTGATCTGTGAAAGTGGTTTAGGAAAGGTTAACAACGCTGACCGAAGCGGGGCTTGTTGCCTTTGGCTGAAAAACTGCGGTATCAGCAGCCAAAAGAACACGGATCGCCCCATATGCCGGATACTGGCCCTTCTTTCACTGTAAAACTGGCCGAGACCGAAGCCGACCTGCAAGCAGCTCAACGCCTGCGCTATGATGTCTTCGTGCGTGAGTTGGGGGGCGGCGGAGAGATGGTCGATCACGATGCTGGCCTCGAGAAAGACCGTTTCGACCCGTATTTCGATCATATGTTGGCCTATGATGATCACACCGGCGAAATTATTGGCGTCTACAGGATGTTACCGGGCGAACGTGCCGCGGAACTAGGGCAATTCTATTCCGAAGATGAATATGACCTGACCGTTCTCAAGAACAGTGGGCGCAAACTGCTGGAGTTGGGACGGTCGTGCCTGCACCCCGACTACCGTGGGGGTACGGCAATGTACCACCTGTGGAACGGTTTGGCCGCTTATGTAGCGGAACGTGACATTGAGGTGCTGTTCGGCGTTGCGAGTTTTCACGGAACAGACGTGGCCACATTGGCGCAGCCCTTGTCGATGCTTCACCACAACCATCTGGCTCCGCCAGAGTTGCGCGTACGGGCGCAGCCCGATGTTTTTCAGTCGATGGACCTTGTGAAACCAGAGGCTTTGGACCGCCGCGCCGCCATGGTTCAGGTGCCAGCATTGATCAAAGCCTACCTTCGCTTGGGTGGTTTCGTGGGCGAGGGCGCCTTTATCGACCACACCTTCAACACAACGGATGTGTGCCTGATCCTCGACACGACGCGCATGAATGAACGGCAGCGTCGAATTTATGGCGGGGCGTGACGCTGTGAACGACCCGCTCTGGAATAGTGAAGACGCGCCCGATCCGATCGAGCTGGGCGTTACCGGATGGGTTCTGGTCATTCTGCGCGGAGTACCACTAGCGGCCCTTGTCTTTGGTGGCCTGATCATCCTTCTGGCCGTTCGCCTGATCGAGTATCCGATTTTCGGCGTCCGGCGACCTGTGACGCCGTTCATCACACAGTTTGTCTGCCGCAACGCGTTTCGAATTCTTGGCATCGGGTTCCGCGCATCAGGCGCGCTGATGAAAGAGAGGGGGGCGGTGGTGGCAAACCACACGTCCTGGCTGGATATCTTTGCTCTGAACGCGCGCAAGCGGGTCTATTTTGTCTCCAAGGCAGAAGTTGCCAAATGGCCCGGTATCGGCTGGCTGGCCCGTGCGACCGGGACACTGTTTATCGAACGGGATCGCAAGAAAGCCAAGGAACAAACCAAGCTGTTTGAAACCCGCCTGAAAGTGGGTCACAAACTGTTGTTTTTCCCCGAAGGCACCTCAACCGACGGGCTTCGCATTTTACCTTTCAAAACAACGCTTTTCGCCGCGTTCTTTGCAGATGAGTTGCGTGATTTCATGTATATCCAACCCGTTTCTGTGGTGTTTCACGCGCCCATAGGCCAGCCAAAACGCTTTTATGGCTGGTGGGGGGATATGGAGTTCGGGCCACATTTGCTGAAGACCCTTGGCGCACGTCGGCAAGGAACGGTTGAACTAATCTATCATGCGCCAGCGCGGGTCAGCGACTTTGAAAACCGAAAGGCTCTGGCCGCCCATTGTGAAGACGCCGTCAGGCATGCGCACGCATTGGCGCAGCTTGAAAAATAGGGGCGATTGGCCCTTGCGTAGCGCGCAAACCTGCCTTATACGCGCGCCATTCAAACCCGCAGGCGGGGTTTGGCCTTTTTGAGGGAGACATCCTCATCAAGACCGCCGGTTGGAGCGTCCGCTTCTTTCACCCCCGCCCAGGCGTAAACCGGAAAAGGAAAATTGCATGGCTCTTCCCGAGTTCACCATGCGTCAGCTGCTGGAAGCTGGCGTTCACTTTGGTCACCAGACACAGCGTTGGAACCCCCGCATGGGCCCGTTCATCTACGGCTCGCGCAATGGTATCCACATCATGGACCTGACCCAGACCGTTCCGATGCTGGATCAGGCTCTGCAGGCTGTTCGTGACACCGTCGCAAAAGGTGGCCGCATTCTGTTCGTTGGTACCAAGCGCCAGGCCGCTGGCCCGATCGCTGAAGCGGCCGAAAAGTCGGCTCAGTACTATATGAACCACCGCTGGCTGGGCGGCACGCTGACCAACTGGAAAACCGTTTCCCAGTCTATCAACCGTCTGAACCAGATCGACGAAGCCATGGAATCGGGCGCAGAAGGCCTGACCAAGAAAGAGCGTCTGGGCATGGAACGTGACCAGGGCAAACTTCAGGCGTCGCTGGGTGGTATCCGCGAAATGGGCGGCGTTCCGGACCTGCTGTTCGTCATCGACGTCAAGAAAGAAGCACTGGCCATCGCAGAAGCCAACAAACTGGGTATCCCGGTTGTGGCTGTTGTCGACACCAACTGCTCGCCCGATGGCGTTGACTACATCATTCCCGGCAACGACGACGCAGCTCGCGCAATCGCTCTGTACTGCGATCTGGCCGCACGCGCCGCTCTGGACGGTATGACCGCGCAGATGGGTGCAGCAGGCGTTGATCTGGGCGCATTCGAAGAAGCTCCGGTTGAAGAAGCTCTTGCGGAAGAAGCCGCAGAAGCCCCTGCCGAAGCGTAAGCTGCCCGTCACGTAAATGACATATGGGGCAGGGTATGACCTGCCCCAATTCCGTTTGAATTGAGGAGAGCCAAAAGATGGCAATCACAGCAGCAATGGTTAAAGAACTGCGCGACTCGACCGGCGCAGGCATGATGGACGCAAAAAAAGCGCTGACCGAAACCGGCGGCAACATGGACGACGCCGTTGATTGGCTGCGCACCAAAGGCCTGGCCAAAGCGGCCAAGAAATCAGGCCGTACCGCAGCAGAAGGTCTGGTTGCTGTTCACGTCAACGGTGGCAACGGTGTTGCTGTCGAAGTGAACTCGGAAACCGATTTCGTTGCGAAAAACGCTGAATTCCAGGAAATGGTCAGCAAAATTGCAAACGCGGCTGAAGGTGTGGACAACATCGAAGCGCTACTGACCGCTGATCTGGGCGGCAAAAGCGTTGCCGACACCCTGACTGACAAGATCGCCACTATTGGCGAAAACATGTCAGTGCGCCGCATGGCCAAACTGTCGGGCGACACTGTTGTGTCTTATGTGCACAACGCTGCGACCAACGGCATGGGCAAAATCGGTGTGCTGGTTGCACTGTCGGGTGGTGATGAAGCTATCGGCAAGCAGGTTGCGATGCACATCGCCGCTGTGAACCCGGCTGCCCTATCCGAGGCCGACATGGACCCGGCAATTGTCGAGAAGGAAAAGCAGGTTCAGATGGACATCGCCCGCGAATCCGGCAAGCCGGAGCAGGTGATCGAAAAGATGATCGAAGGTCGCATGAAAAAATTCGTCGCCGAATCGACATTGCTGAGCCAGCAATTCGTTGTGAACCCTGATCTGACCGTTGAAGCCGCTGCAAAAGAAGCCGGCGCAACCATCACCGGCTTTGTTCGCCTGGAAGTTGGCGAAGGCATCGTTGTGGAAAAAGAAGACTTCGCTGCCGAAGTCGCAAAAGCTGCTCAGGGCTAAAGAAAGGCTCCGACAGGGGCCTTGCTGAACAAAGTGAAAGGGTTACGCGTCGCGTAGCCCTTTTTTGTTGGTGGCACATCAGAGAATTGGCAAAGAAGTGAAGGATTGGAGGGCCCCGCATGATGGGGATGGTCGAGGCCCCCCAAAATTCCGACACAGGTACGCGGACGAATAGGCGCCCCCTTGTCAGAGTGATTGGAGAGCTTTGAAATCGCAAAGATCCAACCGAATGTTCCCTGGCTAAAGCCACCACTCACGGAACACTCTCACTTTGCAACTTTTAGGTTAGATTTGAAAAGTAGTGATTTCCTTACCTAGGGTAAACTGACGCGGGATGGCGTCATAAAAACACTCCTAAACTTCCATAATGAACATCTGATTATGCAAAGATGCCTTCAAAACAGCCTGAGCCGTCGTTTCAACCGACAACGCCTCACGGGCGAGTCGAAGATGCTTTTCGACAGTTGCCGCTGTCAGGCCCATCAGCAAGGCTATGTCCTGCGTGGTTTTTCCGTCACCAACCCATTGCAACGCCTCGCGCTGACGCTTTGTCAGGGCCCGGTTCGGTGGGTTGAAAGGCAATGTCAGGATCTTCAGATGCGCAACGTTGTTCATCAAAAGAATGTCTTCGCCATGCTCTTGCCAGATCGCGTCAATGTCTTCCTGGCTCATCCCTTCCTTGGCGGATAGGGAAATCGCCCCTTTCGAGCGCACAGAGACCGAGTTGAAGCTGACGGTGTAACCAGAAACGACGCCCATGGACTTGTTGAACTCGAAAACCTCACGCTCTTTGTCGCTCATCGACCCTCGAGAATGCATGTCCAGCAACATTTTCCAACTGGCGGCGCCTTCATTGTCCAGCGCCCATTTCAACATGGGGGCGTGAAAATACAAACCGTCCTTGATGAAACCATCCACATAGGCACGGTTATGGTTAGTCAGAATGACAAAGTCCTCTGGATCACCCAATGAGGTTGCCGTCCTGTATTGCGTGTGGCCGTAGATAAGGCGATCGAACCCGAATTTCGCCATCTGTCGGCAATGCGCATCCCACAGGTCTTCCAGGGTCTTGGCATAGCTGACAAACCGCAGATAATCCCTGAGGGTCATGCCGTGTCACCTGCTTTCAGATGGGCGGCAAGCGCGTCCAGAGCAAGAACATAGCCTTGGGCGCCAAAGCCACAGATCTGCCCCAAAGCAACAGGCGCGATATAGGACTTGTGCCGGAATGCTTCCCTTGCATGGATGTTTGACAGGTGAACCTCGACAACCGGCAGGTCAACTGACGCGATGGCATCCATCAGCGCAACCGACGTGTGTGTGAATGCCCCCGCATTGATCACAAGGCCATCCTGCACACCGCGTGCGCCGTGGATCGCATCAATTAACACACCCTCATGGTTGGATTGCAGATGCGAGACTTCAAGGCCAATGGACGCGCCATGGCGCTGGCACTCCTCCTCGATCATCTTCAGAGTGGTGCTGCCGTAAACCTCGGGCTGCCGTGTGCCAAGCAGGTTGAGGTTTGGGCCATTCAATACCAAAACGTTGTGCATGTCTTCACGATCCCCATTAATGGTACATAGACGCCTAAAGGTTGGGTTGTCTACCTGCCTTTGCCGGATCGAGTACAGTCGAAAAACCGGTGTGCGAAGCGGGTCGCTATTTTGTTCACGGCTTCAACTTTTCGCCATGGTGACAACGATTTTTCCCAGAACGGAACGTTGTGACAATTGTTCAAGCGCCTCGTGCGCGCGGGCAAGCGGGAACCGCGCGCTAATTCGCGGTTTGATTTTGCCGGCTGTGTAAAGATCGAACAGGTTCTTGACGTTGTCAGCATGGCCGATTGGGTCGCGGAAAACTGACGCGCCCCAAAACACACCAACGATCTGACATCCTTTCAAAAGGGCCAGATTCAAGGGAATCCGCGGAATGCCCGCTGGAAAACCGACGACAAGGTAACGACCTTTCCAGGCCATGCTGCGCAGGGACGGTTCGGCCAGCGTACCGCCAACAGCGTCGTAGACGATGTCTACGCCGTCAGGACCGGCAAGTTTCTTAACTTCGGCTGAGAAGGCTTTTTGTGCTTCCTTGTCCATGTCGCGCGGGTAAATCACCACGTCATCAGCGCCAATCTGGCGGCAGAATTCGGCCTTTTCCGGTGATGAAACGGCTGCGATCACCCTGGCACCCATGGCTTTGCCCAGTTCAATGGCGGCTGACCCCACACCTCCGGCGGCACCCAGTACCAACAGGGTTTCACCGGGTTGAATCTCCGCCCGATCCTTCAACGCGTGGTAGGACGTGCCGTAGGTGAAAATGAAACAGGCGGCATCTTCATAGGGCATGGCATCAGGAATTCGGATTGCAGTGTCCGCATTGAGTGTGACGTGGGTCGAAAACCCACCATGTCCGATAAGGGCCAAAACACGGTCGCCGGGCTTAAATCCACTGACGCCTTCGCCCAAAGCCAGAACTTCACCCGCGATCTCGCCACCCGGGGCGAAGGGCCGTGGCGGCTTCATCTGGTACAGATCGCGGATAATCAACGTGTCCGGAAAATTCACGCCCGCTGCTTTCACGCCGATCAAAAGTTGGCCTTTGCCCGGCTGCGGATCTGGTAGGGTCGTAAGCTCCAGGGTTTCGGGACCGCCCGGTGCGACGCTGAGTAATGCTTGCATACCGCCTCTGTTCTGCCTGTACTTTGTGTCGAGGAAGTTTTGGTGCAGCATGGTTTTTTGTCAACGCTACGGTCCAACGCCTGCCGCGACGGCAAGAGGAACGCAATTTGTATCAGGATGAACTGGCGACAAAGAAACTGAGGAGCACAAAATGACCCCCGACACCCTCTTTTCGCTTCACGGCAAAACCGCTTTGGTAACAGGTGGGGCGACAGGTATTGGCCGCATGGCAGCCGAGGCGCTGGTTCAGGCAGGCGCGCGCGTGCTCATTGCCTCAAGAAAAGGAGACGCCTGTGCCACGGTCGCTGCAGAACTGAACGCGCTGGACGCGCCGGGCAGCGCCGAAGGCTTTGCCGGTGACATTGGCAGCGCAGTCGGTATAGGCAAGCTGGTCTCTGACATTCAGGCGCGTACTGACAAACTGGACATCCTGATGAACAACTCGGGGGTGTCCTGGGGTGCACCGATGGGGCAGTTTCCCTACGATGCATGGGAAAAGGTCATGTCTGTCAACGTGACAGGGATATTCGAA
Source organism: Ruegeria sp. CH2 (assembly GCF_056537065.1). NCBI lineage: Bacteria > Pseudomonadati > Pseudomonadota > Alphaproteobacteria > Rhodobacterales > Roseobacteraceae > Ruegeria > Ruegeria sp. CH2. The sequence continues at coordinate 319,290 of NZ_JBQFQV010000001.1, forward strand.
CTGACCCAGCGGCTTTTGCCAATGCTAATGAAATCAGGCACCGCCGAAGACCCGGCGCGCATTGTCAATGTGGGGTCAGTCATGGGTGAAGTCCCAATGGGCGATGGGGCCTACAGCTATTCGGCCTCAAAGGCTGCAGTTCTGCATCTGACCAGGGTCTTGGCCAAGGAACTTTCACCGCACCACATCACGGTTAACGCGCTCGCTCCGGGGCCGTTTGTGTCGCGCATGACTGCCTTTGCGACAGCCGATGAGGATACCAGAGAACGGGTTGGCAAGTCTGTACCTCTGGGTCGCGTCGGACGGGACGAGGATATTGCAGGCTGTATGTTGTTCCTGTGCGGTCGCGGCGGCAGCTATGTGACAGGCGCAGTGATCCCGGTTTCGGGTGGGATCAACGTGGTGACCGCCGGAAACATCTTTGCCGAGGCCCTGTGACGGGAAGACAGCCGATGAAAACCGAAACCAATCTGGATCTGGCGGCGGTAGATGCGTATCTGAGCGCGCATCTTTCCGGCTACAACGGGCCATTGGAGGCGAGGAAATTTGATGTCGGGCAATCCAACCCGACGTTTGAGTTACGCACACCAGAGAAGGAATACGTACTGCGCCGAAAACCCGCCGGCGTATTGCTGAAATCGGCACATGCCGTTGATCGCGAATTTCGGGTTCAAAGCGCCCTTGCCGGGAGCGAGGTTCCGGTGCCCACGATGTATCTGCTGTGTGAAGACGACAGCGTCATCGGCTCGGCCTTCTATGTGATGGAACGCTTGCAGGGCAGGGTGTTTCCGGACCCAACCCTGCCCAAAGAAAGCAACGAAACCCGCGCCGCCATCATTGACGAAATGAACAGGGTTCTTGCCCAATTGCACATGGTGGATATCGATGCCGTTGGCCTGTCTGACTATGGGCCGATTGGCAACTATTACGAGCGTCAGATCGCGCGCTGGACCAAGCAATACCGCGCGTCCGAAACCTCGGTAATTGCGGATATGGATGCGCTGGCTTCAGCGCTCGAGACCTCGGTACCGGCCGATGACGGGCAGCGCACGCTGGTGCACGGGGATTACCGCATCGACAACCTGATGTTCGCGCCAAATCGGGCGGAATGTATCGGGGTGCTGGATTGGGAACTGTCAACGATCGGTCACCCTTATGCGGATCTTGCCGCAGTAATCATGCAATGGCAGTTGCCGCCGGGAAAACAGGGCCGGGGGCTGGCAGGTGTGGATCGAAATCGCCTGGGCCTGCCCAGCGATGAGGCATTCATTGCCCAATACTGCAAACGTCGAGGCCTGGATGGCATAGACAACTTCGGCTTTTATCTCGGCTTCAATTTCTTTCGCATGGCGGGCATTCTACAGGGTGTCTACAAACGCGCGCTGGATGGGAACGCATCCGACCCTGACCGAGCAAAGGCGTTTGGCGCATATGTTCCGGTATTCGCCCAGCATGGCCTGAAAGCCCTTGATACCACATTAGAGTGACGCCCTATCAAGCTGTTTTTATGTCACTATTTTGCCTTGAAAGTTCAACCTCAAGGTTTGGCAGGCTATTCTTTCCAAAAAACAATTCAGCCCCGGTGAACATGCTGGGAACCCCAAACACGCCACGCCGAACCGACGACTTGGTTATCTCTTTCAGTTTCAGTTTAACGTCGGGGCTCGTCATGGCTTCGCGAATTTTGCGAACGGGCAAGTCGTTTTCATGCAGGATATCCGTCAGGACACCGATCTCGTCCGCCTTCTGACCATGCACCCAAATTGCATCAAAAATCGCGTTTATATATTTGACTTCCCAAGGTTTTCCATTGGCAAAACACGCGCCGCGCATGGCAAGTTTTGTGTTGATCGGAAAATGCGGGCTCATATGAAAGCTCAACCCACGACGGCGGGCAAACCGGTGCAGATCATGCGTCAAATAGGCTGTCTTTTGGCGGTTTTCGGAATACGCCTGAAATGGGCTTTGGTTATGCGTCGCCTTGAACACCGCAGGCAGCAGGACAGGAACATAAGTAATGCCTGCGTCATAGCGCTCGGCAAGATCGGGGAGCATCTTATGGGCGAGAAACGCGTTCGGGCTGCAAAAATCGTAAATGAAGTCTATGGTCTGCGTCATGGGGTTCCTCCCTTTCGGTTCCTTGAAATCTTGTTCATTGAACTTCAGGCGAATCTGCGTCGAAATCAGTCTAACATTCCATTGTGAGGCACGCTGATGAAGCCCATTCACGAATTTCTCTGCAACACGCAACTTTTTGCTGCTATTTCAGGTCACAAGCTCAAACAGTCGCAGTTTAGTACCTCACGGAAGTTCCCAAATGTCCCACAGGCAATCCATGTTTGATCAAACCCGGCTGGATCGGCTTAGCCATTGGATGGAAAACTATGTTGAGCAGCGCAAATATGCCGGATCATCCTTTTTGCTGCGCCACAAAGGGAGTGAGGCCTTTTTTCATGCCTGTGGTGTCAGCAGCCTCGAGACTGGCCGGCAATTCCAACGCGACACGCTGGTGCGCATTTATTCCATGACCAAACCGATCACATCGGTCGCGTTGATGACATTGGTCGAACGCGGGCTTGTTCACCTGAACGCGCCTGTGTCTGAGTTTCTACCTGAATTCAAAGATATGCAGGCGCTGGTCCCGGGGGCGGAGAAACTGGATCAGACCGAGGCTGCACCGCCTCCAACGCTACATCAGTTACTGACGCATACCAGTGGGCTAAGCTACCCGTTCAACCCCGGGCTTTTGCCCCAAGCGATGGATGAACAGGACCTTATTTTCAAACCCAATCAGGGGCTTCTGGAACATCTTGTGCGCGATCTGGCAGGGCTGCCACTGGCGTTCCAACCCGGTGCTCGCTGGGAATACTCGGTCGGGATTGACGTGCTGGGTCGTGTGATCGAGTTGGTCTCGGGCCAGTCATTGGAGCAGTTCTTTCGAAGCGAAATCCTTGAGCCGCTGGACATGCGCGAAACAGGTTTTTCCGTACCCGCTGGGGCAGGGGATCGTTTCGCATCGCTTTACACCCCATTGGCTGGCGACGCGATGGCGCTGAATTCCGCGGATCACGGTAGCGAAAGCCTTAGACTGTTCGATTCCCACATAGAATCCCCGTTCGAAAACACGACGACCTTTTCCGGCGGTGGCGGTCTGATTTCGACAATCGATGATTATGCCAAATTCGCGGACATGCTTCGAAATCGGGGGGCCGGGAACGGGTACCGCATACTTGGCCCGAAAACCGTCGATTTCATGATGCGCAATCACCTTCCCGGGGACATTGCTTCAATGGGTCCGCAGAGTTTCGCAGAGCAACCGATGGAAGGAATGGGCTTTGGGCTAGCCGGTGCGGTTGTTCTGAATCCCGGTCTGGTAAGGGTTCCCGGCTCTATCGGGGATTTCAGCTGGGGTGGAATGGCGTCGACCTATTTCTGGATTGACTGGCAGAATGACCTGACGGCGATTTTCTTTACCCAACTGTCCCCCTCAAGTTCGTACCCATCCCGCGCCGAACTCAAGGCACTGGTTCATGCGGCCATGATTGAATGATTTCCTCTGTACTGATACCCGGTGCCGGACGACACAACTTGCGAGCAGACGATGACCGAAGCGGAACGTATCTTACTGGATCTTCTGGATATTGAACGGCTTGAGATCGATCTGTTTCGCGGGACAGGGTCGGGCGGTGAAACCCCCACACGCATCTTTGGCGGACAGGTCATCGCGCAAGCGCTCGCTGCGGCGTATCGGACTGTTGAAGAACGGTTGTGCCATTCGCTACACGCCTATTTCATTCGCCCGGGAGATCCAGAGAAACCCGTTATTTATCAAGTTGATCGCGCGCGAGACGGAGGTTCGTTCACAACCCGCCGTGTGGTTGCGATTCAGCATGGAAAGCAAATCCTGAACATGTCGGCATCCTTTCATGTCCGGGACGAAGGTTGGGACCATCAGCATCCGATGCCCGTCGTGAACGCACCGGAAGCGTACCCGTCCCGATCTGAATTGCGTAAAACATACGTTGAACGTGTTCCCGAAAGGTTGAGGGGCGAATTGCTGCGCGAGCGCCCGATAGAGGTTCGGGAAGTCGATCACCTGGATCCATTCACACCGAAAGTCTCTGACGATCGAAACCAGACTTGGTTCCGTATGCCTGCAGCCGCTTCCGTTGACGCCAGAACGCAGCACTTACTGCTGGCTTATGCGTCTGACATGAACCTGATGTCCTCTGGATTGCGGCCACACGGTCTGAGCTGGTTTAGCGGAGAGTTCAACGGCGCAAGTCTGGACCACGCGCTATGGTTTCACGCACCGGTAAATTTTCAGAACTGGCATCTGTACGTAATGGACTCGCCGTGGACGGGGCAGGGACGCAGTTTTAACCGTGGATCGATCTATTCCGAGGACGGTACCCTTGTTGCATCTGTCGCACAGGAAGGATTGATGCGCAGAATTCGCGCACGACCTTAAGTATTGCCAATAAACCTTTGATTTAACTTCTGCATTCCGCTAAGCCACCGATCGTAATCAGCCGCTTTGAATTGCAAATAATCAGCGACTTGTGGATGAGGCAGAATCAAAAACCGTTCATTTCGAATAGCTTGCACACAGGATTCAGCCACATCTCTGGGCTCAAGCATCCCATCAATCGAAGCTACTGAGATTTCATGGCCTTCGGTCATTTTCGAACGTACCGCCTGCGGACACAGGACCGAGACTTTCAATCCTTCAGCGCCATATGTCAGCGAAAGCCATTCGGCAAATCCTACAGCCGCGTGTTTGGTAACCCCATATGGGGCTGCACCAGGTTGGTTCAGCAAACCTGCCGCAGACGCAGTTATCATTATATATCCGCCGCCGCGACGAACCATGCGTGGAACCAGATGGCGAGCAGTCCAGACATGGGACATGACATTGATCTTCCAGATCCGATCCCAATCTTCGTCCGCAACATCGAGACCGCCAAGCGTCAGAATTCCGGCATTTGCGCAAAACAGGTCAATTGGACCGACAGTTTCTTCAACAAAATCAATCAGAGCCTTGATCTGCGCTTCGCTGGAAACGTCGCAGGGATACGCCTGACCACCAATTTGCTCTGCGACCAAATTTGCGCCAGCGATGTCGACATCCGAGCAGATTACACGTGCACCTTCTTGGGAAAACCGTTCTGCAAGACCACGACCAATACCTTGGGCAGCGCCGGTGACAACGACAGTTTTGTTCTTAAGCTCCATGCGTATTCCGGACAGGTTCGTTACAGTGTTTTCAATGTGTTGGCTTGCCTTCCGTATTACAAGTATTACGTTTTTACCATAATACCAATTACACGCTAATCGAAAGTAGCGGAGATATACTCAGATTCCACTGCAATCAGTCATCAGACCAATGCGATCAACACAGGTCTGATGCGATTTATCCCAACGCGTAACCTGCACCGCGGACTGTTCGAACCGGATCATCCCCGCCGTGTTGCGTTAAGGCTTTGCGCAGTCGTCCAATGTGAACATCAACGGTACGCGTATCGACATAGATGTCGCGTCCCCAGACCCGATCCAGCAATTGTTCACGGCTCCAGACCCTGCCCGGCTTTTCCATGAACGTGCTAAGAAGCCGGAATTCGGTTGGACCAAGTTTCAAGGGCTTGCTGTCACGGCTGACCTTGTGGGTTTCCGAATCCAGAATGATGTCATCGTACTCCAGTCGCAAGCCAACAGTTGCAGGTCGGACGCGGCGCAGTTGTGTTCGGACACGCGCCATCAGTTCGACGATCGAATATGGTTTGACCACATAATCGTCGGCACCAGTTTCCAGCCCGCGAACCTTGTCTACCTCTTCTGATCTGGCCGACAGCATTATTATCGGGATCGAACGTGTGTCCGGACGGCTTTTGAGCCGGCGGCAAACCTCAATCCCGCTTAGGTTGGGCATCATCCAGTCCAGAACAATGATATCCGGGCAGTCTTCGTCGACCAGCAGCATAGCTTCGTCACCGTTGGCCGCCTTTGAGACGCGAAAACCTTCGGCTTCAAGGTTGTAGGCCAGCACCTCGCGTTGGGCCAACTCATCCTCGACCACCAGAACCGTCGGTTGATCTGCGGACATCTCAAGCCTCTCCTACGCTGTTTGCGACGTTATATCGGCCTTGGGCCGAGCCTCGGTCGGGCGGTCGCCTGTAACCAGATACACCACCTGCTCGGCAATCGAGGTTACATGGTCGCCCATACGCTCGATGTTCTTGGCGATGAAATGCAGGTGCATACAGGCCGAAATATTGCGCGGATCCTCGGCCATAAAGGTCAGGAATTCGCGGAACAGGCCGTTATACATCTGGTCGACCTCTTCATCGCGGTTGATGACGTCGGTGGCCAGTTCCGCGTCGCGCTGAATATAGGCGTCCAACGCGTCGCGCAGCATACGTTCAACTTCGCGCGCCATGCGGCGTAAGGCAGCTGCGCTGCCGCTGATCTCGCCCGCATTGGCCAGAACGGTCGTACGCTTGGCGATGTTCTTCGCGTAATCGCCAATCCGCTCAAGATTGCCGGATACTTTCAGGACCGAAAGAACCAGTCGCAGGTCACTGGCCGTGGGCGCGCGCAACGCAATCAGACGCGCGGTTTCCTCGTCGATCAGGTCTTCCAACGCGTCGATGGCCTTGTCACCTTGTCGTACTTCCTGGGCCAGCTCAACGTCACGGCTTTCAAGCGAGCGCGCCGCGCCCATGATAGCGGCCTCAACCAGACCGCCCATCTTCATGATATGCGCCTGGATTGTTTCGAGGTCGCGGTCAAAAGCAGATGCAATATGTTGTTCGCTCATTGTTTGATACCTGTGCTTAGCCGATACGGCCTGTAATGTAGCTTTCCGTGCGCGGATCGACCGGATTGGTAAAAATCTGACCGGTTTCACCGAATTCCACCAGATTACCCAGGTGGAAAAAGGCCGTTTTCTGACTGACGCGCGCGGCCTGCTGCATCGAGTGGGTGACGATCACAACCGAATATCGGGAACGCAATTCGTCGATCAACTCTTCGACCTGTGCGGTTGCAATCGGGTCCAGCGCCGAGCACGGCTCGTCCATCAACAGGACTTCCGGTTCAGTTGCCACGGCGCGCGCGATACACAAACGTTGCTGTTGCCCCCCTGACAAACCCGTGCCAGGCGAATCCAGACGGTCCTTGACCTCATCCCAGATTGCGCCTCGACGCAGTGATTTCTCAACGATCTCATCCAGTTCCGCCTTATTCTTGGCCAAGCCGTGGATACGCGGACCATAGGCCACGTTGTCGTAGATCGACTTGGGGAACGGGTTCGGTTTTTGGAACACCATGCCGACTTTGGCGCGCAACTGAACGGGGTCGACCCGCTTGTCATAAATGTCTTCGCCGTCCAACAGGATATCACCTTCGACACGGCAGATATCGATGGTGTCGTTCATCCGGTTCAGACACCGCAGGAAGGTCGATTTTCCACAACCCGAAGGACCGATAAAGGCCGTGACGGTCTTGTCTTCGATCTCAACACTCACGTCCTTGATGGCGTGGGTATCACCGTAGTATACCTGAACCTTCTTCGCGTTGATCTTGATGTCTTTGGAGTCCACGGTTCTCTCCACTCGTGTCATGTCGTTCATTATTGCCCCCAATTACCAGCGGCGTTCAAAGCGGCGGCGCAGGATGATAGCGATGATATTCATGGTCAGCAGGAACATCAAAAGGATGATGATTCCGCCCCAGGCCTTTTCGTAGAACCCGACATCAGCGCGTGCGGCCCAAGTGTAAATCTGGGCGGGCATTGCCGAGTTCGGCTCGGTAAAGCCGGCAAGGAACCCGTCGGGATATCCCCGCGCCACAAAGCCTACCATGCCGATCAGCAACAACGGCGCGGTTTCACCCAAGGCTTGTGCCAGACCGATGATGGTGCCGGTCAGAATGCCCGGCGCGGCCAAAGGCAGCACGTGGTGGAACACAGCCTGCATTTTCGAGGCCCCTACCCCCAACGCTGCATCACGGATCGACGGCGGAACCGCTTTCAGCGAGGCGCGGGTCGAGATGATGATCGTCGGCAATGTCATGAGGGTCAGAACCAGACCACCAACCAGCGGCGCCGATTGTGGCAGGTGCATGAACTGGATGAACACGGCCAGACCCAGAATACCGAACACAATCGACGGCACGGCTGCAAGGTTCGAGATGTTCACTTCAATCAGGTCGGTGAACCTGTTCTGTGGAGCGAACTCTTCAAGATAAATCGACGCTGCCACACCAATAGGCAGTGACAGGCCCAAAACCACCAGCATCATGAAAAACGACCCAATGACCGAGGCGCCGATGCCGGCACCGCCCGGGTTGTCAACGCCAGAATCCGCACCGGTGATGAACGGCCAGTTGAAAGCCTGCTTGATGATGCCCGCCTGTTCCAGCGCATCAACCAGATCCAGATCGCTAAGCTGCAGAAACCGGCTGTCCTGCAAGGTGTCACGGGACACGCGGCCTTTGAAATACCCGTCGACCCGGCTGGAGGCGGCCAGATCAAACTTGACCGGATCACCCAGCTTGCCGGGGTTATCGGCATAGTAAGTTCGGATTGTACCGCCGATTTTACCAAGAAGACGTTCGATCGCCGCTTCGTCGAAATCAACGCTGATCCCTTGGTCTTCCAGTTCCTTGCTCAACTGAGCGATGAACAGGTTGGAATAGGCCTTAGTCTTGAACAACGTACTTTCCGCCTCGTCTCGCTGCGCAGCGGACAAGGTGAAATCCACGCTGACAACAGTGCGCTGAAAGGCCGGAATACCCTGCGACAGGATCGAGGCGAACAGAACGATCAGGAAGAACAGGCCCGTTGCAATCGCGACAATCCCGTAGGCCCGAAATCGTTTCTCTGCATTTGCGCGTTTTTTGGTATGTGCATCCGCTACAGTCAGCGAGACAGAGCGATGACCTGTTTCAGGACTTTGCATACTGGCGTCGGTCATTCGTATTGCTCCCGATACTTACGCACGATGTAGAGGGCAAAGATGTTCAGCCCAAGCGTGAGGGTGAAAAGGGTCATGCCCAGTGCAAAGGCCACAAGCGCCTCGGGCGATGCGAAATCCGCGTCTCCGGTTAGCTGGCTCACGATTTTTGCGGTTACCGTCGTCATGGCTTCAAACGGGTTCAGGCTCAGCCGTGCTGCCGCCCCTGCCCCAAGGACCACGATCATAGTCTCACCGATGGCGCGCGATGCGGCCAGCAGGATCGCCCCCACGATACCCGGAAGCGCAGCTGGCAGAACGACCTGACGGATGGTTTCCGATTGCGTTGCGCCCAATCCGTAAGAACCGTCACGCATGGCCTGCGGCACCGCATTGATGATGTCATCGGACAAAGAGGACACAAACGGGATCAGCATGATGCCCATGACCAACCCAGCGGTCATGACTGCCGTGCCAGCTTTCATCCAGCCAAGCCCCTCATCCCCGAACAGGCCAAGCAAAAGCGGACCAACGGTCAGCAGCGCAAAAAGGCCGTAAACGATGGTCGGGATACCGGCCAGAATCTCGAGCAGCGGTTTTGCTACGGCGCGGACACGGGGGGAGGCGTATTCGCTGAGGTAAATCGCGGCGAACAACCCGATCGGGACGGCCACCAGCAGCGCAACGATAGAGATATAGAATGTCCCCCACAACAAGGGAATAATACCAAGCTCAGACGACCCGCCGCGTCCCGAAAAACTGGGGGCCCATGTCGTGCCGAAAAAGAAATCGGTAGCAGGGTAGAGCTTGAAGAATTCCCAAGTATTGAAAACCAGAGACAGGACGATCCCGACAGTGGTCAGAATTGCGATGGATGCGGCCGCCAGCAACAGAAAACGCACGCCCTGCTCGACCACATTACGCGCGCGGTATTCTGCGTGAGTTTGAAACCAGCTGGCTGCAGCACCGGCGAGTGCCGTCAGTATGACGGCGACAGTCATGACCGAATAGCCGGTCGCATTCATGATCCGATAACTTTGCGCCGCGCGCAGCACAGGTTGCGTGATATCCGACGTCACCACCTGCCCGGCATCCTTCAGACGCTGGGTCATGTCGATTACATCCGCGCGCGCGTTGCGCGCCAGTTCCTCGGGTATCTGCCCGGCGGCAACCGCGTTATCCAGACCGTACGCGGTGCGACGGACCTCGGCCATGACCAGATTTAGGGACGAGCCGTCTTGGATGGCGGAACCCGAGATCGTTTCAGAAACCTGAGAGTTCACGTAAAGCGGTTGTACCAGCAACCAGAGGATCATAAGGCCAAATGCGGGTACGATCGTCTTGAGAGCGACATTTGCGCCATAATACGACGGCAGCGAGTGCAAAGCCCGGGTATCTCCTGTGGCGCTTTGCAGGGCGCGTGTGCGCCCCAACACGTAACCGACTGAAGCAATCGCAAGCACGATCAGAACGAGCCATACTATCGGCATGAAACCCCCATTTGGTCTTGGCCGGGAAAGCTGAAAAATGTGGGGGCGACATAAATGCCGCCCCCGGTATTTCGAACCAAAGGCGGGATTAGCTGCCCGAACCCATGGTGACTTCGTTGGCGATTGCATCCTGAGTTTTTGCCAGCTCAGGGTCCGCAACCAGACCATAGTTTGCCAGAGGACCCGAAGCGCCTGCGATTTCGTCGTGGGTAAAGAACTGGGCATATTCTTTCAGGCCGGGGATCACGCCGATATGGGCTTTCTTCACGTAGAAGAACAGCGGGCGCGAAACCGGATATTCACCGGTCGAGATGGTTTCGGTCGAAGGAGCGATACCCGACATGGTGGCCACTTTCAGCTTGTCGGTGTTGTTCTCGTAGAACGCCAGGCCGAAGATGCCGATGCCATTGGGGTTGGTGTCGATACGCGCCAGCGTTTCGGTGTAGTCACCATCGATGTCGACCGCCTTGCCGTCGGTACGTACAGCCAGACATGCATCTTCTGCGTCGTCTTCGCTCATACCGCCAGCAATCATGGCTTCCATCGCGCCGGTTGCTTCACACCCGATCAGCAGAACTTTTTCTTCGAACACTTCACGGGTGCCGTGTTTGGTGCCCGGAATAAAGCCAGCGATTTCTACATCAGGCAGTTCAGGGTTGAATTCGGCCCAAGTAGTGTAAGGATTATCAACCACTTCACCGTCTTTCAGAACTTTTGCGCCCAAAGCGTTAAAGATGTCGGCAGGTTCAAAAGCGGTGAAGGCAGGACCGGTCTGCTGGCTTGCAAAAACGATACCATCATAACCGATGCGGACTTCCATGATGTCAGTCACACCGTTTTCGGCGCAGGCTTTGATTTCTTTTTCACGGATCGCGCGCGATGCGTTTGCAATGTCGATGGTGTTTTCACCAACACCTTCACAGAAACGCTTCAGACCAGCTGACGAACCGCCCGATTCAACAACCGGGGTCGGGAAATCGGTGTTCTCACCAAACAGTTCCGCAACGATCGAGGCATATGGCAGAACGGTCGACGAACCGGCAACCTGAACGTTGTCACGGGCAGCAGCGGTGGTTGCCGAGACGGCGGCGATTGCCAGCGCAGAAGCCGACAGTTTCACAAAGGACATTTCAGTCTCCTTGAAAAGGTATGATTGATCACCCCCATGATGATCCTGCGTGCACCCCTAGGGGCCGTGCGTAAGCCTTTTGTGACAAGTGTGTAACGCTTTTATGACAACCTTCGTTTATCCGGAGATTTCGGGTCAAAAAATCGAAACGAGGCAGATTTTGAAGGGCGGTAATGTGGGAAGGGCTACCGTGGTAAGATGACCGTAAAGACGGAACCTTTTCCCAACTCACTTTCCACGCGCAACCGTCCGCGGTGGCGATTGACGATGTGCTTGACGATGGCCAGCCCCAGCCCCGTTCCACCCAACTGCCGGGATCTGTGATTGTCGGCGCGATAGAATCGCTCGGTCAGACGTGGCAAATGCACGGAATCAATTCCTGGCCCCTTGTCGATGACCTTCACCCGCACCCCAGGTCCACGCATCGCCGCGTCACGCTCTGATGACAGAACGCTGACTGTGACGCTGCCACCGCTGGCACCGTATTTGATTCCGTTTTCGATCAGGTTGGTGAATACCTGCCGTAACTGATCGCTGTCTCCGGTCACGGAAAGTGGGCCGTCCTGTGCGTCAAGCGTTAGCGTCACACCCGCCTCTTCCGCCAGGGGGCGCAACGAGTTCAGGGTGGATTGCAGCAGCCCTGTCAGCTCCAGCTGTTGATTTGGGCGTACTCTTTCTTCGCTTTCCACGCGGTTCAGGGACAAAAGATCGCCAACCAGCCGGTTCATCCTGTTGGCTTCATCAGCCATGATTTGCAGGAACCGGTCACGCGCAGCCGGATCGTTGCGTGCAGGGCCGCGCAGGGTTTCAATGAAGCCCATCAGTGCCGTCAAAGGCGTCCGCAATTCGTGACTGACATTGGCAACAAAGTCGCGGCGCATCTGACTTGCCTGTTCCAGATGCGTGACATCTTGAAAAGTGGTCAGAACGGCCCCGCCCGACACGGCTCCGACCCCGTTCATATACCGGCATTGCACATCAAATGTTGTGTCCTGTGCACCATCATTGGAAAGATGACGCGCCGTCTTAGTTCCCTTCGATTGAAGGCTTTGTTCAATTGCTTCAAGAACCTGTGGCTGCCGCAGGATGGTCGCAAAATGCCGCCCCACGATATTCTGCCCCAAAAGGGTTTTCGCATCCGTATTGGCGGCAACGATCCGTTCGGTCTGATCCACCATCAGCGCGGGCATAGGGATGGCCTGGACAAATCCATCAAGAAGGTCATCTGACATGCTTCAAACCCCGATCAATCCACGCGCCTTATTGAGCAGCTCTCAGGGTGTCACGAAACCTGCGCATGTTTTCCTGATAGTGCAGCGCGCTTAGGGTAATCCGTTTTGCTGCGACCTCGTCCAGCTGGCGTACCACTTTGCCCGGAGCCCCCATCACAAGGGAATTATCCGGAATCTCCTTGCCTTCCGTGATCAGGGCCCCTGCCCCGATCAGGCAATTCCGGCCGATCCGGGCACCATTCAGAACAATCGCGCCCATTCCGATCAGAGTATTTTCTCCGATCGTACACCCGTGCAGCATCACTTTGTGTCCGATGGTGCAATTCGAACCGATCGACAAAGGATACCCGGCATCGATATGCATGACGCAGTTTTCCTGAACGTTGCTGCCTGCACCAACGCGGATTTCCTCGTGATCTGCGCGTATCGTGCAGCCGAACCAAACCGAGGCGCCCTGTTCCAGCACGACCTTGCCGATTAGGTTGGCATCGGGCGCAACCCACGTGTCCTCGTGAATTTCGGGCATGTGCTCGCCTAACGCGTAGATCGTCATGACAGCCCCTCGAATTCGTTTTGAAGTTTGCGCACGTGCTGTTGCAGATTTGGCTGTTGAATACGGCGCATCCGTTCGGCGCTGACGATGGTCTTCAGCTTCTTTTCGGTCGCCTCAAGATCGTCATTGATCAGGACATAATCGTAATAGCCCCAGTGGCTGATCTCGTCCCAGCTTTTGAGCATCCGCCTTGCGATAACTTCATCGCTATCCTGTCCACGCGATTCCAGACGGCGGCGCAGTTCAGGGATCGACGGCGGCAGGATGAAGATCGACAGCGCGTGTTTACCCAAGTCCGAATTGCGGATCTGAACCTCACCTTGCCAGTCCACGTCGAACAGAACGTCCTTGCCCGCGTGAATCGAGCTACGCACCGGATCAGCGGGTGAGCCGTAGAAATTGCCGAAAACATGCGCATGTTCCAGCATCTGGCCATTGGAGACCTTCTGCTTGAACTCGTCCTCTGAAAGAAAATAGTAATCCCGCCCATGTTCTTCTCCCGGACGCGGGGCGCGGGTTGTGGCCGAGACCGAAAACTCAAGGTCCTTGTCCCAGTCCATCAGCCGCTTTGCCAGGGTGGATTTGCCTGCCCCGGACGGGGAAGACAGGATGATTAAAAGGCCTCGGCGATCCGCCATATCAGTCGTTCCCATCATTATTCTACGTTTTGCACTTGTTCGCGCATCTGATCGATCACCGCCTTCAGTTCCAGCCCGACAGCCGTCAGTTCCGTACTCTGAGCCTTGGAACACAGCGTGTTGGTTTCGCGGTTGAATTCCTGCATCAGGAAATCAAGTTTGCGTCCGACAGCCCCTTCCTGCCCAAGCAGCTCTCTTGCTGCGACGACATGTGCAGACAGGCGGTCAATCTCTTCGGTAATGTCGGCTTTAACCGCGATCAATGCCAGTTCCTGCGCGACGCGATCCGGGTCCGCGCCCTGCGCGTTGTCCAGTACGTGCGCCAGATTGTCCCGCAATGTCGCGGCCATCTTGTCCTTACGATGCACGGCCAGATCAGCTGCCCGAGCTGTCAGCGCCGCAACCTGATCCAACTGAGTGTTCAGCACGTCAGCCAACGCCTCGCCCTCGGCCCGGCGCATATCGACAAAAGCGGCCAACAGGACGTTGAAATCTTCGGTCAGGCGCGCAACCAGCGGCGCGGGATCATCCGCATCTGCGGTTGCATCCAACATGCCTTTGAGTGCCAAAAGGTCCGAGGCGCGCGCCGGTTCCAGAGCAATACCGCGCGCAGCTGCCATCTTGTGTGTTTGTTCCAAAGCGCTCAGGGCAGCGGCCATAGCGACCTCGTTCAATGCCAGTTCCGAGGCAGAGTCCTCGCGGGTCAGACGCATTGACAGGGTCACATTCCCACGGCTCAGGGATTTTGACAGCGCGGCCCGAAGGGCCACCTCAAGCCCGGTCAGCCAATCAGGGACGCGCAGGCGCATATCAAGGCCTTTGCCGTTGACACTGCGCAACTCCCACGTCCAGCTGTGCGGTCCGTATTCCCCTTTCCCCGAGGCAAACCCGGTCATGGATCTGATCATGACTGTCCTTTCCTGTGACCTCACCCTTTTGGATGTGTGCCGCACCTAATGCGATTGGCCGGTGCAGAGCAAGAGTTTGCTGAGGCAGCATTTGTTTGGCGTAAGTTAACCATTCGTTAAAGAATTACTCCAAAATTGAATAAACCCGAGTCAAACTACCCCTGGTAATGGCTTGCAGGCCACAAATGCTCCGGTTGTGTTGCATTTTATGAAAATGGCGGCCAATTGACGTTCGGGTGAAGAAAATGAAAACCTTTTTCGGGACTGGTTCCGGGTCAGATTTTGGAAAGATCGTCGCAATGGATCGCTTTGACAGTGGGCGCAGCCTTACGCCGATCCGCCAGGCCGAGGCGTATTGGACTGCATTGCTGAGCGGTGACGGTGTTCCGATGCGGTCTCAGGTCGACCCGCGTGGACTGGAAAACATACTTGAATATACTTTCATTCTTGAACGGATCGCGCCCGGACTGGCCCGGTTTCGTCTTGCCGGAAGCCACTTGAACGCGCTTGCGGGGATGGAGGTTCGCGGCATGCCTGTGACGGCCTTTTTTCAACCTGATGACCGCGCCAGGATTAAGGACGTTCTGGAGCAGGTATTTGCAGCACCCGCCGTCGCAGAACTGGGTCTGGAGTCGAACGGGATACTGGGACGTACCCGGATGCAGGCCTGCATGATCCTTTTGCCGCTCAAAAGCGATCTGGGCGACGTCAGCCGGGTTCTGGGCGTCATGGTTGCGGATGGTGCGATTGGTAAAACCCCACGCAGATTTTCGATTACTGATACGCGGATCAAATCGTTTTCGGAAGTTCAGGCACCAGTTCCTGCTGTGCCTCAAACCGTTGACGGTTTTGCCGAAGACCAAACGGATTTCAAACGCGCGGCCAAACACCTTCGTCTGGTCGTGTCGCGCGATGACTGAACCAGTTTGAACACCCGGAACTAAAAAACAGCGGACCGTTGGCCCGCTGTTTTTCCCTCTTTTCGCACGCTTAACTTGCGGCGCGTTTTGATCCGTTACGGCGCAGGTTGGTCAGTTCTTCCGCCACAAGGAACGCCAGTTCCAGTGACTGAGACGCGTTCAGGCGTGGGTCGCAGGCGGTGTGGTAACGATCCGACAGATCCTCTTCGGTCACGGCCCGCACACCACCGGTGCATTCGGTAACGTCGAGACCGGTCATCTCGAAATGGACACCGCCAGGGATCGTGCCCTCGGATTGATGCACACCAAAGAAATCGCGCACCTCACGCAGGACAGAATCGAACGGGCGGGTTTTGTAGCCCGTGGCCGATTTGATCGTATTGCCGTGCATCGGGTCGCACACCCAAGTAACCTTGGCGCCTTCTTCCTTCACGGCCTTGACCAGACGCGGAAGGTGTTCACCCGCCTTGCCTGCACCAAAGCGCGCGATCAGGGTCAGACGGCCCTCTTCATTTTCAGGGTTCAGCTTCGACATGAGAACCTTGAGATCTTCTGCCGTCGTCGTCGGACCACATTTCAATCCGATCGGGTTCAGAACGCCACGACAGAACTCGACATGTGCGCCGTCAGGTTGGCGTGTACGGTCGCCGATCCAGATCATGTGGCCAGACCCGGCCAGCCAGTTGCCCGAGGTCGAATCCAGACGGGTCAGCGCCTCTTCATATTCCAGTAACAGACCTTCGTGACTGGTGTAGAATTCAACGGTCGAGAATTCGTGCGTCGTGTCTGCCGTGATACCAGCCGCTTCCATGAAGTCGATGGTGTCCTGAATGCGGTCCGCAACTTCGGAATACTTCTGAACGTCCTGTTCGTCGGTAAAGCCCAGCGTCCACGAATGAACACGGCTCATGTCGGCGAAGCCACCGGTTGAGAAGGCACGCAGCAGGTTCAACGTGGCCGCCGCCTGCGTGTAGGCCTGCAACATCTTTCCGGGATTCGGAATCCGCGCTTCGGGCGTGAACGCCAGTTCGTTGATGATGTCACCCCGGTAGCTGGGCAGTTCTACACCATCCACAACCTCGGTCGGGGCGCTGCGCGGCTTTGCAAATTGACCGGCCATGCGACCGACCTTTACCACGGGCACCTTGGCACCGTAGGTCAGAACCATCGCCATTTGCAGCATCACCTTGAAGGTGTCACGGATCGCATCGGCGCTGAATTGTTCAAAGCTTTCAGCACAATCCCCGCCCTGAAGCAGGAAGGCCTCGCCGCGACCGGCGGCACCAAGATGTTGCTTGAGGCGCCGCGCTTCACCGGCAAAGACCAGCGGGGGATACTGCGAAAGCTGGGCCTCGACCTTGGCCAATGCGGCCGCATCGGTATAGTCTGGCATCTGAACCCGGGGCTTGTTGCGCCAGTTCGACTTTTGCCATTCGGTCATAGCTTTGATCTCCGCTGAAGTGTTCAGGTCGCCTCTATACAAAAAGCAATGAAGAGTGACCATATCCCATTTGCGCCTCTTGACGCCGCAAACAAGCTTTGATCATGGTGACTGCCAAATACGTCGCCGGATACCAGGTTTTCCCGCGCAGAATTAAGGACATTTTGTCATGCAAGTGCAACGCCAAGCAGTCACGGTGGAAAATGCTGGGGCCACACCCCGCCATTTCGTTTTTGTCCTGCTGGACAAGTTTTCGCTGCTGTCTTTTGCGTCGGCGCTCGACAGCCTGCGCATCGCAAACCGCATGGCCGACAAACAACTTTATACATGGACGCTTTCAGGTGAAGGCGGAGATTCGATTTCATGTTCAGCCGGAACCGAATTCAAACTGGATCGTGACCTGGACGAACTGCAACGCGACGATGTCGTTCTGATTTGCGGGGGCGTTGACGTACAAGCCGCGACCACCAAACGCATTCTGAACTGGTTGCGGCGCGAGGCACGGCGCGGATTGCGGATCGGCGGTCTGTGCACGGCTGCTTATACCTTGGCCAAGGCGGGTCTGCTAGATAACAAACGCGCCACGATACATTGGGAAAACTCAGACAGTTTCATCGAAGAATTCGATGAGGTCGAGTTGACGAAAGCTGTCTTTCAGATTGACGGCGGTCGTATGACGACGGCTGGAGGGACCTCGTCTATCGATCTGATGCTCAAGTTGATTGCAGACGATTTCGGCGAAGACCTGGCAAATGCGGTGGCGGATCAGATGATCTATTCGTCTATCCGGACAGATCAGGACACGCAGCGCCTATCTACACCGACACGGATTGGCGTACGTCACCCCAAGTTGAGTCAGGTCATCCTGATGATGGAAAAGAACATAGAAGAGCCGATCTCACCTTCGATTCTGGCCAAGGAAGTCGGCATGTCGACCCGACAGCTTGAGCGTCTGTTCAGGCGCTATCTCAGCCGCTCGCCCAAGCGGTACTATATGGAACTTCGCTTGCACAAGGCGCGGAACCTGCTGATGCAAACGGATATGAGCGTCATCAACGTAGCGCTGGCCTGTGGATTCGCTTCGCCCAGCCATTTCTCAAAATGCTACCGCGCGCATTACAACACAACACCTTATCGCGAACGCGGAGCGCAAAGCGGGCGGCTATCGGTTTAAGGTCACTCCGCCGGAGATATTCTGTAAATTGCCCCCTTCCCAACCGAAATAAACCAGATCGACCCGTCTGGCGCTTCGACGATATCGCGGACGCGCTCGGTTTCAGGGCTTCTGATCTGTTCGGCTTCATGCATTGGATGGCCCTGAAGTCGGGCGATATAGTCAAATTTCAAAGATCCTACGAAAACATCACCTGCCCATTGCGGCCAGAGCTTGCCGGAATAAACCAGCAGGCCAGACGGCGCGATGGAAGGATCCCAGTAGTGAGCTGGCTGTTCCAGCCCCTCTTTGGCTGTACCTTCTCCGATTTTTTCACCCGAATAATGCGTACCATAGGAGATGAGAGGCCAACCATAATTCCGGCCTGCGCGGGGTTGGTTGATTTCATCTCCACCCCGCGCCCCGTGTTCCGAGGTCCAAAGTCGGCCACGCGCGTCCAAATCCGCGCCCTGTGGATTTCGATGACCGTATGACCATATTTCGGGTTCGATATTCGATTGCCCGACAAAGGGGTTATCTGCCGGAACCGTCCCATCGCGGTTGATACGGATGACCGAGCCCATGGGATTGGACCGATCCTGTGCATTCTCCGCATGCCCACGGTCACCGAGGGTCACGAACAATGTCCCGTCCAGCGCTTCGACCACACGACTGCCAAAATGCCGACCACCCGTACCACCGGGCGATGCCTCGAAAATTACTCGGAAGTTCTGAAGGTTTTTGCCAGTCTCGGATAGGTGCGCAACCGCAACCGCAACCGCAGTCCCTGCACCGTCGCCCTGAGGTTTTGCGAAGGTCAGAAAGATCTCTCGGCTTTGATTGAAATTGCGCGAAATCGTGACGTCCAGCAATCCGCCCTGCCCCAGAGCGGCAACCTTTGGAACGCCTGAAACATCCCCAACTTGTCCATTTCGCACATACAGCAACCTTCCATCCCGTTCCGTGACGAGGAAGCTTTCATCGGGCAAAATGCCAACCGCCCATGGGGTCTCTAGCCCGCCGATCATTTCTTCCAGTTCGATCATCCCGGTGGAAACCGACAACGTCTGAGCTGCGGCATTCAAGGCGCAGAGTGAGAAAGACAGAATCATCGCCGTTCTGAGCATTCTGGTCCCTTTCGGTGACAATCAGGGGTGAGTCCCAACAAAACAGATAGATTTTCAACCGAAAAAGACACGTTTGCGTTAGGACTTTTCTTTTCCGAACAGCTTGCCTAGGGTCGTCGCCAGAACGAATACGTTCACAACTGGGAGTAACCATATGAAAAAGCTGCTTACTGCAACTGCAGCAACTGCATTGCTGGCCGGCGCAGCCATGGCCGAAGATGTCAAACTTGGGATTTTGATCGGCTTTACCGGCCCCATTGAATCGCTGGCCCCTGCCATGGGGTCGGGTGCTGAGCTGGCAATCGCCGAAGTCAACGAATCCGGCAAGTTCATGAACGGTGCCAGCGTGGCTGGTGTACGTGCCGATACCGGCTGTATCGACAATGGTCTGTCCACCTCGAACGGCGAGCGTATGATCGCTGACGGCGTTGCAGGCATCATCGGCGGCGACTGTTCGGGTGTTACCGGCGCGATTCTGCAAAACGTTGCCATTCCAAACGGCATGGTCATGATCTCGCCTTCGGCGACCTCGCCCGGCCTGTCGACCATGGAGGACAACGGCCTGTTCTTCCGCACCGCGCCATCGGATGCACGCGAAGGTCAGGTTATGGCTGATATCCTCAAGGATCGCGGCATCAACTCGATCGCGCTGACCTATACCAACAACGACTATGGCAAAGGTCTGGCCGATGCGATCCAGACGTCCTTCGAAGCGGTTGGCGGCGAAGTGACCATCGTTACGGCGCATGAAGACGGCAAGGCCGACTATTCGGCTGAAGTTGGCGCGCTGGCCTCGGCCGGTGGCGACATTCTGGTTGTCGCGGGTTATCTGGACCAGGGTGGTCTGGGCATCATCCAGTCGTCGCTGGACAGCGGTGCGTTTGACACCTTTGGTCTGCCCGGTGGCATGATTGGCGACTCGCTGCCCGCAAATGTCGGCCCCGACCTGAACGGCTCGTTCGGTCAGATCGCCGGGTCGGGTGGTGAAGGTGCAGAAAAGTACTTTGCACTGGCTGAAGCAGCCGGGTTTGACGGGTCGTCGCCCTATTCGCCCGAATCCTATGACGCGGCAGCGCTGTTCATGTTCGCCATGCAAGCCGCCGGTTCGACCAACCCGGCAGATTACGCGGGCAAAGTTATGGACGTCGCCAATGCGCCGGGTGAAAAGATCTATCCGGGTGAACTGGCCAAAGGTCTGGAACTGCTGGCCGCCGGTCAGGACATCGACTATGTCGGCGCGTCCGGTGTCGAGTTGATCGGCCCCGGCGAAAGCGCAGGGTCGTACCGCGAGATCGAAGTGACCGACGGCGAAAACAAGACCGTCAACTTCCGTTGATCCCGCATATCAAGCTATAAAATCAGACAGCCCGGGCCTTGTGTCCGGGCTGTTTCAATGACAAAAGGCTGCACCTCGTTTCACGGGGACAAGGCAAGGGGATACCATGATCGTCGTCGAGGACGTGCATAAGCATTTCGGCGGGTTTCACGCGGTGGACGGGGCGTCGCTGGAAATCCAAAAAGGGTCGATCACCGGCCTGATCGGGCCCAACGGGGCCGGAAAAACCACTCTGTTCAACGTGATCGCCGGTGTTTTGCCTCCGACCAGCGGAAAGGTGGTTATGGATGGTGAAGATATCACTGGCCTGCCTCCGCATGAGCTGTTTCACAAAGGTTTGCTGCGCACGTTCCAGATCGCGCATGAATTCTCGTCGATGACCTGCCGCGAAAACCTGATGATGGTGCCCGGTGCGCAATCGGGTGAGGCGCTGTGGAATACCTGGTTCGGACGCAAGCGCATCGCTGATGAAGAGCGCGCGTTGAAAGCCAAGGCAGACGAGGTGCTGGAGTTTTTGACCATCGAACATCTGGCCGATCACAAGGCCGGTCAGGTTTCGGGCGGTCAAAAGAAACTGCTGGAACTTGGTCGTACCATGATGGTGGACGCCAAGATCGTATTTCTGGACGAGGTCGGAGCAGGCGTGAACCGCACCCTGCTGATGACCATCGCTGATACGATCCTGCGCCTGAACAAAGAGCGTGGTTATACGTTTGTTGTCATCGAGCACGACATGGATTTCATCGGCAAGATCTGCGACCCGGTCATCTGCATGGCCGAGGGTAAGGTTTTGGCCGAGGGTACTCTGGATGAGATCAAGGCAAACGAGCACGTGATCGAAGCCTATCTTGGCACCGGCCTCAAAAACAAAGACAAGCTGGAGGCCCAGACATGACCGCTGGCATGAGCGACAACCCCTATCAGGACGACAAGGGCAACAAGGACGCATCGATTACCAACACGCAAGGTATCGGAACAATGACGCCTGCCCATCGTAAAAGCGGGACGACTCATCGCGTTGAAGGCGGCCCGTTTCTGATCGGCGACACCATGACCGGCGGTTATGGCAAAGGCCCGGATATCCTGCATGACTGCACCATTGCCGTGGACAAGGGTGAGATCGCAGTCATTGTCGGCCCCAACGGTGCGGGCAAGTCAACGGCGATGAAGGCTGTGTTTGGGATGCTGGATGTGCGCGCCGGCTCTGTACGCCTGGACGGCGAGGATATCACCAGCCTCACCCCACAAGATCGCGTGATCCGCGGTATGGGCTTTGTTCCTCAGACATCGAACATTTTCACCTCGATGACTGTCGAGGAAAATCTGGAAATGGGTGCCTTTATCCGGCACGACGATTTCTCGGACATAATGGAGCAGGTCTATGATCTGTTCCCAATTCTGCGTGACAAACGCAACCAACCTGCCGGCGAACTGTCCGGCGGTCAGCGCCAACAGGTTGCCGTGGGTCGCGCGCTGATGACGCAACCCAAGGTCCTGATGCTGGACGAGCCCACCGCAGGTGTCTCACCCATCGTGATGGATGAGCTTTTTGACCGCATCATCGAGGTCGCACGCACCGGCCTGCCGATCCTGATGGTTGAACAAAACGCCCGCCAGGCGCTGGAGATTGCCGATAAGGGATATGTGCTGGTTCAGGGGCGAAACGCCTATACCGGTACGGGCAAGGAATTGCTGGCCGATCCGGAAGTGCGGAAGAGTTTCTTGGGCGGTTGAGGATGAGACGGAGCGCAAACTCCCTTTTGGTGCGCACCGTCCTCCTCATTCTAGCAGTGGGTTCGCAGAAACACGTTGCTTCAAGGAAAACAGTGCAGAAAATCACTGCATAACCAAGTACAACCGCCTTCCTAATTCTCACCCCGCCGGATTGCTACAATATCCGGAGTCATTCGCGGCATGTGGGCCTTTGACCGACATGTCATAGTGCAGGTTATCGAAATCCATCACAAAGGTCACCACGTCCTGATCCATGATATGCAGGAAGGTGAGCGAGTTCAGACCGGGAATAATCTTCGCCTCGCCCTTGATGTTTTCGGCCACGATGAACCCCTTGTCCGTCTCACCCGACCGCGCCAGAGTCACCGATCCCCCGTTTTTGTCGGAGAGGCAATTGACGACAAAATCCGCGCCATTCAGCGGGTCGTCGATTGCAGCTTGTACGAATGTGGGCATCAACAGGCCAGCCGTGATCAGCGCGGTAAATCTCATGAGTTTCTTCCTTCTGTTACTTATGCCTGCCTTCGCGCGCTATTACGCTCGCGAGATCAGCCTTATATTTCGGTCCTGGCTGCGCTCGACAATCACATCTTCCGCAGCTCAACGAAGTGAATTTAGGAAAAACCCTTTCGTATCATAGACCTGAACCAGCTATTTCACCGGAACTTGAGGCCTGGTGAGGTGGTGTGCGCTCAGCTTGAGACAAGAACAATCTGGGGCCCTAGATTGGCAGACAGAACGGCCCGGCGCGGGTCACTTTGAACCTGAATCGCTCAACCCATGTCTGATTGTGTTTTCAATATGTCAGGATAATGGTGCGTTAAATTTGAGGACGTTAAACATGACTATTATTTATTTGTTTTAATGGCTCTTTCACGAGACCAAATCGGTTATTTTCACGCGTTATTCAAAGGGCAAAAAACACGCTTAAGTTCAATTTGTGACATAATGGAGCTTTAGGCGGGCCATCCACGCCGGTCGGGCCATATTACTGAACCAATGGCTCGACAGTTCGAAGGCGAATGCAAAATCGAAGACAAGGACCCGCAGACTATGAAACTCTGGATCGCTTTGCCGCTTGCCCTATTTTCGGCCACTCAGGCAGTAGCCGAAGAACGCCACCTATTGTGCACCTCCGACCGCGACGGCAGCGAAATCCGCCTTAGCCGTGCCGCGGACGGTGACAAAGGTAACATTGAAACCCCAATAGCCGCAGGCGATGCTGTGATCCTCAAAGGCGTGGGAAGCATGACGTTCATGTATATCGAAGGTCAGAACGTGATGACGCTGGTGGTTCAACTTGACGACATGTCCTATGATCTGTCTGTCAAAGGTCCCCATGCCGACGAGGATTTCGGCAAATGCCAAGACGTTCAGGCGTGACTTTGCATCCAAGCAATACTGCCGGGTGGCCACGCTGACCTCAAAAGTCGCGCGGCTTCACCTGCGGGTTTGGTTCTCGGAAACTCACAAGCCTTGCTGGTTCCGCGTTACCCTGGCAAAAAACGTTCGCCCAATTCGTTGAAAACCATAGCCGTGTGTTGAATTACCAATGGTACACATGCCATAAAGCCGCACCCGGACAGTGAGAAGAATTCATGGATTTACTGAACGCGTTGGTCACACTGGCCAACTTTGTCATCGTGCCTGCGATTGCCTATGGCAGCCAGCTGGCATTGGGAGCGCTTGGCGTGACCCTGATCTACGGCATCCTGCGGTTTTCGAACTTTGCACATGGTGACACCATGGCCTTTGGGGCGATGATCGCTGTGCTTGTCACTTGGGGCTTACAGGCCGCTGGTGTCAGCTTTGGGCCGTTGCCGACTGCCCTGCTCGCCCTGCCCTTTGCCATCCTTGGCTGCATCCTGCTGGTGTTGGTCACGGACAGGCTGGTCTACCGCTTTTACCGCGAACAAAAGGCCAAGCCGGTTATCCTTGTGATCGTATCAATGGGTGTAATGTTCATCATGAACGGTTTGGTGCGCTTTATCATCGGGCCGGATGACCAAAAGTTTTCGGACGGTGCAAGATTCCTGATATCCGCGCGGGACTTCAAATCCATGACGGGCCTACAAGAGGGGCTGGCTATCAAGACCTCGCAAGGGATCACACTGATAGTGGCCGTTATTGCCGTGGTCTTGTTGTTCTGGTTCCTCAATAAAACACGAACCGGGAAATCGATGCGCGCCTATTCCGACAACGAGGATCTGGCGCTTTTGTCCGGCATCAACCCTGAACGTGTTGTGATGATCACCTGGATCATCGTGGCCGCCTTGGCGACCACAGCGGGTGTTCTTTACGGGTTGGACAAGAGCTTTAAACCCTTCGTCTATTTCCAGCTTCTGCTGCCGATATTCGCTTCGGCCATCGTGGGTGGCCTTGGTAACCCACTGGGCGCAATTGCCGGCGGGTTCATCATCGCGTTTTCCGAGGTGACGATCACCTATGCCTGGAAAAAAGTACTGACCTATGTGGCCCCCGAAAACCTGGAGCCGTCCGGATTGGTCCAGCTCCTGTCCACCGATTACAAATTCGCTGTCAGCTTTGTCATCCTGCTGATTGTGCTTCTGTTTAAGCCCACGGGCCTGTTCAAGGGAAAAGCAGTATGACCGAATCTGTCAAAAACACTCTGCTTTTCATAGCGGTTGGCAGCCTCATTCTGCTGACCGGTTTCACGCAAAGTTGGAACACTGCCGTTCTGATCCTGAACATGGGGCTGATCTCGGCCATCATGGCGATCGGTGTGAACCTGCAATGGGGCTTTGCGGGCCTGTTTAACGTAGGGGTCATGGGCTTCGTCGCGCTGGGCGGTCTGGCCGTGGTGCTGGTATCAACAGCGCCTACCCCGGGCGCCTGGGGCGCTGGCGGTTATGGTATCGTTCTGTCCTTGCTGTTGGGGGCTGCCACCGTGGTTGCAGCCGTCCTGGTGGCAACAAAAATGCCCAAAGGCCGGGTGCAGACGCTGACAATAATCACTGTCCTTATCGTCGGCTTTTTCCTCTACCGGGCCGTGTTCGACCCCAATGTTGCCGCGGTCGAGGCCATTGACCCGGCGATTGCCGGTAACATTGGTGGTCTGAACCTGCCCGTTCTGCTGGCCTGGCCTGCCGGAGGTCTGCTGGCTGCCGGGGCGGCATGGCTGATTGGCAAAACCGCGCTTGGGCTGCGGTCAGATTATCTGGCAATTGCCACGCTGGGTATCGCCGAGATTATCATCGCCGTCATGAAGAACGAGGATTGGCTGGCCCGCGGCGTGAAGAATGTCTATGGCATTCCGCGCCCCTCACCGGTTGTCGGGTACGAAGTTGAATTGCAGCAAGATCCGGCTTTTCTTGCCCGCGCCGAATGGCTGGGGCTGGATCCGGTCACTGCATCCACCCTCTCGGTGAAACTTGGGTATTCGCTGCTGTTCATGCTGGTTCTTCTGGCGTTACTCTGGATGGCGCAGATGGCGCTGAAAAGCCCGTGGGGTCGCATGATGCGCGCAATCCGCGACAATGAAGTTGCAGCCGAAGCGATGGGCAAGGACGTCACCCGTCGCCACTTGCAGATTTTCGTATTAGGGTCGGCCATTTGCGGCATCGCAGGCGCGATGATGACCACTCTGGACGGACAGCTGACGCCGGGCACCTACAATCCGCTGCGCTTTACCTTCCTGGTTTGGGTCATGGTGATCGTTGGCGGTTCAGGCAACAACTTCGGGGCCGTTTTGGGTGCGTTCCTGATATGGTTCTTGTGGGTTCAGGTCGAACCGATTGGCTTGTGGTTGATGAGTGTTATCACTGCAGGCTTGCCGGATGGCAGCGCGCTGAAGGCACATCTTATTGATAGTGCCGCACATATGCGCCTGTTCACGATGGGCCTGATCCTGTTGATTGTTCTCAGATTCAGCCCAAGGGGTCTGATCCCCGAGAAATAGGTCCGCGCCACGTTCCAATGCGCAAAACCGCGCCACTTATCTGGCGCGGTTTCTTGATTCTTAAGGTTTTTCTGAATAAACGAACCCACCACAGTGTTTTCGATTTGCGGCAGGTTGCTGGCACTCACCCTCGCCTATGCCGTTTCAATCGATCAACAAGACGAGTAGATAAGAGTAGAAAATGAAAGCACCACATCTGAAATCACTCATTCTGTTTCCGGCTATTGCGGTTGCGGTATCCGCTTGTGTTCCCAGCCCCGAAGATCTTGAGACGACGCCCGTCAAGGTTCAGACACCTAAAGGTGTCGTGACCTGTCAGTTGTATCGTCAGGATCGCGTGACCTGGGACCGTGCAATCGACTTCCCAGCCACGAAGATGTCTGTTCCCGAGGCTGACGCCTATTGTCGCCAGGAAGGCCAACGCCGACTGAAGTAAACGCTGTAGCGCCCACCAAGGACGCTACGTTTTTACCTGTTGCGAAACAATCCGCCGAGGATACCGCGCACGATCCGGCGCCCGGTTGTGCCCTTAAGCTCTTTGATCACCGCTTCGGTCATTGCCGTGGCAAACGTGTCCTGCTTGCGCTCAACACGGGAGGAGGACCGGCCGACCCGGCTGCCCGAATATCTGCGGGCCGAAGAATATTCGCGTTCGATCGGCGTTTGCGCTTCAAGAACTTCGTCGGATTCGGCCAGTTCTGCGGCATTGGCCGCAGCTTGGGCCCGAGCCTGAAGAATCTCGAAGGCAGATTTTCGATCTACGCTCTTGTCGTATTTTCCTGCCATCGCCGAGGCGGCAAGGATATCCCGACGTTCGGCATCTGAAATTGGCCCCAGCTGAGATCCCGGCGGACGAATAAGCGTACGCTCGACCACGCCCGGAACACCTTTCTTTTGCAGCATTGAGGTGACGGCCTCCCCCACACCGACTTCGCGAATTGCCGTTTCCGTGTTAAAAGTCGGGTTCTCGCGATAGGTTTCAGCGGCCAGCCGCAGGTTCTTTCGGTCCCGCGCCGTGAATGCCCTTAATGCGTGCTGTATACGGTTGCCCAGCTGTCCAAGAATATCTTCCGGGATATCGGCGGGGCTCTGAGTAATGAAGTATACACCCACACCCTTTGAACGGATCAGGCGGGCGACCTGTTCGACCTTGTCCACCAGAACCTTTGGCGCATCGTCGAACAACAGATGGGCTTCGTCAAAAAAGAACACCAGCTTTGGTTTTTCGGGGTCTCCGACCTCTGGCAGCTCTTCGAACAGTTCACTCAACAGCCACAACAGAAACGTTGCATATAGCCGTGGGGCTGCCATCAGCTGGTCTGATGCCAGAATGTTCACCATTCCGTGCCCGTTTTCGTCAGTTCGCATCAGATCGGCCAAATCCAGCGCCGGTTCGCCAAACAGTTTTGTTCCGCCCTGATTCTCGAGAACCAACAGACGTCGCTGGATCGCCCCAATCGAGGACGTGGATACATTGCCGTATCGCAATGACAGTTGCGCCCGATTCTCTCCGATCCAGACCAGCAGCGCCTGTAGATCCTTGAGGTCCAGCAACGGCATCCCTTCTTCGTCGGCCACGCGGAATGCGATATTCAGGATACCTTCCTGCGCCTCGCTCAACTCCAGTAACCGCGACAGCAACAGCGGACCCATTTCCGTCACCGTCGTGCGCACTGGATGGCCCTGTTCACCGAACAAATCCCAGAATGTCACCGGGCAGGCAGAATAGGCAAAATCCTCGAACCCGATCCGACTGGCCCGGTCCTGAAAGGCCTGATGCAGTTTGTGAGCCTCGCTTCCGGGAAGGGCCAGACCAGACAGATCCCCTTTTACATCCGAGAGGAATACCGGGACACCCGCCTGAGAAAAACCTTCTGCAAGAATCTGCAATGTCACGGTTTTGCCGGTACCAGTTGCCCCGGCAATCAACCCGTGGCGGTTGGCATATTTCAACGCCAGTTCCTGCGGCTGGCCATAGTTTTTACCGCCACCGCCCAAAAAGATATTCGTGCCCATTAACATTGCCTTATTGTTCACCGATCTGCCGCCAGCATACAAAGTTAACCTTTGACTGCGATAGTCTATTTGCCTTGCATTGCGGGGCAGACTTCCTCCCTGTCGACTGGCCGTGCCTGCTGGCACGGCCTTTTTGGTTTGGCCATCGGATTATTATTCTGGCGCATAGATTAAAAAATGAGGATTGCTGTTGACCCGTGTGCGCCCCTTCCGTAGGGTTTGCGCATAAATAAGTCGGCCAGTCCGACGGGGAGAAACTTATGGGGAAGGGAGCTGGTCGAACAGCTCCCTTTTTCTAATCTCCGAAGGTGCGGTTCCAGGCCTCAGGCAAGAATCCGTTCACGTTCACAAAGGCAGTTCTGTTAGTGCCTGACACTGGTTCAGAAGAGTGTTAAACGAAGCAAAAAGATCAATCATCAACCCGAGGCATTCATGTTCAAGAAAATCCTCTCGTTCAACACGATCGCCGCTGTTCTGCTATCCGGCGCAGCGTATGCACAAGACACACCCACAACAGCGCCAGACGCCGGTCTGGACCTTGGTCAGGAAGGCCCCCGGGTCGGAGAACAGTTCGTAAAGGAAGAATTCGGCGATTGGGACGTATCCTGTATCAAGGCACAGGAAGGCGAGGATCCTTGCGCCATCGTTCAGGTTCTGGAGGGTAAAAATGGTGATCCGATCGCAGAAGTATCCATCGGGAAACTGCCAGAAGGTGGTGCCGCCGTTGCTTGGGCAAATGTGATCGTACCCCTCGAAACTCTGCTGCAAGCGCAACTGGCCCTGTCAATCGATGGCGCGCCGCGTAAATTGTACAACTACCACCAATGCGTTCCCGTGGGCTGCATCGCGCAACTAGGTCTTAGCCAAGGGGATATCGACGCGATGAAAGCTGGAACCAAAGCGACGTTTTCACTGGTTCCCGCCCGTTTCCCGGATCAGGTTCTTGAAATGGACATGTCGCTCTCCGGCTTCACATCGGGCTTTGACGCTCTGAACGTCAACACAAACTAAGAAAAAACATCCGTGGAAGCCGCCGTATTATTAACGGCGGCTTTTTCACTAAACCCGCTTCAGGGCCAGTACGGCATTCAACCCACCAAAGGCGAATGCGTTGCTAAGCGCGACGTCGACCTTTGCTTCGCGTGCTTCGTTCGGTACCACGTCCAACGCGCATTCCGGGTCCGGTTCCTCATATCCAATCGTCGGTGCAATGACACCGTCCCGCAGTGCCATGATGCAGGCCAGCAATTCCACCGCGCCGGTCCCTCCAATCAAGTGGCCGTGCATGGATTTCGTGGACGAGATCATCAGATCGTCGGCGTGTGGGCCAAATACGTCGGCCACGGCTGCGCATTCGGTCTTGTCATTTGCAGCTGTTCCGGTGCCATGCGCGTTGATATAACCTACATCTTTTGCGTTCAGCTTCGCATCGGCCAAGGCACCGGCCATGGCACGCGCGGCCCCTTGTTTGCTGGGCATCACAATGTCAGAGGCATCCGATGACATGGCAAAGCCGACAACTTCGCACAGTATTTCGGCCCCTCGGGCGCGGGCGTGTTCGTATTCCTCAAAGACAAAGACGCCAGCCCCTTCACCCTGCACCATTCCGTTGCGGTTGGCACTGAACGGGCGGCACGCGTCTTTCGACATCACGCGCAGACCTTCCCAGGCTTTTACACCGCCGAAACACAACATCGATTCGGACCCGCCCGTAACCATGACCGGAGCCGCGCCACTACGCACCATCTGAAAGGCCTGAGCCATCGCATGGTTTGATGACGCACATGCCGTCGACACGGTGAAACTGGGGCCTTTTAGGTTATGTTCCATTGAAACATGACTGGCGGCGGCATTGTTCATGAGCTTTGGAACGACAAAGGGGTGTACCCTGTTCTTCCCGTCCTCATAAACGGAACGGTAATTGTCATCCCAGGTTGAAACACCACCGCCTGCGGTCCCCAGAACGACGCCTGATCTGGCCGCCAGTTCGCCGTGAAATTCGATACCCGACTGTTCAATCGCCTCTTTGGCTGCCGTCAGGGTGAATTGGGTGAAGCGGTCGTACAGCGACATCTGCTGTCGGTTGAACCGCCCTTCCGCCTCGAACCCCCGAACCTGTCCGCCGATCTTGATGGCCAACCGATCAACATCCCGGAATTCAAGTTCCGAAATACCACAACGACCTTCGCGCATTGCTTCCAGCGTGTCAGGGACCGAATGGCCCAGCGAGTTGATCGTACCTGCTCCGGTAATGACAACGCGTTTCATGAGCGTGTGTCAGACCTTTTCCGACACAAGCTTTTCGATCCCAGAGATGATCGCAGCCACATTGGAGATATCAAAATCGTTGGCCTCGGGCTCGTTGGCATTGAAAGGAATCGAAATGTCGAACTCTTCCTCGATGGCAAATATGCTTTCGACCAGCCCTAGGCTGTCGATACCCAGATCTTCCAGCGTGCTTTCGGGTGTTACATCCGATGGCTCCAGAACGGCCTGCTCTGCAATGATCGCGATGACGCGGTCGCTGATGCTCATGTCGATCCCCTGATTATCAGTTTGAGGTTGATTTAATCGCTCGGGGTCTGTTTGAAAACAGCCTTTTTCAATGCCTCGACGTCGCGTGCCATACGGGGCAAACGCCGTTGTGCCTTGTAGATGTCCGTATGCGTTTCCATTTTGACGCCGGGATACCCCATGATCACGCGACCAGCAGGCACGTTGGAAAGTATCTTGGTGCCGCCACCGGCAATAACCCCATCCCCGATGAATATGTTGTCGACAACGCCGGTCTGACCGCCCAGAACCACGTTGTTTCCGATCTCAACCGAACCCGACACACCAGTCTGACCGCACAACAGGCAGTCCTGACCGACTCGGGTGTTGTGCCCGACATGGACCAGGTTATCCAACTTGGAACCGTGGCCAATATACGTATTTCGGATCGTGCCATTGTCGATTGTGCAATTCGCGCCAATTTCGACATCGTCACCGATTTCCACAGCACCCAGCGAGTGAATGCGCAGCCAGCTCTGAGCTTTGGCCTCACCCTGATCGCCCATTGTCTTGCGTACATTTTCGACGCCCGAGACTTCGGGGGTAACAAAACTGAACCCGTCCCCTCCGATCCGGGCACCGGGTTGCGCAATAAAACGATCTCCGATCTGCGCCCGTGCGCCAATGCTGACCATTTCGCGCAACACTGCCTGGTCGCCCAATATGGCGTCCATTCCCACGGTGCAATGTGCCCCTATGACAGAGCCTGCGCCGATCCGGGCGCGCGCTCCTACAACAACCAACGGTCCAATCGCCACGTCAGAACTGATTTCAGCTGTTGGATCGATCACGGCCGAGGGGTGAATCCCCGGCTCAACTCCTTGCCCACGGTCCAGCATGGAAGTGATGCCAGCCATCGCCATACGGGGACGTTTTACAAAAATCGCCGCACGCAATCCCATCGCCTGCCAGTCGGCGCCCTCCCAAAGGACGGCCGCACGAGCGGCTCCGTTGGTAAGCGCCTCGGCGTACTTCGGAGACATAGCCATCGCCAGATCTGTCGGGCCTGCATCGCCCGGTTCGGCGGCGCGCACAATCGTCAGGCCGCCATCGCCCTGACATTCGGCACCCAGAGACTCGGCAATCTGTTGTACGGTAAACTGCATGGCGGGCTTCCTTTTGGCAGGATTTGCCCTGTGCTTACCCCTGAACGTCCGGCAGGGCCACCCCTGCCTTTTGTAGGGCATCCCAAATCTTGCCGTCCCGCCCATAGACATCGCGACGATACTGCACTTCGCCTTTGGGCCCGATATAGGCCGTGCGGTAAATCAGATGCACCGGAACTTTCTGTTCCAAATTGACTTTGGTCTCTTTTCCGGTGTTCAGAACGCGATGGAAGAATGCCTTTGGATCTTCCTCTTGTTTGGCCAGCAAGGCGTAAGCAAATTCAAATGGCTGGGCCAAGCGGATACACCCATGTGAAAAGGCCCGAACTTCGCGCGAGAACAGGTTTTTCTGTGGAGTATCATGCAGATAGATGTTGTGCTTATTGGGGAACATGAACTTCACCAGACCCAGCGCATTGCTTTGGCTGGGCGGTTGACGCATTGCGAAGGGAAAATTGCTGGTCGTAAACTGGGTAAAGTCCACCGCACCCCGATCGACCTGCCTGCCGCTTCTGTCAGTTATCAGAATATGTCCCACGGAATTCGGGTTTGATTGCAGTTTCGGAAGGTATTCCTTGGTCACGATCGAGCGGGGAACATGCCAGCTTGGGTTGATCACCATATGCTCCATCTCATCCGAAAATTCCGGACTTCTTCGATCATGCACATTTTTACCGATGACTGCGCGGGTTTCAAAAGTGACTTGCCCTTCGTCCACGATCTTGGCCGTGAAGTCGGCTTGGTTCACAAGGATATGACGCGTGCCGCGTTCCCGAGGCAGCCAGCGTTCGCGTTCCAACGCAACGTAAACGGCTTTCAACCGGTCTGTGGCTGGACGGTTAATTTCGGCAATCGTCCCCTTGCCCGCCACACCATCGGTTTCAAGCCCATGCGCGGATTGAAAGGCACGAACGCCTTCAAGCAACGCGCTGTCGAAAGACGGGCTGGCGGACGGTTTCATGTAACCCATCACCACCAGACGGTCGCGCAGCTTGACAACATTCGGTCCCGTGTCGCCGTATTCCAGTTTGCTTTCGGGAACTGTTGGCCCCCATCCCCCTTGAAATACCAGCTTTTCCAAGGACAGCTTCTGCTTCATCAATGCGCGGTATTGATGTGATTGCGGCGCCAAGACTGTAAAGTAGGCCGCGCCCAGAGTGCTTATTCCCAGCAAATGCTCAACAGTGCTGCGTCGTTCTACGGACCGAACCAGCCCATCATCCACACTGCCGGGCCGGATTGCGCCCGCATAAAGCGCGTCGGCATATTCGACAAAGATACGGCTAAGTTCTGCTTCAACCGCACCGAGATCGCGCACCGAACGGGCCTTTTCCATCTTCTCCATCACGGCGGCAACAGTCGGCTCGGCCTGTGGAAGGCCGTGCAGATGCGCATTCGTAAGCGCATTGATCAGCGCCGCCCGGCGTTGAGTGTGTTCAGGCGTATCGCCGACCCAAAGCGGCAAAAACCCGTTTGCCCGGTAGAACTCAACCAGTTGCGGCGCCTGCTGAGTATGTTCAGCCATCGCCATCTGAAACGCAGTTCCTGGCGTAGCTTCAGACGACACATTGGCGACGGATGCGGTAGCCACGAAACACGCGGCAAACAGGATGCTGGTACTGGTGCGGAGAACAGAAAACATAGGATGGCCTTGGAATTCAATAGTTTGAACTGGTGATTTATACGTCGATCAACTATGCAGTCGTGCCAGAACGCTTGTCCACTCACGATATCCTTACCAAATCGCTTCTTCGTGGGCCTGATGCGCGTTTGCATCGGCTGCGCGGCCCAAAGCCCACAACTGCGAAATATTTGTGATGCTCTGTGGCAAATGCGCAAAAAACTGCCGAAAATTCCCCCTTGAAAAGGTGAAAATGAAACACTTCTTGGCCGTCGATTCCGATTGTGCCATAAATCCCGCATCTGGGATGGGAATAATTAAGACAGTGCACGTAACATCGTGTGCAGGCAGGAACAGTACGGGACGAAACCAAAATGACAGAGAGCAGTTCCTCGGGCTTGACCCGGCGTGCCCTATTGGGAGCGTTTGCAGCAACGGCAGTCGTAGCAGCACCCACCTACTCCAACGCAGCAGGCTTTTTACGCGGTGGCGGCGATATTCGTCGCATTCGTATGTATTCCGGTCGCACTGGCGAACGGTTGGATATGATCTATTGGGTCGATGGTAAGTATATCAAGGACGCTGTCAAAGAAGTGAACAACTTCATGCGTGATTGGCGCACAGATCAGGTAAAATCCATCGATTTACGCACGATTGATATCATGGCGGCATCACACAGCCTGCTGGATGTCAACGAACCCTATATGCTGTTGTCCGGCTACCGCTCTCCTCAGACCAACGCAATGCTGCGTTCCCGGTCCCGCCGTGTGGCGCGCAACTCGCTTCACATGGAAGGGCAAGCAGCTGATTTGCGCCTTGCCTCCCGCTCGGTATCGCAGATGGCCAAGGCGGCGATGTCGTGCCGCGCAGGCGGTGTTGGTCAGTATTATGGATCGAACTTCGTACACATGGATTGCGGCGTAGTTCGCACCTGGCGCGGGTAACACCTTGACGCTCCTCCCGGTTTGTTCAGAACTTTAGCTGACTGTTTATTCCGGTCGGTTTTATAGTTTTCGTGGCGATTGGCGGCAGAGCCGCCAAGTCTGCTAATTTGAATTTCTCGGTACCTGGCAGGGTATCCCTCTCTCAAGCACTACAACTCGGCTATGGTTATTAGCTTGCGGGCCGTTGTGATGACTGCACGATCAACGCGCAAAGCGAGCTAATTCACAAGCCTACAGTTCTGGGCTCCCGACTTCGATCCAATTTTGAATATTGGGTGGCGCACCTGAGATGGCTCTCGTGCAAATCCAACCTCCGCGTAACGCCTTATTTTATTGAGAATGTCAGCCGCTAGGTGTGACGCAAGTGGTACAGAAGTGGTACAGAAGCTGTCAAGGTTGGTCGTGGCTCTTTGAAAATCAGTCTTTGTTTGTATCAACCAGCCTCTTCAAGTCTGAAAGCCAGCGTACAAACGCATAACCAGCAGAAACCGACAGTATGCAAAGTTCCTCAGGTGGTTGACTTGGAGCGTTGGCACCCGGCTCGTGACGATAGGTGTGCGCTGCCTCTATCCACTCGCAAAACCCCGCCAACTGCCTATTTGCCACTCTCAATTCTGATGAACCGTTATCGTAATTTTGAGCGAGGAACTTTCCAATCTTTGTCTTAGCTTTACCAGAGACCAGTCGGTCGTCATTTGTCATCTGCTTGTATATATTTTCTGCTGCCAGAAAGACCCTGTAAATTGCTTGAGCACCGTCGACAGGGTTCTTCAGAAGCGCGGTTTCTACTTCATCAAGGTGGGTTCGCGCCGCCTCAAACTCAGCAGCCTCCACACCTCTAACAGCCCAAGTCCTTGCTACCTCAAAGGCTTGATCGACCTTTGGGTGAACAATCCCATCGCGATCCAGTTTCGCTAAGACATTTTCCTCAGCGAAGACGCGATTAACATCCCTGAAAAACTCGCTTAGCCGCCTACTGTAAACAGAGCTTCTTTCGGTATTTGATTTCTCAAGCAGGTAATCAATCAAGGCGCTAATGCAGTTTCGACAATCTCGCCAGTCTAGACCCTCAAAGTACCGAGGCCAGTCCGCGTAGTATATGCCAACTCTGCTAGGGCCATCTATCCCGACAAGGCCCTCTATCGCATTTCCGACAGAGATATGGTCTTCTCCCACAGCCCTTTCAAAGGCTTTTGCCAACCTGAGCCTAACTCTTGCATTGTCTCCAGAGTTCGCGTCGGGCCTTTCGTACATCTGGGAAAATGTTCTTGGGACAAAGTCTTCTTCTGACACTGCTCAACCTCTAATTACTTTCGGTGACATTACTCACCAAAAGAAAGAATGGTCCACCTATGACTGCTCTTTTTTTCAATTGGGAGGCAGGTTCTACCGAATATTTTGGCGAAAAAACCTGAGTGTTAGAGATTAAAGAATATGCCGCGCAGGCCCCCCGGTGGGACCACCTCAGGGCCACCTCTCTCCACCGGCAGGAAAGTCCTTTTAGTGCATATTTTTCAATGGGTTGACTTGCTGTTGAAGCGGAGCCAAGTTGAACGCACATCGCTAATGATGGACATCATTTATGAGGTAACGACCCATGATCATCTTTGACATTCGCTTTGGTCCTTTTGACTTGCTCATCGAACGTGAGGCTCGTTCAGTTCCTTTTAAGGTGACACGAGAAGCACCGGGTGAGGTGTTCCTTGACGCTGGACGCTACGCCCTGACCTTCACGAACCACCGGAAGGCTGCCTGAACATCTGTGTCTCATTTGACCGGAGTGTAACAAGACAGGTGCCAACCCCTTACATACTGTCTCATTTAAGTTGGGTTTACATTTATGATACACTTTCCTATTTACCTCATAAAGATAAACGATACACATTCGGAGACAGGCACATGCTCATAGGATATGCGCGGACGTCAACAGCAGACCAGATTGCAGGCTTTGAGGCCCAGCAGCGTGAACTGACAGACCATGGGTGTGAGAAGTTGTTCGCAGAACAGGTTAGCAGTGTTAAGCAGCGTGACCAGCTTGAAGCGGCCATAGACTTTGCCCGTGAAGGGGACACTCTGGTCGTCACAAAGCTGGACCGTCTGGCACGCTCTGTTCCTGACCTCATCGACATTCGTAAACGGCTTGCAAGCAAAGGTGTCCAATTGCACATCATGAACATGCCCATGATGAATGACAGTGCCACTGCGCAGATGCTTGAGACCATCCTAGGGGCCGTTGCTCAGTTTGAACGTGAGGTGATGCTTGAGCGGCAGCGGGAAGGGATTGCGAAGGCCAAGGCTGAAGGGAAATTCAAGGGACGCCCAGCAATGGATGAGGACAAGGCAGCCGCCATTCGCGAAGCGTTCCAGAAAGGCGAGAAGCCGACCCAGATCGCGAGAGACTTCGGGGTCAGCAGAGCGACTGTTTATAGGCTGGCGAAAGAGGCGACGTGAGGGCCTGAAATCAATTCGCCCCCAAACAAGCAGAAAGCGGACATTCAGCAAGCAACAGTGGTCGCTCAAACTGGCATTAGTCCATTTACCCACAGTATAGACGCTTGGAACATTGCGCGAGCATTCACCCCCACTATAGCCGTACACTGAATTCCGAAACCCGAAGTGTTGGCAGGCCAGACGGCAGGTTTTTTCCGTCCGGTAGTTCGTGCGTGCCCCTGCCATGGGGCGTCATCCATTGAAAAGCCAAGTTGCACGCAATGCAGGAAGCGAACGAGACCGCATCTGGCAAACCTCCGAATGTTCCCGAGCAGGCACCAGCAAGAACACCTACCCCGGGAACACCTACCCTTACCCTTATGGTTATACTTAGTAGCCCACCCCAGAAAGGATATACACATGCGGACCGATGCGCTGGGCACGCCGTTATTTGATGATAGGTCGTTCCATCATTCAACTCTCATCTTCAAAGACCAACCAAT
This sequence comes from Ruegeria sp. CH2, assembly GCF_056537065.1. Classification (NCBI taxonomy): domain Bacteria; kingdom Pseudomonadati; phylum Pseudomonadota; class Alphaproteobacteria; order Rhodobacterales; family Roseobacteraceae; genus Ruegeria; species Ruegeria sp. CH2. Next base: position 356,997 of record NZ_JBQFQV010000001.1, read on the forward strand.
CAACGTCGTGGCTACAGGTGGTCGTAAGTGGCTGTATGCTGCCGATGCTTTGGCCGCGGCAGGTGTACCTAAAGCCAAGAAGGCGGGATATGCAAAGACCATTGGTCGTCTGCATGCGATGGATAAGATCAAGATCGCTGACACAGCATTCTCATTCATGAATGGTAGCAAGGACAGAGGGTCTCTCATCTCACCTCGGTCAATCATTGAACTACAAACCAAGACCATTCGGGGTCGAAACCCCATTGAGACCACTTCTTTCATTGAGTGGATTGAAGAGAATGTTCTAGAGGGCGAACACCCCGATCATTGGTCTCCGGCAAAACCAGAACCTCTGACACCTGTATTCAGGAAAACAGTGGTTGAAAATAGCGATGCTGATCAACCTTTCATCCCTGACCCTATGCGCCCGCTCGGTCTCTACAAGCACACCAACGATAAGCGCCGCCTAAGGTCAGACGAGGTGCAATTCTGTCTTTGCCAATCCAAGGTATGTGGTTGTGACATTATCGAACTCACTCCGTATTTCGGTCCTTACAATGAGGATGACTGCCCTGTTGTTGATGACTACGATGACCTCTCCCCCGACACAGCCTGGACTGCGGTCTGGTCTAAGAAACTCCATCACGATGTCCGCCCAGACTTCTTCAAACATGCCGATTTGGGACCCTTTGGCCTCAACCAAAGCCGCCCCGATGTAATGACCAGTCGCCCTGCCTTCTATGGTGCTGCGTGTGTGGAGTTCACAGACGAAGGCCTGCCTGATCGGGTCATCCTAGGGGAGACAGCATAGAGGGAGGCGTTTTCTCCTCTGAACAGCAACCGGGGCGTCCAGAACGGGCGTCCCTTTTCATATCTGGAACATACAATGGAACTGAATGAACAAAATCGCGTGGCCGACAAAGGGCTACGCTGTATCGGCTACGACAAGCGACGAGCGTTTACGAAGCGCCTGAAGTCAACTGCACGTTCCCGCTTGGGCCGCGACAAGATCGACGAACAGCTTGTCCCTTGGGTCGACCGACCAAACCACTGGGCCAGCATGAGAGTGCGCCCCGAAGTGGTAGCTACGGTTAACACCGTGCGGGAACGCATGGTCAAACAGTTGGCGCGTGAGGTCTCACAGAGCGAGGCGCTTTCATTCTTGGTTGAGCTTGGCGTGGTCGCCATGACCGACTGCAAACAAACCACAGCCCCCTAACGAACGAAGAAGAAGCCCAAATGACAAACACTGAAATCACTATTCACACTGATGGCTCATGCCTTGGAAACCCCGGTCGCGGCGGCTGGGCTGCAACTCTCCGACGATACGAAGGCGGCAAAGAGGTCAAGAAGCGCTCCATCAATGGCGGCGTCAAACACACCACCAACAACAGGATGGAAATGACAGCCGCCATTCAGGGCCTGAAAAAGATCAAGAAAGGCGAAAAAGCTCAGATCACCGTTTACTCTGACAGCCGGTTGCTCATCCAAGGAATGACTGATTGGCACCACAAATGGCAGACTAACGGCTGGCGTAAAGCGGGCGGTAAGCCCGTCGAAAACCGCGACCTTTGGGAGGAACTACTCACAGTGACTCACGAGCTTAACGTGCAATGGGAATGGGTTCGGGGTCACGCAGGAGACCGAAGAAATGAAGAAGTAGACGCAATGGCTGCTAACGCTGCCTACAAAGCGGCCTGAGTTCGGGGCATATTTACCTCGAGAACACCACGTTCACCCCGGCGGTATTCAGCCGGGGTAGATGGGTTTGGCATAGAGGCTCCAAAGGCCCGTTTGCAGTGGCACGACGAGTCAAACCGTATCGCTCAGGCGCTTCTTCAAAACCTCCGCTAAGCCTTCTTTGTCGTTCGCTGAGTGCAACGCACGGTGGCAGTTAGGACAGACAGCAGCGCAGTTTTCTACGGTGTCGGGACCACCCTCTGCTAGAGGCAATATGTGGTGTGTTTCGAGATAGCCTGTGCCATCTGGCCTGCGGAAAGGTGCTTTTTGTTGGCACAGTTCGCACACGCCATTTGCCCTTTGCTGTGTGTACGCAACGACGCGTGGGTCGCGGACGTAGACCGTCCCGAGTGCTAGCTCTTTCTTTGGTGACGGATTACCAGCAGGCGGTTCTGAGAGCATTTCAGGCCGCGAAAGTATGGCCTTGGCCTTTTTCTCCAACTCATCCCGGTTGTCAGTCGGCATTGCCAAGTCGAAATCCGCGAGCCGTTTCTTCGCGGTTTCAACGACTTCACTCGGGAATTGCTTGAAGTGATCGACTACAATTTGTTCGTAAGACTTACCGGATGCCGATACTTCATCGAAACCACTGGCACGAGAGCGCACGCGCTTTTCTATGACATGCACAGCACCGTGTTTCCGAATTTGGCCTGGTTCTCGACCAAGCCCCGGGAACCGTCCGAAGTCACGTTTGGTATCCTGCCAATCAATCAGAACTTCCGCTAGCTGGTTCTCCAATGGCTTATCGCTTGCCAGTAGCTCCCGTAGCACTTCTGATTTTGGCAGCGGCCTTTCAACCTTCGGAACCTGCCCCCCGCTTTCAAGAAAAGCCTGAATGCGGTTTCTTATGTCATACGCAGCCAACAATAATTCGCGCTCTGGCAACGTAAAGACTTCAAGTTCAACGTCACGAACACGCTCGTGCCCAAGCCCAATGCCTTTGTAATTTTCATCATATTTCCGCAACTCCATAAGCTTCATGTAAACACCGTTTGGGTTACGGAAGGTGTCGTTGCCGCTGAGCCCCTGCATAACTGCTGTCGCACGTATTTCGTCCGCGAGTGCAGTCAACGGTTTAGATGATTTGCTGGGAATACTCGGCGCGTGTCGAAGATAGAACTCAGTTGCGAGGATTAGTTCGTCGCGCGACCAGTCCGGATTTCGTGTTGGCGGCGGATTCTCAACCACTTCAAATCTTAGGTTCTCTAAGACCTGCACGGCGAGCCTTTGCCCACCAGATGAGTTCTTAGCATTAAGCGGAACAAATCCCGGCCCCACATATCCATGCGCGGCCCCCACGATAGCCTTAGATTCGTAGTATTTCCCGTTGTGGAGAAGGTGGTACTTCTTCGAACTACCGAAGCCATACTTTTTCAGAAACCTGGTTTTGCCAAGCTCGTCGTATTCGTCACATGCGGCTATGATTGATGCTGTAGTAATGTCAGATAAACTCATGACGACATCTTGCTGCTAGCGTGCCGCAAAGCAAGACCAGATCGCGGAACTCCGTTCATTTACGCATCGTTAACCAACGTCCCGCCAATATCTACGGAAGGAGTTCAACGGCGGGCGCGGGTATGAAAAGCCAGATCATAGACCACCTCAAAGGGGTGATAGCGGGAGACAGAAAGAAGTTCGGCAAGCTAGTCAAATACGACGGGCAATACGGCTTCTCAGAGGATGCGATGAAGGGGCTGAAAGACCTCGACGCGCGAATTCCCCCACCGGACGCGATCAGCGAACCAGCCCATTCACCCAGTTATGTTTATCGTGACCGTCTATCGCCAAAGAACGCAGCCGGGGGCGGCCTCGTTACGGGTGATGACGGAGCCAAACGACCTCACTATTGGGGGCACCGCCAGCGCCTAAGAGATCGCTTCTTACAGGGCGGTCACCAACCGATGCCCGAGTACGAACTACTGGAACTCCTTCTGTTCAACGCCATCCAAAGAATTGACGTTAAACCTCTTGCGAAACGTCTACTGGCAGAATTTGGCGACTTAAACGGGGTCATTGCAGCATCAAGGCATCGAATACTCCAAGTCGATGGTGCAAACGACTGGGTCTACTATCACCTCAGAGTGGTCGAAGCGTTTGGGCACAGAATGGCACAGGCTCAGGTATTGAAGCGGGATGTGGTTTCATCTTGGGAAGCCTTGGTCACCTACTGCAGGACCGCAATGGCGCACCGAGAGGTGGAACAGTTCCGTGTCCTGTATCTGGACCGCAAGAATGTTCTGATTGCTGACGAGGAACAGGCAAAAGGCACAGTAGACCATGTACCAGTGTACCCTCGCGAAATTGTCAAACGTGCTCTAGAACTGAACGCGAGTTCACTCATACTGGTCCACAATCATCCCTCAGGTGACCCTTCACCCAGCACTTCTGACATCTTAACGACAGAACGTATTCAGGATGCCTGCAATACTATGGGCATACTCATACATGACCATGTCATCATTGGGAAAAAGGAAGAGTATTCGTTCAGCACTAACGGGTTGCTAACACGAGGCTAGAGGCGTAGCTGATAGCCAGACCTTTGCCTTCTTGATCTGATTTCCGAACATGAAACGCTTTCTCACAGCCTTCACTCTCGCCCTCGCAACGAATGCTCTCGCTGGTGGCACATACGTCCGGGACGCAGACACCATCGTCGTTGATGGCACCCCTGTGCGATTAAACGGCGTTGATGCACCCGAGTTGGGCACCCGTTCTGGTCGGAGTGCTAAACGGTGGATGGTCAACTATCTTCGCGGGAAGACTGTAACGTGCGACTTGAACGGAGAACGTACCTATGACCGCTGGGTCGGTGTTTGCTATGCGGATGGTCAGGACGTGGGTGCCGCTGTGATTGCCGCTGGCCACGCACTAGATTGCCCTCGGTACTCAGGTGGCAGATACAGGAAGTTGGAAACAGCCGCAGCCAAATCACGGCTGAAACGTGCGGGATATTGCAGATAGAAGGACCCTCAAATTGAGAAAATCAAGACTGCTAGGAGCCGCCGCTGGAGGGCTGCTCGGGTTTTTAGTGGGCAGCGGTACAGGCATTGTCGGCGGGCCATTTGTCGCCATAGCCGGAGTTTCGGTTTTCACCTCTATTGGGGCTGGTTGGGGGTTCAGTGCAGGGCCTGACTTAGCCAACTGGTGGGCCAAGCGAAATTCGTAATTCAGGCAAACGAGAAGGAACCACAAGTGGCAGTCCCTAACGAAGCTCAGCATCAAAGGAACTTTGAAGAGTTCCAGATGATAAACGAAAAAGCTATTGATACCTCAAATATTGTACTGAAAAGTGCACTGCTTATCAACGGTGGTGCGGCTGTTGCCGTGCTTGGTTTTGTTGCTTCGATAGTTAAAGACAACGGCGACTTAACGGCACTATTGGAAGGTGTTGCGTTTGCACTGATGTACTTCGCGTGGGGCGTTGCTGCTTCGGTGATTGCGTTAGCTTTGGCCTATTTGACCCACTACTCAATGCTGGCGATCTTGAATAAGAGAACTGAGGGGAAAAGTGATCGCCTGAGTCGTATTGCCAATGTTTCATCTCACGTTTTGGCATTTCTAGCCACAGTTTCGGCGATAGGGCTTTTTGTGCTCGGAGCCTATCAGGTCAAAGCGACGATCTCATCCGATGCTTTGGCAACCTCGCTGATGGAATAGAGGTAGCCCACCACCAGGTAAAAACACCTTGGTCAGAAAGTATTTGGGTTACTTTGTATTTTCACCCCTCGGCTCTTCTCTAGCGAGGAAGCGGTATTTCAAAGCCCAGCCTTAACGCCCCACCTAGCGAACTCTCTGAGCCGAGCGTCACCCCGCTAACGAACAGACTGTTCCTAATTGGGGCGGTCTGTTTTCAATGACTTAGGAAACACTATTGAAGGCATCTGAGACCAACTTCAGTCTAGCCTCTGGTCCACCGTAGGTCTCGCCTACACCGGCCACAGCGTGACCCAACGCAAACTTCTGAACGACTGGGTCTACACCAGCCAACCTTAGGCGGTCCTTCATTGCATGCCGCGTGGAGTGGACTGTCAGCCTTGTGTCTTGGGTAATGGTCCTGAGATGTTTGATAAGCACCTGAGACGCGCTGTCAGCCCCCCTGTCGCGGCCATACGCAGGCCACAATGGGTCACTTCCACCAGCCCCGTTGCGTTTCTCAACGGCTGCCTTAACAGCCACCAGAGCGCTGCCAGTGAGTGGGACCCTTCGCACTGATACCTTAGTCTTGATAGGCCGGATGGAGTTTGGGCGAATGTCGATGTTTGGAATATCATCATCAAGGTGGACATCGTCTAGGGTGAGACCAGTTATCTCAGCTAGACGGCAGCCGGTGTCGATGAGCATATCCCATATCAAAGGTAGATCAGGTGACCTTGCGTGGTCCCTTAACCTGACACTCATTGCCTCCATCTGGTCCATACTTAGGGGCAGCCTCTTGTCTTCTTCTTTGGTTTCCCCTTGGTGAACCTCTAACCCTTGGAAGGGGTTCGATGCTTCATTGGTAAGGTCGAACTCCTTTATACCCACGTTGACCATAGAAGAGACAATCCGCAATTCCCGCTTCACAGATGACGGAGAAAGTAGCTTGCCGGGTGAGGTGGTCATTTTGAGCATCTGGTCACGCAGATACCGCGCCTGTTCTCGCTTCAATCCCATCAGCTTGATTTGATCCAAGGGACCAAGCACATCCTCAATACGTCTACAGGTTCGATCAAGCTGTTGTTGGGAGGACCTCTTACCCCTCACCCTTTCCGTTTCATAGATAGCCTTGGCGTCAGCTAGGGTAACCGCAGGGGGTTTAGCTTCTGGGTCCCGGATGGCTTTGAGTAGCATCGGGTCCGAACCTAGCTTGTGCATCTCATCCGCTAGGACGTCACTGAGGTCTTCGTCAGGTAGCTCACCGACAAGCCTCTCGGCTTCTGTGAGGGCGCGATACCATCTTTCCCTAGGAGGCAACTCTTCCGACCCGGTCGCCCGTTTTCTGGCTGCCCTGACGGTGTTGTCAAAGTCTCTCAGTAGGGCCGCATGTTCACGAATAAGAGCGGGTCCCTCTTCCTTCACCGCGAACCGAGCCTGAAAGAACTCCTTGCCAGTGAATTGAACAACGTCCTTTGGAAACCTGCGCTTGAACCTGTAGCCTTCTTTGAGTTTGTCGAGGTATTTGATCTTCATCACGATAGCCATGTGGTACTTAAGCCCCTGCAAATGTGGTACAGAAGCGGCTGTTTTTCCCAATAACCCTTAAAAACATGGCGAAAATGGCGCACCTGAGAGGATTCGAACCTCTGGCCTCTGCCTTCGGAGGGCAGCGCTCTATCCAGCTGAGCTACAGGTGCCTTGGCCGTTAGCTAACCTTGTTCCAATCCGGGTGCAACTGCAAATCGCGATTGCCGCACCCCAATCAAGACCAAAATCAGGCAAACAGATCATGCGCCAATTCAAGCGCTTCGATCAGCGTGTCAACTTCATCGGTAGTGTTATAGAGACCAAAGCTGGCGCGGCACGTTGCCGTCACCCCCAGGTGGTCCATCAGTGGCCCGGCACAGTGGTGACCGGCACGAACCGCAACACCCTTCTTGTCGAGAATGGTTGAGACGTCGTGTGCATGGCCAGCACCGTCCAGCGTAAAGCTGAAAATCGCGGCCTTGTCCGGGCGAGTGCCCTGAACCTGCAACCAGTTCAGCCCTGTCAGACGTTGCATCGCGTAATCGCGCAAGCTGGATTCATGGGCAGCGATGTTTTCCATCCCCAAGTCCATCATATACTCCAGCGCTACGCCAAGACCGATGGTCTGAACGATCCCCGGCGTGCCGGCCTCGAACTTCATAGGCGGGTCATTATAGATGACTTGATCCTTACTGACCTCTTTGATCATGTCGCCGCCACCGATAAAGGGGCGCATTTCGGCCATGCGGTCGGATTTGATGAAAATCGCACCCGACCCTGACGGACCATAAAGCTTGTGGCCAGTGATCGCGTAGAAATCGCACCCGATCTCTTCGACATTTACCGGCATGTGAACGGCACCCTGACTGCCATCAACCAGAACCGGGACGCCCTTGGCGTGGGCACCGTCAGTTATGGCTTTCACATCCACGACCGTACCCAGCACGTTCGAGCAGTGTGTCACAGCAACCAGCTTGGTTTTCGGCCCGATTGCATCGATTACCGCCTGAGGGTCAAGCCCGCCCTCTGCGTCGACATCGACCCATTTCAGCACGATGCCCTGTCGTTCGCGTAGGAAATGCCAGGGTACGATGTTTGCATGATGCTCCATCACACTCAGAACGATCTCATCCCCCGCTTTAAGTCGCGGCATAGCCCAGCCATAGGCGATCAGGTTGATCCCTTCGGTGGTACCAGAGTTCAGGACGATCTCATTCTCGTTCGATGCCCCCAGAAACCGCGCGGTCGTGCCACGAACGGCCTCGTATTTCTCTGTCGCAAGATTGGACAGAAAATGCAGGCCACGATGGACGTTCGAATACTCCTCGGCATAGGCCCGCGTCACCGCGTCAATGACCACCTGAGGTTTCTGAGCCGAAGCACCATTGTCGAGATACGTCAAAGGCTTGCCATTCACCTGACGCGACAGGATCGGAAAGTCAGAGCGGATTTTCTGCACATCATACATAAGAGTGGTATTCCTAGACGGGCCCGGTTGGGCTTAGAAACAGAACAAAAGGGATGGCGACAAGGGCTGACAACACAATTACCGCAAAGGATTTCCAGAGCGACCCGAGCTGATGCGCTTCGTTCAGAAAATGAAGCGTGACGTAAAGGCTCAGGATTGCTGTCGCCAACAAGGTCATCATCATCAGGAACGGTAGGGTCAGGCTCAAGATCAGCGTCACGACCAAGGCGGCTATTTGCAGGAATTGCAGCCAGATCGTCAGAACCATCAGATCATCGAACCTCGCCAGACCTCCAAGCATTCGCCCGACCAGCAGGAACGCGACAATGCTCAGCATCATGGCCCCGGCCGAGCGCACCAAAACCATGGGAATGCTTTCGAGCGCAGGAGAGGGTTGACCCGCCGCCATTGTTATCGACAGATCAATTCCCAATTGGACAACGCAGTTCAAAACGACCGCCAGCGCAAATGCCAACCAAAGCACTTCTCGTCCCAGCTTGAGCGCCATCAGCCGTCGCGCCGCTTCGGCCGGGTTCTTGATCGTCAAGACCGCCAGATTTCCCAGAAAACTCGAATTCATGCGACGGACCTTTGCACTTGTCTGAGACCGGATACCCAGAACCAGACAAAAACAGCAACCCAGGCGAGACCTACAAACGTCAAGGTAGGCCCTGGCCCGATGAATCCGGCGACAAGGCCGTTCAGCAGAACCAGCGGCGCAGAGGACAACAGCGCCCAAAACAGTGCCAGGCGCGCACCATAAGCGCTTCCCTGCCCGCCAAACAGGCGTGCCGCCCAATGAGATACCAGTGCCAGCGTGTAAAAAACCAAGGGCAGAATGAACACTGATCCAAGCAGAGCACCACCCAATAGCATATTCAGCTCAACGCCTTCCAGATGCGCTTTACGGGCAAGGCCAGGCATCTGGGCGATGAATGCCACCACACAAAACGCCATGACAAAGATCAGCGCCCGGTCTTCTCGTTGACCCATATCCAGAAGCCTGCGCACCACGCGCCCCGGCCCCCGGTACGTTGCCAGGATATCCGACGACAGGGCCATCAGCTTCGGCGCGCCAGCCACCCTTCCAGACGGCTTACGATTTCATCTGCCAAAGCACTGTCTTCGATTTCGTCCACCGCTTCGGCCAGGAATGCCAGCGTCAACATGTTGGTCGCGTCCTTGACCGGAACACCCCGTGACCGAAGATAGAACAGCGCTGTTTCGTCAATCGCCCCCGAGGTTGAGCCGTGGGAACACGCCACGTCATCGGCGTAGATCTCAAGTTCGGGTTTGGCGAGGAACTGGCTATCATCATCCAAAAGCAGCGATTGGCTGATCTGGTACCCATCGGTTTTCTGGGCCCCTTCCTTTACAAGGATCTTGCCCTGAAACACTCCGGTCGCACCGTTGCGCAGCACTTTCTTAAAGACCTGACGGCTTTCGCAATTCACCGCGTCATGGGTGATGAACACCGTGTCATCATGGTGGAAATCACCATCCCCAACACAGGCCCCGGCCACATGCGCCACAGCATTGTCGCCGGTCAGTTCAACGACCTGTTCGTTACGGGTCAGCACCCCATTCGCTGTCAAGGTGAAGGACTTGTAGACCGACTCTGCCCCCAAACGCGTGAACATATGGGTCGCGGCGCGACGTTCATGGTCCCTGCCTTGTGCCCGCACATGATGCAGCGTCCCCTTGTCGGCGATTTCAATCTCCATGCATTTGTTGAAACGCGACGCCGCCGGACCGGATTCAAGAATTGTCACCTCGGCCCCGCTTTCCACACGAATAACGTGATGCAGGATCGCGTCGGATGTCGGTGAGGCATGACGATAGATCAGGTTGATCGGTTTAGAGGGTTTGCCCGTAACGTGAATGGCGACACCGTCCGACGCAAAGGCCGTGTTCAATGCAGCCAACGGACGTTGAACCGGGGACTGGCCACGCGCTTCCAGAACGCCATACAGGTCTTTTGCCCAATGAATGTCTTTGCAGCAGATGTCTTCAATCCGGTCGATCTTGACACCGTCCAGCGACAGCTCATCGGATTCCTCGGCGCTGAACACCCCGTCGACAAAGACTATTTTCAAACGGTCGAGGTCGTTGAAAAGTACCGGTTCATCATTGACAAACACCGCCGCAGGCAAAGCCTCGGCAGAAATCAGACTGTCGGGCTGGGTGTATTTCCAATACTCATCCCGGCGCCCCGGCAGCCCGGATTCCAGAACACGCGCCAGAGCGTCTTCGCGTGCACCGCGGGTGCAGCCCGCGTCAGGCATGGTCAGCGCAGCCAGACGCGCCTCGGTTGCGGTTTGTTTCGCTTGCGGCAAAGCCATCAGTTCACCTCGGCCAGAATGTCGGCATAACCGTTGTTTTCAACCTCAAGCGCCAGATCCGGGCCTCCGGTTTTGACAATGCGGCCATCGGCCATGATGTGCACGACGTCAGGTTTGATGTGATCCAGCAGGCGCTGGTAATGGGTGATCACCAGGAACCCACGGCCTTCGTCCCGCAGGGCATTCACACCTTCGGCGACCAGCTTCATCGCATCCACATCAAGGCCCGAGTCGGTTTCGTCCATGATGCACATCTTCGGTTCAAGCATAGCCATCTGCAGGATTTCGTTACGCTTTTTCTCACCGCCCGAAAAACCAACATTGACCGGGCGCTTAAGCATATCCGCGTCGATCTTTAGCGTCTTGGCCTTGGCACGCACTTCTTTCAGGAAGTCTGCGGCAGACAGTTCCTCTTCTCCACGGGCCTTGCGCTGCGCGTTTACTGCGGTGCGCAGGAACGTCATGTTGCCAACTCCGGGGATTTCAACCGGGTATTGGAAGGCAAGGAAAACACCTGCTGCTGCGCGTTCCTCCGGTTCCATCTCCAGCAGGTCCTGACCGTCCAGAGTGGCCGAACCTTCGGTTACTTCGTACCCGTCGCGGCCCGACAGCACGTAGCTGAGTGTTGACTTGCCTGACCCGTTCGGCCCCATGATCGCGTGTACCTTGCCGGCTTCAACCGTCAGGTCCACACCCTTTAGGATCTGCTTGTCTTCTTCTTCAAGTTTCACGTGCAGATTCTTGATTTCCAGCATTTTTTGTCCTTTTGCGTATCGCAAGGGGCACTGTGACCCCGCATTGTTCTAGCCCAGCAATCTGCGGATCAGTCTGGCGAGAATCCAACCCAGGATTGCCCCGCCACCTACCGCCCAAACCGGGTTGATGAATTCCATGTAATGGGTGTTGACGTAGGCCACGCCAAGCAGACCGCCCAGAACCGGCAATGCGTACCCAAGCCAGGTCAGCACATTATCCTTACGGATGCGGGTTCCGGGTGACCGCGTCATCACCCAACCGAACCTTCAAGTGAGATGGCCACCAACTGCTGTGCTTCCATCGCAAACTCCATCGGAAGCGCCTGAAGCACGTCTTTGCAGAACCCGTTGACCACCAGAGCCACGGCTTCTTCCTCGTCCATGCCGCGCTGACGGCAGTAGAACAGCTGATCGTCATCCACTTTTGACGTCGTCGCCTCGTGCTCAACGCGGCTCGAGTTGTTCTTGACCTCGATATAGGGAACCGTATGTGCGCCGCATTTGTCGCCGATCAGCAGACTGTCACACTGCGTGTAGTTCCGGCTGTCCCTGGCTTTCGGGTGCATCGACACTAGCCCACGATAGGTGTTCTGGGCCTTGCCCGCGCTGATGCCCTTGGACACGATGCGCGACTTGGTGTTCCTGCCCAGATGAATCATCTTGGTGCCGGTGTCGGCCTGTTGATAATTGTTGGCAATCGCGATCGAATAGAATTCACCCTGGCTTTCATTGCCGCGCAGGATGCAGGACGGGTATTTCCATGTCACGGCCGATCCGGTTTCCACCTGCGTCCACATCACCTTGGACCGGTCACCCCGGCAGTCGGCGCGTTTGGTCACGAAGTTATAGATACCGCCCTTGCCGTTTTCGTCCCCCGGAAACCAGTTCTGAACGGTCGAGTATTTCACCTCGGCATCTTCTTCGACGATGATCTCGACCACGGCAGCATGCAGTTGTGCCGTGTCACGCTGGGGTGCAGTGCAGCCTTCCAGATATGAGACGTACGAGCCCTTGTCAGCAATGATCAGGGTGCGTTCGAACTGGCCCGTGTTCTCGGCGTTGATGCGGAAATACGTGCTTAGTTCCATCGGGCAGCGAACGCCCGGCGGGATGTAGACGAATGAGCCATCCGAGAATACAGCTGAATTCAATGTTGCATAGAAATTGTCCGATACGGGAACCACGGTTCCCAAGTACTTCTTGACCAGCTCAGGATGCTCTTTGATCGCCTCAGAGATCGAGCAGAAGATCACGCCTGCCTTTTTCAGTTCGGCCTGAAAAGTCGTGCCCACGGAAACCGAGTCAAACACTGCATCGACTGCCACCTTGCGGCCTTCGGCAGGTGCATCCTCAGCCCCTTCAACACCAGCCAGAATCATCTGTTCTTTCAGAGGGATACCAAGCTTCTCGTAAGTGGCGAGCAGCTTTGGATCAACCTCATCCAAAGATTTGGGTTTCTCTTCCATCGATTTGGGGCGGGCATAGTAATACTGGTTTTGAAAATCGATTGGCGGATAGTGAACCATCGCCCATTTGGGTTCTTCCATTTTGGTCCAACGCTCGAACGCGGCCAGACGCCATTCGGTCATCCACTCGGGCTCATCGTTTTTCCCCGAGATCAGACGGACGATATCCGGGTTCACGCCTTTGGGCGCGTATTCCATCTCGATATCGGTATCCCAGCCATATTTGTATGTGCCGACCTCGCGAACCGCGTCCACGGTTTCCTGATCGACACCTTCTTTTACCTGGGTCTGGTCCAAAGCGGCCATGACTTACCCTCCGTCAGATCACGCAGCCCGCGCGCGATGCTTTTTCTCTTTTTCAAGCCACGTTTCGGCGAAACGCAGCACATCTTCTTCAGTCGTCTCTGGCCCCAGCGATACGCGGATTGCGCATGACGCCACCGTCTCATCAAATCCCATTGCCGTCAGAACCCGACTGGTTTTGACCTTGCCGCTGGAACAGGCGGATCCCGCACTGATGGCAAAGCCAGACAAATCCATCTGCATCACCTGCGTTTCGCCTTTCCAGCCGGGCGTCGCGAAACACAGGGTATTCGGGAGTCGCTCCTGATCTTTCCCGACAAAAATAGTAGATATTGCACCAGCCTCAAGGGCGTTTTCTAGAATATTTCTAAGTTCTCTGACTTTTTCCCATACTCCATCCGCCAGATCGCGCTGAGCAGCCTCGGCAGCCGCGCCAAATCCGGCAATGCCCACCACATTTTCAGTACCAGATCTTCGGCCCATTTCCTGTCCGCCACCGCTGGCCAAAGGTTCGATATCGATACCTTGCCGCAGGATCAAAGCGCCAACACCTTTTGGCCCGCCAATCTTATGCGCCGACAGGATCGCCATATCAGCGCCGCTCCAGGCGAAGGAAAATGGAATGCGTCCGACAACCTGCGTAATATCCAGCAACAGCCAGTCCGCGCGCCGCGCGCCATAGGGCCACTGGTTCTCAACTTTCTGTGGCGGCTGCGTGATGACTCCGGTTTCGGAGTTCGCAAGCCCCATCGCCAATATGTGCCCAGGGCCAAAGGGATGCTCGCTACAATGGGTCAGATCGAAATGCGACCACAGCGCATCGTGGGCAGTGCTGTCGACAAAGACGTCGCAGCCTTCGGGGCGATTTTGCAGAACCCGCGCCGCTTCAGTCGCGCCAGAGGTAAATATGACCTCTTGCGGACGGCAACCGACGGCCTCGGCGACCTGCGCCCGCGCGCGTTCGACCAGCGCTTTTGCGGCACGTCCTTCCGCATGAACAGATGACGGGTTCCCGACCACATCCATCGCCGCGATCATTGCCTCGCGCGCTTCGCGTCGCAGCGGCGTAGTCGCGTTATGATCCAGATAAACACGTTTCATGGATACATCTTTTCCTGCACAGAAGTCATATGCATGTTCGACTTACCCAGCTCATTCATCGACGACGGAAAACAGGCTTGGAACTGCCGGGCAAGGCGCAAGGTCGTTTCTGATCACATCCGACAGGCGCGTCTGGTGCAGGAAGACATAAACATGCGCGCTCAGGCTTTCCCACAAGCGGTTCGTCAGGGATTGCGCCCTGCTACCCGATGACGCACCGGATGCTCCGGCCCCTTTTTGCAGCGCATCAACTGTCTCATCCACAGCGGCCAGAACCTCGACCACGCGAATCTCGGACGCGGGGCGTGCAAGACGATACCCCCCTCCGGGCCCACGGACAGAAGCAACCAGTTCCGCGCGACGCAGCTTGACGAAAAGCTGCTCAAGATACGGCAGAGAAATGTCCTGCCGTTCCGAGATTTCGCCCAGGGTTACCAGCCGGTCTGTTGGCTGAAGCGCAATATCCGCCAAAGCGACCATCGCGTAACGCCCTTTGGTCGAAAGCTTCATGCCCTGCCCCCTTTTAGCCGGATCTGCGCGAAATCATTGACGCCGACGCTGCCAGTGCGTATCTCCGACTGACAGCGCGATTGCGCCAAGCAATGTAATTAGAACCGTTCTAAGGTGTCCGACGATTATAGTCAAGTATATCCGGATACCCGCACGAAAATGACAGGACCAAAGCACACATGCCCGAGGTGATTTTTCCCGGACCCGAAGGCCGCCTGGAAGGCCGTTACCACCCGCAAAAGGAAAAAGACGCACCGATCGCTATCGTGCTTCACCCGCATCCTCAGTTCGGCGGGACCATGAACAACAAGGTGGTCTATAACCTGCACTATGCCTTTTACAACATGGGCTTCACAGTGCTGCGCTTTAACTTCCGCGGCGTCGGTCGCAGCCAGGGCGAATATGATCAGGGCGTAGGCGAGCTGAGCGATGCGGCATCTGCGCTGGATTACCTTCAATCCATGAACAACAACTCGAAACACTGTTGGGTTGCGGGCTTTTCGTTTGGGGCGTGGATTGGAATGCAGTTGCTGATGCGCCGCCCCGAAATCACGGGTTTCATCAGCGTGTCGCCGCCTGCCAACATGTATGACTTTTCCTTCCTTGCGCCCTGCCCGTCTTCGGGCTTGATCATCAACGGATCGGCTGACCGTGTGGCACCACCAGCGGATACCACCGCGCTGGTCAACAAGTTGCACGAGCAAAAAGGGATCACGATCACCCATAACGAGGTTGAGGGCGCGGATCATTTCTTCCAGGATCGCCACATGGACACGCTGATCACAGATGTCAGCGACTATGTGAAACGTCGGCTGACTGAGAACACCCGCTAATGTCCGACACCATCACATCGCTCGCGGCCAAACTGGCCGAAGATACGATGAAGGTCATGGACGAAACCGGCGAAGACCGGTTCTTTGTGGAAGTGGGTGAAGTTCTTGGTGCGGCGTCTCAATCTCTGGAAGAGGCTTTCCTGACAGAAATCCGCGTGCGTCTGGCTGAACGCAAGGCCAGACAATTCGTGATCAAGCGCCTCGCTTCGCATCGCGCGAAACTCAAGGCGATTGAAAAGCAATGACCGATCGCCTGGTTGCGCAGGTCGCATTTCTGAAACGGGCCGACAATCTGAAACTGGTCGAGCGGGCAAATGTCCTGCTTGACCAATCAAGGCCGGAAAACTCTGCTGAACACAGCTGGCACTTGGCTTTGTGGGCAATGGTCATGGCACCGCTGGCCGGGCCGGACATCTCGGTCGACCGGGTCATCCGCATGTTGCTGCTGCATGATCTGGTTGAGATCGTGACAGGTGATCACCCGATTCACCTCAACACGGATTGGGACACCGTGGCCGAGGCTGAACAGGCCGCAGCACAAGAATTGTTTGGCCTGTTGCCCGACGAACAGGCGCAGGAATTTCTTTCGCTCTGGCACGAATTCGAGGCGGACCAAACCCCGGATGCCCGGTTTGCCAAGATTCTGGATCGCTGCCAGCCGCTGTTTCAGGTTCTGTGCGCCGCCGACCCACGAGAGGATCATGTGGAGATTGCGCGGTCGAATCTGGCAGACGGTCGCGCAGCGTATCTGGCCCATGCGTTTCCATTGGCCCACCAGCATGCCACAAACCTCTTGACCAACTCGGACCCTCAGGATGACGCCTTCACGAAAAGATTGGCGTTTCTTACAGAAGCGGACCAGTTGAAATCCGTTTTGCGCGCGTCACGCCTGATGGCCAGTGACAGGTTCGAGAATTCGGCGGAACATTCGTGGCATGTCATGCTCTACGCATGGGTATTGTCAGAATACGCGCATTCGGACGTTCAAGTGGACCGAACCCTCCAGATGTTGCTTTTGCACGATGTTGTCGAAATCGACGCGGGCGACCACCCGATCCACGGACATGTCGACCACGCGGAACAAGAAGCCAAGGAACAGGCCGCCGCCAAACGACTGTTTGGCCTTCTGCCTGACTGTCAACACAGGTCATTTACTGAACTATGGCGCGAGTTTGAGGCGGCTGAAACCCCGGAAGCCAGATTTGCAAAGGCTGTTGACCGGTTTCAAACACCCATAGCAAATCTGGAAACAGGTGGCGGATCATGGGTCGAATACAAAGTAAAATTCGATCAGATTGTAACACATGTCCGACCAGCTATTGCAGCGGGAGCACCTCAGCTGTGGGACTGGCTGCAACCACAACTGGTTGTGCATTTTGAACATGTCGAAACACCCGATCCTCAAACATAAAAAAAGGAGCCTGAAGGCTCCTTTTTTCTTGCTTGGTTTCTAGCGGCGTTCAAAAAACACTACTACCATCAAACTGTTGAACCACGTTGGCTGCATTCACTTCGACGGACCCCCCGTCAGCAAGCCACCCAATCGCCACTATCAGACCCGAAGCAAATATGATTGATTTCGCAAATAACGTCATCGCTCAAAACTCGTTAACAAAATGAAAAAATATGCAGCGAATATTACATTCATTCGACTGAAAAAACAGTCAGGTATACCTGACCCAAGGTAATCTTGTAGACAACATGACGGCCCGCGTATTTCACTCACACAAATCACCCTCAGGCCACCCGACGCACCCTTTTCCGAGGTATTCAAATGCCCCAAGCCTATCTGTATCTGTTGCTGGCTGTGCTGGCTGAAACCATTGGCACAACGGCCCTGCAAGCCAGCCAGCAGTTTACGCGGTTCTGGCCATCCGTGATCGTTATCGTTGGGTACGCGTTTGCATTCTACCTTTTGGCGATGACGTTGAAGGTCATGCCTGTCGGCATTGTTTATGCTATCTGGTCCGGACTAGGCATCTTTCTGATCGCGCTCATCGGTTTTATCGTTTTCGGTCAGCGTTTGGATTGGCCGGCAATACTCGGATTGGCGATGATTCTGGCGGGAATCCTGATCATTCACCTCTTTTCAAAGACTGCCGGGCACTGAAGGCCGGTTAGGGCTGGTATATTTTGCCGCGCCGCGTTATGCGCGCGGCAACTTCCCGTTCAAAGGCTGACCTCTCATGGACCTGCGCAACATCGCAATCATCGCTCACGTGGACCACGGCAAAACGACCCTGGTGGACGAGCTGCTCAAACAATCCGGTGCATTCCGGGAAAATCAGGCCGTCGCGGAACGCGCCATGGACAGTAACGACCTGGAGCGTGAACGCGGCATCACCATCCTGGCCAAGGCCACCTCGGTTGAGTGGAAAGACACGCGCATCAATATTGTCGACACCCCTGGCCACGCCGATTTCGGCGGCGAGGTCGAGCGCATTCTCAGCATGGTCGACGGTGTTGTTCTGTTGGTGGACGCCGCAGAAGGCCCGATGCCCCAGACCAAGTTTGTAACGTCCAAGGCACTGGCGCTGGGCCTACGCCCGATCGTGGTTCTGAACAAGGTCGATAAGCCGGATGCCGAACCTGACCGCGCACTGGACGAATGCTTTGACCTGTTCGCCAATCTCGGCGCGGATGACGACCAGTTGGATTTTCCTTCAATGTACGCCTCGGGCCGTTCGGGCTGGGCGGATATGGAGTTGGACGGTCCCCGCAAAGACTTGAGCGCGCTATTCGACCTGATCGTCGATCATGTCCCTGCCCCGAAGCAGGTCGAACACAAAAATGAACCCTTCCGGATGCTGGCCACGACATTGGGCAGCGATCCCTTCATCGGTCGTATCCTGACCGGTCGTGTGGAAAGTGGCACGCTGAAGGCTGGCGACAACCTCAAGGCGCTCAGCCGCGATGGTTCGGTCATCGAAAACTTCCGCGCCACGAAAATCCTGGCGTTCCGGGGACTGGCCCAGCAGCCCATTGATGTGGCCGAAGCAGGCGACATCGTGACCATCGCTGGCATGAGCAAAGCCACCGTAGCGGATTCGCTGGTTGCCCCTCAGGTCACTGAGGCCCTGCCCGCGCAGCCCATCGATCCACCGACCATTACCGTGACCTTCGGTATTAATGATTCTCCGCTGGCAGGCCGTGACGGCAAAAAAGTTCAATCTCGCGTCATTCGTGACCGGCTGATGAAGGAAGCCGAGTCGAACGTCGCCATCCGTGTCACCGACACCCCCGGCGGTGAGGCGTTCGAGGTTGCGGGCCGCGGCGAGTTGCAAATGGGTGTTCTGATCGAGAATATGCGCCGAGAAGGCTTTGAGCTCAGCATCTCGCGCCCGCAGGTTCTGTTCCGTGAAGAAGACGGGCAGCGGCTTGAGCCTATCGAAGAAGTCACCATCGACGTGGATGACGAATATTCTGGTTCCGTTATTGAAAAGGTTACCGGCGCACGTAAGGGTGAACTGGTCGAGATGCGCCCGGCCGGTACGGGCAAGACGCGGATCATCGCCCATGTCCCGTCCCGCGGTCTGATCGGTTACCACGGCGAATTCCTGACCGACACGCGCGGTACGGGTGTACTTAACCGCGTGTTCCATGACTGGGCGCCACATAAGGGGCAGATTCCGGGCCGTCGCGCAGGCGTTCTGATCTCGATGGAGAAAGGTCAGGCTGTGGCTTATGCGCTGTGGAACCTGGAAGAACGTGGCCGTATGTTTGTTGGTCCGCAAACAGACGTATATCAGGGTATGGTGATCGGCGAACACTCGCGAGACAACGATCTGGAAGTGAACCCGCTCAAAGGCAAGAAGTTGACAAACGTGCGCGCCAGTGGATCCGACGACGCGGTCCGCCTGACGCCGCATATTCAGTTCTCACTGGAAGAGGCAATTGCCTATATCGACGATGATGAACTGGTGGAAGTTACACCAAACGCGGTGCGCCTGCGGAAGCGTTTTCTTGACCCGCACGAGCGTAAGCGGATGGCCAAATCTGCCTAGAACACCCTCAGGTTGCAAACTGACCAAACGGAAACAATGGCAATAGTGTGGCATATTTGCTTCCAATACGACAAAAGACGAAATCAGAAAAACCGGGCTCACTGCCCGGTTTTTATTTGAAAACTAACACCTTTCTCCGCATGGTTGAAAATTTCCGCCCCGGGCCTCACCAACAAGATATTGTAGGCGCCCTCGAATTATGGTCAAAACACGTCAGAAGTGTGACGTCCTTCACAAACACCGATACGGGAATGGTGCATAGAAGGACGTAGTTTAGTTATCGAGTTCCAAGGAGTTCAAAATGGGTAATAGAGCTCGCAAGTTTCCACTGTTTTTTATTGCGACAACTTTTCTGCTTTCACCTGCCGGTGAAACCTTTGCCGCTGGGACATGTACGGTTGCAACAGCACGGCAATCCGCTGCGTCCGCGCAGGTTTTGTGCGAATGCGATACTGTGACATCCGGCATGATCCGCTACATTCAACGCCGTCATGACTTCGATCAGATCCTGGCGCGCGTCGGTGCAGAATGCGCCCCGCTGGCAGGTCTGCTAAGTGACTTCCCGACCGCATCGATCGGTGTCTCAGACCAGAGATCCGGCGACGGACCTTCCCAAGAAAATGGCACGCCCCCCAATGGTGGCGGCGGTAACCCAACCGGTGGCGAAGAACCTGGTGGTGAAGAACCCGGTGGCGAAGAGCCCGGTGGTGAAGAACCCGGTGGCGAAGAACCTGGTGGTGAAGAACCCGGTGGTGAAGAGCCCGGTGGCGAAGAACCCGGTGGTGAAGAACCCGGTGGCGAAGAGCCCGGTGGAGAAGAACCCGGTGGCGAAGAGCCCGGTGGAGAAGAACCTGGTGGCGAAGAGCCCGGTGGAGAAGAACCCGGTGGGGAAGAACCCGGTGGTGAAGAGCCCGGTGGTGAAGAGCACGAAGAAGACTGATAAAGACGAAACCGAATACCAGCGAACCGGCCCTAGGAACGCGGAGCATATTCGATAGAAAAAACTCTGCTGGTCGAGGCTTCGGGGCTGGAATACGTCGATACGCAAAACGTTCGGATTAATCCGTCCAAGCGTAAGGTCAAAGACTACACTCTTGGGCGCAGACCAAATCTGCGTCCAAGGGTAAGATTTTGGGTAGGTAAATATACCGCTGAGGTCAACTGCGCCCGTAAACGCCGACCCATTGACTGGGTCGCTTCGGATCTTGCATGCGCAGGAACAAATAGCGCGTAGCTGTCCAGGGTTTGATCCGGTTTGTGAGATTGTCCAAGATCAGGTCGCCCTGCGCCGAGCGGTAGACCAGAACCGCATGAGGCGTCCGGCGTGTGTCCAGAACGGTCGCAATCAAAAGCTTACTTGGATCAACCCCGGCATGGATCAGATCCCTTTTCTTCAACAATGCAAAGTCTTCACAATCACCGCCTCTGGGTGTTGGCAAGGCCCATCGCTCACGCGTTTTGTACTGGGACTGATCCGTAACTTCCCGGGTCGACGCGTTTACGCGGCGATTCACTTGATTTACCACCGTCAGCTCTTGGTGGCTGGACAACGTGACCGAGCGTTTTGCAGTGCAAGCCCAGTTATATTGGTTGCATAGGTTGATTGCGCCTGAGGGCGGAGGCGAAGACGCAACGATAGGGATAAAGACGCCGTCGGATGCCTGCGCGACAGGTGCGGAGGCGATTACGCCGATACATACGGTGCAGATACCCACTGCGCGCGCCGCAGCCGATGCAAGAGCGGCAACACACCTCTTGGCTAAATTCGCGAATGAAATCATGCGAGTTCCCCGATCCGATGTTCTTCGAACGATTGCATGTCCAACTGCACCACATTCTGTTTCTTGAAACTATCTGTGATCAGGCGTTTCGCGCAATCTTTTGAGAACCTGCAAAGGAAACGGGGCGAAAATTCGTCCGAGAATCTGACAATTTCACGTAAGAATTTTGTTGGCGCGGCCACAATTCTGCCAGGACCCATTCGACAGAACAGGAGCATCAAAGGGTAAGTGATTGAATTAAATCAATTAAACAAAAAACAGCCCGCTGTCGCGTGCTAATCAGTATCAACCAAACATGACATAAGCCGAATCTTGCTTATTCACTGCCGGTTTTCTTGGAAATATCAGCGCCTTGGACGCAAGGCCCATATGTCACTCGGTGATTTCCACCACAACCAGTTCACGCTCACTTGCGCCGCGCGCGTGATTCAGGGCCTGCTGGTACTCATCCGAGTTATAGCATTCAACCGCAGCCTCCAGCGTTGGGAAGCGCGCCACTACGTTTCGTGGACGTTCCTTACCTTCCAGCTGAACGTACCGTGCAGCACGGGCGATAAACTCGCCCCCGTGCTTGGCGATGGCCGGTCCGGCCAGTTCCGCGTATTTGCCGTAAGCCTCAGTGTTCGTCACCGTGACATGCGCAATCCAAAGAGCAGCCATATTAACCTCCCAAAACCTGTTGTGCGGCCTTGATTGCCGCATCTGCATTTGATGCATCCTTGCCGCCGCCCTGGGCCATATCAGGACGACCGCCGCCGCCTTTTCCGCCCAACTCGATTACCGCAGCTTTGACAAGATCCACCGCCGAAATCCGTCCGATCAGGTCTTCTGTCACACCAGCCGCAACGGCCGCCTTGCCGCCCGTATCCGCAATCAGCAACACCGCACCCGATCCAAGGCGGCTTTTGTGTTCGTCGATCAACGCGGGAAGGTCCTTGCCTGAAACACCGCTGAGCGCTTGTGCCAGGAATTTCACACCGTTTACATCCCGCGCCTCGGCACCACCGCCCTGACCGGCCCCGCCAGCCATAGCCAGATCCCGGCGCAACTGAGCCACTTCGTTCTGCAAGGCCTTGCGTTCGTCCAGAAGGCTTTTCACGCGCGCCACCACGTCGTCCGGTTGCGCCTTCAGTTCCGATGCCACCTGAGCCAGACGTTGATCCTGTGCCGAAAGATAGCGGAAGGCCTCATCCCCGGTCAGCGCTTCGATCCGGCGCACACCTGCACTGCTGGCGCTGTCACCCAACACAACAAAGGTGCCGATATCACCTGTCTGGCGCACATGTGTGCCGCCACAGAGTTCTATCGACCACGTATCGCCGTCATGGCCTTTGCCTGTTGGTGCCTTGCCCATGGAGACGACACGAACCTCGTCACCATATTTCTCGCCGAACAGGGCCTGCGCGCCCAATGCGCGCGCGTCGTCGGGTGTCATGACCCGGGTTTCAACAGTCGAATTCTGGCGGATGAAATCGTTCACCTCACGTTCGACTTTCTGGATTTCCTCTAGGCTCAGCGCTTTGGAATGACTGAAGTCGAACCGCAGACGATCCGCTGCGTTCAGCGAACCGCGTTGTGCTACGTGGTCACCTAGCGTTTCGCGCAGGGCTTCATGCAGCAGGTGCGTGGCCGAGTGATTGGCGCGAATGGCGGAACGGCGGGCGTGATCAACCTCAAGCTCTACCGCGTCGCCCTTGCAAACAACGCCGCTTTGAACCGCCACCTTATGAGCATAGACCTTGCCGTCGGCAAACTTCCTCGTGTCCTCCACGCGGCTCAGGTGATCGCGATCCTCCAGCCTACGCAACGCGCCAGTATCGCCGACCTGACCGCCGGCCTCCCCGTAGAACGGGGTCTGGTTCACGACGACCCAACCGCTGCTGCCCGCGTCGATCTTGTCGACCATTGCGCCATCAACAACCAAAGCGGCAACCTGCGCTTCGGCTTTCTCGGTATCGTAGCCCAGAAAATCCGTCGCACCGGCGGTATCCAGCACATCAAACCATACAACCTGATCCGCTGCTTCACCTGACCCGGCCCATGCAGCACGTGCCTTGGCCTTCTGTTCAGCCATCGCGGTGTCAAAACCGTCCGTGTCGACGCTCAGGCCCTTTTCACGCAGCGCATCCTGCGTAAGATCCAGTGGGAAGCCATACGTGTCGTAAAGCTTAAAGGCCGCTTCACCTGACAGGGGTGCCCCCTCAGAAAGCCCTGAAACCTCATCATCCAGCAACTTCAGACCACGGTCCAGTGTCTGCTTGAACCGGGTTTCTTCCAGCAGCAGCGTCTCTTCGATAAGCGGTTGCGCCTGTTTCAGTTCAGAATAATGCCCGCCCATCTGCTGCACCAGCGTAGGTACCAGGCGATGCATGACAGGATCCTTGGCGCCCAGCAGGTGCGCATGGCGCATGGCGCGGCGCATGATCCGGCGCAGAACATATCCCCGGCCGTCATTGCTGGGCATCACACCGTCTGCAATCAGGAACGAGGTCGACCGCAGGTGATCCGCGATCACCCTGTGATGCACGTTCTGGTCGCCATACGGGTCGACACCGGTCGCATCTGCCGAAGCCTCGATCAAGGTCTTGAACAGGTCGGTGTCATAATTGTCATGACTGCCCTGCAACAGCGCCCCAATCCGTTCGAGCCCCATACCTGTATCGATCGACTGCATGTCAAGTTCGACCATCGAGCCATCTTCGAACTGCTCGTTTTGCATGAAAACGACGTTCCAGATTTCGATGAATCGGTCGCCATCCTCCTCGGGTGATCCCGGAGGGCCACCCCAGATGTGATCGCCGTGATCATAGAAGATCTCGGTGCACGGGCCGCAAGGTCCGGTCGGACCCATCTGCCAGAAATTGTCACTGGTGGCGATACGAATGATCCGGTCCTCGGGCACACCGACCTTTTTCCAGATTTCAAAGGCTTCATCATCGGTATGATAGACGGTGGTCAACAGGCGAGTCTTGTCGATACCGAATTCCCTGGTGATCAGTTCCCAGGCAAAAGGGATCGCTTCATGTTTGAAATAATCCCCGAATGAGAAGTTTCCCAGCATCTCAAAAAACGTATGGTGACGCGCCGTATAGCCAACATTGTCGAGGTCGTTGTGCTTGCCACCCGCACGCACACATTTCTGCGCCGTAGTGGCGCGTTTGTAATCGCGGGTTTCCAGACCGGTGAACAGGTTCTTGAACTGCACCATGCCTGAGTTCACGAACATCAGCGTCGGGTCATTGCGCGGCACCAGCGGGCTGGACGCGACGACCTCATGCCCTTGTTTTTCAAAGTAGTTCAGAAAAGTCGATCGGATGTCGTTCAGGGTTGGCATAGGGCTCTCTCGGCGCACATATATCTTGGTCTCCGTTGGTTTAGCCCCCTGTCAGGTGAGTGTCCACAGCAGAGGCACACAGGAACGAAACAAGGCGACCCGATCAGGTCGCCTTGTTTCAAGTGTTATAGTCTTTGCGCAGATGTCAGGGGTTACCCACCTCAGGACATCACGCCTCCAGAATATCGTCATCCTCGGCAACGCCTGGCGACATATCGAATTCCAGCCCATGCGCCGCGCGGATCTTGTCTTCGATGTCCAGCGCCACCCGACTGTTTTCCCGCAGGTATTGTTTGGCGTTCTCGCGCCCCTGCCCGATCCGCTCATCACCATAGCTGAACCAGGATCCTGACTTTTCAACAACGCCGGCTTTGACACCCAAATCCAGCAATTCGCCCATCTTCGAGATGCCTTCGCCATACATGATGTCGAACTCGACCTGTTTGAACGGCGGTGCGACCTTGTTCTTCACAACTTTGACGCGGGTCTGGTTCCCGACCACTTCATCCCGGTCCTTGATCGCGCCAATCCGGCGGATATCCAGCCGAACCGAGCTGTAGAATTTCAGCGCGTTACCACCGGTTGTGGTTTCCGGGCTGCCGAACATCACGCCGATCTTCATACGGATCTGGTTGATGAAGATGACCATGCAGTTCGAACGGCTGATCGAGCCTGTCAGTTTGCGCATTGCCTGGCTCATCAGCCGGGCCTGAACACCCACGCTGCTGTCGCCCATGTCCCCTTCGAGTTCCGATTTCGGCGTCAGGGCAGCGACCGAGTCGACAACAACCATATTGACTGCGCCCGAGCGTACCAGAGTATCTGTGATTTCAAGCGCCTGCTCACCGGTGTCAGGCTGCGAGATCAAAAGCTCATCCAGATCAACGCCCAGCTTGCGGGCATATTGCGGGTCCAGAGCGTGTTCCGCATCTACGAACGCGCAAACTCCGCCGCGCTTTTGCTGCTCAGCAATGCAATGAAGGGTCAAAGTGGTTTTACCCGAGCTCTCAGGCCCGTAAATCTCAACGATACGCCCCATCGGCAGCCCGCCGATACCCAGCGCGATATCCAGACCCAGCGACCCGGTCGAGCTCGCCTCGATATCCTGCCGGGCATCTTCTCCCAGCTTCATGATCGACCCCTTGCCGAACTGCCGTTCGATCTGGGCCAGCGCACTGTCGAGCGCCTTTTGCTTGTCTGCGTTTTTCTTGTCGCTCATTGTCAGAAGATCCGCCATTGTCCTGTCGCCTTCCCTTTTGTCACACCCTTAATCGGGCGGCAATCGCTGCTTTGTTCGCCTCTTGTTCCTTATGAGATCAAAAAGAGAACATTTCAACTAAAACTTACAGAAATCAGTCTTCTGCAATTGTATTAAAGAGTCGTTTACGACAATCTGCACAAGTAACATGGCAACCTCGGGAACCGATAAATGCTTGTTTTTTATAAAGAACGACTTGCTTTTCTTTCAGTCCCCAAGACCGGAAGCACGGCTTATCACACGGCGTTGCGTGACCGGGCCGATCTCATCGTGACACATCCGCCAGAGCTGAAACACGCCCCGGTGCGTCGGTATGACCGGTTTTTCCAGACCATGTTTCGAAAACTGTTTGATACCGAGATGGAAATTATGGCCGTTGTGCGCGAGCCGTTGGATTGGCTGGGCAGCTGGTACCGGTTTCGCAGTCGTGAAGACTTGATAGGTCAACCGCGCTCGACACGTGACATGAGTTTTGACGCATTCGTTCAAGCCTATTTGCTGGACACACGTCCCGAGTTCGCAAATGTCGGCAGCCAGGCGCAATTCTTCCGTACCCGCAACGACAGTGCTGGCGCTCGTCATATCTTCAAATACGAACATCAGGACAAGGTGTTGGACTTTCTGCAAACACGTCTGGACATGCAGATCGACCTGAAGCGCGAAAACGTATCGCCTCCGGGAGATTTGCATCTGTCACCTGCTACCGAACAGAAGTTTAGAAATGCCTGCCCGGAAGAATTTGCGCTGCACAAAGCCGCATTGTGATCCATCAGTTGAGTTGTTGAAACACGGCCTCTGTCAGTTGGGTGAGGGAAAACGGTTTGGGCAGAAAGGTTGAGTTGGCAATATCCGGACCGGTATCGCCGAAAACGCCTTCGGTATACCCGGACACGAAAATCACACGCGCATCCGGGCGCGTCTCCATGGCCTTGCGCACCCAAGTGGGCCCGTCCATTCTTGGCATGACAACATCTGTGACGAATACATCAACACTTAACGCGGAATCTTCAAGCAGTCGAAGCGCCTCTTCCGCCGAGTCCGCCTCGAGCACGGTGTAACCTTTCAGCCGCAGGGCGCGGGTCGCAAAGGCGCGAACAGGCGCCTCATCCTCGACCAGCAGCACCACGCCTTCGCCCTGCCTGGCGCTCTGGGCTTCGGGCTGGACTGGCGATTCAGTTTCGACCTCGGACGTCGTCGCGCAAACCGGAAGAAAGACAGTGAACTCGGTGCCCCATCCAATTGCGCTGTCGACAAAGATAAACCCACCGGTTTGCTTTACGATCCCGTAGGCCGTTGACAACCCCAACCCGGTGCCCTCACCAGTTCGTTTCGTGGTGTAGAAGGGTTCGAAAATCTTCTGCAGCTTATCTGCTGGGATACCAACACCGCCATCCACAACCTTGACTGTCACATAGTCGCCCGGTTGTACGGTTGCCCTGTCCCGCATGAGAGGCTGCAAAAGGGTCAACACACTGGTTTCAATGCGAATTTCACCACCGTCCGGCATGGCATCTCGTGCGTTAACGACAAGGTTCATCAGCACCTGCTCAAGTTGACGCTTGTCCGCCCGCACGGGTTTGAGCACCGGATCGTGGCTCAGCGTCAATTGCACCTTCTCGCCAACCAAACGGTTCAGCAAGTGAATAAGATCCGATATCGTGTCACGCAGATCCAACACTTCGGGCCTGAGGGTCTGTTTTCGCGAAAACGCCAAAAGCTGACTGACCAGCGCGGCGGCCCGGTTGGCATTCTGATTGATCTGCACCAAATCCCCGTAGTCCGGGTCATTCTGGTCATGGCGCAACAGCAGCAGATCGCAGTGACCGGAAATGGCCGTCAGCAGGTTGTTGAAATCATGTGCAACACCTCCGGCCAATTGCCCCACGGCCTGCATCTTCTGGCCCTGAACGAATTGAGCTTCGAGCGTCTTCAGTTCAGTCGCATCGTTCAGAACCGCGATCAGGCATATCTTTCCATCGACAAACACACGGCTCAGGGTGACTTGAACAAAGATTTCCTTGTCGTCCCTAATGAACTGCAAAAACTCTGATCGCTGCGTTTCTTCATGCGCCTCGGTTCGTTTCAACCAATCCAGCACAGGCCCCCCCACGCCCCGCATGATGTCGCTGATGTTACCGCCTTCAAGCTGCTTCTTTCCCAACAGTTTCGCCGCCAGCCGATTACTGTCCAGAATGATGCCGTCCTCGGAAAGTCTGAGGATTGGAACCGGAAGGTCAGAGAAGGACATGACCGCATCCTGTGCGGGCACCTGCGTAATCGGTAACAAACAAAGGCTTCGTTCCGACACGGATTGAGAAAATTCGGACACGGCTGCCAGAATATGACCATCGCGGGTCCTGACTGCGTTGACAGCCCCGGTCCGCGGTTCGGCTTCGCTGAAAATATCCTGCGCCCTGGCAGGGTGCGCACCAAACAAACGCTCGGCCGTGGCATTGACGCGCAATACGTCACCTGCGCGTCCAAGGGTTACGACCGGCAAGCCAAGGGTTTGCCAGCTATCCTGTTGAACACAGCTAAAGTTCCAGTAGAACAGTCCCGGCCGCAATCGGTGCACGGAAACCGAAATAGTCCGATCGCCACCGGGAAACTCGCTCTGGGCGCTTCCTGTGGATTGCGCCCGCGATTGTAGGCTCAACAAGATCGCCGAAGGGTTAGCAAACCTGGAGCGCAAACAGCGGGCTAGGTTTTCGCCTCGTATGGCCCCCAGCTTTTTGTCCGCCAGGACGTTCGCGGCCAATATGTCACCATACCCGTTTGAGATCACGACCGGAGCATCCTCGCGCTCTGCGAAAGCGGCCAAAAGGGCTGATATCTGTTGCAAATGCCTGTTCGTAATCGCCCCCTTGATCCCAAACAAGAGCGCCACAACCAAAAGGGAAATGCCTGTTGCCAGCAAACCTTTTGTCCAATCCGACGGCAGAAACCCAACCGCAGGTGCCAGGCTGATCAACAGCGCCACAAACACTAACGACCCGATCCGAAACACCGATGGAGTATTAGCGGCTGAAGGGGCTGGAACAAATTCAGTGATGTCAGGCATAAACGGCTCGGGCACAGGTTTTGCGGTAATAACAGGTAGAATTGGTTAACACTCGCCTAACGGCGTTAAAAAACAAGTTAGCTACCCAAGGTTGTATTTACCGAAAGATCAGCGCGTCAAGTGTGACGTAAAGAACCCGTCGGACCCGCGAGTTACCTGCCATGCCTGCCGGAAGGTTTCACGCCAGCCCGCATGTTGCGCCAGAAACCTGTCGACAACCGCATCGTTCTCGTCGGCAAGAACCGAACATGTTGCATATGCCAGCACTCCACCTGCTTGGACCAACGGCGTGATTTGTGCAAGAATGTCAGCTTGGATGACCGTGAGATCTTGCAAACGGTCTTCAGTCAATGCCCATTTACCTGCCGGTGCGCGCCGCCACGAACCGCTGCCGGAACACGGGGCGTCGGCCAAAATGACGTCAAAAGGCCCGTGATTGGCAAGATCTGCGCTGTTCAGGATGGTTATTCTGGCCCCGGCCCGTTCTGCCCGCGCTGGAATATCCTTCATTCGGCGCGCGTTCACATCATGAGCGTAAACCTCGACACCCTTGTTCGCAGCAATCGCAAGCGACTTGCCACCGCCCCCGGCGCAGTAGTCCAAAACGCGCATTCCAGAGCGCAGATCCAAGGAAGCAACAACCGCCTGACTTGCCGCATCCTGAAGCTCGACCAAACCCTGAGCGTATGCCTGGCTTTGCGCAATCCGACGCGCGCCCTCTGTCACCTCCAGAGCGGTTTCACAAATCGGCGTTGGACGGGCTGAAATACCGTCGGTCGCCAAAGCATCAATCGCCCAGGTTACATCCGTTTTCAATAAATTGACCCGCAGAAAAACCGGGGCGCGTTCCTGCAATGCCAATGCGCAAGGAACGGCGGCATCGTTCAAGGATGCGACGAGCTTTGGCCACAGCCAGTCGGGAAAATCATATCTCTCGGCTTCGGATGCAAAATCCCTTGATACTTCGTCATTTTGAAGGGCTTCGGGCGCGTGGCGGTCGCCGGTAAACAACTCAACAGGGTCTTCATCCGATGCGCGAATGGCGCCGATCATCAGGCCGCGACCAGTTCCGGAACCACCCAACGCAGCAAACGAGCGTTTGCACCGCAAAGCGTCAAACACATGATCGCGAATAGCTGCCCGATCCTTGGAGCCCGCAAACCTGCTGCGCCGCGCCCAGCCGGTCAGCGCCTTTTCAACCGGGGCCCCGGCGAGAATTTCATCCAGAATTTCAATCGAGGCCTGAACGCGGGCAGCAGGTGTCATCACGGATTACCTTGGCTGAAAAAGGCCGTGACAGGCCAATCCAAAATCACTACGGCACCCCGTGCTAGGGTGCCGTATGTCATGCGCAACGGCTTACATCACCCGGTAGTTCGGGCTTTCACGTGTGATCTGAACATCGTGTACGTGGCTCTCTTTCAGACCTGCGCCCGTGATCTTCACGAATTGGCAGTTTCTGCGCATCTCTTCGACAGTCGCGCAGCCGGTGTATCCCATCGCAGCGCGCAAACCACCAACAAGCTGGTGGATCACTGCACTGGCTGATCCTTTGTAAGGAACCTGCCCTTCGATCCCTTCAGGTACCAGCTTGTCATTTGCCGCGTCCTTCTGGAAATACCGATCCGCCGATCCGCGCGCCATCGCGCCAAGACTGCCCATACCGCGATAGGATTTGAACGACCGGCCCTGATACAGAATGACCTCACCCGGGCTTTCGTCTGTGCCCGCGATCATCGAACCCACCATGGCGCACGACGCACCGGCGGCAATTGCCTTGGCAAAATCGCCCGAAAACTTGATGCCACCATCCGCAATGACCGGAACATCCCCCGCCGCGGCGGCACAATCACTGATCGCGGTCAACTGAGGGACACCAACGCCCGCCACCATGCGTGTTGTACAGATCGAGCCGGGGCCAATACCCACCTTGATGGCGTCAGCACCTGCGTCGATCAGCGCCTTGGTCGCCTCGCCTGTAGCAACGTTTCCGGCAATGATCTGAACCTCGTTCGACAGGGTTTTGACCCGTCTCACCGCATCCAGCACGCCCTGAGAGTGACCATGCGCCGTATCGACCACAATGATATCAACGCCCGAAGCTACCAGCTGCTCGGACCGCTCAAAACCCGCGTCTCCAACCGAAGTCGCGGCAGCCACTCGCAGGCGGCCAAGCCGGTCTTTGCACGCTGTTGGGTTCAGAACCGCCTGTTCGGTGTCTTTCAACGTTAGCAGACCTGTAAGTTTACCCGTGCCATCAACCACAAGCAATTTTTCGATACGACGGGCCCGCATCAGGCTTTTAGCCTCTTCCAGATCGGCGGGTTCTTTCAGCATTGCCAGGTTTTCCGAGGTCATCATCGCCTTGATCGGAGTGTTGTCGGAATTGGCAAAGCGCATATCCCTGTTGGTCACGATACCAACAACGCGGCCATCCGCGTCAACTACCGGGAAACCGGTAAAATTATAGCGCTCGACCAGAGCCTTCGCATCGGCCAGGGTTTGGTCCGCGCGCAAGGTAACAGGGTTGTAGACGATGCCCGACTCGAACCGTTTGACGCGGCGAACTTCGCGAGACTGCTCTTCTACGGAAAGGTTCTTGTGGATGACCCCGATACCGCCTGCCTGTGCCATGGCAATGGCCATGCGCGCCTCGGTCACCGTGTCCATGGCCGAGCTCAGCAGCGGGATGTTCATGGTAATCTCACGCGTGACACGCGTGGTGGTGTCCGCTGTTGCCGGCAGCACTGAAGATGCGGCCGGAACCAGAAGAACGTCGTCAAAGGTGAGTGCCTCACGAATCTGCATCTGAATACCCCATGCAAAAGCCCGTTTGGCGGTGACCCTATTGCATGGATTGAACCAAAGGAAAAGCCCTTGAGGGCAACTCTGTGGCTCTAGTTGACTATACAGCCGAAGAAAACGACGCATGCCGTGCAAATCGTGCCGCTGATAGCCCTTTCCCTTTGCGCTCAAACCCATATCTTGCCGGGAAAACGCGCGAACACAAAAAGGCATGTCACTCATGACCAACGACCCACTTGTCGTCTTTACCCCGTCCGGCAAACGCGGGCATTTTCCTGTCGGCACGCCCATTCTGACCGCAGCCCGCCAATTGGGAGTGGATCTGGATTCGGTCTGCGGGGGCCGCGGTATCTGTTCAAAGTGTCAGATCACCCCAAGCTATGGCGAATTTCCCAAGCACGGCGTCACGGTGGCCCAGGATGCGCTGAGCGAATGGAACGCGGTCGAGCAACGTTATGACGACAAGCGCGGCCTGAAACCCGGTCGTCGTCTGGGCTGTCAGGCCTCGGTTCAGGGCGATGTCGTGATCGACGTGCCGCCGGAAAGCCAGGTGCATCGTCAGGTCGTTCGCAAGGCCGCCACTGCACGCGCCATCACCATGGATCCGGCAACGCGTCTGTATTTCGTGGTGGTGGAAGAGCCCGACATGCATTCGCCAACCGGCGATCTGGAGCGCCTTGAACGTGCGCTGCGCGAGCAATGGAAAATTGACGCGGCCACGGCGGACCTATCGCTTCTGTCCAAGCTGCAGCCGGTTCTGCGCAAAGGCAAATGGGAAGTCACTGTGGCAGTTCACAAAGGCCACAAGGACAGCGTCGCACGCATTGTCGAAATCTGGCCCGGCCTGCACGAAGGCGGGATGTATGGGCTGGCCATCGACCTCGGCTCAACTACGATTGCGGCTCATCTGACCGACCTGGAAACCGGCGAAGTCAAAGCGTCATCGGGTCTGATGAACCCGCAAATCCGCTTTGGCGAAGACCTGATGAGCCGTGTTTCATATTCCATGATGAACCCCGGCGGGGATCGGGAAATGACAAAAGCCGTGCGCGAGGCGATCAATGATCTGACCACCGCAATCGCCGAAGAAGCCGGCATTGACACCGCGCTGATCGTTGAAACGGTGTTTGTCTGTAACCCGGTCATGCACCATCTGCTGCTGGGTCTGGATCCCGTCGAGCTGGGTCAGGCGCCCTTTGCCCTGGCCACGTCCGAGTCGATGTCCCTGCCCGCACGTGAGATGGAACTGACCACCATGAACCCCCGCGCGCAGGTCTACATCCTGCCTTGCATCGCGGGCCATGTGGGCGCGGATTGTGCGGCGGTTGCCCTGTCCGAAGAACCCGGCAAATCCGAGGATTTGGTTCTGATCGTCGATGTGGGCACCAATGCCGAAATCCTGCTGGGCAACACCAGCCGCGTTCTGGCCTGTTCCTCACCTACCGGGCCTGCGTTTGAAGGCGCTCAGATCAGTTCTGGCCAGCGCGCAGCACCCGGCGCGATCGAGCGGATCGAAATCGATCCCCTTACCAAGGAACCCCGCTTTCGCATCATCGGGTCCGAGAAATGGTCGGACGAAGACGGCTTTGACCTTGATGTCGCCACCACTGGTATCACCGGCATCTGCGGCTCGGGCATTATCGAAGCTGTGGCCGAGATGCGTATGGCTGGCCTTCTGGATGAAAGCGGCCTGATCGGATCGGCCGAACAGACTGGAACGGCCCGCTGCATTCCTGAAGGACGCACACACGCTTACCTGATTCACGATGCCAGCGCCGAAGGTGGCCCCCGCATCACCGTCACGCAGGGCGACATCCGCGCCATCCAGCTGGCAAAATCCGCGCTATATGCCGGTGCGCGTCTGCTGATGGACGAGATGGAAGTTGACAAGGTGGATCGTGTGGTTCTGGCCGGTGCCTTTGGAGCTCATATTTCGACCAAACACGCCATGGTTCTGGGCATGATCCCTGATGCACCGCTGGACAAGGTCACCAGCGCGGGTAACGCCGCTGGTACAGGTGCGCGGATTGCGCTGTGCAATATCGGATCACGCGCTGAAATCGAACGCGTCGTGCGCGAGATCACCAAGATCGAAACCGCAATTGAGCCGAAGTTCCAGGATCATTTCGTGGCCGCCAACGCGATCCCGCACAAAACCGATCCGTTTCCGGAACTGGCGCAGGTTGTCACGCTGCCCAATCCAAGCTTCAACACAGGTGGAGAGAGCGAAACAGGCGGTGGGCGCCGTCGCAGACGCCGCGGTTAAACCAGCATAGGAACGACTCGCAGGTACGCCTCGGGTCGTTCCCCAAACTGGTTTCAGGTTTCGAGACGCACCTCGTCCAGCGACGAAACGCCCATCTGCGCCATGGCAATACTCATTTCATCACTCAGCACAGACCACAGTTGCTCAAGCCCTTCTTCCCCTTCTGCCGCGATTGCAAATTGCAGGATGCGGCCGAAGAAGGCAAAATCTGCGCCGTTTGCCAAGGCTTTCAAAACATCCTCGCCCGAGCGCAAACCGCTGTCGTAAAACAGCGGATATTCCGGACCGACGGCGTTCCGAATTTCAGGCAATACGGCAATCGGCGCGGGCGCACTGTCCAACTGGCGGCCACCGTGGCTTGAGACCTGAATGGCATCGACACCTGCCGACTTGAGGTTCAGCGCGTCCTCTGCATCCAGAACGCCCTTGACGACCAGTTTCCCGGCCCACTGGTCGCGCAGACGGTCCAAAGTCTCCCAAGTCGCCTTGGCCCGGCTTTCCCGTCGATCAAAATCATATCCGTCCATCAGGAAATTCGCCATTTCGGGCTTGCCCCGCAGTAGCGTTGATAGCGACCACCGGGGGTGCAGGGCAAAATCAAGCACCTGTTTTGGCCCCATTTTGAATGGCATCCTGAACCCATGGCGCAATTCACGCGGGCGACGTCCCACTTCGGGCACGTCAACCGTCAGTACCAGCGTTTCGTACCCCGCAGCCTTTGCGCGCTCGACCAGCTTGAACGTGCCACTGCCATCGCCGCTGAAATACAGCTGAAACCAGGCATGTCCTTCTGCCTCGACAATCAGGTCTTCCAACGGGGTCGATGCGACGGTTGAGACCCCAAGCGGCACCTCGTACCGCGCCGCAAGACGTGCCAGCATCAGATCTGCACCGGGGGCCGACAGATTGCACATGCCCATCGGTGCGATGCCAAACGGGCGTTGGGTCGACCTGCCAAAGACGGAACAAGTAAGCGACCTTTCGCTGACATCATTCAGAATTCTAGGGCGAAGGGTCAGCGCATCCAGTGCAGCCCTGTTTCGGGCTGCACCAACCTCGGACCCGGCGGAACCGTCGATATAGTCAAATACCATCCACGGCAGACGCCGCCGCGCGAGGCGGCGGGCGTCCTCGGAACTGTGGATAGCGCTGGATAACATCAGGCCTGTACGGCCTTCATGAACCGGTCGCGGATCACCACCGGATCCATCGTGATAACAGGCATCTTGGCATTTCCGCTTTCGCACTTAGCCACGATGATGGTCATCTGTTTCGAATCCAGCGCTTCTTGCAGCACGCGGCCGGTGTCTTCGGCCTGACATTCGATTACGCGCTCGCATCCTGCGGCTTCCGCCATTTTCGCCAGAGAGGTCTTCTGCCCGGCATACGTCGGCTGATCCCCAGTGGACCCGTACGACCCATTATCGACGATCAACAGGATATAGTTGTCCGCCACGTTGTTGGCGATGGTCGGCAAGGTACCCAGATTGGTCAGAACCGACCCGTCCCCATCGATCACGATAACCGGCTTGGGCTGCGACAAGGCCAGACCCAGACCGATGGATGAGGCCAGCCCCATCGTGCCCAGCATGTAGAAATTGGTGGGCTGGTCGTCGATGGCATGCAGTTCCTGACTTGGAATGCCGATGTTACAAACAACAAGCTGATCGCGCAGGATCGGAGCGATTTCTTTCAGAATCTCAGAACGGATCATTGGTCGCCATAGCCTCCCCAGAAACTGGCATCGGTCAGAATGGCGACCGGTTTATTGCACATAAAGGTGTATTTGAGGATCGTGTCGAGCTCCTCAACATCTGACTGATGGTGGAAATGATAAGTCGGGATATTCAGCTGAGCCAGCAGCGCTTTGGTATGCACGGCCATTTCAACCTGGCAGGCAACCGGTTCGCGCAGCTCTCCGCGATAGGAAATCAGCATCGGCAATGGCATGCGGTAAAACTGGATCAGTGTCGCCAGCGTGTTGATCGTCACACCGATTGCGGTGTTTTGCATGATGATCGCGGGACGCTTGCCGCCCATCCATGCCCCGGCGCACAGGCCCATCCCCTCGTCTTCCTTGTTGGACGGGATGTGATAGATGTCCTCTCGCTGGTCGATTTCAGCGATGACGCCTGCCAGTTGCTTGCAGGGGACGGTGGTGACGAACGAGATATCGTTGGCCACCAGGTCGTCGGTTATCTTCTTGTCTATGTTCATGGTCGGGCTGTTGGTCCTGTTGGGGCGCTTGGCGCGATTAAGGAAATCAGGTTCTGCGGTGCACATGTACAGCGCAGGGGGCATGACGAACAACGCGTGACGCTGTCGATCCCAGAAAGTAGTCGCTTAGATCCGGTTTATGCGAACCTATGACAATGCAGTCCACATTGTTGCTGGTCGCGTAGTCAATGATGGTGCGGGCGGTGTGCCCTTTGATGATTTCGGCTTTCACACCATCCAGCCCGTCAACTTTTTGCAACAAGGCCTGCCTCGCGCGCTCGAACCCTTCGGCTACTGCGGATTTGTCCAGATAGGCGCTGACCGATCCCTGTGGCATTTCGTAGACATGCAAGCCGATGACCTCGGCCCCGTTTTCGGACAAGGCACGCGCGACTTCCAGCGTATGCTGTGAAATGCCGTGATCCAAAGCCATCGGGACCAGAATTTTCTTATACATGGTGGCCTCCAGTTCTGTCAGGTTTATCCCCAGGGTCTCAGGATAATCTTCGGTGCGGCTACAGAGCCAGAGCGGATATCGCGAAACGCCTGCGCGCCATCGGCCAGTGCACGCTCATCAACCCAATTCAGGGCGCCAAGACGGCCGTCAAAGATCGCCTGAGCCGTGTCGCGGAAATCCTGCGCGGTGTAGGTGTAGGTTCCGATAAAGGTGATCTCCTGCAAGGTCATGCGACGCACGTCCAGACCTCTGGCATCTTCACCCAATCCGACATGCGCGATCACGCCACCCGGCGCGGCCAGGGCCGAAGCGACCGACCGTGTCGCGGCATATCCAACAGCATCAATGACCAACGGGAAAGACCCATTGGGCGCATCCACAAGTGCAAAACTTTCGATTTCCGCCAGATAAGTCCGGCGCAACGCGTTTGGTTCCGCGATTGTAACGTCTTCAATACCCTGCGCCCGCAGGGCCAAGGCCGCCGCAAGGCCAATAGCCCCTCCGCCAATCACCAAGGCGCGGCGGTCCATCGCAGAATGCTGAGCCTCGATCCCCAGTCTGACTGCGTGCCAGCTTACAGCCAGAGGTTCAGCCAGCGCAGCCTTGGCGAAAGGGACATCATCGGGCACGTCGACAAGATTTCTGCCTGGCATCGAGACATATTGCGCGAACGCCCCTTCGCGCGGTGGCATCGAGATGATCTGGCGGTCCGGGCACAGATTCTCGCGACCCGCCCGACATGCCGCGCATTGGCCACAGGTTACCAGCGGGTTGATCGTCACCCGGTCACCGGCGCGGATACCATCAGCTATGACACCGGCTGCCTCGTGCCCGAGGATCAGGGGCGCTGGGCGACGTGCATCATGGCCCAGATAGGCGTGCATGTCCGATCCGCAGATGCCAACCGCCTCGACCCGGATCAGGTGTTCCGATGCGCCCGGTTCGGCATTCGGCACATCGTCAAACACCATGTGTTCAACACCTTTGTAAACCAGAGCCTTCATTTGGCAGTAAACCCTCCGTCAACCATCAGAACCTGTCCCGTGACATAGTCAGACGCCCGAGAGCATAAGAACAGGATCGGTCCGTCGATATCCTGCATTCGTCCGTTGCGTCCGATACAGGTTTGCGCGGCGTTCCGTTCTGCGCGCTTGGGGTCATCGAACACGGCCTGAGTCAGTTCGGTGGGAAAGAACCCCGGCCCGATGGCGTTGGCGGTTATGCCGAAAGGCGACCACGCCTCGGCCATGGCGCGTGTCAACTGCCCGATCCCCGCCTTGGATGCGCCATAGGCGATACCACCTGGAAAAGCGCGCGTTGTTTGCAGCGAGGCGAAATTGACAATTCGCCCCCACCCCTTTTCCTTCATCGCCGGAACCATCGCCTGGCTGAGGAAGAACGGTGCGCTGAGGTTCAGGGCAAGCGTGGCATCCCACCCCTCAGGAGTAACATCATCCGCAGCCTCACGCGTGTTCACCCCAGCCGCATGGACCAGTATGTCCGGAGGGCCAAACTTGGAAGCGACGGCCTGTGTCAACGCATTTACCCCATCTCGATCTGCAACGTCTGCAACAACCGTTGCAGCGCGCGTGCCAATCTCGGCCTGCATCTGCGCCAATGCCTCGCTGCGCCGGGCTATACCGACAAGACGCGCACCTGCTGCGGCAAGAGTCCGTGCCACTTGCCGCCCAAGTCCCGAGCTGGCACCGGTGATACACGCCACCCGGCCAGTCAGGTCAAACAATGAGCGCGGGTCATCCATCGGCGGTCAAGTCGAATTGCTCGTCCGGGAAATACTTTGCAAGACGCACATCTGCGGCACGGGCGTGACCTTCCATTCCTTCCAACCGCGATATCCGCGCGGTCGCTTCGGCAATGGGCTTCGACCCTTCGCGCGTGGCCCTCTGCCACGTCACAATCTTCATGTATTTATGGACACTCAGCCCGCCAGTATAGCTGGCCGCGCCCGAGGTTGGCAGAACATGGTTCGTACCGGTCGCTTTATCTCCGTATGACACGGTTGTTTCCTCGCCCAGAAACAGCGATCCGTAACAGGTCAGCCGTTCCAGCCACCAATCCAGATCCTCAGCCTGAACCGTTAGATGCTCAGGTGCGTATTCGTCGGAACAGGCGGCCATCTCTTCGCGGTTGGAACAGACGATAACCTCAGCATAATCGCGCCATGCGGCCGAGGCGTTTTCGCGGTTCAATTCCGGCAGATCTGCGATCAGCGCAGGCACCAGTTCCATCACCTTTTGCGCAAGGTCGCGATCATCGGTGACCAGCCAGACCGGCGAGTTGTATCCGTGCTCGGCCTGACTGACCAAATCGGTGGCGACGACATGCGCATCGGCGGACTGATCGGCAAGGATCAAACTGTCGGTCGGACCTGCGATCATGTCGATACCAACCTTGCCGTAAAGGATGCGCTTGGCTTCGGCCACGAACTGATTGCCGGGGCCCACAAGGATGTTGGCGCGCGGTAGACCAAACAGGCCGTAGGTCATGGCGGCAACACCCTGCACGCCCCCCATAGCCAGAATGCTGTCGGCCCCGCAGATATGCGCCGCATAAACGATGGCAGGCGCAACCCCTTCGCCGGGACGCGGGGGCGAGCAGGCCGTGATGTGGCGACATCCCGCAACTTTCGCGGTGGTCACTGTCATAATCGCACTGGCGATGTGGCTGTATCGCCCCCCCGGCACGTAACACCCCGCAGCGTCCACTGGGATCGCCTTCTGCCCAGCAACGAAGCCTGGCACAATCTCGGTCTGGACGTCCGAAACGGTGGCTTTCTGCGTCTCGGCAAAGCGCCTGACATTGTCGTGGGCGAAACGGATGTCGGCTTTCAACTTTTCGGAAACTTTTGCACAGGCGGCCTCAATCTCAGCCGGGGTCAGCAAGACATTCCCTTCGTACTTGTCGAACTTGGCGGCGTATTCTCTTGCCTTTGCATCACCGCCCGCCTCGATATCGGTCAGAATTGTCTTCACCGTATCATGCACCTCTGAGGCGTGTGATTGAGCCGTTAAAGTTGCCTTTTTTAGATATTCACGAGGCATGTTCAGCAGGTCCTATTGGTAGATTTCAGGTAGCAATGTTGTCGACACGGCTGGCACGTAGGCGATCAGGATCACCACGATCAGCATGGTCAATACGAAAGGCACGGCTCGGGCGGCAATCTTCAGAATGGATTCACCGGTAATGCCAGATACGACGAACAGGTTCAGCCCCAGCGGCGGGGTGATAAAACCCACTCCCAGCGCGGTGATCATCATGATGCAGAACTGGATCTCGTTCATGCCGATATTGTCAGCCAGTGGTTTCAGGATCGGTGCCAGGATCACGATATTCGGTGTCGTCTCCATGACGCAGCCCGCTGCGATCAGGATGCCGATCATCAGCAGGATCAGCAGATACGGATCGTCTGTCAGCGAGGTCACCGAAGTGACAAACCCTTGCGGAACGCCCATGATCGCCAGCGCCTCGGCCAGCGGTGCCGAAAAGGCGATGATCGGCAGGATCACCCCGTTCACCTTGGCAGAACTGACCAGCATCGACGGAAAGTCGGCCAGTGTCAGTGTACGCAAGATGAAGCCCATGATGATGGTGACGACAACAGCCGTGGCACCAGCCTCAGTCGGCGTCAGGCGCCCCGAGAAGATACCGTAAAAGATAATCCCCGGTACGATAAAGGCATACCAGCCGGACCTGAGCGCCTTGCCCAGATTGGCCAACCACTCCCCCATGGTCATCATGCCGCCGCCTTCGTATGCATATAGGCGGTTCATGATGATGTTGGTGATCAGGATCGAGACCAGGATAGCCAGACCCGGGATCAGAGCGGCCAGAAAAAGCGTTGATGCGGAGATGCCCAGCACAAGGCCGATGATGATATAGGCGATTGAGGGCGGTATCAGGATGCCTGTGCAGGCACCGGCCGCGACCAGAGCACAGGCGTAGGGGCGCGGATACCCGCTTTCCACCAACCGGTTGATGGTCATCCGACCCACCGCAGCAGCCCCCGCAGCATCCGACCCCGAAATCGCGGCAAACATTCCGCAGACCAGCACCGTGGCCGATCCAAAGCCCCCCTTGGCGAAGCATGTCAAAGCCTCGGCAACATCCAGAAACTTGCGTGACAACCCTGTCCGAACCAAAACATCCCCGGTCAGGATAAACAAGGGCACAGCAGTCAGGGCAAAAGCGTCGATGCCAGTAAACAGGCTCTCTCCGACAAGGCTGAGCGGAAGGTCACCGGACATGATCAGCATTACGATCGCAGCCGTTCCAATGGCCGCCCAAACCGGTACGGCCAAAGCGATCAGGGCAACAAACAGGATCACCGGCAGATAAAAATCCCAGCCCAGTTCAACGGTTTGATTGAGGGAGTTCCAAAGCATCCGGTCTCTCCTCAGTCAAACAGTTTGTCGCCTTCGAAGACGGGCGTGCCGTCGCGAAGGCATTTCAGATCGCGTAACAGGGATTGGATCAGCCGCCAGATCATCAGGGCAAACCCGGTCGGCACAGCCATCAGGAACCAAACCTTGGAAATTCGCAAACCGTCCGTAACGGAACCAAACTTGGCCGAAACGTGAACCGCTTCATACGACCAGTAGAGTGCGATGATCGCCACCATGAACATCACCAGATCGCCGAAGATATAAAGCAGTGCTTTGGGGCGCGGCCCGACGTAGTGCATGATCACGTCGATCCGGATATGGGCGCGCTCTTTCACCGCGGCAGCCGCACCGATCCAGGCAAGGTAGATAAAGGAATACCGTACGATTTCTTCGCCCCAGATCGAGGAATAGGCGAATATCTCGCGCCGCAGCACCTCGATGGCCATGGTGATCACCAGCATCACGTAGAACACCAGCAGCAACCAGCGTTCGGCGTTTCGGTCAATGTTCTGAAGAACGGTCATCTGATCCTCCGGCGATGGAACAGCCAAGTCCGCACCTGCCTTGACGGGCCACTGTCGGCCGCGCAGTACAAGATCGTGGACGCCCGCAGGCGCCCACGGGTTTCACCTTAGGCGTCGTGGACGTAGTATTTGCCCTGCGTACCAGCCGCTTCGACCAGCTTCTCAAAGTTGTCCATCGAACCGGCCAGTTCCGTCTTGAACGGATCCCATTCCGAACGCTGATACCCACCGGCATCCTGCCATTCCGCCAGCTGATCATCGCTGAGAGAATGGAATTCAACACCAGCTTTGTTCAACTCGGCCATGGCATAGGCGCGGGCCGACGGAACCTTGGACAGGTTCTGATGCCCGGTCATCTCGGCACCCCACATGATGCCTTCCTGCACGTCTGCAGGCATCGAGTTGAACCACTCCAGATTACAGGAATACACTTGGCTGTCCGGAACGGCTTGCGTGAAGGTCACATGGCTAAGGATGTCCTTGAAACCGAAAACATAAAGCGCCCCGACCGACGGATCGAGCGCGTCGGCAACACCCTGCTTGATCGCCGAAGGTGTTTCACCCCATGCCACAGGCGTCGGGTTGGCACCGACCATACGATAGTATTGTTGCAGCATCTTCGATCCGGGAACACGGAACTTGATCCCACTCATGTCGCCCGGGGTTATGACCGCATTGCCACCCTGCCGGACAGCGACAACACGCGGATCGATATTCACATAGAACAAGGCCTTGAAGCCTGCCGCCTCGACCTTGGGGTGGACTTCGCTTTTCCACGTGTCCGAATGGACAAGGTTGGTGAAGCGCTGGTTCGATCCGCACAGATACGGCATGTTGATCAGGTCGACCGTGGACGCGAAAGGTGCAAAATTCGACAGCGAGTGCTGCGCGGCCTGAATGGTTCCACCCTGTACTTTCTGCACCAGCGCGCCGCCTGCGCCAAGCTGGCCGCCGGGGGCCAATTTGACATAGACCTTGCCGTTGGTAGCATTCTGGATGTTTTCCTTCAGGTCCAGCTGCATGATCGGATAGCTGCGCGACGCGCCCAGCACGTAGGCTGTAGCCACCGTCATAACGTGGTCTGCGGCCTTTTCGCGCTCACTCTCTTCTTTTGCGGTTTGCGCGGCAGCCTCGGAAGACCACAAAACACCCCCTGCTCCAGCAACCAATGCGGCCGTGAACGCGCCACTCGCGCTCAGCTTCAGAAAGTTGCGACGTTCTGTTGACGTCAGTTCAATCTCGTCGTTGTTCATGAATTGCCCTCCCAAGCAAAAGTTCAGCTGCCGTCTGTTGCGTTTCGGTCAGCTTCCTTTTTCAGAATCGCGACAACGAACAAAATCGACGCCGCGAACAGAACCAACATCTCTCCTACGTCACCAAGAAACGCGCGGCCTGCGAAAGCACCCAAAGCAACGTTGGCGAAATAGATCGCGAAAACGACGACAGATGCAGCAAGGACCATTTCCGGGACTCCCGTTCAGAATCGGCTCAACACCTTTGTAAGCGCTTACATCAATATTGCAAGCGCTTACATTGGTGCTTTCATCATTTGAAAAATGCGATTAACTTAAGCCAACTGGAATTGAGAGTTCGAGAATGTCAAAACATCGGTCTGCTCCGACACTGGATGACGTTGCCAAGGCCGCGGGTGTTTCGACCGCGACAGTGTCCCGGTGTCTGAACAACCCGCAACAAGTTGTTGAAGCAACGCGCAAGCGTGTCCTGTCGACGGTCGAGGAATTGGGGTACACGCCAAATTTCGCGGCCCGCGTGATG
Source organism: Ruegeria sp. CH2 (assembly GCF_056537065.1). Taxonomy (NCBI): domain Bacteria; kingdom Pseudomonadati; phylum Pseudomonadota; class Alphaproteobacteria; order Rhodobacterales; family Roseobacteraceae; genus Ruegeria; species Ruegeria sp. CH2. Next base: position 400,546 of record NZ_JBQFQV010000001.1, read on the forward strand.
GCGGCCAAGCGGTCATTTACCATTGGCGCCATCATCCCCACCATGGAAAACGCGATATTCGCAAGGGGGTTGCAGGCGTTTCAGGAAGAGATACATCAGCGTGGTTACACGCTGCTGGTCTCCAGTTCAGCCTATGAGCCCGAAGCGGAAAAGGATCAGATCCGAACCCTGGTCGCACGGGGTGCGGATGGGCTGTTATTGATCGGTCATGACAGGGACGCAGATATTTACGATTATCTGGACAGACGGAAAGTGCCCGCGCTGGTTGCCTGGTCCTTTCTGCCGGATAAACCTGTGCCGTCAGTTGGGTTCGACAACCGCAAGGCCATGAAAGCGCTGGCAGACCAGATCATCAGACAGGGACATACGCGTCTTGCGACGATATCGGGTATCAGTTCGGGTAATGACCGGGCGCGGCTCAGGATCGCTGGGATAAAAAGCGCCATGGCTGAACACGGCCTGCAGCCGGATGACCTAATGGTGATCGAAACCACGTATGAATTCGAAAATGGCGCGACGGCATTCAGGGATCTCATGGCGACTGACATGCCGCCGACCGCAGTTTTGTGCGGAAACGATGTTCTGGCAGTCGGCGCATTGAGGCAGGCGCAGAAAATGGGGCTCCGAGTGCCCGAAGACGTGTCGGTTACAGGCTTTGACGACATCGAAATCGCGCGCATTGTCAGCCCTGCCCTGACAACGGTTCATGTGCCCCACCGTGAAATGGGTCAAAAGGCTGCGCAGGAGTTGATACGAATGATCGAAACGAACTCTGCGGGCCAGTCTTTGGAGCTTTTGACCCATTTGGTCACCCGAGACTCCTTGCTTGACCGCATTCCTTAAGGCTCAGAAAGTTCGGCGGTTCATTGCGTGTAAAAGGCGCACCGGTCTACGATTCAGTGTGACGATCCGCTTTCATTGACCTGAGTCAAAGCACGCAAAGTGACCACATAGTGAAGTACGAATATATCAACGGGCCCGACGCTCACCTGCCTGACCCCAAGCAAATTTACCGGTGATCAGTACTTCAACGGCGCGAAGGTTTCACTCCACGGGCGCGGCAAATGCGAGGCGCGCTCTTCTGCCGACTACGCTCTGGCTTCTCGGGACCAACCGCACGTCAGTCACTCATATGATCGAGGCAACGGGACCAAGCATAGAAACTTTAATGTCAAACCAAGACACGCAACGCATTCCAATTGGCGGATAGATGATGTCCATCGTTGAACAAAAGACACCAAAGCTGCGGCGGGCGCTGACGACCCCGCTGCTCACGCTCTATGGGCTTGGGGTAACCGTGGGCGCTGGAATTTACGTGCTTGTTGGTGCGACGGCCGGGATAGCGGGCCCGTATGCCGCTGTTTCGTTCCTGATTGCCGCGCTTGTTGTTGCGCTGACTGCCCTGTCCTACGCAGAACTGGCAACCCGATATCCTGTGAGTGCGGGTGAAGCCGCTTATGTCGAAGCAGGGTTTCAGAAAAGCTGGATGGCCGTTCTGGTTGGTCTCGCGGTGGCCGCCTCGGGCATCATCTCGGCCTCGGCCGTGGCTATCGGGGCCGCGTCGTACCTTCAAACGCTTACAGGTTTAGGCATTTCAAGTCTGACAATCGGTGTAGTTCTGATCATGGGGCTGATCGCCCTATGGGGGATCACGCAGTCGGTAATGGTGGCGGCAGTCATTACCATCATAGAGATCAGCGGGCTACTTGTCGTTATTGGTTGGGGCCTGTCCCTTCCTGAGCCTCAGGGCTATGCGCTCACCCAGATGGTTCCCGGGCTGGACCCAAACGCCTGGAGAGGGATTTTGGCCGCTTCGCTTCTGGCGTTTTTCGCCTTCGTGGGTTTCGAGGACATGGCAAATGTCGCTGAAGAAGTTAAAGACCCCGCCGGAACAATCCCGAAAGCGATCCTGTTGACGCTTGTTCTGGCCACGGTCTTGTATCTTGGTACGTCCATGACTGTTCTGTATGTGGTGCCGATCGATGTCCTTTCGACGTCCGCCGCACCGCTGGCCCTGATCTTCACGGACGCGCCCGACGTTATCCAGCAAGGGTTTTCGGCCATTGCCATCGTAGCCACAATCAATGGCGTTCTGATCCAGATGATCATGGCATCCCGCGTGATTTACGGGCTCGCGGATCGAGATCATTTGCCAAAGTTTCTGGCTACGGTATCTCAGGTCACTCAGACACCAACGGTAGCGACAATCATGGTCACGGCGATAATCCTGTTGCTGACCCAAACGATTCCAATCGCCATTCTGGCCGAGCGCACGTCGCAAATTGTTCTGGGGGTCTTTGTGCTGGTCAATCTTTCACTGATCCTTTTGAAGACCCGGGCTGAAACCGATGAACCGCAGTTCCGCGTGCCTCTTGTTGTTCCCCTCTTTGGGGTGGTGACCAGTTTGTTGCTTTTTGCGTCCGCGTTTCTGTAAGCCTGTATCATTGGGTCAAGGAAATCCTGCGATGCGATTTACGTGAACATGACCACTGACCAGCCTTCTACAGGAGCGCCGCTTTCTGCATGGTGGCACAGAACCTTTGTTGATCTGGCCCGACAGATGCGATGGTCCTACCTGCCACCGCTCATGGTCTACTTTGCCGCCGGGGTTTCTGGCCTGACATCGGTCGTCGGCGCCTTTTTTCTTAAGGACTATCTTAACCTATCCGCTTCCTTTGTTGCCGGGCTCGCGTTTTGGGCCGGGCTTCCCTGGATCTTGAAAATGCCACTGGGTCATATCGTTGATCTGTTTTGGCGGTGGAAGTCATTGCTGATCCTATTGGGGGCGACCATAATCACCTTGTCCCTGCTCACCATGTACGGGCTTGTAGCCTTTCCCGGACATATGGCTGATGTCATGCCGCTGGAACACTGGTATATCATCGCCCTGCTCTTGGCGCCTTCCGGCTATGCCATTCAGGATGTCGTCGCCGACGCGATGACGGTCGAGGCCGTTCCAAAGATCAATCCCGACGGGCAGCCGTTTTCGCCCGAGGAAACCCGTGCGCAGCATACAACAATGCAAACACTGGGCAGGATCGCCATTTTCTCGGGATTCGCTGCCGTAGCCGCGGTCAATATCTGGGTGTTCTCGGGAACCGAGGGCATGCAGAAATCAGACCGTCTTGCATTGTATGGCAACGTCTATCTGATCGCGCTTGTCATTCCGCTGTTGTCCGTCAGCGGTGTGGTTTTGCACGGTTTGATACAGCGTCAACATCTTCGCCTAGGTCATCTCCCGCATACCCCTGACGAAACCACCGAGGTTAAATGGCCGATCCTGCTGGGCGGTCTCGCCTTTGTTGTACTGAGTATCGTATTGGGAACATCGAATTTCCATCTTGCCCAGGAAACTATATTTGTAGTCTCACTGAGTGTGATCTTGTACCTGATGTCGCGCTTGGTGAAGGAACTGAACCCAAATCAGGCAAAGGCTCTGATTGGTACGGCGATAATCATTTTCGTGTTTCGTGCGGTTCCCCTGCCCGGGCCGGGGCTGACCTGGTTCGAAATCGACGAGTTGGGGTTTGACGAGCAGTTCCTGGCAATCCTGGCGCTTCTGACGTCCCTGCTCGCACTGGTCGGGCTCATCGTCCTGAGACCGTTTATAGCCAACCGCTCGATTGCGCAGGTCGTCATCATTCTGACCATCGCGTCGGGGGTCCTCGCCCTGCCCAACCTTGCGCTGTATTACGGCGTGCATGAATGGACATCTGCGCATACCGGCGGGATCGTAGACGCAAGGTTCATTGCAATCCTCGACACCGCAGTTGAATCCCCGCTGGGTCAAATCGCGATGGTTCCGATGCTGGCCTGGATCGCACGTAATGCTCCTGTGCATCTGAAGGCAACTTTCTTTGCCGTCATGGCGTCATTCACCAACATGGCCTTGTCGGCCAGCAGTTTGGCAACGAAATACATGAACCAGATTTTCGTGGTGTCGCGCGCGGTAACCGACCCGGAAACCGGTGTCGTCACATCGATTGCCGATTACAGCCAACTTGGACACCTGTTGATCGCCGTAGCCGTGACTTCCGTAATCGTTCCGTTGACGGTCGTATTCTTTGTTCAAAAATCGCCGTTCCAGACCAGTGATTGATTACTGGCTGACAGTTTCATTCAGCAAGGTTTTCAGATGCAAAACCGGAACCCCGATGTTTGACCCCCCGAACTCTGGCAGGATCGCGGCGTTAATCGCGACCACCTCTCCCTTGCGGTTCAGGGCCGGCCCTCCGCTTCCTCCTGACGTTGTTTCTGCGTCGTAAACGACTGCACCAGGGCTTGTCTGCGCCACGATTCCTCGGCTGGCGAGAGGTTGAACCTGGTTTTGAGCAGATAACCGTGCGGCGATCGTCCAGAAATTGACGGACCCGTCTTTCTCGAGCGTTTTCAGAAATTCCGGCCCCGCCTGCGCAATTAACGCTTTCAGGCCAGTAGGATACCCCAGAAGAAAGACTTCGTCACCGCTGCGAGGAAGGTCATCGGCCAGTCGTAATCCCAGCCCCTCGATACGGTTTGGATCAACCGACAAAAGTGCCAGATCAGCGGTTTCACTGATCCGGTCCAAAGTGGCCTCGATCGGATCGGCCTGACCTGGCAGATAGGCCAGCAACCGCAGCATCTCGGCCTCAAGACCTGCGTTTTTCAGCGCCTGAGCCTTGTCGCCGGATGTCCAGGGCAAGGCAACGTGGCGGTTGGTGGCCAACAGCGGCGTACCCTCCAGCAGAAACCCGGTGCCGGTGAACTGGAACTCCGCGGGCTCACCTGTTGCGTCCGGTTCGATCCAGGGTTGACCGAAGGGTGTTTGCAACTTCTCTCCGTTCGGGCCCAACACATGGCGCAGCAGTTTACCGCTTTCGATATGACGTAATCCGTAGGCGCCCTGAATGAAAGCCACGGATTGAGTAGAGGCGGTGATAACCCGCGTGGACGCCCCCGCGCGCTGTTCAAGGGTACCCAACCGCTGCTCGGTTGATATCAGTTGGTTCTGAAAGGCATCCCTCAACGCCACAAGGTCTTCTGGGGTCAGCACATCTTCCCGCGTCTGGCTAAGCATGGCCGACACCGCTTCGATCTTGCGGGCTTCCTGTTGCAGGCTGTCGGCCAGTCTACGGTCGTTTTGATAAAGCAGGAACAGCAGACCTGCGATCAGCGCAATCGCTGCAACGACCGTAATCCTGAAGAACATAGTGGTTTGAGAAACAAGCCTTCGCCCACTCTCACGCAGCGCACCCGACATTCTTTGGGCAAAGGGCCGGCGACTTGACCGCGCATAAGCATAGGCGTCACTCAGGATATCCTCGACCGTGTGACGAATGGGAAACCTCTGAGTACAAATGCGGTATCGGGAGATCGGGCCCAATTCGCCAAATTCGATCACGTCGCCGTGTTTCAGCGTTGCCGACACAATCTTGTGGCCATTGACCCAGATGTCTTGCCCTGCCAGCGCGTTGAGCACATAGCCCCCCTCGAACCACTGAAGCGTTGCGATGTCTTCGTCATGGGGTGGTGTGTTGTCTTTCAGGCGCAGACCTAGCGCACGGCCTTCGCCAACAGAAACAGTCAATGCGCTGTCAACAAGCCAGGAAACCGTTCCACGGGACGGGCCGGTCAGGCTCTCCAGAAAGGCATGAACATCACCTGCGCAAGGCTCTTGGGGTGTACTCGTGCCGGTCTGATCAATTTCCCGCATAGTTGGGCTCTGCTCAACAGTGATGGGGTCACTCTATCATAAGACGCCCGGAATCCTACCAATCGCGAGAGGGATGCCCAAAACCGGAAATATCCACTGGCACAAGTCAATTTGGTGGAACGTCCCGATACGACCCCCATGCCTGCCGGAGCAGGCCTTCACCGGAAATCGCCGTCTGACCTGAAAGTTCTGGAGCGGGTAGCGGGAATCGAACCCGCGCGTTCAGCTTGGGAAGCTGACAGGCTACCATTACATCATACCCGCCGCACCCCTGAGATATAACCAGAGTTCCCTGACACGCAAGCCGGATCGTTTCAGGTTGCCCGGAAAAAGTCACTCGGTCCGCGCACGAAGACTGTCGATCAGCGAGTCATCTACATCCAAAGCCTGGATGGCCGCCTCAAGCGTGCGGCTGTCCAGATGTTGCGGGTTCAGATCGACCCCGGCTGAAAAGGCTTTGACAATGGCCTTCATGGCGCTGATGCGCGCGTATCTTTTGTTATTGGCCGGTATCACGTGCCACGGTGCCAGATCGGTCGACGTCCGGGCCAGCATTTCATCCACGGCGATCTCGGTATCATCCCATTTCTCGCGATTCCTGAAATCCTCGTATGTCAATTTCCAGCGCTTCAACGGGTTTCTTAGTCGTTCAGTAAACCGCTGCATCTGTTCATCTTCAGAGATGTGGAAGAACAGCTTGACGATCCGGGCACCATCGTCGACCAGCATGCGTTCGAAATCGTTGATTTCCTGATAAGCAGCGCGCCAGCGTGTTTCCGGGGTCAGGTTCTCGATCCTCTCGACCAACACGCGCCCGTACCAGCTGCGGTCGAAAGCGGATATCGCTCCGGACGGTGGCAAACGTTCCCAAAACCGCAGCAGGTAATGCCGGTTGAGGTAGTAGTTCCGGGGCGCCCCAATTGGCCAGACCTTAAAGCTGCGCGGGTCCAGAGCCTGGCTGATCCTGCGAATGGTTCCCCCCTTGCCTGCCGCATCCCAACCCTCGAACACCAGCACACCCTTGAGCCCGTGAAACAGATACGCTTGTTGAATCCTGGCCAGCTTGGCCTGAAGATCAATCAGTTGCTCGAAATACTCCTTTTTGCCCAACCGCTTGGTCAGATCCGCTTCTGAGAGTTTCGGGGGGTGATGTTTACGCATGGTGCCACCTGATCGTTGCGTCCCGGATCAGGATATCCTGAACCCTTGCGCAAAATCGACATTGATCAGAGTCAAACGAAAAAGGCCGGGCACAGTGCCCGGCCTTAGCTGTCTTTGTTGATGTAATCAGGCGCGGCGACGACGGCCACCGCCGCGACGACCACCGGCTGCGCCACCGGCCTCGTCAGGTGATTTGTTGAACCTGATCCACTCCCCACCATGCGGGTCGTTGTTGGTCAGCAGGTTGGCGGCGCGGATGGCCTCCATCTCCTTACCGGCGCGCGGCTTTGTGGAGCCCAAGCCGAACATCTGAACGAACGCCTCGTCATCCATGCCTTCGGGCAGGATGATGCCAGCTGCGGCAACGGCTTCTTTTTTCTCGGCAATTTTTGCCTGCGTCACTGGCAGAGCCACCGGGTTCATGATCGCCGAGGTCATGCCGGCACCCATTGCCATCGGCAGGAAGGCATTGTTGATGCCGTGGCGGTTCGGCAGACCGAACGAGATGTTGGACGCGCCACAGGTGGTGTTAACGCCCAGCTCCTCGCGCAGGCGACGGACCAGAGCAAACACCTGCTGACCGGCAGTTGCCATCGCACCGATCGGCATGACCAGCGGATCAACAACGATGTCGTGCGCAGGGATGCCGAAATCAGCGGCACGTTCAACGATCTTTTTGGCCACTTCGAAACGGACATCGGGGTCTTCCGAGATGCCTGTGTCGTCGTTCGAGATTGCCACAACAGGAACATTGTATTTTTTGACCAGCGGCAGAACCAGTTCCAGGCGCTCTTCCTCGCCCGTGACCGAGTTCAGCAGCGGGCGACCTTCCGCCGCCTCAAGACCCGCTTCCAGAGCACCGGGAACCGACGAGTCGATACACAGCGGAACTTCGACCAGACCCTGCACCAGCTCAACGATCTTGCGCATCAGCGGCGGTTCGGTCTCGTTCGGGTTGGGATTCGAGTTGTAGACGACGCCCGCATTGATATCCAGAACGGTCGCGCCAGCCGCTACCTGAGCCAAAGCATCTTTTTCAACGGTCGAAAAGTCGCCCGCCTCCAACTCGGCCGCCAACTTTTTCCGACCGGTCGGGTTGATCCGCTCACCGATCACGCAGAACGGTTCGTCAAAGCCCAGGACGGCTGTTTTTGTTTTTGATTCTACGACTGTTCGGGTCATGTCCGTTCCTTAGGAGGTTACAGGCTTTGCCGAAGCGCCGCCGTTATTGATCGCCCAGTTGGCGTTGGTTTTGATCCCGCCCAGCGGGAAGAAGTGCACGTTGGTGATGTTGAAATCCGGGTTGGCCGCTTTGTGGTTGGCCAGTTCGGTCACGACATCGGTCGGCTCGTAGGGCAGCAACAGCTTGGAAACATCCATGGCGCGCTTTTGCAGAACCTTCAGCGACGGCCCAACGCCGCACGCGATGGCGAACTTGATCAGGGTTTGCAGCTTGGCCGGGCCCGCGATTCCGATATGGATCGGCAGATCGATGCCCGCTTCTTTCAGGCTGTCGGCCCAGGAGATGATCGGCTTGGCGTCAAAGGCGAACTGTGTTGCCAGCGCCATTTCGGCATCCGTTGTCTCGTTGAATTTCTGCTTCCAGCGCAGGGCGTCATCGACATTCTTGGTGGACCCATCGGGATCGATGTCCTTGTTCCCCTCGGGGTGACCGGCAACATGAAGACGTTTGAACCCTGCCTTGTCGAACAGACCGGTTTCCATCAGCTGCATGGAACTGTCGAAATCGCCATGCGGCTTTGTCACGCCACCGGCCAGCAACAGCGCCTGTTCGACGCCCGCCTCGCCCTGGTACATCGAGATCCAGTTTTCCAACGTCGCCGCATCCTTGATGATCCGCGCCGGGAAGTGGGGCATGACAGGATAGCCTTCGGCTGCAATCCGCTTGGCTGTCTTGACCATATCTTCAATCGGGGTGCCTTCGATATGGGCAATGTAAACGCGTGTGCCTTCGGGCAGCAGCGCGCGGAAATCCTCGACCTTTTCGGCGGTCCGCGGCATGACCTCGATCGAATAGCCTTGCAGGAAGGCTTCGACGGTCGGGTTCACAGGGCTGTTTTCGACCACATCACGTTTCTTGAAGTTCAGCAAAGCCATTGAGGCCTCCCATTAAGATCCGGGCTTATGCCCAACCGTCATTTGCGATCAGCGCTTTAATGCGGTCCTGATCGTATTCCTTTTCCAGACGCAGGGCCTCGGCCTCGGCTACTTCTGCCGGGTCGCCATCAACCGCAAAAGGCTCGGCCTTGCGCCATTCGGCCAGATAGGCATCACTGTCCTTGGCGTTTACCTTCATGGCGGCGCGGTCGATGGCTTGCTCGAACCGTTCTTCCAATTGCCGCTTCGCGCCGCGACGGCCTTTGCCGACGATGACCTGAGCGGGAATGTCGCGCCAGTACACGATGGTGACGTCAGGCATTACTGTGATTCCTCCTTACCCGATGGGCCGGTTCTAAACTTCAATGTGGGGATGGGTCGGTCGGTTTTCGACACCCGGCGCTTTTCAAGCGACGTTTTCGCCCACGGTGGCGTGGCGGGGTTTTAACCCGTCTCGCGACGAAAACGCATACCAAAATTCTCATTGTCACTATGAGAGCGCTGCATAATGAACAAAAAGCCCCGGACGGCATGACCCGCCCGAGGCTTGATTCAGCGCGTCTTGCCAGGGTTAACCGACCAGCCCGCCGTCTAGACGAGTAACCGCAATGATGGCTGAACGTGGAACCGAGTTACCACCGTCGGGCCAGTGGCTGTTGCCGTCTTCACCGGGGTGCTGAATACCAACAAACATGGTGCGGCGATCCGGCGACCAGCTGAGCCCAGTGATCTCACACTCGTTCGGTCCAACCAGAAAACGACGGATTTCACCGGTAACCGGGTCGCCTGCCAGCATCTGGTTATTCCCCTGCCCTTCGAAGTCGCCCTCGTTGCTGTATTTGCCGTCGGTCTGGATCCACAGCAGGCCGTTGCTGTCAAACTTCAGCCCATCGGGCGAGTTGAACATGTTGTCGGCGTTGACATTGTCCGAACCGCCATACGCATCCTGATGCACGGTCGGGTTTCCGGCCAGTACATACAGGTCCCATTCGAAACCCGATTTGCCATGATCACCGCCTTCAGGACGCCAGCGCACGATCTGACCGTATTTGTTCGCCTCGCGCGGATTCGGCCCGTTGACCGAAGTGTCGTCGCCACCGGCATTCGGTTTCACACCGCGGTTCTTGTTGTTGGTCAGGCAGCAATAGACCTCGGGCGCGTTCGGATTGGCTGCAACCCATTCCGGGCGATCCATAGTGGTTGCGCCCACGGCCGACGCTGCCTGTCGCGTATGGATGCAGATTTCGGCCTGCGACGTCATACCCGTTGTTTCGGGGGTCAGGTCCAGCCACTCACCAGTCCCGTCGTCGTTGAACTTTGCAACCGACAACGTACCGTTCTCAAGCAGCGCTTTCGTATCCACACCAGCGGCATAAACACCTTCCGAGACGAAGCGATACAGGAACTCACCCCGTTCATCATCACCCATGTAGACGACGACGCGACCGTCATTGTTCACAATGGCCTCGGCGTTTTCATGCTTGATCCGACCAAGCGCAGTCAGCTTGCGAGGCGTCGAGGCCGGATCGGTTGGGTCGATTTCGACAACATAGCCAGCGCGGTTCGGCTCGTTGGGGTTTTTCGAGACATCGAAACGCTCGTCAATTCCGGCCCATCCGTATCCCCAGTCTTTGGACGAAACGCCATAGCGCTGAAGTTCGGCGCTGACTTCATGGTTTTCGTCTTCAGCCGAGAAGTAGCCGTTGAAATTCTCTTCACAGGCCAAATACGTCCCCCATGGGGTCATGCCGTTGCCACAGTTGTTCCAGGTGCCCTTAGAGGTGGTGCCTGTCGGATCAGCGGCAGTTTTCAACAGATCATGGCCCGCGGCAGGGCCCGTCAGTGACATGTCTGTCTGCGGCGTGATGCGGCGGTTATACGGGCTATCCTTAACAATGCCCCACTTGCCATCGGTAGCTGCAATCTCGACCACCGTCACACCATGCGCCATCATGCCTTTGGCAACATCGTCATCCGAGGCGGCCTTGGCGTCCGGGTTGTTTCCCCAAAGGATATCGCGATTGGTGTATTCGTTGTTTACGACCAGCAGAACGTGACCCTCGTGCAGAAACACATCCTGACCGTCGGTGTTATCACCGAATGCACGTTCCTGACTGGCGGCAGTTCCACGGGTGGCCGGATCGAATTCGGGCGCATCAGACCAAAGCGGATCACCCCAGCGCACCATCACCTCGGCCTGGTAGCCCGGCGGCACGATGACGTCATCGGCAGTTGACGCCGGAATCGCCTCGAACGCAAAGCGATCTGCGGCTGCACGTACACCAGTCGGAAGCAGCGCCCCACCCAACGCCGTGAAACTTCCCATCGCCAATACGCCGCCCAGAAACCCACGACGTGATAAGGCACGCTCAACGACGCGGTCAAACTCACATACCTCTGGGCGCGGATTCACCACTTCATCGAATTCGTCAAAGGTCAGGACACGTTCATCTTTCATGGCAGGCTCCGTCTGCGGCTAATTGCGATCAAGAATCCCTCAACCGGGATCAAAGTTCAAATCGCACCTCAGTATGAACGGCGTGTGACATCCAGACTAAATTCGAAATGGAAATCGCTTGCACGTCGGCGATGCGCCGCCTAGGGTCAAATCAACTCGAAAATCGGAGGGCGTTACGATGGCGCCCAAGCGTCCCAAAGGTGCGGGCGCGTTCCCGCAAGCGGTCGAAAGCCCCGCGCCGGCAAGACCCGATCCGGATGCCCTGTATGCGGCTCTGGATTTGGGAACAAATAGTTGCCGCATGTTGATAGCCCAGCCCAAGGGCAGCGGGTTTCATGTGGTTGACAGCTTCTCCAAGTCCGTGCAGCTGGGCGCGGGTCTGGAACGCACCGGACGTCTGTCGCGGGCGTCGATGGCACGCACCGTTCAAGCGCTGCGAATCTGTCAGCAAAAGCTGAAACGGAACAAAGTGAAACGGATGCGTCTGATCGCAACCGAAGCCTGCCGCCGCGCCAAGAATTCCCGCGAATTCATCCGACAGGTCAAACGCGAAACCGGGCTGACGCTTGAAATCATCCAACCCGAAGAAGAAGCCCGTTTGGCGGTGATTTCCTGCGCCCCGCTGGTGTCCACCAAGACCGAACAGCTGTTGGTTGTCGATATTGGCGGCGGTTCGACCGAGCTGGTCTGGATCGACATTTCGTCTGTCCCTCGCCGTGACCGCCCGGCTGCGATCATGCGTTTGCATAACGGATTTCACACGGTCGACAGCCCTTTTCCGGCTGCAAAAGTCGTGGACTGGATCAGCGTGCCGCTGGGTGTTGCCACGTTGCGGGATCAGTTCAATGACGTCGAAAACGACGCCGCGCGGTTTGCGTTAATGAGCTGGTTTTTCGAAGAAAACCTGGCCGATTTCGCACCTTACAAAGATGAACAAACCCGTGAAGGCTTTCAGATCGTCGGCACCAGCGGAACTGTCACTACGGTTGCGGCATCGCATCTGGGGCTCAAGCGGTATGACCGGACCAAAGTTGACGGGCTGCGTATGACCAGTGACCAGATTGACAAAGTGATACGCGGGTATTTAGAACTCGGCCCTCATGGGCGCCGCCGGGATCCTCGGATTGGGGAAGACCGGCAGGCCCTGATCATGTCCGGCTCGGCCATTTTGCAGGCATTGTTGCGCTGTTGGCCCACTGATCGCCTTTCCGTGGCAGATCGGGGGCTGCGCGAGGGCCTGCTTTATGCACAGATGAGCGCGGACGGGGTACTGGAAGACGGACCGTTCTGATGGCGAAGACACCAACTGGCAAAAACAACTCGGGGCGCGGGCAACGTGACCTGAAGGTAAAGGTAAAAACCGCTCGTGGTCGCAAGCTGAGTTCGACCCGCTGGCTCGAACGGCAATTGAACGACCCGTATGTCAAGCGCGCCCAGACCGAAGGATACCGTGGGCGGGCCGCGTATAAGATCATGGAACTTGACGACAAGTTCCGCTTTCTCGTACCCGGAGCACGGGTTGTTGATCTGGGATGCGCACCCGGTGGCTGGTGCCAGGTTGCAGTCAAACGGGTAAACGCGCTTGGTGAAAAATCGGGGAAACGGATCGGAACGGTGCTGGGCATCGACTTACAGGAAGTCGAACCGGTTGCGGGTGCCGATACCCATGTGCTGGACTTCATGGAGGATGACGCCGACCAGAAGGTCAAGGACTGGCTGGGTGGCAAGGCGGATGTTGTAATGTCGGACATGGCCGCGGCGTCCTCGGGTCACAAGCAGACCGACCATCTGCGGATCATCGCGCTGTGTGAAACTGCGGCCCATTTCGCCTTTGACGTGCTGGAAGAAGGTGGCACATTTGTAGCCAAGGTTCTTGCTGGCGGCGCCGAGGGCGATTTGCAAAAACTTCTGAAGCAGAAATTTCAGAAAGTGGCGCATGTGAAACCGCCCGCATCCCGTTCGGACAGCTCCGAGAAATTCGTTATAGCAACCGGGTTTCGCGGCTGAACTTAATCTTCCAAACGGATACGGTTTCCGGTCAGACGTTGTTCACGCAACGACGTGGCCGCCATACCCTGCAACATCAGAGTATCCCCGTGCGAAACATATACAGGCTCGCGATTGCGCAGCTCTTCAATGCGCTGCGCCAGCGTAGCAGGGTTCGGCCCGGTTGCTTTCTGTCTTGTTGACTCAGTGGACATGCATCACCTCAATACAACAGTTCTGAAATGCTGTTAGCGTAAAATCTTGCCGTGAAGATGGAACAAATCGGGCAAGCCTGTGCCGGATCAGGGGCCCAGTTGTTGCAACAATTGCAGCAAGGCCGGGTCATCGGGCAACCTGATCAAGGCTTCGCGTAAGGCGATACGTGCGGCTTCCGGGCCGCTGTTGATCTGAGCCAGCTGTACCACCATGGGCCACGCTTCGGCGCGCTGAGGGTCCAGCGCGACAACCTCGCGAAAGGCCCGTTCGGCGGCCGGGGCGTTGCGCAGCGTCAACGCCATGCCCCCCAGAACCAGATGCGTTTCAGGGGCATCCAGCCTGTTCGAGATCGCCGCCTGCCACTCGGCCATACCCTGCCCGGCCAGACCCTGTTGCTGAGGCGTCAGAGCTTGAGGAGGGATACTCAGATACTCCTTGGCGGCGGCAATGCGAACGTTGCGAAAAGGATCAGACAAAAGTGGCTCTAACCTTTGCGCACGATCCGTAGGGCTCGCCTGACGCTGCAAGGCTGCTGCATTTGCGCGTATCAGCGGATCGTCTTCCTGCAACAGTGGCGCTGTGCGCGCGGCAACTTCGGGCGAGCCAAAAGGTTGCAGCAAATACGCCGCTGTTGCGCGCACGATAGCGGGTTGCGAGGGATCCGTTGCGACAGAAATCAAACCCTCTGGCGTATTCAACTGACCATCGGCAGCAGCTTTGAATACCGTACCAAAATGTGCGCCCCGATTGGCTGTGTCAGGAAACCACCCTTTGATCCGGCTGGCAGCCCAGACCTGATCCTTATTCTGGTGGCAATCAGTGCAGGCATCAGCCCCTAATCCCAAATCCGGTCGCGGCACGCGAAAGCTGTGATCCCGGCGACCGTCCACTCCCATATAAGTGCGTTCGATCATGTGGCAGCTTTTGCACTGGGCACCCGCGCTATCCATAACGTGATGATGGTGACTGGGGGTATCGTATTCCTGTTTCGCTAGCGTCGGGAATTCAGGGTTTGCGGCCGTGGAATGACATTGCGTGCAAATACCGTTGCCTTCGGCCTTCAACTGCGCGCTGTGTGGCTCGTGGCAGTTCATACACCCGACCCCTCGGGCATACATTTTGGATTGCAGGAATGAGCCGTAAACGTAGACCTCATCAAGTATTTGCCCGTCCGGATGATACGAACCGGGCCGCAACACAGCCAGGTTATAGGCATCATGATACGGGGTTCCCGGCAAAGGATTTCCGTTGCCGTGCGCCTCGCGCCGCGAATGACATCCGGCGCATTGCTGGATCTCGGCCTCGGTCTGGCCCTTGCCCCAGCTCATCGAAAAGCCTCTATCACTCAGACCCCCGGCAACGCCCTGCCCTTTGGTCCAATCGATATGTGCCGACCCCGGTCCATGGCAAGCTTCGCAGCCAACTCCAATCTCAGCCTGTCGGGAAGAGTATGTTCTGGATTGCGCGTCGTAGTTCTTTTCAAACCCTGTGGCGTGACATTCGGCGCAGCGCGCGTTCCAGTTCTTGTAAGGGCCCGTCCAGTGCAGCCCGTCTTCTGGCGGCAGATCCTGATCGGGGTATAAGTGATACCAGCGCTTCTGCTCGGTATCCCAGACCACATCAAAACTTTGCAACCGCCCCGGTTCGGTTTCAAACAGAAATTGTTGCAGAGGCGTAATCCCAACGACGGAATGCACATCATATGCCGTCGTCGCACCGTCTTTTTCAGTTACACGAGCTGTGAACCTGTCTGCCTGTTTAGTGAATTCAACCGTCATCCCGTTCTGCACGAACCGGGTTCCATCGAAATCGGCGACCAGATGGCCGTCGCCAACTTCCGTCCAGGCCAAGGCATGATGAGACGAAGCCCATGCCTCGGCCTCGCGTTGATGGCAGTCCGAACATTGATCCGACCCGACATATTCCAGTGACTGCGCCTGCCCTTCACTTGCGAGGGTTAAGCAAGCCGCCAGAATGGCAAATCTCATGCCATATCTCCTTCAGCGGCGTTCCGAAGGTCGATTAATGCGCCGTTGTATTCAGCGCCAAGGATCAGCATCGCAGAACACAGATACAGGAAGATCAGCGCAGCCATTGCCCCGGCCAAACCCGCATATGTGGCACTGTAGGTGGCGAACTGGCTGATATAGACTGAAAATGCCCATCCGCCAGCTGCCCACAAAACCAATGTCAGTATGACGCCGGGCAGGATCTGGGTCAGGCTGTGCCTGCGGGTTGGCAGGATTAGATGAGCCAGCAGGACGGTGCCTGCCGGAACGGCCACGGTAAACGTCCACCGCAGGCGATCTACGGACAGCCAGTCCGCTACCGGAGCTTCGGTATGCTCTGCCACCAGTTTCGTGTAGACCGGCAAGACCACCTCGACCGTTGCAATAACAAGGATTGCCGAACCGCCAAGGATAACCAGAACCAGACACAAAAGCCGGGTCTTCCAAAAAGGCCAACTGTCCTGATCGTGATAGGCCTGATTCATCGCAGCGCGAACTGCGGCAACCCCGTTGGAGGCAAAGTAGATCGCAAGTAAGCCACCCAGCGTAATCACACCCGACCCTGCCCCGGCCAGAACGGCACGCAATTCGGCCACGATAGGGTCCGCAACATCCTTGGGCCATGCCCCGAACAGCAGATCAATCAACTCATCAGTGACATAGTCCTGCGACAATGCCCCGGCCAGCGCCACGGTGAACAACACAAAGGGAAACAGGGCCATCATCAGCGACATGGCGACGTGGCTGCTCATGACAGGTCCGTTTTTCCTGACGAACCGGCGAAGTGCCAGCCACAGTGCCTGAAGCGGGCGGCCAATCGGGGGAATCGTGGGCTTTGTCATCCTGCAACCCTAACCTGCCGAAATAAAACACAGAACCCGTCATCGGTATCAAAGTGACAAATGCCGATCTGCAAACGGCTGACTGCATTGCTAAAAACGGATTGCAGGTGCAGGATTGGAAAAAGCGGGGCGATCACCAGCCTGCGTAAGAACAGATAAACAGGATACTGAATGATCCCGGATCAGGAAGATTTCACGGCTCGCCCCAGGCTAAAACTGTCTGTTGTCCGCGACACCTGCATTATCGCGACGCTGATAGTGTTGGGGCTTTATGCGGGGGCGAACTTCCTGATCCCTCTTGCCATGGCGCTGCTGGTCAACGTTCTGATCATTGCGCTGAGCGACCGCGTTACCGCGCTGACCCGTGCTCCGGTCTGGTTGGCCAATATCGCCGGAGTGACCGTGGTTCTGGTGGGATTGTTCATGATCATGTACGTGCTGGGCAGTCAGGCAACGCAGTTTGCTCGGTCCGTCAGCACCTACGAAAACCAGTTCGACGGGGCGGTTGAGCGCATAACCGGTCTTGTCGGCAACGATGTCACCACTTTCATCCGCGACAATCTGGTCAGCATCGACATGACCTATGTCGCACGCCTGTTGCTGGGCAGCGCTACGTCCCTGCTAAACCAGTTCTTTCTGATCAGCCTCTATGTCGCGTTCCTGATGGCCGAGCGTCTGGCCTTTCGCAAGAAAATTCAACTTGCGGCTGGTGACCCCCAAACCGGCGCAGATTTTGCGACCATGCTTGATGCCATATCGATCAGCCTGCAACGATATGTTGGGGTAAAGACGCTGATCAGCCTGATCACAGCGGGCATCAGCTATTTTGTATTCAGGGTTCTTGGCTTGGAATATGCGGAAACCTGGGCCGTTTTGACCTTTGCTCTGAACTTCATACCCTCGATCGGGTCGATCATAGCGGTGTTTTTCCCAGCCATGATCGCGCTTGTTCAGTTTGATACGATCGTTCCGTTTTTGATTATCTTATTTGGGTGCGGCACCCTTCAATTCCTGATCGGTAACTTCCTTGATCCGGCCATGCTGGGACGTTCGCTGAACATGTCGACATTCCTAGTTATTCTGGCATTGACCTTTTGGACAACTGTCTGGGGCCTGATCGGTGCTTTCCTGAGCGTGCCACTGACGGTCTGCATCCTGATCGTGTTCAGCCACATCCCTGCTTTACGCCCGGTCGCAATCATGATGTCTCTGGACGGCCAATTGGGCGAGGAGGACAGTCAGGCGCGTGCGAAAAACTGAACCACGGCGTGGCGTAGGCTTAAGTTCGTCGGGTACCGTACACAGCGGCCAGCCTGTCCGCGTATATTGAACCGCATGCCGGTGTCGCTACCCGAAACCTCAGGTCAGACAACTGGCTATCAATGCGCCCCGATCCAGCAGTCGAACCCGGCCATACCCCAGTTCGATTAACCCCAAATCCACAAGCCGGTGAAGGTTCCTGTGCAAAGTCGGCTGCGATACAGCAATCATCGCTGCCAGATCGTCTTGCGAAACATCAATCCAGCCTTCGGTTTTCGAGGTCCCTTCGTCCAAGTGAAGCAACCTCAAGACCAGCCGCTTTTCCGTTCCCGTCACGGCCAGATTTGCCATGATGCGCAATGCGGTCCGCATATTCTCATGCGTTAACGCATAGAAATCCCGGATGTAGTCAGGATTGTTCTGAATCAACCGCGAGATGCTCAGGTTAGGGAAAAACAAGGCTTGAGTGGCTTGCGTCGTGACAACACTGACCAGACGCAGTGCACCTGCAAACAACGCAAGATCGCCGATCCAGAACCCAGCGCCATCGCGGTGCAAAACGAACTCCTGACCGTCATCCGCAGGGGCCGTTATCTGCACACCACCGCTGAGGATCGCGTAGATTCCATTTGCCGTATCACCGTAGTGGTACAGTGTCTCACCCGCCTCAACCAATTTCAGTATGCCAAGAGCTGCCAAATCGGCTTGAAACTCTGACGAGCGGTCACTGAACCATCCGGTGTTTCGTAATAGCTTCAGATTATTCATTTTGTCTCACATTTGTACTTTGAGATATAATCATATGATGAGTTTCCAACGCAAGAACTGACCTATGCTGAAAACGTTCGATTCCCAGGATCTGATATTTTCGACATGGGAATCAACACATTGCTGCCGTGTTGTTCATGCGTTTGAACGCCGGAGATTTAATTTTCCAAGGGTCACTAAGATCCTCTCAAATCAGGAGCAAACCATGTTACCTCCATGTTCGCTATCCGGCACCTGGCGCAGTAACTTGCGCCGACTTGCCGTGGTAACCGCCACATTGACACTGGCCATACCCGCCTGGGCGCAGGACCAGAAACCGAATATCCTTGTGATCTGGGGCGACGATGTCGGCCAGTCCAATATCTCGGCCTACACGCGGGGTCTGATGGGGTATCAGACACCCAATATCGACCGTATTGCCGAAGAAGGCATGATGTTCACGGATTACTACGGTGAACAGTCGTGCACGGCCGGGCGATCATCTTTCATCATGGGGCAATCCGTTTTCCGTACGGGCCTGTCCAAAGTTGGCCTGCCCGGCGCTGAGGAAGGCATGCAGATCGAAGACCCGACCATTGCAGGCCTTCTGAAAGCAGAAGGCTATGCCACAGGTCAGTTCGGAAAAAACCACCTGGGTGACCGGGATGAACATCTTCCAACAAACCACGGTTTTGACGAGTTTTTTGGCAATCTCTACCATCTCAACGCTGAGGAGGAGCCGGAAAACATTGACTATCCCAATGATGCTAATCTGCCCGATGGCAGAACCTTCCGACAAGCTTTCGGACCGCGTGGCGTGATCAAGTCGACAGCAGGTGGTGAGATCGAGGATACCGGCCCGCTGACCAAGAAGCGTATGGAAACAGTCGACGATGAAACCGCAGCGGCAGCGATTGAATTCATCCGCAAACAAGAGGAAAGCGGCACACCGTGGTTCGTCTGGTGGTCAGGCACCCGGATGCATTTCCGCACGCATGTTTCCGAAGAGAAATGGGCAAAAGCCAATGAAATCGTGGGCAAGCAGGTGGATGAGTATACGGCTGGCATGATCGAACACGACATGCATATCGGTGACTTCCTTACTGCGCTGGACGAGCTGGGCATCGCCGATAAAACCATCGTGTTTTATTCGACCGACAATGGTCCGCACATGAATACGTGGCCAGATGCCGCGATGACACCGTTCTGGGGTGAGAAAAACACCCAATGGGAAGGCGCATGGCGCGTACCCGCCATGGTTCGGTGGCCCGGCAAGATTGCCGAAGGCGCTGTGTCGAACGAGATCGTGCACCATATGGATTGGTTGCCAACATTCCTGGCGGCGGCTGGCAACGAAACCGTGAAAGAAGATCTTCTGGAAGGCGTCACCGTGGCCGAAGTTGGCGGCGGGCGTGACTACCGCGTGCATCTGGATGGCTACAACATCCTGCCGTTGCTGACCGGCGAAACAAATGAGAGCCCGCGCAGGGAAATCTTCTATTTCACCGACGATGGTGACCTTGCGGCACTGCGCTTCGGTGATTGGAAGATCACCTTCCTTGAACAAAAGGCATGGGCAACCTTGCGCGCCTGGATGGAGCCTCTGACCCCTCTGCGTGTGCCATTGATCGCCAACTTGCGACGCGACCCATACGAGCGTGGCTATCGCACATCGAACACCTACTATGACTGGATGCTCGACCGTGCCTACATGCTGGTACCTGCGCAAGCCTATGTCGCGCAGTTCCTTGAAACCTTCAAGGAGTACCCTCCCCGGCAAGAAGCCGCGAGCTTCAGCCTCGACAAGGTGATGGAGAAGTTGACGTCACCCCCGGGCGCACCGTGATGCTGGCCGTTTGATCCAAGACACGACAAAGCCGGAGTCCCGATACCGGGGGCCCGGCGCTTCTCATTGGCAGTTGAAAATTGAGGAATAATCCGTGCGTCTGTTTTTGATATTGTGCAGTGTGCTAGGAGCGACGGTCGCCATCGCCGACCCCTTGCCCTCTTGGAACAATCTAGAATCCAAAGCGAAAATCGTTTCGTTTGTTGACGAGGTGACCGACCCTGCCTCAGCTCACTACGTGACGCCCGATGACCGGATCGCCGTATTCGACAATGACGGAACGCTTTGGGCCGAACAGCCCGTGTATTTCCAGTTTGTTTTTGCCATGGACCGACTGGCCGATCTGGCCGAGCGGGACCCGTCGATCCTGGCAACTCCTGCTTTGGAAGCTGCAGCAAAGGGTGATCTAGCGGCCGTTCTTGAAGGCGGGCATGAGGCGCTGATCGAAGTTGTCAACGCATCGCATTCTGGCACCAGCGTCGATGACTTTCAGGCAGGTGTTGCGCAGTGGCTGGAAACCGAACGCCACCCTGGCACCGGCCTGCCCTATGACCAGATGACCTATCAGCCGATGGTCGAGTTGCTGCGTTACTTGCGTGATGAGGGTTTCAAAACCTACATCGTATCCGGCGGCGGCATTCATTTCATGCGCGCCTTTGCCGAGGATGCATATGGTATCCCGCCGGAACAGATATTGGGGAGCTATGCAGACAGCACCTATAAGGTGATCGACGGCAACCCGACGATCATCAAGGCACCGGGGTTAGCCTTCATCGACGACAAGGAAGGCAAGCCGATCAACATCGAACGTACGATTGGCAGACGCCCGATTCTGGCCGCAGGCAACTCGGACGGAGATTTCGCTATGCTGGATTGGACAACGTCGGGTGATGGCCCGCGTTTGGGAATTCTGATCCACCACACGGACGCCGAACGCGAATGGGCCTATGACCGCGAAAGCCCAATAGGAAAGCTGGCAGACGGGCTGGATCAGGGTTCTGACAAGGGATGGATCATTGTCGATATGGCGCAAGACTGGTCACGCATCTACACTGGGGCAAACTGAACGGCCCGAAAGATGTAAGACCCCATGTGGACAGCGCTGGTATCTATCTTTGTATTCACGTTGTACGTGGCTGCATTTGTGTTTTCGATCCGAGCAGCACAAACCGCGCGAACACCGCAAGGTGCAGTTGGGTGGGTGGTCTTTCTGGTATCAGCACCTTTCCTGGCGGTGCCGTTGTATCTTTTTCTGGGACACCATCGCTTTCACGGATATCGCATCGCGCGCCAGAAAAGTGAGCGGGTTGTTGAAGGGATCAAAACCTTTGCCGATTACTCAAGGCCCGATCCCTCCACAATGTCCATCAATCCGCGCCCATTCGAGTTTCTGGCGCATCTTCCTGTGTCCAGCGGAAACGGTGCCCGGCTGCTGGTTGACGGGCACGCCACATTCGACGCCATTTTCGACGCCATCGACAAGGCCAAGAACTATATCCTCATTCAGTTCTACATCATCAGAGACGACGCACTGGGCCGCAAACTGCAATCCAAGCTGATCGAGGCGACGAAACGTGGGGTTCACGTCCGTTTCATGACCGATGCAGTCGGCAGTTATGGTTTGCCGCGCGCGTATCTGGATACCATGCGTGAAGCCGGGATTGATGTCGCCGACCCTCGTCAACAACGCGGCCCGAATTTTCGGTTTCAGCTGAATTACCGAAACCACCGCAAAACCGTCATTATCGATGGCGAGACAGGCTTTATCGGTGGGCACAATGTAGGCGAGGAATATCTGGGCAAACACCCGCATTTCGGCCACTGGCGCGACACTCACATCATGATGTCCGGTCATGTCGTCCGGCAATTGCAGCTTATCTTCACCGAAGACTGGCATTGGGCACATAACGAAGACCTGATCGATGAACTTGACTGGGCGGGCAGTGAATCCGAACAGAACATGAATGCCCTGCTGGTTGCGACCGGGCCCGGAGACGAAACCGAAACTGGCGCCATGATGTTCTTTGCGGCAATCGCCGAGGCAAAAGAACGGTTGTGGATTGCGTCGCCTTACTTCGTACCCGAC
The DNA here is from genome assembly GCF_056537065.1 of Ruegeria sp. CH2. NCBI lineage: Bacteria > Pseudomonadati > Pseudomonadota > Alphaproteobacteria > Rhodobacterales > Roseobacteraceae > Ruegeria > Ruegeria sp. CH2. Next base: position 422,967 of record NZ_JBQFQV010000001.1, read on the forward strand.
ATCGATGTCATGACAGCCCTGCAACATGCCGCGATGCGCGGTGTGGATGTACGCATCCTTGTTCCTGACATGATCGACCATCGCCTGCCCTGGCTGGCCGCGTTTGCCTATTTCGATGAAATCCGCGACTGCGGCGTACGCGTGTTCCGCTATACCGGTGGGTTCATGCATCAAAAGGCGTTCGTTGTTGACGAGACGCTGGCCGCTGTTGGAACAACAAACCTCGACAACCGATCCTTCCGCCTCAACTTCGAAGCAATGGCGCTGTTCTTTGATGCCCGGGCTGCGCAGGCCGTCGACCAGATGCTACAAGAAGATTTCGAATCTAGCTACGAACTGACCCGCAGGTTGCGTCAACAACCGGCCCACATCCGCTTTGGTGCGCCGCTGGCGCGGTTGTTTGCACCGATCCTTTAGGAAAAGAACTTCTCCTGAAAAACGCGTGTCATCAGTGCGACCAGATACGCGGTCGACAATCCAAACGCCAACAGCCCGGTGACCGAGGCAAACGAGCCGAAGATGCGCAGCCCTTCACCCAAAACGATGTCGCCGTATCCGAGCGTCGTAAACGTCACCAAAGAGAAATAGATGGCCGAGTTCCAGTCCGGCAGCACATTCAGCAATACCCAGACGATAGCCCAGATCCAGACCTGAATGGTATGCGTCGCGATAATGAACCCCAGGGCAACAGAAATCGGCCCCGCCGTTGCCACAAACACCCCGCGTGTGACCCATTTTTTGTCCATCTTGATAATGAATATCGTGCACCAGGTCAGAAAGAGAATCTCGATCAGGATGCAAATACCCAGAAAGGTACTGCCCCAAACGATCTGATGCAGCAACGTCATGTATTCTCACCCTGAATTTCGACCATGGATTGCCCGGGCACAATGACCTTTAGAACCACAAGGCACAACCCCGCCGCCAGATGAAGTAGCCTGCGGCGAAAGGAACCGGAGTAAGGTCTGCACTGGACAGTTGGGAAGTCCGACGCACATCCTGTGCAAAAAGGGCGCTTCATGCTGTTGATCATCGACCGAGTTCAAAAGACTTATCCCGGCGGGCGGCCCGTTCTGCGCGATGTGTCTCTGACACTGGATCAGGGACAAACGCTTGCACTGACCGGTGAAAGCGGCAGCGGAAAAAGCACCTTGTTGAACCTGGCAGCCGCCCTGGACGATTTCGACGGGGGCGAGATCACGCTGGATGGCACGCCACTGTCCCCGTTGGACGATGCCGGGCGGGCCGGGTTGCGGCGCAGTAAGGTTTCGTTGGTGTTCCAGCAGTTCAACCTCATCCCATCGCTGACCGTGGGGCAAAACCTGTCCTTTCATGCCCGCCTTGCAGGTACCGAGGATGTCAATTGGTCCGGGCAACTGGCCGAACGGCTTGGGCTTTTGGATCTGCTGGACCGCTACCCTGAAAGCTTGTCGGGCGGACAGCAGCAGCGGGTGGCCATCGGACGCGCCATGGCAGCGCGCCCGAAACTGTTGCTGGCGGACGAGCCGACGGGCAATCTTGACGAAACCGCCAGAGCCAAAGTGCTGGACCTGATGCTGTCACTTGTGTCTGATACTGGCGCAGCTTTGCTGCTGGTGACGCATTCCCCGCAGATCGCGGCCCGTCTGGACACGCACCTACGCCTGAGCGGCGGGTGCATCCAATGACATTGGCCGTCGTCCAGGCCCTGCTGTCCCATTGGCGGGTGCACCGGTTGCAACTGGCAACACTGCTAATCGGTATCGCCTTGGCAACTGGTTTGTGGTCCGCTGTTCAGGCCATCAACGCCGAGGCCCGCGCCAGCTATTCCCGTGCCAACGCCCAGCTGGCACTTGGGCAGTTTGACGAGTTGCGCGATCCAGCCGGTTTCATCCCCATGTCCCGCTATGTCGATCTGCGTCGCGCGGGATGGCAGGTGGCCGCCGTACTGGAAGGCCCTTATCGGGTCGCTGGACGTACGTTGCGTTTGATGGGCGTGGATATGGTGGCCTATCGCGCCTTGCCCGCAATTACCGAGGCCCAGCAAAGCGGTGCGCCGCCCGGCCCGGCGGACATATTGACTGCTCCGGGCCGCCTGCTGGTTTCGACGGAGTTGGAGCCCTTGTTGCGCGATCAGGGCACTCTGCCCCCGGTTCTCAGTACCTCAGCGCTGCCGCCGGATGTGATCCTGACGGATATCGGCGTTGCCGAACGTCTTCTGAATCAGCCCGGTTCAGTCTCGCGGCTCATTATTCTGCCCGATCAACCCCGCAGGCTTCAGACCCTGACCACGATCGCGCCAGAGCTGGAACGCATCAGCCCGTCACAAAAGATCGACACTGCTCGACTGACCGACAGTTTCCACCTGAACCTGTCAGCCTTTGGATTGCTGTCCTTCGCGGTCGGCCTTTTTATCGTGAACGGCACAGTCGGGCTGGCATTTGCGCAACGCAGGGGCATTATCCGCACGCTGCGGGCACTGGGCGCCTCGATGCGATTACTGGTCTGGCTGATCCTTGCCGAGCTGACATTTCTGGCCTTGATCGGTGGGCTCGTCGGGTTGCTTTTGGGCTTCTTTCTGGCCGGAGCACTTCTGCCCGATGTCGCGGCCACGTTGCGTGGCCTTTACGGCGCACCGGTAACAGGGCAACTGACGCTGCAACCGGAATGGGTTCTGGCTGGGATTGCCATGGCAGTCTTTGGCACATTGCTGGCCAGCGGCCACGCATTGTGGCGCCTGTCGCGTATGCCCCTGCTGACAAGTCCGGGCGTTCAAGCGTGGCGGGGCGACCCCCGCGCGCGCAATCTTGCAGCGGCATTCGGATTGGTGATGATCCTGGGTGGCGGTTTGGCCTATGTCAGTTTCGGGGGGCTGATCGCCGGGTTTGCCCTGTTGGCTGGCTTGCTGACCGGTGCAGCGCTGGTGCTGCCTGCGCTTTTGTCAGTAATGCTTTCATTCTGCGCCAGCACAGCGCGGGGGCCTGTTGCCCAATGGATCTGGGCGGATATGCGGGCACAACTGCCCGGATTGTCACTTGCCCTGATGGCCCTGTTGCTGGCTTTGGCAGCGAATGTCGGCGTAGGCACGATGGTGTCCAGCTTCCGGCTGACATTCGTCGGGTGGCTTGACCAGCGCCTGACGTCAGAACTCTACCTGACAGCCAGCGACGACGATCAGGGGCAGGAGATTACCGACTGGCTGCGCCCTCAGGTCGAAGCCATTCTGCCAATCCGAAATGTGGAATTGTCGCACGAAACGGGGCCTCTGTTTCTTTACGGTGTCGTGGATGATCCGGTCTATCGGCAGAACTGGCCAGTGATCACCTCAACGCCGAATGCATGGGATGACGTCATGGCCGGGCGTGCGGTTCTGATCAACGAGCAACTGGCCCGGCGTGCCGATCTCTGGCCCGGCGGTGCTTTGGCCTTATCGCCGGACCACATCCTGACCATCGCCGGGGTCTATTCGGATTATGGGAATCCTACCGGGCAAGCCATCGTCTCGATGGACCAACTGAACCGGATCGCTCCGGGTACGGAGGCCCGCCGCTTTGGCATTCGTCTAAACCCCGAAAACGCAACCGAAATGGCGCAAACCTTAAGGGAACGGTTCAACCTTCCACGTCAGTCTGTCGTACAGCAAGCTGCAATGAAGGCGCAGTCGTTGTCGATATTTGAGAAGACTTTTGTCGTGACCTCGGCCTTGAATGTGCTGACCCTCGGCGTGGCGGGATTTGCCATTCTCACCAGTCTGCTGACCCTGTGGACCCAGCGCCTGCCACAGATCGCACCGGTCTGGGCGCTGGGGCTGAACAGGGCGCAACTTGCAGGGCTGGAACTGTTGCGCAGCCTATTGCTGGCGGCATTGACCGCCTGTCTGGCGTTGCCACTTGGGCTTGTTCTGGCATGGGTTCTGCTGACGGTGATCAACGTTCAGGCTTTTGGTTGGCGCCTGCCGATGTTCGTCTTCCCCTGGGATTGGCTGTGGCTGTTTCTACTGACCCTTCTTGCTGCCCTGCTTGCCGCCGCCCTGCCCGCGCTACGGATGCTGCGCCTGCCACCCGCCGATCTGCTGAGAGTGTTCGCCAATGAACGTTAGGACCCTCCTGTTCCTTCTTATGTGGCTCTACCCGATACCGCTTTGGGCGCAGGGCTACGCAGGTCTCGGCGGGTCGGCCGAAGGCTTTGACGTGCCAGTAGCCGGGTATGAGTTTGATTTCCCAAGAGACTACGGCCCCCACCCGGCCTACCGCATCGAATGGTGGTATCTGACCGCCAATCTCCAAGGGGACGACGGTCTGGACTATGGCATTCAATGGACCCTGTTCCGGTCAGCCCTAAAACCCTATGACAATGACGGATGGCAAAGCCCGCAACTTTGGATGGGTCATGCTGCTGTTACGACCCCCAAGGCTCATTTTTTCACCGAGCGATTGTCACGCGGGGGGATTGGCCAGGCCGGTGTAACTGCACAACCGTTTGAGGCCTGGATTGATGAATGGCGCATGGCCGGATCGGATCTGGACAGCCTGTCGCTGACGGCAAATGGTAAAGACTTCGGCTATGACCTTTCGCTGACTGCGCAAGGGCCATTGGTTCTTCACGGAGACGCGGGCTATTCGGTCAAATCTTCTGATGGGCAGGCAAGTTACTATTACTCGCAGCCCTTCTATTCTGTCGAAGGCGTGCTGCATTTGCCGGATAGTGAAGTCCGTGTAACCGGTCAGGGCTGGCTGGATCGGGAATGGTCCTCACAACCCTTGGCGGCAGATCAGAGGGGTTGGGATTGGTTCTCGCTCAGTTTTGAGGGCGGCGATAAGTTGATGGCTTTTCGCCTGCGCGGGGACCGAGGCGACTTCACTTCGGCCACCTGGATCAATTCAGACGGCAGTACTGAGGCCATCCCCAAAGGCTCAATCAGCCTTTTGCCGCTGAGTACCAACGAGGTTGCCGGGCGTGACATCCCGACACACTGGCAAGTCGATCTTGTGGACCGGGGCATAGATATTCAGGTCTCAGCCCTGACACCTGATGCGTGGATGGGTACCAGTTTCGAATACTGGGAAGGCCCTGTCACCGTAACCGGCAGCCATGAAGGCGTTGGCTATCTTGAGATGACAGGCTACTGAACCCACCCGATATTTGTTCACGACCAGCGACGCGATCTTTTGCGCGCTGGAAAATCAGTCAGCGAACGACATACACCGAGACGTTGGAATGCCGCACCACTCGCGCGGCATTCGGGCCAAGCAGGTAGTCCTTAAAATCCGGCTTATGCGCGCCGATCACAATCAGATCGGAACCGGCGCTTTCGGCGGTTTTCAGAATCTCCTGATAGGCTGTGCCTGTCGCAACGACATGGCGGATGCTTTCATTGCGCTCGGCCCCCAATGCCGAAATACACAGCGCCGTCAGTTTGGCCTGCGCCTCAGCCAACGCCTTGTCGTGAAAATCGGATTCAAAGAACCCGGACACCCAGCTTTCCCCGAAATCGGGCAACACAGTCACAACATCCAACTGTGCCCCTTCCAGATCCGCCAAAGCGGCGGCTTTTTGCAGGACCGGAGCATCAATCTCGCCATTGCTGATATCAATGGCACACAGAACAGAACGTGTCATGCGGGCACCCCTTGTCTGGCGGCACGGCCGCGTTGCAGGAACGCGATAAGTCCCAAGAGGATCATCGCTGGGATATAAACCAACTGCTTGGGCAGCTGGTCGGACGGTAAGCTGACCGAGGCCAGGCGTACGGGTTCATCGCCATAGTAGTCGAAGATGCCCAGATCGTCGGCCACCGGCGTGCCGAACAGCGGCTCGTCAAGCTTGATCAGTCCGTCCTCGGGGACCAGCAGCAAGCCCATCGCCTCGACTCGCGCGGCCCCTCCTTCTTCGTCGCCCACAGTGACAACAACGGTTGTATCCACCATCTCGAGCGTATCGAAATCGGGGCCCGCGACGACCAGGCGTACATCTGTTCCCGGCAGTGTCTGACCAATGGTTTCTTCGAATGCAGCGGGTTCAACCGATTTGAACGGAGGCGAGATACGATCCATGAAAAAGTCTGGTCGAAACAAAGCAAATGCCACCAGAACGAGCGCGACACTTTCATAGATACGGCTGCGGGTCAGGAAATACCCCATCGTACCCGCCGTGAAGACCAGAATCGCTATGGTCGCGAAAACGGCCACCGTGATCCCTTCAAGCCATGTAACGTCGATCAAAAGAAGATCAGTGTTGAAGATGAACACAAAAGGCAGTGCCACGGTGCGCAGGCTGTAGAAAAACGCCGTGAAACCGGTTTTGATCGCATCACCGCCCGACACAGCAGCCGCCGCGAAGCTTGCAAGCCCAACAGGCGGTGTAACATCGGCCATAATCCCGAAGTAAAACACAAACAGGTGCACAGCGATCAACGGTACAATCAGCCCGCTTTGCGCGCCCAGTTCAACGACGACCCCGGCCATCAACGAGCTGACAACGATATAATTCGCCGTGGTCGGCAGACCCATGCCCAGAATCAGGCTGAGCAGCCCAACCATAACCAGCATAAGGATAAGATTGCCGCCTGAAAGGAACTCGACCAGGTCAGCCATTACTTGCCCAACACCCGTCAAAGTCACTGTGCCGACGATCACGCCCGCAGTGGCAGTTGCCAGCGCGATACCGATCATGTTCCGTGCACCATCAATCAACCCCTGCCACAGGTCAGCGACGCCATCGACAAAGGTGTTCTTGAGATTGCTCTGCCCCCGGAAAAGAGCCTTGAGCGGTTTCTGCGTCAGCAGGATTACGAACAGCAAAGCGGTCGCCCAGAACGCCGACAGTCCCGGCGATTTCTGTTCGATCATCAGGAAGTAAACCAGAACGATGATCGGCAGCAGGTAATGCAAACCTGCCTTATAAATATCAGCGATAACAGGAAGCGTGACCTCTTTTGCATTCGGGTCGTCCGGCTCAAGGTCCGGCACCTGAGCGGCCAGATAGAGCAATCCGACATAAACCGCGCAGACGATCAAGCTCAGCACCAGGCCTGCCGCAGACGGTACCCAGCTTGTTACAGCATCGACCGGGAATTGCGAGCCGTAACAAAGCCCTGCAAACACCAGAAAGAAAGCCAACATACCCACAACGGTTCGCGCCAGATGCACGTCACGGTCGCCCAAAGTCGGCATGTTTCGCTTCACAGCTTCCAAATGCACGATATAGACCAGCGCGATGTAAGAAATCGCCGCAGGGAGGAAGGCGTGGGTGATCACCTCGACATATGAGATGCCCACATATTCCACCATCAGGAAGGCAGCCGCGCCCATCACAGGTGGCATGATCTGACCGTTGACCGATGAGGCCACTTCGACCGATCCGGCCTGTTCACTGCTAAAGCCCACACGCTTCATCAGCGGAATGGTAAATGTTCCGGTCGTCACAACGTTGGCAATCGACGAGCCCGAGATCAGGCCGGTTGCAGCAGAACCAACAACGGCCGCCTTTGCCGGACCACCGCGCAGATGCCCGAGCGCACCAAAGGCCATCTTGATGAAATAGTTCCCTGCCCCGGCTTTATCGAGTAACGCGCCAAACAGCACGAACAGGAACACAAACTTCGTGGAAACGCCCAATGCGATGCCAAACACGCCTTCTGACGTGATCCACATGTGGCTCATCGCCTTTTTCAGGCTTGCACCCTTCCAGCGGATCACTTCCGGCACCCATTCAGATGCGCCAAAGAAGACATAGGCCAAAAAGATCGTCGCGATAATTGCCATGGCCGGGCCAAGCGCGCGTCGCGCGGCCTCGAACAGTAGCACCAAGCCAAGCAACGCGACCCATTTGTCCGTATCGTCGGCCAAACCGCCCGCATTTACGATCTTGTCATAGAAAAAATAGCCATACAGCGCGACGAACGCACCGACCAAGCCCATGATCCAATCCTGAACCGGAATATAGCCGCGCGGGCTGGACTTTAGTGCCGGATAAGCTGCAAAGGCCAGAAACAGAGCGAAGGCAAGATGGAATTGCCGCGCATTGTTTACCACGCTACCTGGCAACACGTAGTTTGCGAGCGGCGACGCCAGGATAACCTGAAAAATCGACCAGATCGCGGCTACAATCGCCAGGAAGACACCTACATTCCCGACCGGATTACGCCCGCCCGCGTCGGATGATGCGACCAGATCCTGAAGCTCTTCTTCGGAAAGCGGACGATTGGATTGAGTGTCGGAATTCATCAAATGTCTCCCCGTCGCGGCCATTTTTGACCTTCTAACTCACCTGCTTGGTACAGGCGTTGTGCAGGGCGCCCTAAAAAGCGCCCTGCTTCAGGTCTGGTTTACTGAATCCAGCCTTTTTCTTTGTAATACTTCTCGGCCCCCGGATGCAGCGGCGCCGACAGGCCGTCCGCGATCATTTCTTCGGGCTTGAGGTTGGCAAACGCCGGGTGCAGTTTTTTGAAGTCTTCAAAGTTTTCAAAGACCGAGCTGACCACCGCATATACCGCGTCGTCCGACACATCTGCCGAAGTCACAAAAGTCGCACCTACGCCAAACGTCTGGGTGTCGCCGTCAGAACCACGGTACATGCCACCGGGGATGGTTGCAGTACGGTAGAACGAATTGTCGTTGACCAGCTTGTCCACGGCTTCACCGCTGACATTCACCAGAACCGAGTCACAGGCTGTGGTGGCTTCCTGGATCGAACCAGACGGGTGACCAACGGTATAAACCATAGCATCGATCTGGTTGTCGCACAGGGCAGCCGATTGTTCAGCCGCTTTCAGCTCTGTCGCCAGTTCGAAATCATCGGTTGACCAGCCCATTTCGCTCAGAAGAACTTCCATGGTGCCCCGCTGACCGGAACCGGGGTTCCCGATGTTCACGCGCTTGCCTTTCAGGTCTTCAAAGTTTGTGATGCCTGCATCGGCGCGGGCCACAACGGTAAAGGGCTCGGGGTGGACCGAGAAGACGGCGCGCAGGTTTTCGAAAGGACCGGCCTCTTCAAATTTCGAGGTGCCGTTATACGCGTGATACTGCCAGTCGGACTGGGCAACACCGAATTCCAGCTCGCCTTCGCGAATTGTGTTGATGTTGTAGACCGAGCCACCGGTCGATTCGACCGAGCAGCGGACACCGTGTTCCTTCCGGCCCTTGTTTACCAGACGGCAGATCGCGCCACCTGTCGGATAGTAAACACCGGTCACGCCGCCGGTACCGATTGTAATGAACTCTTCGGCATACGCCGCCGGAGCCAACATGGCTGTGGTTACAAACGCGCCGAGGCTCAATTTGCTGCTGTTTCTCATTTCAATACTCCCACATTTTTTGTCTGGCAGTTGGAATTCAAATCGATCATCTGCCCATAAAACTGTGCCGATAACGATAATCGGCCCGCCTTACAGCAGGTGCAACCTGTTGAATTTTCCAGTTTCTCCCAACCCCTTTGAGGGTTCATTCAGATACTATCAATGTCAAGGCCAGCGCCAGCCTGACTCGCATCAATCCGCATATATGAGCGCAGATTTCGAATTTTCCCCTCTGGCACACAGCAATACCCGCCAGATCGGTCTTCCTGGTCTTTGCTCCCAAATATGTTCAGGTCGGTTCAACAGCGGGTCGTATATGGTGCCCTTTCGCAGGGAGAAGTTGATACCAGAGGACTGAAAGGAACCAGACCAGATCGAAAAGTAAGAATTAAGTGTGCGAACACGCAAGTGGCCCGAAAAGAAAAAACAGGAAGCAGGTTCCCCTAACTCCCTGTTTTTACTTTGGTACCCAAGGCCGGACTCGAACCGGCACGGTATCACTACCGGGGGATTTTGAATCCCCTGCGTCTACCATTCCGCCACTTGGGCCACGGACACTGGATTAGCGCCCATCAAAGGGAAGGTCCAGAGGCAAAAATCATCCAATAATCCATTTGTTTCCACTGCGATGGTTGACGGGCCGTCAGGTGCGTGGTTTGGCTTTCCCGGGTCGAGAACGGGATTTGAGTGCTAAATGTTGCGATCGCTTTATGACTGGACAATTCGTCTGGCGGAACACCCTCATGCGCTGTGGGCGCTGGCCGTAGTGGCTTTTGTCGAAAGCTCGTTCTTTCCAATCCCCCCCGACGTTCTGATGATTCCGATGATCCTTGCGCGCCCCTCGCGCGCCTGGCTGATTGCATCTGTTGCCCTGGTGGCTTCGGTTCTGGGCGGGATGCTGGGCTACGCGATTGGTGCGTTTTTCTATGAAAGTCTGGGGCAGCCCATTCTTGAATCCATGGGCAAGGCTCATGCGATGGAAGAATTCAACACCCGCTTCAACGATTTCGGGTTCTGGGCGGTTCTGGCCGCCGGTGTGACGCCTTTCCCGTACAAGGTCATCACCATTATGTCCGGCTGGACAGGAATGCCGCTTGGAACATTCATCGCAACGTCGATACTGGCACGCGCGCTCAGGTTCTTTCTTGTTGCGGCCCTGCTTTGGGGCTTTGGCGAGCCGATCCGTGAGTTTATCGAAAAACGCCTGGGGCTGATGTTCACCTTGTTCATCATCCTGTTGTTTGGCGGCTTCCTGGTGGTGAAATACCTATGACGAGACGTTCACAACTTATCGCACTGGCAAGTCTTGGGTCCCTGGCCCTTCTGCTGGCAGCTTTTGGCTTTCAGCATCTGGGCGGCCTTGCCCCGTGTAAAATGTGTATCTGGCAGCGCTACCCGCATGGGGTCGCAATCGCGATTGGCGTTTTGGCGCTGGCCTTACCAAGGCTAAGTTTCCTGCCCCTCTGTGGCGCAATGGCCGCCGCCGCCACTTCGGGCATCGGGTTCTATCACGCTGGCGTTGAGCAAGGGTGGTGGGAAGGTCCGACCAGTTGCACATCCGGCAGCATCAGTGGGATGTCGAATGACGATCTGTTCGATCAGATTATGTCTGCGCCTTTGGTTCGCTGCGACGATATCCCGTGGGAATTGTTCAACATCTCGATGGCTGGGTGGAATGCCATTGCCTCGGCTGTTCTGGTGTTGATCTGGCTCGTGGCGTGGCGGTCAGGCCGGGCCTAGAATTCGTCCAGTTCCGCATCCCAATACAGAAAATCGATCCAGCTTTCGTGCAAGTGATTGGGGGGGAATTTCCGACCAACATTGCGCAGTGCTTCGGCGTCAGGCTGGCGCGGCGGCTTACGCAGGTTCATTCCTGCCTGACGCAGTGATTTCGACCCTTTGCGCAGGTTGCAAGGGCTGCACGCCGCCACAACGTTCTGCCAACTGGTCACCCCGCCAGCGGCGCGTGGCACCACATGATCAAAGGTCAGATCACCGCGACTGCCACAGTACTGGCATCGGAACTCGTCCCTCAGAAATAAATTAAAGCGCGTGAAGGCCACGCGCTTTCTGGGTTTTACATAGTCTTTCAAAACAACGACCGAAGGTATTCGGATCTGCGTACTCGGGCTGCGAACCACTTCGTCGTATTCGGCCACGATGTCGACCCGATCCAGCCAAGCGGCCTTGATCGCCTCTTGCCAGGGCCACAGGGACAACGGGTAATAAGACAGGGGGCGATAATCGGCGTTCAAAACCAATGCGGGATGATGCTTCAGCGCACCAGGCTCCCTGACAAATTCGGTCCTGAAGTCTCCGTCCATATCAGAATCGCTCCTCGCTCTGCTCTGCCTGTTTTTGACATCAGAGCGGGGAACACCCGCCCCGGCCTTAGTATAACTATATATCGTGTTAATACTCTGACAAGCCCTGATTTTCCACAATATGTCGCAAACTGGGTAATGCGAATCCGTAACAAGCGCATGACAGTTATCCACAGCTTGCGCGGGCTGTACTCTTCGGGGTATGCGCACGTCATGTCCTGGTTCATTCGCTTCAACAAACCTTACGATGTACTGCCGCAGTTCACCGACCGCGACAATGCAGATACGCCGCGCAGCACACTCTCCGATTTCATCGATCTGCCCGGGGTTTATCCCGCCGGTCGACTGGACCGTGACAGCGAAGGTTTGATGCTACTGACTGACCACGGCAAGTTACAGGCGCAGATCTCGGACCCCAAGCACAAGATGGCAAAAACCTATTGGGTTCAGGTCGAAGGTATTCCGGACGAAACTGCCCTGAAAGCGCTGCGAAACGGCGTCGAGTTGAAAGACGGCCTGAGCCGTCCGGCGAAGGTGCGCCAGATCGACGAGCCGGACAACCTGTGGCCCCGCACCCCACCAATCCGCGAGCGCGAGACGGTACCAGACAGTTGGATAGAACTGTCCATACGCGAGGGCAAAAACCGTCAGGTGCGTCGAATGACGGCCGCCGTGGGCCTGCCGACCCTGCGCCTGATCCGCTGCCGCATCGGTGACTGGACATTGGACGACCTAGCACCGGGCCAGTGGGACAGTCTGCCCATGCCATCCCTGAACACCACACCGCAACGAAAACGCGACCGTAGACCGCGCCGGTGACATACCCTGCACTGATCTGCTAAACTCGGGTCATGAAACTAACTCCCGGAATACCGGCCCCTTCGGCGATTCTGGAAGCGTCGCTTTATGTCGATGATCTGGACGCAGCGGAACAGTTTTACGGCGAAGTACTGGGCCTGGAACGCATTCAGCGTGTCGCCGACCGCCACGTGTTTTACCGAATTGGCGGATCGGTCCTGCTAATCTTTAACCCGGAACAGACGGAACAACCGCCCCTCAACCCGGACATGCCTGTTCCGCCCCACGGCGCCCGTGGTGCAGGACACGTGTGTCTTGTACTGACCCGTGATGAAATCGCAGTGATGCGCAAGCACCTTCTGGACTGGAATGTCCCCGTAGACACAGAGTTTGACTGGCCCGGAGGCGCGCGTTCCTTGTACGTGCGCGACCCGGCCGGAAACTCAGTCGAGTTTGCGGAAGCGCATCTTTGGTCTTGATCCGATGCGAAACACCGGTGTTCCGTTGATTTGATCTTACCGGCTAAAGGCTCAGCTTGTCGCGCATGAAGGCCAGGGCCACACTCAGCCCATCCGGGGCGATGCCGTGCCCGGTGCCCTTCATGACATGAGCATAGACCTCTTTGAAACCGGCGGATTGCAGGGCCTCTGCCGCTTCGGGCAAGGATTGCGGCGGGACGACGTCGTCGGCATCGCCATGCACCAGCAATACAGGCATCCGGCTGACGGTTTCGTCTGCCAGAAGATCCGCCTCTAGCAAACGTCCAGAGAAAGCGACAATTCCTGCCACGGGGTCTTCGCGGCGGGGCGCGACATACAGGCTCATCATCGTACCCTGGCTGAAACCAAAAAGGACAACCTGTTCGGGCAACAGGTCTTCATCCACCATCAGAGCATCCAGAAAGGCGTTGAAATCCTCGACCGCCATTTCCATGCCCCTGCGCGCCTCTTCCTCAGACGACCCGTCAATCCAGGGAATCGGAAACCACTGAAAACCATTGGGCATTCCGGGGATCTGCTCGGGCGCGTCCGGGGCCACGAACAATGTGTCGGGCAGATGTTCACCCAGCGGGTCGGCCAAACCCAGCAGATCGGCACCGTTTGCGCCATAGCCATGTACGAACACCACAACCGAGCGTGTGTCGCCCGAAACAGGCTCTTTCCGGAGCGCATTCAAAACCCGTGTCATCTGATCCCTTCTCTTTGCTTTGCAACCCGGTAATAGGCCCACAGCACCCGCGCCGCAACCGAGCGCCAGGGCGACCAGGCCTCGGCCATCTTGCGCAGTTCTTTGTCCGTTGGACGGTTGGGCAGGTCATAAAGGATGCGCGCGGCCTCTTGTAGCGCCAGATCACCGGGGGCGATCACATCAGCGCGACCAAGTGAGAACATGGCGTATATCTCCGCGGTCCAGACGCCAATGCCTGACACTTGCGTCAGCGTGGTCAAAACTTCCGCATCAGAGGCATCACGTAAAGCTTTGTAATCTATACGCGCTTCCGCCAAAGCCCTTGCATAGCGGATCTTCTGACGGCTTAACCCTACAGCCCGAAGATCGTCATCCGTTGCCCACATGATCTTACGCGGACCCGTCAGTTTGGCCTCTTGCAGGCGTTTCCATATTGCATTGGCCGAAGCCACACTGACCTGTTGGCTGACAATGGCACTCAGCAGTTGCGCGAACCCGTCGGGACGGCGACGTAACGGCAATGGGCCAGTCTGTTCCATTGCATAGGCCATGCGCGGACAGCTCTGGGCCAGCCATTCAGCCCCTTCCGCCACACAATCCGGCGTTTCGATGATGCGGCCAACAGGCATCTGGTCTCCCTGCTCGGTTGCTACTGGCACGTTAGGCGCATGTGCCGCAGATGCAACCGGGTTGTGCCGCAAACACTTAGCCGATAACCATTCGGCCATGACCATGATCTCGACCCTTCCCGATGACCGTCAGGCCAAACGCAACGTCGCCGTCTTGGTGGCGGCGCAGGCCATTCTGGGCGCGCAGATGCCAATGATGTTCATCGTCGGAGGGCTGGCAGGTCAGTCTCTGGCGACCAATCCCTGCCTGGCGACATTGCCTATTTCGCTGATTGTTCTGGGATCGATGCTGGCAGCCACGCCAATCTCGGCCATCATGCAAAAATGGGGGCGTCGGGTCGGGTTCCTTGTTGGCGCAACATCCGGTGCGTTGGGCGGGCTGATCGGAGCCTATGGCCTGTTCCTTGGCTCTTTCCCCGTCTTCCTTGTCGGCAGCCTGCTGACCGGCATCTACATGAGCGCGCACGGGTTCTATCGCTTTGCAGCGGCAGACACCGCATCAGACGATTACCGTCCAAAAGCGATTTCATACGTGATGGCTGGTGGGCTGGCGGCCGCCATAATTGGCCCGCAGATCGTCAAGCTCACATCAGAAGCCTATGTCATCCCGTTTCTGGGCACCTATCTGGCCGTCATTGGGATCAATGTTCTGGGGTCCGCCCTGTTCTTCTTTCTTGACATCCCAACGCCTGCAAAACCCACCGACACCGAGCCCAAGGGGCGGTCGCGACTGGAGTTGCTGAAAACACCCCGCATCGCCGTGGCCATCATATGTGCCATGGTATCTTACGCGCTGATGAATCTTGTGATGACCTCAACTCCGTTGGCCGTGGTGGGTTGTGGTTACTCGGCCAATGACGCGGCTGACATCGTCACCAGCCACGTGCTGGCCATGTATGTGCCCAGTTTCTTTACGGGTCACCTGATCGCCCGGTTTGGCATCGAAAGGATCGTGGCGCTGGGTCTGGCGATTCTTGCAGCCGCTGGACTGGTCGCCTTGCAGGGCGTTGATTTAGGGAACTTTTTCGTTGCTCTCATTCTTCTTGGTGTTGGGTGGAACTTTGGCTTTATCGGCGCGACCACGATGCTGGCCGCATCGCATGAACCGCAGGAACGCGGTCGGATGCAGGGTCTTAACGACCTGCTGGTGTTTGGCGGAGTGACTATGGCCTCGCTGGCTTCGGGTGGATTGATGAACTGCTCGGGCGGTTCCCCGGTCGAAGGGTGGACAGCAGTCAATCTTGCTATGATTCCGTTGCTGACATTGGCAGGCGGGGCCCTGTTGTGGCTGGTTCTGCGACCGGCCGACCCGGAACGGGCCTGATCACCAGCGCCCGCTGCCCGCAGTCCACATCAAGGACAGCCGTTGCTGTATTTCTCCCGGAACAAGATCACCGGAGGCAACACGTTCTGGGCTAGCTATTGCTTGCTTCAAAATCCGTTCGGCCAACCACCCGGAAAATAATGCTGGCCGTGCCTCGGCCGAAATCTCAGCCCGATGCGATCTGGCTTTTTGCAGGCGATTTAATGCGGTTCCGGCCAAGGCACGCACCCCTTCAGGGGTACCGTCCAAAAGCGGTATCCGCCCGCGTTGTTCCAGTTCAGGAATAGCCCTGAGCCAGTTCGCCACCCCAACCGCATATCCAAAGTCACGCAACACAGTTTCATCGGCCACCCCCAGCGCCTGGGCTGATGCAACAACCAATGAGCCCGTGCTGTGATCGATGTAGGCGTCAAAGTGCTCCTGATCCTCGAACGGATCACGATATATATCCCAACGCCTTACGGCCACATATTCATCCAAAACACCAGCCAGATGGGGCGAAAGAACCTGTGACAAGGGTGTTACTACCTCGTGCCGCCGTACGGTTGCCCCTTCAGCAATTTCCTGTAGTGCGTCACGCCACCATTGCAGCCGCATCTCGGCGATCATCGGCTCTTGCGTCACCCAGGGCGCGCGGGCAACTTCGACGTTTAACGCGTAAATCGGGAATAGGACTGCACGGTCTGCCACCGGTGCAGCCATCGCAGCGCGGAAACGATCTGGATCAGCCCGTTGCACAAGTTCCGCGCAGGCCTTGACGTCTTGGTCAAAGACCACGCTCACTCGGCTGCTGCCTTTTTCGGATCACAATCGCGCACCAGTTTCCATTGAATCGCATCCAGAAGCGCCTCGAAAGACGCATCGACTATATTCGCGCTGACGCCCACGGTGGACCAGCGCCGCCCCTGCCCGTCTTCGCTGTCGATGATGACACGCGTGACCGCTTCGGTGCCGCCTTGCGTAATCCGCACCTTGAAGTCGACCAGACGCATATCTGACAACACCTGTGAATACTGGCCCAGATCCTTGGCCAAGGCTTTGGCTAGGGCATTCACCGGCCCCCTGTCGCTGCCTGACTCGTCCATGGATTCGCTGACAGACAGCTTCTTTTCACCATCCACTCTTACGACAACAACGGCCTCGGACAGGCTGACCATCTTGTTGTATTTGTTCTTACGCCGTTCAACGGTGACTTTGTAACGCTTGACCTCGAAGAACTCAGGCAATTGACCCAGCTCTTCCCGCGCCAGCAGTTCAAAACTGGCCTGAGCGGTGTCATAGGAATATCCATCCGCCTCGCGGGCCTTTATCTGGTCAAGGATGCGGCCAAGTGCGGGGTCACCTGCCTCAACACGCAAACCAGCCTCGGTCAAACGCTTGCGCAGGTTTGACTGACCAGCTTGGTTCGACATCGGAATGATGCGGGCGTTCCCGACGCTTGCGGGGTCCACATGCTCATATGTCGATGGATCCTTGAGGATCGCGCTGGCGTGCAGTCCGGCCTTATGCGCAAAAGCCGACGCCCCGACATAAGCCGCCTGCTTGCTGGGCACCCGATTCAGGACATCATCCAGCATCCGGCTGATCCGGGTCAAACCAGCCAAAGCCTCACGGCTGACACCAATATCAAACTGCGACGCATAGGGTTCCTTCAACAACAGCGTCGGGATCAAAGCGGTCAGGTTCGCATTGCCGCAACGTTCGCCCAAACCATTCAATGTACCCTGAATTTGCCGTGCACCGGCCTCAACAGCAGCCAGAGAACAGGCAACGGCATTTTCGGTATCGTTATGGGTGTGAATGCCCAGCCGATCACCGGGCAGCCCGGCTGCGATCACCTCGGATACAATCCGCCCGACCTCGGACGGCAAAGCGCCACCATTTGTGTCGCACAGGACAACCCACCGCGCGCCAGCCTCAAGCGCTGCGCGACAAACATCCACGGCATATTCCGGATTGTCCTTGTAGCCGTCAAAGAAATGTTCCGCATCAAACAGCGCTTCTCGCCCCTGCGCGACGATATGCGCGACCGAGGCGCGCACGTTCTCCGTGTTTTCTTCCAGTGAAATGCCAAGCGCGTGGGAGACGTGATAATCATGCGACTTGCCGACCAGACAAACAGCCTGCGTTCCCGCATTCATCACCGCAGCCAGCACATCGTCATTCTCGGCTGATCGTCCTGCGCGTTTGGTCATGCCGAATGCCGTCAACCGGGCCGCGGTTTTCGGAGCCACCTCGAAAAACGCGCTATCGGTCGGGTTGGCACCGGGCCAACCGCCTTCGATGTAGTCCACGCCCAAAGTGTCCAGCGCCTGCGCGATCTGCACTTTTTCTGCGGTCGAAAACTGCACGCCCTGCGTTTGCTGCCCATCGCGCAGGGTTGTGTCGTAGAGGTAGAGGCGTTCCTTAGCCATCAGACCTCCTCCAGCTTGGCAGCATCAAAACCGGCGCCGGGCACCAGTTCGACACTGTCCTTGCTCATTCGAACCTCAAGCCCCGCCGCTACATATGCTGCCTTCAAGCGATCAACTTCTGAGAAGTCCTTGCTTTGCATCGCGATTTCGCGTGCCTTCGCTAAACGGTCCGCATGAGAGGTCAAATCGACAGATGCGGTATCTGCCCAGTCGCTCATCTCAGGTAAAAGCAAACCCAGCAGTTGCGCACTGGCCAGCAGACCTGCGGCGTCACCGTCTGAAGCCAGACGATAAAGCTCGCTCATGGCACCTGCCGTATTCAGATCGTCACTTAGTGCTGCGATGACTTCAGGTGCCGCGCTGGCTGCGGGCTCGATGCCCGCTGTCAGCGCCCGCCACTTGCGCAGCGTCGCCTCGGCCTCACGCGCCTTCTTCTCGGTCCAATCCATTGGCTTGCGATAATGCGTCTGCAGAAAGACGAAGCGGATTACCTCGCCCGGCACACCCTGCTCCAACAGATCATGCACGGTAAAGAAATTGCCCAGCGATTTGGACATCTTCTTGCCCTCAACCTGCAACATCTCGTTGTGCATCCAGACCCGCGCGAACTCCCCATGCGGGTGAGCGCATTTGCTCTGGGCGATCTCGTTTTCATGATGCGGGAACATCAGGTCATTGCCACCACCATGGATATCAAAGCTCTCGCCCAGCAGTTCATAGCTCATGGCCGAGCATTCGATGTGCCAGCCCGGACGTCCCCGGCCCCACGGGCTGTCCCAGCCCGGCAGATCATCAGTCGAAGGCTTCCACAACACGAAGTCCATCGGGTTTTTCTTGTATGGCGCGACCTCGACCCGCGCCCCCGCAATCATGTCATCGACCGACCGGCCAGACAGTTTGCCATAGCTTTCTTTCCAGCTGTCGACCGCGAACAGAACATGACCTTTGGCGGCATAGGCGTGACCCTTTGCAATCAGGTCTTCGATCATCGCGATCATCTGGGCGATATACTGGGTCGCGCGTGGCATCTGGTTGGGTTCCAACGCTCCCAACGCGCCCATGTCGTGCAAGTACCAATCGATGGTCTCGTCCGACCGCTCCTGCACCAATTGCTCAAGCGTGCCTTCTGCGCCCGCCTGTTTGCGCGCCAATGCCGTTGCGTTGATCTTGTCGTCCACGTCGGTGAAGTTGCGCACATAGGTCACATGATCTGTGCCGTAGACGTGACGCAGCAGGCGGTAGAGCACATCGAACACAACCACCGGGCGGGCGTTGCCAAGATGCGCGCGGTCGTAGACGGTCGGACCGCAGACATACATCCGCACATTTTCAGGGTCAATCGGAACGAAATCTTCCTTCGTCCGCGTCCGTGTGTTGTGCAGCTTGATCGTCGTCATCGGTCGGGCTCCTAAGAAACAGCAAAGACTTGCGCGTTGGCGCGGGCTTAGCAACTTGTCTCAGGGATGAAAACGAAAGAAACCGGCCCGCTTGATAAATCAGCAGGTAATGCAGCAGATAATAATGGTGCAGGTCACCGGGTTCATGGGACATCGGTTAGCATGGGATCATTCCCAAGCCAAGTGTTGAGTTTGCCATCCCCGTTCGGCACAGTGCCGAACATGGACCGAGATTTCGTCAATTCCATCTGCAAAACGCTGCCCGGCGCTGAACTGTCCGATCCCTGGGGCGGTGGCCATGACGCCTGGAAAATTGGTGGCAAAATGTTCGCCTGTATCGGGATCGCAAATGACGGTGTTTCCGTAAAAACGCCCGATATCGAAACGGCGCAGATGCTGATAGACACTGGGATCGGCATAAAAGCCCCCTATTTCCACCGCAGCTGGGTGCGTCTTCCGTTTGACACCGGTGCAGACGAAATGCGCCATCGTTTGACTGTGTCCTATGACCTTGTCCGCGCATCATTGACCAAAAAACTTCAGGCCTCGATAGCGCCGCGAAGCTGATTGACAAACGCCTGCCGCTCTGTCCCATTCAGCGCAGAGTAACCGGGGCCCTTGTCATGGAATTGTCCAAGCGCATCACGCAGATCACCGGCGGCAGCGACGGGTGGGAGGTGTTCAATCGGGCGCGACGGATGCTGAATGAAGGGCATGCTGTGACAGAATTGACAATCGGCGAGCATGACGTTCGTACCGACTCGTCGATCCTGCACGCTATGGACCTGTCGGCCCGCAACGGTCACACCGGTTATGCCACGGTGCCCGGAACAGATTTGCTGCGCGATACGGTTGCTGCCCGGGTTCAGTCCCGCACAGGTATCCCAACGACGCGTAACAATGTACTGATCACGCCCGGTGGGCAGTCCGCCCTTTTCGCCGCGCATATGGCGGTGTGCGATCCCGGCGACACCGGGCTGTATCTGGACCCGTATTATGCCACCTACCCCGGAACGATTCGCGGTGCCGGGGCCATTGCCCGCGCTGTTCGAACCACCGCAGAAGATGCATTTCAACCGCGCGCAGATTTGATTGATGCAGCGGCGGAAGGCGCGGTTTCGCTGTTGATCAACACGCCGAACAACCCGACCGGAGTGGTGTATTCCCGTCAGTCACTTGAATCCATTGCCGATGTTTGCCAACGCCGTGACCTGTGGCTGATATCAGACGAAGTCTATGACACCCAGATCTGGGAGGGCGAGCACCTGTCTGCCCGCGCGCTGCCCGGAATGGCCGACCGTACCTTAGTGGTTGGATCAATGTCCAAATCACATGCCATGACCGGGTCCCGATGCGGGTGGATCGTTGGTCCGGAATACGTGATCCGCCACCTGATAGATCTGGCTACTCATACAACTTATGGCGTTCCGGGGTTCATTCAGGACGCGGCCAGCTTTGCACTGACCGCAGGACACGAACTTGAAAACAAGATCGCCGCGCCATTCCGTCGCCGCCGTTCATTGTCGATGGACATATTGGCGGCGCAGAACACAGTGGGGCTCGTCCCGGCGCAGGGTTCTATGTATCTGATGCTGGATATACGGGCGACCGGGCTGACGGGCGAAGGGTTTGCGAACGCCCTGCTGGACACTCATGCGATTGCCGTCATGCCGGGCGAAAGCTTTGGCAAAGCCGCAGCGGGTCACATTCGGGTTGCCATGACCGTGGATGATGAGAAATTTGTCAGTGCCTTGAGAACCCTGTGCGCGTTTTCAGCGCAGCTCGCCAAGCGACACGCGGCTGAATAGCCGCATCTAAAACCGAAATGTCGTACGCAGGTTGAAAACATTGGTGTCCAGACTGCCGCTGGATCGGGTGACATCGTCGAAATTCTGCCGCAGCGCTTCACCGCTGATAACGAAATTCTCGCCAATCGGATAGGCCAATCCGATTCCGTAAACCGCTGCCGTGTCACTGTCGATCGACGTATCAGCCCGCGCCGCGCCTACGACCACGTATCCCAGAGCGTTACCGAATTCATATCCGCCACGCAGTTTCAAGCTGGTCATGCTGTCGAGACTGCCCTGAGACTGGCCAAGGTTCAGGGACAGCCGGTTATATTCCAACTCACCGCCCAGAACGAAATTCCCAAAGTCCTGATCATAGCCCAGATGCGCACCAAAGGCCGTATCATCGCCATTCGCACCGCCCGGACCGTCGGTATCTGCAAATCCAAAACTGAAGCCTGCATACCCGCCAGTCCAATCCTCAGCCGCAACAGGGCTAGCTCCGGCGATCAATATCGCAACAACAAGGACGGAAAAAGGGTTCATAGTCGGGCTCAATGCAACACCGCTCTGGTTTCGATCAGAGGCATGACTTCAATTCAATCTGTGACCTGCTGGTCATAATTCAACTCCGCTCAGCAGACCTTGGAAGTAAGTGAATGCAGTATAACAGATTTCTTCCAAAACGTGTGAAAATCTCGGCGTTTGGTTCTCTGACCCCAAAAGCCGTGAGAATTGTCCATGTGAATAATTATCAAAGGTCGCAAATAGAACAGATTGTGTCGCCGCGTTTTGGAATGGTCGCGCAAGACGTTGAGGGGCAAAATGGCAGACGACGACTGGAAAATCAGCCTGATCAGCCGCACCATTGGGGCAGATCGCGGTCGTGCCGCACGAGGACGGCCGTAAAGGTGTGCTTGCTGACACCTTAAGACATCACTCAACGACCGGATTCTTGAAATGAACGACCAACCCCGCAATTCATC
Organism: Ruegeria sp. CH2; assembly: GCF_056537065.1. NCBI lineage: Bacteria > Pseudomonadati > Pseudomonadota > Alphaproteobacteria > Rhodobacterales > Roseobacteraceae > Ruegeria > Ruegeria sp. CH2. Next base: position 445,088 of record NZ_JBQFQV010000001.1, read on the forward strand.
GCGCAGTGGCGGCCGCGCCGCGCGCCGTGCTGCCCGTGCAACCGCGCTGCCCGAACACCTGCGACCAGTCCGCCCCGGAATGGAAGGCGGCGTCCTGAATGTACTGACGCAGGCGCAGATCGAACGCATCCACGAAGCAGCACTGACCGCGCTTGAAACCATTGGCCTGGCGGACGCCCCGCAAAGTGGCATTGACTATCTGGTCGGTGCGGGCTGCACCTTGGGCGACGATGGCCGTATCCGTTTCCCGCGCGCCCTTGTCGAGGACACGATTGCAAAGGCGAACCGCTCGGTCACTTTGTACAGCCGGGATGGAAACACCGATCTGGAATTGTCCGGCACCAAAGTGCACTACGGTACGGCCGGAGCCGCCGTGTCCATGGTTGACGTGCACGGTCGGGAATATCGCCATTCCACCGTGCAAGATCTGCACGATGCCGCACGTATCTGCCAACAGCTTGATAACATTCACTTTGTGCAACGGCCAATGGTCTGTCGTGACATCGCCGACAACCTCGAAATGGACCTCAACACGATTTACGCCTGCTGTTCGGGGTCCTTCAAACATGTCGGGACATCCTTCACCGAGCCAAGCCACGTCGCTCCAGCGATGGAGATGATCTATATGATTGCGGGCGGTGAAGACAAATTTCGCGAGCGACCCTTCATTTCGAACTCGAACTGCTTTGTTGTTCCTCCAATGAAATTCGCAACCGAAAGCTGCGAAGTGATGGAAGCATGCATCAAGGCCGGTATGCCTGTCTTGTTGCTATCTGCCGGTATGGCCGGTGCCACAGCGCCGTCGACCATCGCCGGTGCGATCACGCAAGCAACTGCGGAATGCCTGGCGGGATTGGTTTATGTTAATGCCGTAAGTCCCGGTGCCCCGGCGATTTTTGGCACCTGGCCATTTGGTCTGGACCTGCGGACCGGTGCCATGTCGATCGGGTCAGGGGAACAGGCCCTTCTGACTGCCGGATGTGCCCAGATGCACCGGTTCTATGACCTTCCGGGCGGTGCTGCGGCTGGCGCATCGGATTCGAAACTGCCCGATATGCAGGCCGGCTGGGAACAGATGTGTTCGAATGTCATGGCAGGTCTGTCCGGTCTGAACATGGTATATGAGGCGGCCGGGATGCATGCCTCGTTGCTGGGGTTCTGCCTGGAAAGCCTGATCCTCAGCGACGATCTGATCGGACAGGCGCTACGCTGTGTACGCGGGATCGAGGTGACGGATGACACGCTGGCACTGGATCAAATGGCGGCGGTATGCATGGGCGGCCCAGGCCACTATCTGGGAACTGACGCAACGCTGAGCCGGATGCAGTCAGATTACGTCTATCCAACATTCGGAGATCGCTCCTCGCCGAAAGAGTGGGTGGAGCTTGGCAAGCCCGATCTGGTGGAAAAAGCCGTAGCCCGGAAAGAGGAAATCCTTTCCACCCCTTCCCCTGCAAGGTTCGACCCGGTTCTGGACGCCGAGATTCGGAAAAAATTCAAAATCCATCTTCCCGCCTAAGGTGATGGAAAAGGCGGCCCGAAATGGATCGGGCCGCCTGTTCACTCGATGCCTACCCGTCGCTGGGCGGCAGCAATCCTGCCTCCTGCGCGATCGCGACCTCGTCTGCATCCAACGCTCCGTCACCATTGGCATCCATGGCCGAGAAAGTGTCAGCGTTGATTTCCGGTACGACTGCCTGAATTTCCTCGATGGTCAAAAGACCATCACCGTTGGTATCGGCTGAGGATTGGGCCGAAGCAACGCCGGGCAAGCCCAGAACGGCCACGGAAAGCCCGATCAAATAATGCGATTTCATTTCAGTGCCTCCTGAAAGGTGTGTTTGTGTTTACGTCCGGACAGCGCCCAGAAGCACATGGACACCCCGGCGCGTCACGCGCTTTGGTAGAGTTTCGTGATTTCACGCCAATCTTCGCGTGTTTGCCCGAGTCGGGTTTGCGGCCCTCCGCCTGAAGAAGGCGGCAAAACCTGTATCGGCGGCTCTTGCCCGACAGGACCACCTCAATCCGGCAATGTGGCGCTTATTCGGGACGACTCGGCGGGTAAAAAGAAAGGGGGCCGAAGCCCCCTGTCAGTTTCGCCTTCCAGGCTCATTTCGTTGACCGCCCGGTGTTTTTTTGCCTGCGGCCTGGACTGCGCATGGGGCGAGCGCACCCGCCCCTTGAAAGAGTGGGAGGGAGCAAATATTCCGCCCCACCCTGTTCCCGGCCAACACGGGCATGTCGGCCGAGTGGAGAAAGGTCAGTCGGTAAGTCTCAGACCTGTTCTCCGTATTCGTCGGGGTCGGTTACTTAGGGCAGCGTCCGACCCCTACGCCCCGGGGTGCCGGGGCGTTAAAGTCAGCTACACCCGCTTGTCGCGCCGCAGGTGTTGCACTTCATGCAAGTGCCGTTACGCACCAGCGTGTAGTTTCCGCATTCGCCACAGGGGTCGCCCTCATAGCCCTGCATCTTGGCTTTGGTGCGGGCGTCCATTCCGGTTGCCACTGCCGTTTCGGTGGCAGGCGCTTCGAACACAGTTGCTGTTTCCGACATTCCGGCCACGTCGCCATAACTGCCGTTTAACACCATCAAATCCTGCGGCAGACGCTTGCGCAGATACCCGGTCGAGCTGATTTGTTTCAACACTTCCAAAGACTTGGACGCCGCAGTTTCACTGATTTCCGAGACATTGGAAACGCCTTCCTCTTCTCCGCGGCCAAGATCATCAAAGGTAGCACCCTCGGGTTTCACATGGGCGAGATCGGTACGGTCCAGATAAGACACGGCCAGTTCGCGGAAGATGTAATCCAGGATCGAAGTCGCGTTCTTGATCGAGTCGTTGCCTTGCACCATCCCTGCCGGTTCGAACTTGGTAAAGGTGAAGGCGTCGACAAACTCCTCCAGCGGCACGCCATATTGCAGGCCGACCGACACGGCGATGGCAAAGTTGTTCATCATCGCCCGGAAGCCAGCGCCTTCCTTGTGCATGTCGATGAAAATCTCGCCCAATTGACCGTCTTCAAACTCACCCGTGCGCAAGTACACCTTGTGGCCGCCAACGATTGCCTTCTGAGTATACCCCTTGCGGCGATGCGGCAGTTTCTCGCGATGGCTGCGGATGATTTCCTTGACCACAACTTTCTCGATCACCTTCTCGGCGAGAACGACGGCTTTTTCCTGTGCAGAGCCGCTTTCCAGCACCTCGGCCGCCTCGTCATCATCCTCGACCAGCGCAGCCGCAAGGGGCTGAGACAGTTTCGAGCCGTCGCGGTACAGCGCGTTGGCCTTTACACCCAGCGACCAGCTAAGCTCATAGGCCTTCTGGCAATCCTCGATTGTCGCATCATTCGGCATGTTGATCGTTTTGCTGATCGCGCCCGAAATAAAACTTTGTGCCGCCGCCATCATGGTGATGTGGCTGTCAACCCCAAGGAAACGCTTGCCTTTCTTGCCGCACGGGTTGGCGCAGTCGAAGATCGCGTAGTGTTCTTCCTTCAGATGCGGTGCACCTTCCAGAGTCATGGTTCCGCAGACATGATCGTTCGCCGCGTCGATATCCGCCTTGGTAAAGCCCAGATGGCGCAGCAGATCAAACGTTGGGTCATTCAGCTTGGTCGCTGGAATGCCCAGAACACCGGTGCAGAAATCTTCGCCCAGTGTCCACTGGTTGAAGACGAACCGGATGTCGAAGGCGCTTTCCAGCGCGGCATCCACCTTGGCCAACTCGTTCGGGCCAAAGCCATGACCCGTCAGTGAAGTGTGGTTGATCCCCGGCGCGTTGCCGATGGTGCCGTGGCCGACCGCATAGGATACAATCTCTTCGATCTGCGACGAGGAATAGCCAAGCTTTTCCAGCGCAGAAGGTACCGAGCGGTTGATGATCTTGAAGTAACCGCCGCCTGCCAGCTTCTTGAACTTCACCAGCGCAAAATCGGGCTCGATTCCCGTGGTGTCGCAGTCCATCACCAGACCGATGGTGCCGGTGGGGGCAATCACAGTGGCCTGTGCGTTGCGGTAACCGTTCTGCTCGCCAAGGCTCAGCGCCTCATCCCACGCCGACATGGCCAGATCGACCAAACGCTTGTCGGGGCAGTTACCATGGTCCAGAGGCACCGGCTTGACGGCCAGCTTCTCATACCCCTCGGTCACACCCTGCGCCGCGCGGCGATGGTTGCGGATAACGCGCAGCATATGGTCGGCATTGCGCTTGTATCCCTTGAACGGGCCAAGCTCACCGGCAATTTCAGCTGAAGTGGCATATGCCACACCGGTCATGATCGCGGTCAGGGCACCGCAGATCGCCCGCCCCTCGTCCGAGTCATAGCTGTAGCCCATGTTCATCAGCAGGCCGCCAATGTTTGCGTAACCCAGGCCCAGAGTGCGGAAGTCGTACGACAGCTGCGCGATTTCCTTTGACGGGAATTGCGCCATGGTTACCGAGATTTCCAGCGTCAGGGTCCACAGGCGAGAGGCATGCATATAATCCGCCGCCTGGAACTCACCATCCTTGAGGAAGGTCAGCAGGTTCATCGAGGCAAGGTTACAGGCCGTGTCATCGAGGAACATGTATTCCGAGCACGGGTTTGAGCCGCGGATCTCACCATCTTCGGGGCATGTGTGCCACTCGTTCACCGTGTCATGGAACTGGATGCCCGGATCGGCACAGGCCCAAGCGGCGTGGCCGACTTTCTCCCACAGGTCCCTCGCCTTGACCGTCTTGGCAACCTTGCCATCGGTGCGGTTGATCAGCTCCCAATCGGCGTCTTTCTCAACAGCGGTCAGAAACGCATTGGTCACGCGGATGGAGTTGTTCGAGTTCTGGCCCGAAACCGAGCTATAGGCTTCCGAGTCCCAGTCCGTGTCATATGTCGGGAATTCGATGCTGTCGTGACCCTGCTTGGCATAATCCAACACACGTTTGATGTAAGTCTCGGGGATTGCTACCTTTTTCGCCTCGCGGATCGCCTTTTTCAGCGCTTCGTTCTTGTTGGGATCATAGGCATCCTCGGCAGCACCGTCCCATGAGCGAATGGCCTCGAAAATACCGTTCAGCATCTTCTCGTGCATCTTCGATCCGGCAACGATCGAGGCCACTTTCTGCTCTTCGATTACCTTCCATTCGATGAATTGTTCGATATCGGGGTGATCCGCATCGACAATAACCATCTTTGCTGCCCGACGGGTTGTCCCGCCTGATTTGATCGCGCCAGCGGCGCGGTCGCCGATCTTGAGAAAGCCCATCAGGCCCGAGGATTTGCCGCCACCCGACAGTGCCTCACCTTCCGCACGCAGATGGCTGAAGTTGGTCCCGGTGCCCGAGCCGTATTTGAACAACCGTGCTTCGCGCACCCACAGATCCATGATGCCGCCTTCGTTCACCAGATCATCATCGACGGACTGGATGAAGCAGGCATGTGGCTGCGGATGTTCGTAGGCGGATTTGGATTTGGTCAGTTTGCCGGTCTTGTAGTCGACATAGTGGTGCCCTTGCGCCGGACCGTCGATTCCATAGGCCCAGTGCAGGCCAGTATTGAACCATTGCGGGCTGTTTGGGGCGGCGCGCTGAGTCGCCAGCATGTACCGCATTTCGTCGAAATAGGCGCGCGCATCCTCTTCGGTCGAAAAGTAGCCACCTTTCCACCCCCAGTATGCCCACGCACCGGCCAGCCGGTCAAAGACCTGCTTGGAGGAAATTTCGCCGTCGAATTCAGCATCTTCAGCGGGAACCGACCGCCACAGGAATTCAGGAACGTCTTTTTCCTTAACTTTGGTCAGTTTGGACGGGACACCAGCCTTGCGAAAATACTTCTGGGCAATCACGTCGCTTGCCACCTGCGACCAGGTTGACGGAACTTCGATCCCTTCCAGGCGGAACACAATGGTTCCATCGGGGTTTCGGATTTCAGATGTCGCAGACACAAAATCCAGTTCCGAATAGGCATCCTGATCTGGTTTGGTGAATTTTCTTTCAATCTTCATGTCCGCAGCCCTAGTTAAATTCCGCCTAATTTTCGGTTCACGGCACTACATTTTGAGTTGCGGAGCACCACCCGCAACGCCGACAGAAGCGCGCAAAGGTACTGGTCGCTGTTTTGGACAGCGAAAAAACCGTTACAACGGCTGCACGTTAATAGACTGTGCTTATCCGACCCTCGCCTGTTGCCGTCCCGGCTTGAACACCAGATATTGTGGCAATCTCTTCGGCTCATACAATTTGACGTATATTGCCATAGAAGGTCAACGCCCTTTTTCAGCCAAATTTGAAATCTTTTTTGTTGACCAGACCCAGACACGAGGGGTGTGAAACTCAAGGTCCGATTCCTCCACAGGCTCGCCTTCGGTAAATTTTCGGTCACAACTCGAAGTCTCAAATCGAATTACCGTTTTTACCAGCATAGTTATCTGTATTTGATCAACCAACGCCGCGCTGGTTAGGCTGTAAAGGAATCATCTTCGCCGGGTCTGTCGAACCCACGCTGAACGACCAAAGGTTCACTTCGGAATGAGAAAGGCCAAATGAATGAAGTTGCTTCGCTTTATCCCCGCGTTGGCCTGTATCGTGGCCTGCACGCCACAAGAAACGCCCACCCCGTCACGTAGCGCGCTGTTCGAAACGCAGCCTCAAAGGTTGTTTGAGGCATTTGAATCCAGTTGTTCTGGACCCGGCAAGGTATTTGAGAAAATCGGCAAACAGGCTTTTGAGTGCAGCGAATACCTGCCCCCAAAAGCGGCAGCCTATTTGATTCTGAACTATGACGGATTTCCGCAGGACCTGCCCCAAAGTGTCATGCGCCTGACATCGTCAAAAACAGGTTCCGGCTATCGCGTCGACGCACGATCGTACTTTAAAGTGCCGCAGAAAACCGGTGCAATCGTTGAGGTTCCACTGGAAAGTGACGCGCTGGATCAGGCGATCAGCTCGTTGTATCTGGCGATGGGCGGAACGCCCACATGAGAATGTGAAGGAAGTGGTCGGGGCGGCAGGATTCGAACCTACGACCCCCTGTACCCAAAACAGGTGCGCTACCAGACTGCGCCACGCCCCGGACCGTGCGCCTTCCTAACGATGACAATCTGATTTGAAAAGCCCTAACAGGGCCAAATCGCAGGACCTTGCGAAAAAATTTCGTGCTGCATCTGAGTGCCGACGCCGATAGAGTAGCGCGCGGACAATCCGGCATTGATTTCCAGCACCGCAAAAACGGCATCCCCACCTTCAATCGGTGTCAGATCGCCGGGAATCGCACGCTCATGCACGTGTGACACTGTGCCCGTACGGTCCAAAAATATCATGTCGAGCGGAATCAGTGTGTTCTTCATCCAGAACGCGACAGGTTGCGGTGGATCGAACACGAACAGCATACCGGATCGATTCGGCAACGACTCGCGAAACATCAACCCCTTTGACCGTTCCTGAGGCGTAACCGCAATTTCCACGTCAAATCGGATTGTCGCGCTGTCGTTTCGGAGAGTGATATGATCAACGCTGCACGCAGCAAACGCCCCCCCTGTCCACAGTGTGATCAGAAGTGTCCAGAATACCAGAAAACGAGTCATCGAAGTGTCAGCCGTCCAGCGCGGCTTCCCAGGCGAGAACCTGCGCCGCCATTCGGCCGCGCTTGCCATCAATTACGCGCATCGCAAGCGCCTCTCCGGGCTGGAGGTCAGCAAGCCCCGAGCGCCGCAACACTTCGATATGCAAGAACACGTCTTCACCGCGCCCAAAAACATTTGCGAACCCGAAGCCCTTGCCTTTGTCGAACCACTTCACCCGCGCGGCCTCCAGAGGGGCTTCTGCAATAGCGTCCGGATCCAACTCGGCGAAATCGGCCAACATCATCGACTCGGCGCGCGCTGGCGGGTCAATTGCAACAACCTCAACCGCCTGAACACCTCTGTCCGTGCGGTGTGTCATGATCTCGATACCCGCTCCGTCCGCGACGGAACTTTGGCCGAAATTGCGCAATACGTTCACATGCAACAGAATATCCGGGCCGCCTTCGTCAGACACAACAAAGCCGTATCCCTTGGCGGGATCGAACCATTTCACGTGTCCACGGACGCGATACATGTTGTTCAGGTCTTCTGGCACGGTTTTCCCATCGCGAATTTTAGCAGTTCGTTAAGGGTCTGTTGTTTATGGGATTGGCAGACAATTTCAAGCCGAAAAAATTGTTTACTTTCTGCTTGTTGCATTTCACGACACGTGAACGTCATGGATTCAACCTTTCAACATGCCATGCCGATCCCGGCTCAATTCGCTGCCATCTGAACCGGTCATGCAAGCGAAATGCTCCATCGGCCCAGAACTCAATCTCTGTCGGCGTTAATCGGTACCCGCCCCAGAATGGAGGACGAGGTGGATTCGGCCCAAGTTTAGCGGTCACTTTCGCGACCTCTGCCATCAAAGCTGTCCGACTTGAAAGCGGTTGTGACTGCTTTGAAGCCCAGGCACCCAACCGGCTTTTCAATGACCTTGATGCATAATACGCATCAGCCTGGGGCCCGTTTTCACGACATACTGTACCACGAACACGAAGTTGACGCCGCAAAGATTTCCAATGCATTACAAATGCAGCTTTTTCCGACGTATCCAGCTCACTCGCTTTGACGCTTTCGTAGTTTGTATAGAATACAAATGAATCCGCTTCGATTTCTTTCAGCAGAACCATGCGTGCATTTGGCAAACCATCCGGGTCAACGGTTGCAAGCGCAATCGCATTCGGATCATTCGATTCAGTTTCTTCAGCCTCAGCTAACCACCGGGCCGCAATTTCAAACGGATCGGAGCCAGCAAAGATGCCATCACGCTCGGTCATTTCCATCCCCTGGAAAGTATTAATGACGAGCCTAAGGCGAGAACCCGCTGCGAGCAAGAGCGCACGGCCTTGATGCAGCGCTACCAATGGCATAAACCATGCCAATCTAACGCGAAGACAGGCGGAGAACCAAACATGTCAAATCAGTTGATGGCCGGCAAACGTGGCCTCATCATGGGACTGGCCAATGACAAATCAATCGCATGGGGAATCGCCCGCGCCTTGTCCGAAGCCGGAGCTGAACTTGCCTTTTCTTATCAGGGTGACGCTTTAAAAAAACGTGTGGACCCGCTGGCTGCGCAATTGGGCAGCGAAATTGTTCTGCCCTGCGACGTGAGCGATGAGGCTTCAATTGATGGGCTTTTCTCGGCGCTGGAAGAGAAATGGGGCAAGCTGGACTTTATCGTTCACGCCATCGGGTTTTCTGACAAGAACGAATTGCGTGGACGTTATGTGGATACCAGCCGGGCCAACTTCACGCTGACAATGGATGTCTCCGTCTATTCGTTCACCGCGGTTATGCAGCGCGCGGAAAAGATGATGTCCGAAGGCGGCAGTGCCATAACACTGACCTATTACGGAGCCGAGCAGGTGATGCCCCACTATAACGTGATGGGTGTTGCCAAGGCCGCGCTGGAGGCGTCAGTAAAGTATCTGGCCGAGGACCTGGGCAAGGACGGTATTCGCGTGAACGCGATCTCGGCCGGCCCGATCAAAACCCTGGCTGCCAGCGGCATTGGCGATTTTCGCTACATCATGAAATGGAACGAGTACAACTCTCCGCTGCGCCGCAACGTGACCATTGACGATGTCGGCAAGTCGGCCCTGTACCTGTTGTCGGACCTCAGCAGCGGCGTCACCGGAGAGAATCTGCACGTGGATTCGGGTTACCATATTGTCGGAATGAAGGCCGTTGACGCCCCTGACGTGGAAAAAGGTTAAGAACATGAGCGCTAAGGACCGCCTGCCGCACGAAAAAGGATTTCACATCAGCTGGGACCAGATCCACCGCGACTCGCGCGCATTGGCGTGGCGTCTGGACGGGCAAGGCCCCGATGATGGCAGCTGGCGTGCTGTTGTGGCGATCACCCGTGGCGGCATGGCCCCTGCGATGATCGTCAGCCGGGAACTGGATATTCGTACTGTCGATACGGTCAGCGTCAAATCCTACCACCATCAAGCTCAGGGTGAGGCGGAAGTTCTGAAAGCACCCGATGCCGAGTTAATGGGCGACGGAACCGGAATTCTGATCATCGACGATCTTGTGGACAGCGGGAAAACCCTGGAACTGGTTCGAGAGATGTATCCGAACGCGCATTTTGCGACGGTTTATGCCAAGCCCAAGGGACGCCCTATGGTGGATACGTTCATCACCGAAGTCAGTCAGGACACATGGATCTTTTTCCCGTGGGACATGGCCCTTCAATATGTCGAGCCCTATCGCGGCACCGATTGAAATCAGATCAGTAGGCAGCACATGACGCTCAGCCGGACCGCCGCAACATTCGCGCCGCCAGTGATGGAAGCGCGCCGATGGCTCGAGGGCGTTGCGTTCCCACCCGAACGCCCGCTGATCAACGTAAGCCAGGCGGCGCCGGTTGACCCGCCGCCACTGGCCTTGCGCGAGGCTATGGCCGAATTTACCGTGCGCGAAGACCATGCGCATCTTTATGGCCCTGTGCTGGGAAACGACAATCTTCGCGCGGAACTGGCTGCGCAGATCAGCACGCACTACGCAGCAAGGGTTGGGGCACCTCAGGTTGCTATCACCTCAGGCTGCAATCAGGCGTTTTCAGCAGTGATATCGGCCATCACCGGCGAAGGGGATGAGGTCATTCTACCAACCCCGTGGTATTTCAATCATAAAATGTGGCTGGATATGTCGGGTGTCCACGCTGTGGACCTGAAGACCGGCGACGATTTGCTGCCCGATCCTGAGCGCGCACGCGCGCTGATCACGGACAAAACACGCGCCATCGCTCTGGTCACGCCCAACAATCCCGGCGGCGTTGAATACCCGGCAGACCTTGTCCGCGCCTTCTTTGAGCTTGCGAGCGAAACCGGGATTCACCTGATCGTCGACGAAACCTACCGTGACTTCGACAGTCGCAGCGGGCCACCACATGACCTGTTCCAGCAACCAGACTGGGATCAGACGCTGATCCACCTTTATTCCTTCTCCAAGGCCTACAGGCTGACGGGCCACAGGGTCGGCGCAATTGCAACGGGCACCGCACTTCTGGCTGAGGTCGAGAAGTTTCTCGACACTGTTGCCATTTGCCCCGGTCAGATCGGACAGTTCGCCGCGCTTTGGGGTATGCAGAACTTGTCGCAATGGCTGGCAGGCGAACGCGACGAAATACTCGACCGTCGCGCTGCCATCCTTGAGAGGATACCCGCACTGGAAGCTAAAGGCTGGCGTCTTTTGGGACTTGGGGCGTATTTCGCCTATCTGGAGCACCCGTTTGACATTCCGTCCGACGAACTTGCCCGGCGTTTGGTGCGTGAAGCCGGTGTTCTGCTATTGCCCGGCACCATGTTCATGCCCGATCACCACCCGGACGGGAAACGGCAAGTGCGCATTGCCTTCGCCAACCTCGACCGCACAGGTTTGGGCCAATTGTTCGAACGGTTGCAGGGCCTGTCCTTCTAAGCTTGCCCCCCGGCGGTGTGCGTCGTATTCAAGGCGGCAACCGATAGGGCAGAACGCTGCCGTAATAACAAGAGGGCACCATGGCCGCAGGCGCTAAAAGTCTTTCGAAAACCTTTGTCTGGATTCTGATGGGCATGCTCATGCTGGGGCTCGCGGGGTTCGGTGCCGTCAACCTGAGCGGCACAGTCCGTACCGTGGCGCAGGTTGGTGATGAAAGCATCTCGATCGATGACTTTGTCCGCGAGTTGCAGCGCGAGATCCGCGCGGTTGAGGCGCAATCGGGTCAGCCCCTGCAAATGTCGCAGGCACGCGATCTGGGGCTGGACCGAAACGCGCTTGCCCGCCTGACGGCCTTGGCGGCGCTGGACAACGAGGTGATCCAGCTTGGGATTTCCATAGGGGATGAGAACCTGCAAAAAGAGATCGTGTCAGTTCCGGCCTTTCAGGGCGTAGACGGCAGTTTCGACCGCGAGGCATACCGCTTTCAGCTTGAACAAGTCGGCATGACGGATTCCGAGTTCGAGACGGACCTGCGCAAAGAATCCGCCCGTACGATCGTTCAAGGTGCGATCATGGGGGGTGTGGAAATGCCTGCCACCGTGACAGAAACGATGGCCAACTACATTGGCGCCCGTCGCAGCTTTACCGTTGCGACGGCAGGGACCGAGTCATTGGAAACCCCCGTGGCCGAGCCGACTGACGCGCAGATTCAGACCTTCTATGACGAAAACGCTGAACAGTTCACCCTGCCCCGTACCAAACAGCTGACTTATGCGATTCTGTCTCCGGCCATGTTGGTGGACACGGTTAAGGTTGACGAAGATTCCCTTCGCAAGCTTTTTGAAGAGCGGTCGGACGAATATAATCAACCGGAACGCCGTCTGGTCGAGCGCCTGAATTTCCCGGATGAACAAGCAGCCAACGACGCCAAGGCGCAACTTGAGGTCGGCGGAACGACCTTTGAACAACTGGTTCGCGATCGTGATCTGGAACTTTCCGATATCGATCTAGGCGACCTGACACGTGAGGATCTGGGCGAGGCCGCCGACGCCGTGTTCGCGGCAGAGCTTGATGCTGTTGTTGGCCCTCTGCCTTCGGTATTTGGCCCCGCCCTGTTCCGTGTCAACGGATCCCTGGCTGCAAACAGCGTTCCCTTTGAGGAGGCCGAACCGGCCCTGCGCGAAGAACTGGCGACAGAACGCGCCCGCCGCCTGATCGAGTCTCAGTCCGAAGACATAAACGACATGCTGGCTGGCGGTGCGACCCTGGAAGAACTGGCAAGTGAAACCGAAATGGAACTGGGTCAGATCGACTGGACCCGAGACAGCGCCGAGGACATAGCGGCCTATGACGGGTTCCGCGCGGCCGCCGAAGCCGTGCAAGAAGGAGATTTCCCTGAAATCGCATTTCTCGAAGATGGATCGATCTTTGCCTTGCGCCTGAACGACGTTCTGCCGCGTCGCCCTGAACCGCTGGAAAGCGCACGCGACCGTGTCGCCGCTGCCTGGGTACAGGCAGAGACCAACAAAGCCTTGCTGGACAAAGCAAACGCCGCACTGAGCCAACTGGCCACTGATGGTGACTTCGCTGCGACTGGCCTGCCCTTCCGCGTTGAAAACGCACTGACGCGTACCGCGTTTCTTGATGACGTCCCCGCCAGTTTCATGAATGAAGTGTTTCAGATGGAACTCGGTGAGTTGCGCGTCATTGGTGGAAATGGTGCAGCCTTGCTGGTGCGTCTGGACGAGGTTCTGCCCCCCGAGGATTCCGACGAGCTGCGCCGGTTGCGCGACGCACTGGCAACGCAGATGGATCAGGCGCTGTCGCAGAATATTTTTGACGCATACGTACGGGACGCTCAGACCCGCGCCCGCCCGGTCGTGGATCAGCAGGCGCTAAACGCCGTGCAGGCGAGCTTTTAAGCGAGACCAAGATGGCCCTGACACCCGATTTCGATACCTTCGCACGCGCCTATGAAGCGGGCGAAAACCAGGTGGTTTACACACGTCTCGCCGCCGATCTGGACACACCCGTATCGTTGATGCTCAAACTGACGGGAGCGCAGAAAGATGCGTTCATGCTGGAGTCGGTTACGGGCGGTGAGGTGCGTGGCCGCTATTCGATCATCGGCATGAAACCGGACCTGATCTGGCGCTGTCACGGTGAAACGTGCGAGTTGAACCGCTCGGCGCGGTTCGACGCCGACGCCTTTGCTGCGCAGGACGGCAATCCGATGGACAATCTGCGCGCCTTGCTGGCCGAAAGCCGTATTGAACTGCCAGACGACCTGCCTCAGGCTGCCGCCGGATTGTTTGGATATCTGGGCTATGACATGGTCCGGCTGGTCGAATACCTGCCGAACGTGAACCCCGATCCGCTGGGACTGCCAGATGCGATCATGTTGCGCCCGTCTGTTGTCGCAGTATTGGATGGCGTCAAAGGCGAGGTGACGGTGGTTTCACCCGCCTGGGCCAGCGACGGTCAATCTGCCAAAGCTGCCTATGCGCAGGCGGCCGAGCGTGTGATGGATGCGGTCCGCGATCTGGAACGTGCGATGCCCGCCGAAACCCGTGATCTGGGCGACGCGCGCGAAATTGCGGCGCCGGTGTCGAACTTCACCAAATCCGGCTATATGGAAGCAGTTGAAAAGGCCAAGGAATACATCCGTGCTGGCGATATCTTCCAGGTAGTTCCAGCGCAGCGTTGGACGCAGGATTTTCCGCTGCCACCTTTTGCGCTTTATCGTTCGCTGCGGCGCACCAACCCCTCGCCGTTTATGTTCTACTTCAACTTCGGCGGTTTTCAGGTCGTTGGGGCCAGCCCCGAGATTCTGGTGCGGGTGTTCGGCAGCGAAGTCACCATTCGCCCGATTGCAGGCACACGTCCCCGTGGCGCGACCCCCGAGGAAGACAAGGCGAACGAGCTTGACCTGCTGGCCGATAAGAAAGAGCTGGCCGAACATCTCATGCTTCTGGACCTCGGGCGCAATGATACCGGCCGCGTGTCCAAAATCGGCACAGTTCGCCCGACCGAAGAGTTCATCATCGAACGCTACAGCCATGTGATGCACATCGTGTCGAACGTGGTGGGTGAACTGGCGGAAGACAAAGATGCGCTGGACGCCTTCTTTGCCGGGATGCCTGCGGGCACCGTCTCGGGTGCGCCGAAAGTGCGGGCGATGGAGATCATTGACGAGCTTGAGCCGGAAAAACGCGGCGTCTATGGCGGTGGTGTTGGCTATTTCAGCGCAGGCGGTGACATGGACATGTGCATTGCCCTGCGCACGGCCATCGTGAAGGATCAGAAACTCTATATTCAGGCTGGTGGCGGTGTTGTCTATGACAGCGACCCCGAGGCCGAGTTCATGGAGACTGTTCATAAGTCAAACGCCATACGGCGCGCAGCGGAAGATGCCGCTCGGTTCACCGGAAACGGCAACGGTTAAAGAACAAGGCGGCTGATCAATTGATCACCGCCCTGATTCAAACAGTCACTGAATCTGTTTCATCAAGACGGCCGAGATCGGTGCCATCGCTACCCGGCTGCCACGATCCTCAAGACCCCACAGCAACAGGGCCGAGATTGTCTCGGGCCGTACCCGCCCCAGCATGACAACGGTTCCTTCCTGACCAGCCCGGAACGCGGCCTGATCCAGGAACCGGCGCATGATTCTGGGATCCTGTCGCGCCCCATCGATATCGCGGAACACAACGCTGGACGGAATGCCATTGCGAACCGCCAACTTCTGGACAGTATTCAGCCCATTGTCCTGTGTGATCAACCCTCGTCCGGTTCCGGCGGCAATCGCCGCGACCTGATCGGCCAGCTTGCGATTTCCCTGAATGCCGCTGTTCACGCCTTCCAGAATACCCACTGTTTCAGGCAATGTATCCAGCCACACAGACAGCGAAACTTCGGCATCCTGCGCGCTTGCTGCCTCGGGCAAGTCCGCAAGGGCCAGAACTTCGAACCCGGCCGCGCGGTGCCGTGCCATCTTTTCCGCCGCATCCGGATCAGACGGGTTCACGGCAAAGCTGATCGGGTAAGGGAAATCCTGCAACGCTTCAGCGCCGAATGCGCCTTCGTCATCAATCAGAATGATCGACATCAGCGGCTTAGATTCCGGGTTCTCGAACTTGGCGGCAAAACGTTCAATCGGTTTTTCCGCAGATGGCTGTTCGGAAATCGCCTGTTCTGCAACAGGCTCATCATCGCGTTCCGTCAACGGCAGGATACGTTTTCCGACAATCGAACTGGCACTTTCTTCCTGTTCTCCCCCGATCTGAGGCAGCGCAGCAATACGCGGAAGCTCACGGGGCAAGGTATCTTCATCCCCTTCCACCGCAATCGGACTGCTTTCAAACGAATTATCAGTCGTAGTGTCTTTTGTTTGTGGTTCAGCCTCGACCTGTGGCAACGGATTTGGTTCGGGCTCAAGAACTGCGACCTCGGTTGTGTCAGACTCGGTCGGCGGCGTGGGGGTTTCATCAATTACAACCGGCACGGACTGTTCCTGCTGAACTGCGGGTACCTGGCTGGGCTCGGGCGGCGCAGCGGGGGCTTCGGTCATGACGGACACTTCGGTCGCCACCGTTGCAGCGGGCTCGTTCGGAGCCTCGGCCACTTTGCCAACCTCGGGCAGCGGCTCGGATGACGCTTCCAACCCGGACAAATCGGCCAGATCTTCGCTGGCATTATCGGCGGCTTCTGGCGCACGCGGGGCCAGTTCCACCAGATCGGCATCAGAAACATCCTCGGCAAGTTCAGTAGGCGCCTCTGGTGTTTCTGAAATCGTCGGCGCTGGTGCTTCGGTCGCGACAACCGGTGTGTTGACCATCGGCGTGTTGAGCGACACGACCGCACCCAAGATCAAAACAACGATCGCCCCTGCGACCATTCCTCCGAAAAATCCGCCCATATTTCCTGCCTTTCGCCTCTTTTCCCTGCCTCGCCCTGCTCTGCGCCATCTGGTGTGGCGCTCGGTCAATTGGAGGCGTCAGAAACCGTATGTCCTCTTGACGCTGCCGTCCAAGCCTGAGCATGTATGTGCGGACATTATACCGTGGCCCGGGGTTGCATCGCCAGCCCGAAATGCCCAAGCGAAGATAAGTGCCCATATGCTGCTGCTGATCGACAACTACGACTCGTTTACCTACAATTTGGTACATTATTTGGGCGAACTTGGTGCCGAAATGGTCATTCGCCGCAATGATGCGCTGGATGTGCAAGAAGCAATGGCCATGAACCCGGCTGGGATCCTGCTAAGTCCCGGCCCCTGCGACCCAGATCAGGCGGGCATCTGTCTGGCTCTGACCGAAGCGGCGGCCGAGACCAAAACACCCCTTTTGGGGGTTTGTCTTGGGCATCAGACCATTGGACAGGCGTTCGGTGGCAAGGTGGTTCGGTGCCACGAAATTGTGCACGGCAAAATGGGCATCATGCACCACACCGGAAAAGGCGTCTTTGCTGGCCTTCCATCGCCCTTTGAAGCCACACGCTACCATTCGCTGGTGGTCGAGCGTGAGACGCTGCCCGACTGTCTTGAGATCACAGCCGAGCTGGAAGACGGCACGATCATGGGGCTGCAACACAAGGAACTGCCTATTCACGGTGTTCAGTTCCACCCTGAATCGATTGCTTCCGAGCATGGTCACGCCCTTCTCAAGAACTTCCTGCAAGAACTGAAAGTCCCCGCATGAGCGACGCGCTGAAACCGTTGATCGGAGCAGCCGCCGATCGTCCGCTGACCCGTAAAGAGGCCGAGACCGCCTTTGGCATCCTGTTCAACGGCGAAGCCACGCCAAGCCAGATTGGCGGGCTGTTGATGGCCATGCGTACAAGGGGGGAAACGGTTGATGAATATGCCGCGGCCGCGGCTGTGATGCGCGCCAAGTGCAATGCCGTGCGGGCGCCCGAAGGGGCGATCGACATCGTTGGCACGGGCGGAGACGGGAAAGGCACCCTGAACATCTCGACCGCGACTGCATTTGTCGTCGCAGGTGCTGGCGTGACAGTCGCAAAACACGGCAATCGCAACCTAAGCTCCAAATCCGGCGCAGCGGATGCACTGGGGCAAATGGGTATCAACGTTATGGTTGGACCACAAGTTGTTGAAAGTGCTCTGAAAGATGTCGGTATCGGTTTCATGATGGCACCGATGCATCACCCGGCTATTGCGCATGTTATGCCCTCGCGGCAGGAACTGGGAACGCGCACGATTTTCAATATCCTGGGCCCGCTGACCAACCCTGCCGGTGTCAAACGGCAACTGACGGGTGCCTTTAGCCGCGAGCTGATCCGCCCCATGGCTGAAACACTAGGCTTGCTGGGGTCAGACCGCGCGTGGCTGGTACACGGATCGGACGGGACAGACGAGTTGACGATCACCGGTATCAGCTGGGTCGCCGCTTTGGAAGATGACGTGATCAAAGAGGTCGAGCTGCACCCCGAGGATGCTGGCCTGCCTGTGCACCCTTTCGAAGACATCCTCGGCGGAACCCCTGAAGAGAACGCCATCGCATTTCGTGCGCTGCTGGACGGCGCCCCGTCCGCGTATCGTGACGCAGTGTTGCTGAACTCTGCCGCGGCATTGGTTGTCGCTGATGCGGCAAGTGATCTGCGCGAAGGTGTGGCCATGGCCGCCGAGAGCATCGACAGCGGTGAAGCCAAAAACAAAATTACGGCCTTGGCCGCCAAGACTCAGGAGGCCGCATGACCGAAACCGTTCTGGACAAGATCAAAGCCTACAAACTGGAAGAAATCGCAGCAGACAAGGCTCAGAAGTCCTTGGAAACGCTGGAAAGTGAAGCACGTGCCGCTTCGGAAACCCGCGGGTTTGCCGCAGCGCTTCAAGCTGCGTCCCGGCAAGGTTACGGCCTGATCGCTGAGGTCAAGAAAGCCAGTCCCTCCAAGGGTTTGATCCGGCTTGATTTTGATCCGCCTGCCTTGGCTAAGGCATATGAAGAAGGCGGTGCTGCGTGTTTATCCGTGCTCACCGACACGCCCAGCTTTCAGGGTGCCAAGGAATATCTGACACAAGCGCGTAACGCGACATCTCTGCCCGCTTTGCGCAAAGATTTCATTTATGACCCTTATCAGGTGGTTGAGGCACGTGCTTTGGAAGCCGACTGTATTCTGATCATCATGGCATCCGTCAGCGATGATCAGGCAGCCGAGTTGGAACAAACCGCTTTCGATTGGGAGATGGATGTTCTGATTGAGGTGCACGACGAAGCCGAGCTTGAACGCGCAGCCCAACTGAAAAGCCCATTGATTGGCATAAATAACCGCAATCTCAAAACCTTCGAGACCACTCTTGATACAACACGACGCCTGTCCAAACTGGTACCGGCAGACCGTACTATCGTGTGTGAAAGCGGGTTGGGCAACCCGGAAGATTTGCGGGATATTGCGCGCTATGGCGCCCGGTGCTTTTTGATCGGCGAAAGCCTGATGCGCCAGGACGATGTCGAAGCGGCCACCCGCCACATCCTGTCCAATCCGCTTATCCCCGGAGTGATGTGATGCCGCTGACCCATTTCGATGCTCAAGGTCAGGCGCACATGGTCGACGTCTCGGGCAAAGAGGTCACAGATCGCATAGCCGTAGCTGTAGGTCACGTGAAAATGGCGCCGGAAACCTATGGAATCATTTCAGAACAACGCGCAGCAAAGGGCGATGTTTTGGGCGTTGCCCGCCTGGCCGGTATCATGGGTGCAAAGAAGACGCCGGATCTGATCCCGCTCTGCCATCCTTTGCCAGTGACCAAGGTTGCCGTTGAACTGACCCTCGACCCGGATCTGCCGGGTGTTCAGATCGAAGCGACAGTCAAGACGTCAGGTCAAACCGGAGTTGAAATGGAGGCCCTGACCGCCGTTTCCACCGCAGCCTTGACTGTGTACGATATGACCAAAGCCGTCGACAAAGCGATGGAAATTGGCGGCATTCATGTAAGCCTCAAAGACGGCGGAAAATCAGGACGTTACGAGGCGAAATGATTACTGTCGAAGAAGCGCGCGCCCTGCTGTTCGATCTTGTCAGCCCTCTACCTTCGGAACAGGTTCCACTGGCCCAGTCTGCGGGACGTGTTCTGTCACACGAGGTTGTGGCAACGCGCGACCAGCCGCCATTTGCCGCATCATCGATGGATGGCTACGCCGTCAAAGCCGACGAAGTCGAGCTTCATGCCATGTTCAAAGTGGTGGGAGAATCCGCCGCGGGCCGTCGTTTCGACGGCTCAGTAGGCCCCGGTCAGGCCGTACGTATCTTTACCGGCGCTCCGGTTCCCGAGGGCTCAGACTTCGTTGTGATTCAGGAAGATACCGACCGGCGTGGCGATCTGATCACGATCACAGACGACCCCGGCCCCAAAACAAACATCCGCCCTGCCGGTGTGGATTTCATGGCAGGCGCGCCCATCACGGCACCGCGTATGATCCGCGCCGAAGACGTTGCCCTGATGGCTGCGATGAATATCGCGCAGGTCCCGGTTTCTGGAAAACCCGTGATTGCCCTGATCTCGACCGGCGACGAACTTGTCATGCCCGGCGAAGAACCGGGACCGGACCAGATTGTCGCGTCGAACACGTTTGGATTGCGGGCATTGCTTGAGGGGCTCGGTGCTGTGGTTCGTGTCCTTCCGATTGCACGGGACACGGTTTCATCGCTTGAGACTGCGTTTGATCTGGCGCGAGGGGCCGATCTCGTCGTGACGATTGGCGGTGCGTCGGTTGGTGACTACGACCTTGTGTCTGATGTATCGCAGGGTTTGGGGATGGATCGGTCTTTCTACAAGATCCGAATGCGCCCCGGAAAACCCCTGATGGCTGGTCGCATGGGTGGCACCGCGATGGTCGGACTTCCTGGGAACCCGGTCAGCGCGATGGTCTGTGGCTATCTGTTCCTTGCCCCGATGGTGCGCCGGATGCTGGGGCTGGAATTGGTTCTGCCACCCTTTCGGTCTGCCCGCTTGACCGAACCACTGACAGAAAACGGCCCGCGCGAGCATTACATGCGCGCGGTTCTGGGCGAAACGGGTATCCGGGCCTGTGCAGATCAGGACAGCTCTCTCCTTAGCGTTCTGGCGCAGGCAAACGCCCTTTTGGTCCGTCCCCCGAACGATCCCGCCCGCAAGACCGGGGAAACGGTTCAGTACCTGCCGATCTGAACTTCTCCCAAATTCATTGACACAAAACGTGAACATGCGTAGAACAAAAGAAAACGCATGAGCGACGAGGTGTGAGCAATGCTGACCAAGAAGCAATTGGATTTGTTGAAATTCATCCAAAAACGCGTGCAGGCGGACGGTGTTCCGCCCAGTTTCGATGAAATGAAGGCCGCGCTTGACCTGCGGTCGAAATCCGGCATCCACAGGCTTATCACTGCACTGGAGGAACGTGGCTTTATTCGTCGCCTCGCGCATCGTGCCCGCGCGATTGAAATTGTGAAACTTCCCGAAAGCCTTGGCGGCGAACCAACTGCCGGTTTTTCACCCCGCGTGATCGAGGGTGACAGGCCCAAGGGCCCCCGCCCGACCAATATTGAGCCGGTTGCGGTGGATGCGCTGGAATTGCCGGTGATGGGTCGGATCGCGGCGGGTGTCCCCATTGAGGCGATCAGCCATGTGTCCCATCACGTAGCGGTCCCCGGCCCCATGGTTTCCGGAAAAGGCCAGCACTATGCGCTAGAGGTTCGCGGCGACTCGATGATCGACGCGGGCATCAATGACGGGGATGTGGTCGTCATCCGCGAAACCGCGACTGCTGATAACGGTGATATCGTGGTTGCACTGGTAGAAGATCAGGAAGCGACGCTGAAACGCTTTTTCCGCCGCGGCAACGCTATTGCACTCGAAGCGGCCAACCCGGCTTATGAGACGCGCGTTCTTCCCGAAGAAATGGTCAAGGTTCAGGGTCGCCTAGTCGGTCTGATCCGCACCTATTAATCCTGCTTCAAACGACGGTCCCCGGCGGGCTTCGGGGACCAGAGCCGTTGGCCTGTCAGTTCTGCGCTAGAAGTCAGTTTTCCGTCCGACAATGACAGGCTGCCGGTTTCGCTCAGATCATCCGGATCGAAGACGGCGCACGCACCCGCAAGGGGCAGCGCGACCGTCGAAACAATGATCTGGTTGCCTTCGCATTCGTCAAACTTGCGCGCAGCCCTTTTGCCCGAGATATGGATAATTTCCTTGTCCTGATAAGTGTACCGCTGAACGGTGCTGCTATCCGGCCATCTGCCTGCTGCCGCGATCTGATCCGCGCCGTCACCGTCATTCTCCAGCCAGACTCTGGCAACAAACCCACTGCCTTTGCTTTTACTCAGGGCCCGGCCCTGAGGGGTCATTACACCGACCAACCCTCCGTTTTCTGCAATCAGAACATCTGGCCTGTGGCCCGAATTCCAAAGCAAAAATGAAAAAATGACGGGCCCGACCCCGTACCAACGCGCGCGCCCTTGCCACAAGGCCAGCCACAAAGCCCCAACAGCAACAAGTGGCAATACATACCAGGGCGGACTGACTACAAAACCCTGAGCACCGCCCAGATGAGACACCCAGTTTGAAACCCCAAGGATCCAATGCAACGCCCAGCCCATAACGGTCAGCGGAAAAGCCTCCAACCCAAATGGGGCCGCCAGTGCGGCGACAACTGCCGCAGGTACAACAACAAGGCCCATCACGGGCACGGACAGCAGATTCGCCAGCAATCCATAGTGAGACATCGTATTGAAATGCGCAGCGCCAATTGGGGCCGTGGCAAGCCCGGCCATCGCCGAGGACATAACCACGCCAGCAATCGGCTTTAACCAATTCGGGCCCGGTAACGGACCCACCTTTTGCAATGCGCCGAAGACGGCGACCAAGGCTGTCGTTGCTGCAAAGGACATCTGAAACCCCGGGCTCAGCAGCGACTCGGGCCAAAGAACCAGAACGATCAGCGCAGCAACAGAAACCGCACGCAACGAGATCGCACGCCTGTCGATCAACACGGCCCCCAGCATGACACTGACCATGACATAGGCGCGTTCGGTTGCAATATTCCCGCCGGATAGCAGTAAATAAAGCGTTGCCGCGATCAGCGCGAACACAGCCGCAACTTTTCGAACAGGTAGCCTCAATGCCACGTAGGGGATCAGTGACAAACCAATGCGACAGGCCACAAAAACGAAACCCGTCAGTAACCCCATGTGAAGCCCGGAAATGGCAAGCAAATGCGCCAGGTTCGACGCGCGCAGGGACAAGAGAGTCTCTTGCCCCATACCACTGCGATCACCTGTGGTGACGGCAGCAGCAAACCCACCGATTTCTCCGGGCAGGATTTGTTTCACTCGCCGCGATATCGCCATTCGGATTGCGGTAATCCGAACACCGCCAATACCGTCTTTGGCTGGCGCAATCGTCAAAACAGGAACGCGGGTATACCCGACTGCACCCAGCCCCTGAAACCAGGCATGGCGACGAAAATCGAACCCGCCAGGTTCAACCGGGCCCTGCGGCGGCGAAAGATGTGCTGTGGTCATGATCCGTTGCCCAGGTGCAAAAGGTCCTGTTGCGCCATGAACAGAAAGACGGATGCGTTGCGGCCTGCGCTCCTGCGGCACGTCCCCTACGCGCACCTGATCGAGCGTCAACCGCAACGCATCCGAGGCAGACCGATCCATGGCGACGACCCTCCCCTCGACAGGGCCATAGTACCGCCAGGACAGAACCGGTTCTGCCACCATATGGGCGCGAGTGCCTGCCAGTATGAAACCGACCGCAATCAGCGCCCCCCCGGTCGCTAACGTTCCCACCCCCGGTGGCAGTCGGCGGCTCAGGACGACAAGAGCCAGGAACAAGCAAGACAGACCTGCGTATACCGGCCAGCCGGGCTCGCTCCGGGCACCAAAATAGAGACCGATCCCCGTTGCCAGCATCACTGGTGTCCACGGAAACAGATACCCTGTCTGGTGCAGCAGCGCGGCCTCGACCCGTGCAAGAACACGCATGGTTGCCCCCGTCCTTCGGGCTCGTTAGACAGGCGTCAAACTATGCCAGATACGGTTACCAAAAGGTTAATCCTCAACATGTCCGAACAGGTCGTCACACGTTTTGCCCCCTCGCCCACAGGTTTTCTGCACATCGGCGGCGCGCGCACCGCATTGTTCAATTGGCTTTACGCCCGCGGACGTGGTGGAAAGTTCCTGCTGCGGATCGAAGACACCGACCGGGAACGCTCGACCCCCGAGGCGACCGCCGCGATCCTTCAGGGCATGGAATGGCTTGGACTGGATCATGATGGCGATGTAATCAGCCAGTTCGAAGGAGCTGCCCGGCATGCTGAAGTCGCGCACCAGCTTCTGGCCGAGGGAAAGGCATATAAATGCTTCTCGACGCAGCACGAAATTGCCGCCTTTCGGGAACAGGCACGGGCCGAGGGCAAGTCGACCCTGTTCCGCAGCCCCTGGCGTGACGCTGATCCTTCAGCACATCCCGACCTGCCATTTGTCGTTCGCATCAAGGCTCCGCAGGACGGCACAACAGTGATCCGCGATCAGGTTCAGGGCAACGTGACCATTCGCAACGACCAACTGGATGACATGGTTTTGCTGCGTTCCGACGGGACACCGGTCTACATGCTGGCGGTGGTGGTCGACGATCATGATATGGGTGTTACCCATGTCATTCGCGGCGACGATCACCTCAATAACGCGGCGCGCCAGATGATGATTTACGAGGCGATGGGCTGGGATGTTCCGGTCTGGGCCCATATTCCGCTGATCCACGGGCCAGACGGTAAGAAACTGTCCAAACGCCATGGCGCGCTTGGCGCGCAGGAATACCAGGCCATGGGCTATCCCGCCGCTGGAATGCGCAACTATCTGGCCCGCTTGGGCTGGAGTCATGGTGACGATGAATTCTTTACGGATGCACAGGCAAAGGACTGGTTTGATCTGAACGGCATCGGCAAAAGCCCTGCCCGGTTTGATCTGAAAAAATTGGAAAACCTGTGTGGTCAACACATCGCCATCTCTGATGATGCTGCGCTGCGGCGTGAAATCGAAGCGTACTTGGCCGCAGCCGCTTTACCGCCCCTGACAGATTCACAATCCAGTGATTTGGAACGTGCGATGTATTGCCTCAAGGATCGGGCACGGACTTTTCCTGAACTCCTTGAAAAGGCTCATTTTGTTCTGGCAGGTCGCCCGATTGTTCCCGACGGGAAAGCGGCAAAGGCGCTGGCATCTGTATCCGACGGTATACTGGGAGAATTGACGCCGCAGCTGCAAAATGCTAGCTGGTCTCGGAACGAACTGGAGGAGACCCTGAATTCCTTTGCCGAGTCAAAGGAGCTCACGTTCGGCAAGCTGGCTGGCCCGCTCAGGGCCGCGTTGGCTGGTCGGGCCGTCACGCCTTCGGTTTTTGACATGATGCTTGTGCTGGGACGGGATGAAACCCTGGCGCGGCTTTCAGAAGCAGCGAAGTAACCCGAATTTCATAAACGGGTAACGCTGCTCCGCTAACACCCGGACTGCGCGAAAGCGCGCAGTCGTTGCCCGCACTGCCCGAGGTTCCTTTGGCGTGCGCATGAATGAAGAAGGGATACCCATGACTGACAGCAACAAGACAGCCACTCTGACCGTTCACGGCAAAGAGTATGAGTTGCCGGTTCATTCCCCGACCGCCGGTCCGGATGTCATTGATATTCGAAAGCTTTACGGTCAGGCAGGTGTATTCACCTATGACCCCGGTTTCACTTCGACAGCAAGCTGCGACAGCACCATAACCTTTATCGATGGTGAAAAAGGCGAGTTGCTGCACCGCGGCTATCCAATCGACCAACTGGCCGAAAAATCGCACTTTCTTGAGGTCTGCTACCTTCTGCTCTACGGAGAGTTGCCGGTCGCAAAAGATCTGGAGAAATTCGAAACCACAATCACCCGCCACACGA
Source organism: Ruegeria sp. CH2 (assembly GCF_056537065.1). NCBI lineage: Bacteria > Pseudomonadati > Pseudomonadota > Alphaproteobacteria > Rhodobacterales > Roseobacteraceae > Ruegeria > Ruegeria sp. CH2. The sequence goes on from NZ_JBQFQV010000001.1 coordinate 470,488, forward strand.
TGCTGCATGAGCAGATGCAGTATTTCTACCGTGGTTTCCGCCGCGACGCGCACCCGATGGCCATCATGGTCGGTGTTGTCGGTGCGATGTCGGCCTTCTATCACGATTCGACCGATATCGCGGACCCGCACCAGCGCGAGGTCGCCTCGCATCGCCTGATCGCCAAAATGCCGACAATCGCAGCATGGGCTTTCAAATACCACACAGGGCAGCCCTTCGTGTATCCGCGCAATGACTTGGACTATGCGTCGAACTTCCTGCGCATGTGTTTCAGCGTTCCCGCCGAAGAATATGAGGTCAACCCGATCCTCAGCCGCGCGATGGACCGTATCTTCACGCTTCACGCGGACCACGAGCAAAATGCGTCAACGTCTACCGTGCGTTTGGCATCGTCATCGGGCGCAAATCCGTTTGCATGCATCGCCGCCGGCATTGCTTGCTTGTGGGGACCGTCCCATGGTGGCGCCAACCAGGCATGTCTGGAGATGTTGGAAGAGATCGGTACCGTTGATCGCATTCCCGAATTCATCGCCCGCGCCAAAGACAAGAACGACCCGTTCCGCCTGATGGGCTTTGGCCACCGCGTGTACAAAAACTTTGACCCACGGGCCAAGGTGATGAAGCAGTCGGCCGACGAGGTTCTGGATCTTCTGGGCATTGAAGACAACCCGAAACTGCAGGTCGCTAAAGAGCTGGAACGCGAAGCGCTGGAAGACCCGTATTTCGCCGACAAAAAGCTGTTCCCGAACGTTGACTTCTATTCGGGTATCATCCTCGAGGCGATGGGTTTCCCGACCTCAATGTTCACACCAATCTTCGCACTTTCACGGACCGTTGGCTGGGTTAGCCAGTGGAAAGAGATGATTGAAGATCCACAGAACAAAATCGGCCGTCCGCGTCAGCTGTATCTGGGTGAGACACTGCGCGACTACGTGGACATCGAAAACCGCTGAGCCATTAGGGTTCGCAATCAATCCAGAAGGCCCCGGTTAAACCGGGGTCTTTTGCTTTCGTTACTGAAGCAGCGGACGGTTCGGCATTTGGTTTCAGAACAAGCTCATTTGATCCCCGGGTTGCGGCGGAACTGCAAACAGGCCGCATCTTAACGGAGCGGATTTGATCGAAAGCCCCAGTCTTTTGCAGGTTTTAGCAAACCTCAGGGCGATGAGCTCGGCGTATTCCCCCTCACCCCGCATCCTGTGCCCCCAGCGCGGATCATAGTCGCGCCCGCCATGCATTTCACGCAGCTTGGACATGACCTTTTCTGCACGGGCGGGTTCGTGCTCTGCCAGCCAGTCCTGCCAAAGATGAGAGACTTCGCGGGGCAATCGCAACATGATCCAGCTTGCCGCATCTGCGCCCGCCTCTTTTCCAGCGTCCAACAGGCTCTCCAACTCATGATCTGTCAGCCCAGGCACAATAGGCGAGGTCATCACGCGAACCGGAACGCCCGCATCGGTCAACGCTCTGATCGTCTGCAACCGACGCGCCGGAGACGGTGCGCGAGGCTCCATCCGCCGGGACAGACCTGCATCCAGCGTGGTGAGCGATATACCAACCCGCGCCAATCCCCGGCTGGCCATGTCAGCCAGAATATCCAGATCACGCTCGATCAATGTTCCTTTGGTCACGATTGCGACCGGGTGGTTGAATTCTTGCAAGACCTCAAGGCACGACCTTGTAATCAGGCGGTTTTTTTCGATGGGCTGGTAAGGGTCAGTGTTTGTCCCGATCGCGAGCGTGGCGACCTTGTAGGACTTTGCCGACAGTTCCTTGCGCAGAACGATGCTCATGTTGGGGCGCGCAATAAGGCGGGTTTCGAAATCCAGTCCTGCGGACAAGCCCAGATAGGCATGGCTTGGTCTGGCGAAACAATAGACACAGCCATGCTCACACCCCCGATATGGGTTGATCGAACGATCAAAAGGCAAATCAGGTGAACGGTTATAGGTGATAGCACTGCGCGCCACCTCATCCCGCGTCTCGGTTCGCAAGGGCGGCAAGTCTTCATCGATGTCCCACCCGTCATCAACAGCCTGCGTTGCAAACCGTTCAAACCGCCCGGTCGTATTGGACGTCACCCCCCTTGCTTTGATGATATGCCCGATGCTCACGGCACATATGTTCCCTTTTTGTTCCTATCTCACGATAAGCCTGAAACGAATCCTGTGCAAGCCAGCACCGCGAAGAAACCGGGAAGCATTGATGAAAAATAAACAGGATAATATTGCAGACTTTTCAATCGAGCCGGTGCCATTTTTGGCATATAGGTCGGTCCCGAAACGACCAACGTCGCAATCGTCACAGTCAGAATGCGACGTTTTGGCCAAAACGGAAAAAATGCCACCACGGGCCGATGGCCCGCCCAGCACAGGGAATACCCCATGTCCGACGAAGAAGATATCGTCCTGTCCGAACTGAATGATGACGAACTGGTCGATCAGATGTTCGACGATCTCTATGACGGATTGAAAGAAGAGATCGAAGAAGGCACCAATATCCTGCTGGAACGCGGATGGACGCCGTATGACATCCTGACCAAAGCTCTGGTTGGCGGCATGACCATTGTGGGCCATGACTTCCGCGACGGCATTCTGTTCGTTCCCGAGGTTCTGCTGGCAGCCAACGCGATGAAAGGCGGCATGTCGATCCTCAAGCCGCTGCTGGCCGAAACCGGTGCTCCGCGTGTTGGCAAGATGGTCATCGGCACCGTGAAGGGTGACATCCACGATATCGGCAAGAACCTTGTGTCGATGATGATGGAAGGTGCAGGATTCGAGGTTGTCGATCTGGGAATCAACAACCCGGTCGAGAATTACCTGGAAGCACTGGAAACGGAACAGCCCGACATTTTGGGTATGTCCGCCCTGCTGACCACCACGATGCCCTACATGAAAGTCGTTATCGACACCCTGGTCGAACAGGGCGTGCGCGACGATTATATTGTTCTGGTCGGTGGCGCGCCGCTGAACGAAGAGTTCGGCAAAGCCATCGGTGCAGACGCCTACTGCCGTGACGCTGCGGTTGCAGTGGAAACCGCCAAGGATTTCGTGGGCCGCAAGCACAACCAACTGGCTGGCTAAGACCTTTAAGGTTTTTCTTAAAAGGCCGCCCGTTTCGGGCGGTCTTTTTCGTTTTAGCGCTCCGCCCCTTCATGAGGTGTATCGTTTATCCGTTTGTAAACGAAAGTGCGGTTAAAAACCGAAACGTCCAAGTTTCGGGGGTTCCGTGCCGCAGTCTTTCACAGCCATTTCGTTGGGCAAACTTGCCGATATCGATATCGCCGAGGGCAACAATGTCGCCGAAAACGCCTCTGCCCTGGTTGGGCAAACCTTCGGTCACGCGGACGCGCCGTTGGCGCATAACAGCGTGACGTGGAACGTGGTTGGAAACTCCGGCTCTGCCTATGACATGAACAACATATCTGCCAATGATCGGTTTTCGATCGACGGCGGCGCGCCGCAAACCTTTGATGGCACATCAGTGTACCACGCCACCGTCATTTTTTTCGACGGCACAAGTGCAAACATTACTGCCGTTGTCGCGCAGGATGTGGATGGCAACACATATTTGGTGCCTGAGTTCTCGGCCAATGCAGATCAAGCCGCTCTGGAAGCGGGGCCTATACATTCGATCACCTTCAACAGCCTTGCTGGCAATCGATATTCAGGCATGGTGTCCAGCCGTGAAGACTGGGACCTGGTCCCCTGCTTTACCTCTGGCACGCTGATCAGAACCCGCAAAGGGGAACGCCCAGTGGAAACGCTGCGCCCCGGCGACTGGGTGGAAACCCTTGATCACGGGTTTCAAACGGTGCGCTGGGTCGGGCAGCGGCGGGTTCAGGCGGTTGGCGTGTTCGCGCCGGTCCTGTTCAAGGCAGGCGCGCTTGGGAACACCCGCGATCTGCTGGTGTCGCAGCAACACAGGATGCTGATCCAGAGCTGGCGCCTGGAACTGCATACCGGCCAAAACGAAGCACTGGCCCCCGCCAAACACCTGATCAACGGACATGACATCATCCTCAAACCCGGCGGGGTCGTAACCTACATTCACATTCTGTTTGATCAGCATGAGCTGCTCTGGTCGGAAGGCTGCCTGAGCGAGAGCTTTCATCCCGGTGCCCAAAGCTGGAACGCCCTTGAACAGTCAGCCCGACAAGAGATCCTGTCCTTGTTCCCCGAGATATCAAAGCAAGGTACTGTCGCCTACGGCCCGCCCGCTTGGCCTCTGTTATCGGCATTCGAAACACGAACGTCGGCAGCCTGACACGAGATGTCGGAAGAAGGCTTGCCTGCAAGCTGTTTTCATTCTCTTGTGCCATGAGCCCATAAGGATGCCGATCCATGCCAAGCGATACGTTACCAGATGATGCAAGCCTGACGACCAAAGGCTATGACGGCGTGGAAAACGCAAGCATCCTGCTGATCGCCTGTGGGGCGCTTGCGCGCGAAATTCTGGATATCAAAACGCGCAACGGCTGGGATCACATGGCGCTGACCTGCCTGCCTGCAATCCTGCATGTTCACCCGGAACGGATCACCCAAGCAGTTGAAGACAGCGTGGCCAAACACCGCGACAGGTTCGAAAAAATCTATGTGGTTTACGCCGATTGCGGAACCGGAGGTCTGCTGCAATCCGCTTGCGATAAACTGGGCGTCGAGATGATAAAAGGCCCTCATTGCTATTCGTTCTTCGAAGGCAATCAGGCCTTTCAGGAACGCGGCGAGGACGAAACAACTGCCTTCTACCTGACTGATTTTCTGGCCCGCCAGTTCGACGCATTTGTCTGGAAACCACTGGGTCTGGATCGCCACCCGGAACTGCGGGACATGTATTTCGGCAATTACACCAAACTGATTTATCAGGCCCAGATCGACGATCCGAAACTGACCGAACGCGCACGGGAATGCGCGGACCGCATGGGATTGGCGTTCGAACGGCGTTTCACCGGCTACGGCGATCTGGAAACCACTTTGTCAGACTGGGCAAACCGCCCCGAGTGACCTCAGGCGTTTTCCTGCGCGACCTGGCGGATGCGTTCAATCATGGCCCGCAGACCATTGGACCGCTGCGCTGACAGATGATCGTTCAAGCCCAATCGGGCCAGTTCCGCTGCCGCATCGACCTGAGGCACCTCGGACACCGGCAGCCCGTTGTATAGGGACCGAAGCACGGCGATCAGCCCGCGAACGATCAGTGCATCACTGTCGCCATCAAACTTGAACACGCCTGCTTCGATCATCGGGTGCAGCCAGACCTGACTGGCGCAGCCGTGAACCTTTGTCGCCGGAACTTTCAACGCGTCATCCAAAGGCTCCATCGCCTTGCCCTGTTCGATGACATGGCGATACCGGTCTTCCCAGTCTTCGAGAAACTCGAAATCCTCGACAATGTCTTCAAAGGCAGGCGTGGCCATGGCGCAGTGATCCTTTCGTTGAAATCACAATGTGACCTATGCCGACGACCACCTGCTGTCCAGCCCCAGCTGTGGCTTTTCAACGCGAAGAATATACGCTAACCCATTGTCTGAATTCGTGTGAAAAGCAGTGGGTCCATGCAAAAGTCTCTGTCCGTTCTTATCATCGCCATGCTGACCCTGACTGCCTGCGGCAGCTGGCGCGACTCGCGGGTGAATCCGTCAAACTGGTTTGGCTCCAGCAAGTCTGTGAAGTCTGAAACACCGCCGGACCCAAATGCCGCCGATGCGTTGGTTCCCAAGGCAAGAGAGGGAAGCGGCCTGTTTTCGCGCCCAGATGCCGAAGACACCAGTGTTCCAATCGCCAAAATCGATGAGCTGCGGATCGAGCCAATACCGTCAGGCGCGATCATTTATTCCTCTGGCACCGCGCTTCGGCAGGGTGCCTATAACGCACGCTTGGTTTCGGTTAATTCAGAAGAAAACAAAGAAAAGGGGATTCTGGAATTTGTATTTCGCGTGAACTACCCCAACTCAGAGACCCCACAAGGATCTGAACGCACAAGAATGGTGTCGGATGCAATAAATGTCTCGACTCAGGATCTTGAAGGCATTCGCCTGATCCGCGTCGTCGGGCAACAGAACACCTTGGAATCGCGGCGGCGGTAATCGCCGTTAAAGTGAGACGACCTTGACCGCCTGCCCTTTGGCCGCCAGCGCGATTTTCCCCTCGCACAGTTTCAACGCGTCTTCACCAAAGACTTCGTAACGCCAACCTGACATCGCGGGCAATTCTCGCTCGCCCGCGGCAATCTGGTCCAACTCGGAACTTGTTGCGATCAGCTTGGCCGCAACGCCCGAACTTTCGGTTTTGGATTTCAGCAGAACCCGAAGCAAGTCGGCCAAAGCCGGGTTGACCTTCAGGTTGTCACGGGAATTGTCGATCTTCGGCAGGTTTTCCTGCGGACAATTTGTGCCCTTCGTCACCGCAGCAAGAATACCTTCGGCAATCGGACCTTTGCGTGCCTCGCGCAACAAAAGGCGCGATCCACCGAGATCGGCGATTGTCTTGGGCTTGGTCGACGCCAGTTCGATCAAGGCGTCATCCTTGAAGACCCGGTTGCGCGGTACGTTATTTTCCTGCGCATACCTTTCACGGAACTGCGCCAGCTCGCGTACAACAGCCAGGAACTTGGCCGAATTCGTTCGCGTTTTGACCCGCTTCCACGCCTCTTCGGGGCGAATGTCATACGTGGCAGGCTCCGTCAGCGTACGCAGCTCTTCAGCCACCCAGTGGCTGCGCATCGTCTTTTTGAGTTCCGCAGCAAGATATTCGTAGATCTTGCGAAGATGCGTCACATCCGCCAATGCATATGTTTTCTGCGCCTCCGTCAAAGGACGACGGGACCAATCGGTAAACCGCGACGTCTTGTCGACGCCCTGTTTGCAGATTTTCCGCACCAGTGTCTCATAGCCGACTTGCTCGCCAAACCCGCAGACCATCGCAGCAACCTGCGTATCGAACAACGGGTTGGGGAACACACCGGCCTCGACCCAGAAAATCTCAAGATCCTGACGCGCGGCGTGGAACACCTTGACCACGTTCTCGTTTCGGAAAAGCTCATACAGCGGTTCGAGAGACAGGCCATCAACCAGCGGATCAACCAGAACCGCGCTGTCTTCATCATCAGAGGGAAGCGCCAGTTGCACGAGGCACAGTTTCGAATAATAGGTCCGCTCGCGCAGAAACTCGGTATCGACTGTGATATATGGATAGCTTGCGGCCGCCTTGCAGAAATCAGCCAGTTCTTGCGTCGTCGTCAGAGTTTTCATGCGCCGTACTAGTTTTGCTCTTGCTCTTGTGAGTGCCCGTAATTTCCCTCGCCCCCAAGCGATACCGACGACCATAGGACGATTTTCAGGCGAGTGTAAATCACCCTCGGAACCTCACTGCATGAGAACGGGTGACCTGTTGCCTTCGGCAAAGCGGCGCAGCACCGCTGGATAAAGTTCATGTTCCCGGATCAGAACTTTTGAAGCCAGAGTTTCCGAGGTATCCGCTGGTTCGATATCCACCCGTGCCTGACCCAGAATTGGGCCATCATCCAGCGCCGCCGTCACCTCATGGACCGAGCAGCCATGTTTCGCATCACCCGCTTCAATTGCGCGGGCGTGGGTATGTAACCCCTTGTATTTGGGCAGCAATGAGGGGTGGATGTTCAGCATTCGCCCCTGAAAGCGCGTTACGAAATCCGCGGTCAGGACCCGCATGAACCCGGCCAGACAGACAATATCCGGCCGCGCGTCTTCCAAAGGCTTTAGCAACTCAGCCTCAAAGGCTGCGCGATTGCCCTTGAATGGCCGGTGATCGACCACTGCGGTCGGAATGCCACGGTCCGCAGCTTTTTTCAGCCCACCCGCCTGCGCATCGTTGGACAGGACCAAACAGGGCCGCGCCGGGTGATCACCGGTCATGCTGTCGACAAGCGACACCATGTTGGACCCGCCCCCAGAAATCAGGATCGCGACGCGCTTGTGGTTCACAGCAGTTTGCCCGAATAGGCAACTCCGGGCGTTTCGGTGACCGTACCGATCCGCGACACGGTCTCGCCAGCCTCGGCCAGCAAGGTCGAAAGCTGATCGGCCTTATCAGGATCGCACACCATGATCAGACCGATGCCACAGTTGAAGGTCTTGAGCATCTCGGCTTCCGCGATACCGCCAATCTGCGCCATCCAGCTGAAAACAGACGGCAATTGCCAGCTGTCCAGATCAATCTGGGCCCCCAACCCTTCCGGCAATACGCGCGGCAGGTTCTCGGTCAGACCGCCACCGGTGATATGGGCCAGTGCGTGAACGCCACCTTCGCGGATCGCGGACAGGGCCGGTTTGACATAAAGGCGCGTCGGTGTAAGCAGCGCCTCGCCCAACGAACTTTCACCAAAGGGGCACGGTGCTTCCCAGCCCAGCCCAGACAGTTCGACGAGTTTTCGTACCAGTGAGTATCCGTTGGAATGCACTCCGTTCGAGGCCAGACCAAGCAGCACATCCCCCGCCTGCACCCCCGAAGGCAGATCGGCACCGCGTTCCATTGCCCCGACCGAGAATCCGGCCAGATCGAAATCGCCATCAGGGTACATGCCGGGCATCTCGGCAGTTTCGCCACCAATCAGAGCACAACCGGATTGTGCACAGCCTTCGGCAATTCCTTCAATGATCCGCGCGGCTGTATCTGTGTCCAACTTGCCTGTCGCGAAATAGTCGAGAAAAAACAGGGGCTCGGCCCCCTGACAGATCAGGTCATTGACACACATGGCCACCAGATCGATGCCAACCCCATCCACGACGCCGGTATCGATCGCAATTCGCAGTTTTGTACCAACCCCGTCCGTGGCACCAACCAGAATGGGATCCTGATACCCGGCAGCCTTCAGATCGAACAATGCGCCGAAACCGCCCAGACCGCTCATCACGCCGGGGCGGTTGGTTCGCTTTGCTGCGGGCTTGATCCGGTCAACCAGAGCATTGCCCGCGTCAATATCCACGCCTGCATCGGCATAGGTGATTCCGTTCTTGCCCGCTGTCATGGCCAGTTCCTTTTGAATGCTTTGCGGGCGGGTTATTCGATTGTGGCGTTTGTTGCAACGGTCAGGCTTGACGCGGCTGTTCACCGTGATACGCAATGCGCCTAGGCGGGCCTGTAGCTCAATTGGTTAGAGCAGAGCGCTCATAACGCTTTGGTTGGGGGTTCAAGTCCCTCCGGGCCTACCAAATCACCGCCACGCGCCTTGAACACCCCGCCCATCCTACTGGTTTTGTTTGTATTTATGACCTCAAGCGTTCGTCACGTCTTGCGTACCCTGTCCACATACGCTTGGAAATCAGACGCATTTATTCAGTTCATCGATTTTCGCTTTCGGTTTAATCGCCGTGGGATGACAGGTCTTGCTAAAAACTCCGAAATCATTTCGCGAGTAATCCAGCGCCTCGGCTCAGAATATCGTCATATTGGCGCAGGTTTGGAGCGGCAAAGGTGTCAGGCGTTTACCGTCCAATAATTATATCCGCGCACAAACCGCCCAGGCGTTCACTTTTGGCCAATCGCAAAGTGCCACCATGTGCGCGCGCAACGTCCGCCACGATCGCCAACCCCAAACCCACGCCACTACCCTGATTCTGATTGCGCGCTGGGTCGAGCCGCGTAAAGGGTTTGACCGCCTCTGTGCGCTGCTCTGCGGGAATTCCAGGGCCATCATCTTCGACACGGATGCGCATCGACTTGGCGTTCAGCGATAGGCTGACCTCAGCACGGCTGCCGTAGCGCACAGCGTTGCCGATCAGGTTTTCAACGGCCCGACGAACAGCCATAGGGCGCAGCATTGCCGTTCCCTCACCCTCGACAGTGACCAACTCGGCCCGATGCCCTGCCCGATTGGCGTCATCCACAATCTGTCGAACAAATTCCGCCGGATTGATTTCCTCGGGCGATCCTTCGGACGCCCCGCGCGAAAATTCGAGGAATGCATCAACCAAGGACTGCATTTCCTTTACATCCTGTAGCAAAGGTCGTGCCTCATCCTCGGGCAGCATGGCCAGTCCTAGCTTCAGGCGCGTCAAAGGCGTGCGCAGATCATGGCTTACGCCTGATAACATCAGCGTCCGTTGTTCGATCTGACGTTCGATCCGTGACCGCATATCCAAAAACGCATTCCCCGCCGCGCGTACTTCGATGGCACCGCCCGGTGAATATGGTACGCTCCGCCCTCGTCCAAACGCCTGCGCCGCATTGGCCAGCCGTGTGATGGGGCGCAACTGGTTTCGCATGTACAGAAATGAAATCGAGGTCATTATGATCGCGAAAAACAGCATCGTCACGATCAACTGATGCGGCGCCGCTGGCGACAATCTGCGCCGGTCAAACGTCAGTTCCAGCACCCCCAGATGTGTATCCAGGTACAGACGCGCTTCGCGGCTGCTTGGCAACGCTACAGCACTCAGCTCTGGCAACCTTGTGCGAAGTTCGGCCTCGACCTGCGGTGCTATGAAGTCGTACCACCGTGGACGGTCAATTTTGGGAGTTTCGTTGGCTGGCAGAAATCTGGCCTGCATTTCCAGCGCCAGAAGATCCGGGCGCACTTCGGCCAATGCCTGGTGCTGCGTCTCGGCCCCATCCATCATGGTGGTGATCAGCATCACTTCCCTTGAGGCTGCGCGCGTCATCTGGTCAGTGACATCTTCCAGATGCTTTTGAAGAAAAGCAACTCCAACGACCAGAAGCAGCACGATCACAGGAAGAACCAGAATCAATGCTGCCCGGGCGTAAAGGCTGCGTGGCATATAGGGTTTGAGCCAGTGCGTGGACATGCGCTAAACCTAGCGGGCTGCCCGTACAAGAGGAAGAGCACAGAATGCAGGCACCTGACGAATTCAATCCGCCTTCGGGTGTTGCGACAGAATTGCAACCGGGTCTTCGGCGCATTCTGGCCCCCAACCCGTCACCGATGACCTATCGCGGCACCAACACCTATCTGCTGGGCGATCGTGACATTGCCGTCATTGATCCCGGCCCCGCAAGCGAAGAGCATTTGAACGCGATCCTGAGTGAACTGCGACCTGGCCAGAGAATCAGCCACATAGTCGTCACGCACACACATCTGGATCACTCACCCTTGGCAGCACCCCTTGCCGCGCGAACGGGAGCTGCGATCTATGCGTTTGGTGGTCCCGAATCCGGTCGCAGCGCTGTTATGGCGACCCTTGCAGCGCGTGGGTTGGCCGGAGGTGGCGAAGGCATCGACACCGCGTTTCGTCCGGATATCGAGGTTGCGGATGGTGAGGTCATCTTTGGCGATGACTGGCAGCTTGAGGTTATTCACACTCCGGGGCATCTGGGAAACCACATTGCCCTGGCATGGCAGGATACCTGTTTCACCGCCGACCATGTGATGGGATGGGCCAGTTCGCTGGTGTCGCCACCGGACGGAGACCTGACCGATTTCATGACGGCCTGCCACCGCCTGCGCGCGCGCGATTGGTCCGTTTTTCACGCGGGCCACGGTGCACCGATTACAGACCCCGCCGCGCGATTGGATTGGCTGATCCGGCACAGGCAAAACCGCGAAGCCCAGATTCTGTCCGCGCTCGAGGAAGCAGACGGATCGGCGCGGCACCTGGCCGAACGTATCTACACCGACACACCCGCGACACTGCTGTCAGCCGCGGAGCGGAATGTTTTTGCCCACCTCGTTGATCTGACGGGAAAAAAACAGGTGTCACCGCTCGGCGAACTATCTGCCACAGCGGTTTTTCGCAGAGTTTCTTAATACCGCCAAAAATTTTTGTGGTTGATGCGCTTACCCTCTGGACGCCGGGAATCCGGATTGTTATACGCCCCTCAGTTCCGGCGTAGCTCAGCGGTAGAGCAGTTGACTGTTAATCAATTGGTCGTAGGTTCGATCCCTACCGCCGGAGCCAAAACTTCCCAATATTCAACCTTTTGTCAGGGTCAGAAACCACATCGGTATTCTGGGGCTTTTCGTTGAAAAAATAATATCCGCCCTCTGGACGCCGGATACTCCGGTTGCTATACGGCGCGGACCGTTCCGGCGTAGCTCAGCGGTAGAGCAGTTGACTGTTAATCAATTGGTCGTAGGTTCGATCCCTACCGCCGGAGCCAATTTACCCCGCTAGATCACATCTCACCCCGCAAGGGCATCCTTGAAATCTGCACGCAGGTTGCGTTTCAGCACCTTTCCGGTTGCGTTCAGCGGCAGCGCGTCAACAAAAACAACCTTGTCCGGAATCTGCCATTTGGCAATTTTCCCTTCGAAAAAGGCCAGAAGTTCCTTTTCGCTTGGATTCTCGCCATCAGCCCTTACTGCAACTAGCAAGGGGCGTTCGTCCCATTTCGGATGCGGAACACCGACCACGGCGGCAGTTGCCAGTTTCGGATGCGCAACAGCGATGTTTTCAAGTTCGACCGAGCTGATCCACTCCCCTCCGGACTTGATGATGTCCTTGGATCGGTCACGAATGGTCATGTAACCATCGGTGTCCAGCGTTGCGACATCGCCTGTGGCGAACCAACCGTCTTGCAACAGATCCTGATCCTGCATCAGGAAATAGCTGTCCAGTACCCAATGCCCCCGCACCATCAGATCGCCCTGCGTTTCACCGTCATGTGGCAGATCTTTGCCGTCATCATCCACGATTTTCAGTTCAACCCCAAACGGTGGCCGACCCTGACTCAGACGGATAAGGTGTTGTTCTTCAAGCGGCAGCACCAGATGTTTGGCCAATGGGTAGTTGGCCGTACCAAGCGGGCTCATCTCGCTCATTCCCCACGCATGTACCGTATCGACGTCATATTTATTCCGGAAAGTCTCCATCATCGAAGGTGGGCAAGCGGCACCTCCAATCACGGTCCGTTCGAGGCTTTTCAAACTCGTCCCGCATTTGGCTGCATGCGCCAACAGTCCCTGCCAGATTGTAGGCACCCCCATGGCCAGCGTCACGCCATAGGTGTCGATCAGATTGACCAGCGCCTCGCCATGCAAATCCGGGCCGGGTAAAACCAGTCGCGATCCGGACATGGCGCAGGCATAAGGCGAGCCCCATGCATTAACGTGGAACATAGGAACGACGGGCATCACGACATCCATCGCCGAAAAGCCGATCACGTCGCGCGTATTCGACGCGAAACTGTGCAGGACCGTCGATCTGTGGGAATAAAGAACCCCCTTGGGATGGCCGGTTGTACCCGACGTGTAACACAGCCCTGACGCGGTGTTTTCATCCAGCTCAGGCCAATCAAAGGCCGCGTCACCGGTTTCGATCAGCTCGTTATAAAATTTCAGGTCGGGTATCTTTGCTGCAGCGTCATCATTGCGAGGGCCCATCAGAACAAAATGGCGAACATCCGTCAGCGCACCGTGCAAAGCGGCAACCAGCGGGACGAAGGTTGCATCAAAGAACAACACCCGATCCTGAGCATGGTTGATGATATACGTCAGTTGTTCAGGAAAAAGCCTCGGATTGACCGTGTGACAGACATATCCCGCACCCGAGGTGGCATAATAGATCTCCAGATGGCGACGATTATTCCAGGCCAGCGTCCCGACCCTGTCCTGCGGCTCCAGACCCAGCTGCGTCAGGGCCGACGCCAAACGCCGGGCGTTCACGGCTATCTCGGACCAATTGGTTTCTGTCACTGATCCATCCGTTTCGACCGAGAAAATCTCGGTCTGACCGTGGTAACGCTGTGCGTGATCAATCAGCGACGAAATCAGCAAAGGCTGTGTCATCATCTGTCCCAGCATGGACATCCTCCCGTCATGGGCGGGGCCTTGCCTGGCCCCTGCCTGTTCCGTCTGGCACAGACAGGCAGGTGTGTTCCCCGTCACGTCAGTCCAGCCGTTTCCTATAAGGAACCCTGCCAATCATTTAATTGTCTGACAATAAAAGAATGCAACCCACACCGGTAGCGGAATACATCCCGTCGCCTAATCCCGGTGTTTCAGCGCGTAGGCGACCAATGCTGCGGTCGACCCATCCTTGCCCTCGGCGCTTTCTTCGCCATCCACGATGGGGCCAAGCGAATTGGCCAGTTCCTTGCCCAGCTCAACCCCCCACTGGTCGAAAGAGTTGATGCCCAGCAACACGCCTTCGACAAACACCCGGTGTTCATAAAGCGCAATAATCTGACCCAACACAAACGGTGTGAGTTTGGGGTAAATCAATGTTGTCGAGGGACGATTGCCGGGGAAAACCCGGTGCCGGGCCTGTCGATCCAGTTCATCCCCCAGATACCCCTGCTGCGCCATACGCTGACGCGCTTCTTCGAACGAACGGCCACGCATCAGGGCCTCGGACTGCGCCAGACAATTGGCCAAAAGCAGACGGTGGTGATGGGTCAGTTCGGGTTCATGCCCCTCGGCCGCAACCATGAATTCGCAGGGAATGACATCAGTACCCTGATGGATCAGCTGATAAAACGCGTGTTGTCCATTGGTGCCCGGCTCACCCCAGACGACAGGACCTGAAGGCATGGCGAGGGTTGAGCCATCCATCGCCACGGATTTGCCATTCGATTCCATTTCCAACTGCTGGAAATATGCGGGCAGGCGCAAAAGCCGCTGGTCATAAGGCAGCACCGCACGGCTGGTATGCCCCAGAACCTGACGATGCCAGATGCCAACCAATGCCAGCATCACAGGCATGTTTTCATCCCAGTCAGCCGAGCGGAAATGCAGGTCCATCGCCTGCCCGCCGCGTAATAACGCGTCAAATGCGTTTGAACCAACTGCAATCATGACCGGCAAGCCGACCGGACCCCAAACCGAATAACGCCCACCGACCCAATCGGCGAATCCGAAGACATGCGCCTCGGGAATACCGAAGGCTTTCGTCTTGTCCAAAGCGCTGGAAACGGCGGCAAACTGGCGCGACGGATCGCCCCCGCCTTCGGACATCCACGCGCGGGCGGTGCGTGCATTGGTCATCGTTTCGATTGTGGTGAAGGTTTTTGAGGCGACAATGACCAGCGTACGCATCGGGTCAAGCTGCCGCAACGTATCCGCGATATGCGCCCCATCCACGTTCGAGACGTAATGCACCCGTGGTCCATCGTGATAAGGTGCCAGCGCCAAAGTGGCCATGACAGGGCCGAGGTCTGACCCGCCGATGCCGATATTGACCACATCGGTAAAGTTGCCCCCCGCCCCAGCGATAGCGCCGCCGCGCACCTCTTCCGCGAACACGCGCATCCGTTGCAGCGTATCCAGAACCTCGGGCATAACGTCCTGACCGTCCACTTCAACCGGCCCGCCATCAAGGTTGCGCAAGGCCGTGTGCAACACCGCGCGCCCTTCGGTCTCGTTGATCTTCTCGCCCGCGAACATCGCATCACGCCGAGACGCAAGACCAGCCTCTGCACACAATTGAATGAGCGCGGATCGCACCACATCATCGATCTGTGTTTTTGAATAGTCGAATACCACATCCCCGGTTGAGGCTGAAAATACTTCGGCCCGGTTTGCATCTGCCGCAAACAGGTCAAGGATACGACGGTCACTTGTCGTCTGAGCCAGTGTTCTCAAAGCATCCAGATGCATTGCCTTACTCCGCCCAGTGTACGGTCATGCCACCAAGAACTGCGGCGATCGGTGCCTCTTCCGGTGGTAGCGACATGGCTTTTTCAAGAACGGCGCGTTTTGCCTGTCCATAGATGATCAGGTGTTTCGACAGCGCCCCGTCCAGGACCGGAGCGGTCAGGGAAATTCGCGCCTCTGGCTGCGTTTCGGTCCGGGCGACGATCAACGTAGGTGCATCACTGCGCAATGCCTCGTCCAGCCCTTCCATTCCCGGAAACAATGAGGCCGTGTGCATGTCTTCGCCCATTCCAAGTACCAGCACCGACAATGGCAATACCGGCGCAATCAGCGACTCGATTTCGGGCAACGCTGCCTCAGGTTCTGAACCAGGGACATAAAGCGGAATATATTGCGCCACTGAAGCCCGGCTGGTCAGCAACCTTTCGCGGATCAAACGTTCGTTCGAGCGGTCATGATCTGCTGGCACACAGCGTTCATCCGTCGGCAACACACGCACACGATCCCATTCAAGATCAGCGGCACACAGGCTATCAAAAACAGGGCCCGGAGTTGTTCCCCCAGGAACGGCCATTGCAACGGTATCATGGTGCAGCAATGCGGCCTCTAGGTCGCCCGCCAGCACGTTGGCCACGTCGATGGCAAGCATTTCGCGATCAGCATATTCCTGAATTTTCATGGCTTTATCCCTTGCCAGTGACGTCCGTCACGTTTCATCAGAAGTTCGGCGTCGCCCGGCCCTGTGCTGCCGCTGTCATAAGGCTTTGGTACGTCCCCACGTGCCAACCATCCGGCGATAATCGGATCGGTCCAGGCCCAGGCGGCCTCAACCTCATCCCCGCGCATGAACAGGGTCTGGTTTCCGCGGATCACGTCCATCACCAGGCGTTCATACGCATCTGGCGGGTCCTGATTTTCGGGGCCCAGGGCTTCGGCAAAGCTCATGTCCAAGGGAACGTCGATCAGTCGCATCCCCCCCTGCCCGGGTTCCTTGATCGTCACCTTCAGCGTGATCCCCTCGTTCGGCTGCAACCGGATCGACAACGTATTTGCATGACGCCCCGCCTCTTCCCCGAATATCGAATGCGGCGCGTCCTTGAACATCACGTTGATCACCGACGAGCGCGCCACCAGACGCTTACCGGTGCGCAGGTAGAACGGTGTACCTGCCCAACGCCAATTGCTGATATGGGCCTTCAACGCCACATAGCTTTCGGTGGTTGATCGCGGATTGCCAACGCAGTCCCGGTATCCTGGCCCGTCTGGACCGGCCGCAAACTGCCCCCGCACGATGTGGTGCGGTTCAACCGGATCAAGCGCCCGGATCACTTTAAGCTTTTCATCCCGAACTGCGTCAGGATCAAACTTGGCCGGAGGTTCCATCGCAATCAGGCAGAGCAGCTGCATTAAGTGGTTCTGCACCATGTCCCGCATCGCACCCGCCCGCTCATAATAGTCTTCGCGCCCCGCGATACCAACAGTTTCCGCAACCGTTATCTGAATATGGTCGACATACTGGCTGTTCCACAGCGGTTCGAACAGCATATTGCCAAACCGGACCGCCATCAGATTCTGGACGGTTTCCTTGCCCAGATAATGGTCGATCCGGTAGATTTGATTTTCATCAAAATGCGCGGCCAGTGTTGCATTCAAGTCCCGTGCGCTTGCCAAATCATGTCCAAACGGCTTTTCGACCACGATACGGGTTTCTTCTGTCACCAGATCATACGCCCTAACCCGCTGGGCCAATGGCCCGAACAGGCTGGGACCGACCGAGAAATAGAAAGCGCGAACCCGGTCCGGCGAGAGCTTTTCGCCCAGTACATCCCAACCTTCCGACGTCAAGGCATCCAGCGATACATAGTCGACCCGTTGCAGGAACCGGGTCAGGGCTTGCGAATCCCGGGCGCGTTCCGAAGCGTGCCGTTGCAGCGACTCAGCAACCATCTTACGAAAGGCGTCCGCCGAATGACCGGCGCGCGCCGCTGCGATAATCCGGGCATCCTCGTGCCACTGACCCGCACAATACCGACGGAAAAGCGCAGGCAGGATCTTACGCTGCGCCAGATCACCGGTGCCGCCGAAAATGATCAGATCAAATGGATCAACAGGGATGACACGTGAAACCATGAGTTGTCCTTACCCTGACCCTTCCGGCATGTCCAATGTTAGCGCAACCAAAGCTCAATAAATCTT
Organism: Ruegeria sp. CH2; assembly: GCF_056537065.1. Classification (NCBI taxonomy): domain Bacteria; kingdom Pseudomonadati; phylum Pseudomonadota; class Alphaproteobacteria; order Rhodobacterales; family Roseobacteraceae; genus Ruegeria; species Ruegeria sp. CH2. The sequence continues at coordinate 488,209 of NZ_JBQFQV010000001.1, forward strand.
GTTGATCAAAACTCTGTCAGAACCCCTGCACCAGACTTACCAAATCCGCGACAAAGGGCTAGATCAGTCTGATGACTTCAACGAACCGGATGCGGGAATGAAAGACAACGCCCCTCAGCTTGCCAATATCGGCAAGTTTCAGCGTAAACTGGTAACGGCCGATGGCCAGACCCGCGCAAAGGTTTCCCTGACCAACCCTCAGACCCTGTGGTTCAACACCGGCACGCTGTGCAATATTGAATGCGTAAGCTGCTATATCGCCAGCAGCCCGACCAATGACGCACTGGTTTATATCACTGCAGACGAGGTTCGTGACTACCTGGATCAGATCGAAGCCCGCAATTGGCCTGTGCGTGAAATCGGTTTTACGGGCGGCGAGCCCTTTATGAACCCCGAGATGATCGATATGACCCGCGCCGCGCTGGAGCGTGGATACGAAGTTCTGATCCTGACCAACGCGATGGCCCCGATGATGCGCCGCAAGGTGCGCGACGGGCTACTGGCATTGCAAAGGACTTTCAATGACAAGCTGACCCTGCGTGTTTCCGTCGATCATTACCGCGCAGAACTGCACGACCTTGAACGCGGCAAGGGGAGCTTTGAAAAAACCCTGACGGGTATGAAGTGGCTGCGCGATCACGGCTTTAACATGGCTGTTGCCGGGCGCACCGTTTGGGGTGAGTCTGACACGGAAAGTCGCGCGGGTTATGCCGCATTCTTTACAGAGCACGGCTTTGACATTGACCCGCATAACCCGGCTCGGACCGTCCTGTTCCCGGAAATGGACGAAACTGTCGAAGTTCCCGAGATTACAACGGCTTGCTGGGGAATACTGAACAAATCACCCGATGCATTGATGTGCGCCAGCGCCCGCATGGTGGTGAAACGGAAAGGCGCTGACCGGCCTGCCGTGTTGGCCTGCACCCTGCTGCCCTACGAGTCGGAGTTCGAGATGGGGCATTCTCTGGCCGAATCCGAGGCTGACGTTCACCTGAACCACCCCCATTGTGCCAAATTCTGCGTGCTGGGCGGTGCCAGTTGCTCTGGCTGAACGATTCAGGAATTCCTGATTTCGCTTCGGACGGATCATCAGACACGCGCCGACCATTTCGCTTCAATGATTGAAGAGCATGCACCAACGGAACTCGTACCTGCCTCTCGCTCAGTTCACACGAAACTCGCCCACCATGTTGCGCCACTCACCCGGTGCGATCATTTTGCGATGGGTGAATTTGACCGAATGCAGCGGGCCTTCGATTTCGCGCTGCCAGAAGTCGATGAATTTGAACAGTTTCGGATGATCCGGCGCAAGGTCGTAATCCTGCCAGATGAACGTGTTCAAGACGTGGATATAGTCGGGCATATGATAGAAAAACTCAGCCGTTGTCAGCCCGTACCCCTTGAGCATCAATTCGGTTTCGCTTGGATTCATGCAGACCTCCTGTTTGATACAAGGCCTGTTCAAGATATCACGAAAACCTTCTAATACTTATATAACAATATGTTACTTGAGTATTACCGGGGAATTTCCCCGTAAAGGCGCTGCTTGCTTGCACCTTATGTGCCGGGTCTGATAAGATACACCCACAAGATATAGACCCAGAACAAGACACGGGCAGTTTACGTGAGCGATACGCCAGAAATTCCTGAAAACATGGATGAAACCCCGCCCGAGCGCCCAGTCTATGACGGCCCGACGGTTTCCATCGAATCCGAAATGCGCACGTCCTATCTGGACTATGCCATGTCGGTCATCGTCAGCCGCGCGATCCCTGATTTGCGCGACGGGCTGAAACCGGTTCACCGGCGTATCCTTTATGCAATGCACGAAACGGGGAATACCCACGATAAGGCGTACCGCAAATCGGCACGCCCGGTGGGCGACGTGATGGGTAAGTACCACCCGCATGGTGACAGTGCGATCTATGACGCGCTGGTGCGGATGGCGCAGGATTTCTCGATGTCGCTGCCGCTGCTGGATGGTCAGGGCAACTTTGGCTCGATGGACGGCGATAACCCGGCGGCTATGCGGTATACCGAAGTGCGGATGGACAAGCCCGCCGCTTCCCTGTTGGCTGATATCGAAAAAGAAACGGTCGATTTTCAGGACAACTATGACGGCAAGGACCGGGAGCCGACAGTTCTGCCGGCCCGTTTCCCGAACATGCTGGTCAATGGTGCCGGAGGAATCGCCGTGGGGATGGCGACAAACATTCCACCGCACAACCTTGGCGAAGTAGTCGATGCGACTCTGGCGCTGATCGACGATCCCGACCTTACATCAGAACAGTTGATCGAATACGTCCCCGGCCCCGACTTTCCAACCGGCGGTGTGATGCTTGGGCGCTCAGGTGCGCGTAAGGCCTATCTGGAGGGCCGCGGCAGCGTCATCATCCGCGCCAAGACCCGGGTGGAAGAAATTCGCAAGGACCGCTATGCCATCGTTGTCGACGAGATTCCCTATCAGGTGAACAAGGCCGCGATGATCGAAAAGATCGCCGAGGCGGTTCGCGAGAAGCGGATCGAAGGCGTGGCCCATGTACAGGACGAATCCGACCGCAACGGCGTGCGCGTTGTGGTCGAGCTCAAGCGCGATGCGACGCCCGAGGTGGTGCTGAACCAGCTCTACCGCTTTTCGCCGATGCAGACCTCCTTTGGCTGCAATATGCTGGCGCTGAATGGTGGCCGCCCCGAACAGCTGACCCTGCGCCGGTTCCTGACCTCGTTCATCGACTTCCGTGAAGATGTCGTTGCCCGCCGTACGGCCTATGACCTGCGCAAGGCGCGCGAACGCAGCCACATCCTGTGTGGTCTGGCTGTGGCCGTGTCCAATGTCGATGAAGTGGTCGCAACGATCCGGTCGTCGGCGGACGCCGCCGAGGCCCGCGAAAAACTGATGACCCGCCGTTGGCCTGCCTCAGAAATCGAAAGTTATCTGCGCCTGATCGATGATCCTCTGTCCAAGATGAATGACGATGGCACCTATAATCTGACCGAGGTTCAGGCCCGTGCCATTCTGGAGTTGCGCTTGCAACGCCTGACCCAACTGGGTGTCAAAGAGGTCACGGACGAGCTGGAAGAACTGGCGGCCAAGATCAAGGAATACCTTGATATTCTGTCCTCACGCGAACGGATCATGGGCATCATCGCTGATGAGCTGCGCAGCGTGCGTGAACAGTTCGCGGTCGACCGCCGCACTGAGATCGTCGACTGGTCCGGTGACATGGAAGACGAAGACCTGATCGAGCGTGAAGACATGGTCGTGACCGTCACTTCGGGCGGGTACATCAAACGCACACCGCTGGCAGATTTCCGCGCCCAGAAACGCGGTGGCAAGGGCCTGTCGGGGATGCAAACCAAGGAAGAGGATGTTGTGACCAACCTCTTCGTTGCGAACACCCATACACAGCTGCTGTTCTTCACGACGGACGGGATGGTCTACAAGCTCAAGACCTGGCGCTTGCCCCAATCCGGACGCACCGGCAAAGGTAAGGCCATCGTCAACATCCTTCCGATCCCAACTGGCGTTTCCATCGCCGCGATAATGCCCGTGGATGTACCGGACGAGGAATGGGAAAACCTCCAGATCGTCTTTGCCACCAGCGCAGGTGACGTGCGTCGTAACCGGTTGTCGGACTTCACCAATGTCCGGCGCAACGGCAAGATTGCCATGAAGCTGCCCGACGGCATTGAACTGGTGAATGCGCGCATCTGTTCGGAAGACGAAGACGTGATGCTGGTCACCAATTCCGGCCGCGCGATCCGCTTCCGGACAACTGACGTGCGTGTCTTCAACTCGCGCGAATCCACAGGTGTCCGGGGGATCAGGCTGACCAACGGTGACCGCGTCGTGTCGATGTCCGTGATCCGTCATTTCGAGGCGACACCCGAAGATCGTGTGGCCTATCTCAAGATGCGGCGTGCGGTCGCGGGGCTTACCGAAGAAGACGCTGGTGAAGACGAGGAAGCCGCAGCAAGCAGCGATTTCAGCCAGGAAAAATACGCCGAGATGTCGGCTGCCGAAAACCTTATCCTCACTATCACCGCTGGTGGTGCAGGCAAGTTGAGTTCAAGCCACGACTATCCTGTGCGCGGACGTGGCGGCATGGGTGTGGCGGCGATGGACAAGGCCATGCGCGGCGGGGACTTGGTTGCATCCTTCCCGGTCGAGATCGACGATCAGATCATGCTGGCCACATCGAAAGGCCAATCTATCCGGGTGCCGGTCGATGGTATCTCTTTCCGCTCAAGATCCGCAGGTGGCGTGAAGGTGTTCAATACCGGCAAGGGCGAAGAAGTCGTCAGCGTCGCGTGGATCGCAGATCAGGGCGACGAGGAAGAATGACAGTAACCCCGGGCACCGGTTCGACGATTCCCGGGGTTCAGTTCATGTCAGGTAGGCATTGAAAAAAGCGATGGTCCGGCTCCATGCCAGATTTGCCGCGGCTTCGTCATATCTGGGCGTCGTATCGTTGTGAAAGCCGTGATTGACGTCCGGATAGAAGTGCACGCTGAATTTCTTTTGATTGGCTTTCAGCGCCTCTGAATATGCAGGCCATCCAGCGTTGATACGCTCGTCCAGACCGGCATAGTGAATCATAAGAGGTGCTTCGATGGACGGAACATCTTCGGCTGGTGGTTGCCGACCGTAGAATGGCACCGAGGCAGCAAGGTCCGGATAGGCTACGGCCAACGCGTTGCAAACACCTCCGCCATAGCAGAAGCCGACAGCGCCAACTTTGCCGGTTGAAAGATCATGATCACGAAGGAACTCAAAGGCGGCGAAGAAATCCGCCATCAGTTTTTCCCGGTCCATCGAGCGCTGCATCTCGCGCCCTTCTTCATCAGTACCGGGATAGCCGCCAAGGGGGGACAACCCATCAGGTCCAAAAGCCAGGAAACCGGCCTTGGCCGCGCGGCGCACAACGTCCTCGATATAAGGGTTCAGACCCCGGTTCTCGTGCACGACCAGTACCGCTGGCAGTTTACCCGCGGCATTTGCCGGCATCGCCATCAGGCCGCTGGTTTCGCTATGCCCATCCGGGCTGCCATATGCGACCACCATGGTTTGGATCGCGGGATCGTCCGGGGCCACCTGTTGCGCCCAGGCGTAATTGGGTTGCAACTGGTCCAGAATCATTGCGCCTGTCATTCCGGCAGCCGTGTATTTACCGGCTTTTGAGATGAACTCACGCTTGGACATCGTGCCGTGCACATATCCGTCGAATATCTCGAGGATACGCGGATCAAAATCACTGGCTTTCTTGCGGGCTTTTCCGGTCATCGTTGCCTCCCAGGCGATGGTATCGGTGCACCGATTCTAACGCTTGGGAGGCAATTCGGAAACTCACAAATCGTAGAGCGCGCCGAACTTGGCCTCAAGATAGGTTAGCAATGGGTCCGGTCCGGGCTCGATGCCGCTTGCACGGGCTATCACCTCGCGCGGTGCATAAAGGCCGCCATGCTGCTGCACATGCTCACGCAACCAGCCGGTCGCGCCGGACGTGCAGCCGCGGGCCAGTTGCGCATCAAGATCGGGCTCTGAACCGCGCAAAGCCTGATAGAGGCACCCAGCATAGACATTGCCCAGCGAGTATGTCGGGAAGTAACCGAACAGCCCAACCGACCAATGCACATCCTGCAAACAACCGTTCGAGGGCTTGTCGACCGCATAACCGAAATCTGCCTTGAACCGATCATTCCAGGCGGCTTCCAGATCGCCGACCTGCAAGTCTTCGGCCATCAGCGCGCGTTCCAGATCAAACCGCAGCATGATGTGCAGATTGTATTGAACCTCATCCGCCTCGGTGCGGATATAGCCGTTATGCACGCGGTTGACCGTCGCATAAAACGCATCCGGATCGGCAATGCCGAAATCGCCGAACGCCTCTTTCATTTGTTCGAACAACCAACCGGTAAAGGCCCGCGACCGACCCAACTGGTTTTCGTAGATCCGGCTTTGACTTTCATGCACGCCCATCGACACTCCAGACCCGAGCGGTGTCAGCAGGTATTTCCTGTCGATCCCCTGTTCATAGGCGGCGTGGCCCACCTCGTGAATGGTGGAATAGAAACAATTGAACGGGTCTGTTTCGCTGGTTCGCGTGGTGATGCGGACGTCAAGACCACTGCCTGAACTGAACGGGTGAACCGCCTTGTCCACGCGGCCATTGTTCAAGTCATAGCCAAAGGCGACCGCCAGTTCTTGTGTCAGACGCATCTGGGTCTGCTCATCAAAACTGCGGTTCAGGGCAGCGGGCTCGGGCCGCTCCAGCACAGCGGCGCGCAGGGCCACCAGTCGTGGGCGCATCTGGTCGAAGATATCCGCAATCTGTGCGCTGGTCGTGTAAGGCTCGTAATCTTCGACCATGGCGTCGTATACGTCGCCCCCTTGCGCCAGCGCCTCGCCTTCCTGTCGTTTCAGCGATACGACCTCTTCCAGAACCGGAAGAAAGGCCGAGACATCTTCATCCGCGCGCGCCTGCGCCCACTTTCCCTGCGCAGCGGATGTCACACGGGCAATCGCCGTCGCCAGATCGGCAGGCACCTTCACCGCGCGATCATATGCGCGCCGGATTTCACGCATCTGCGCCTTGCCGACCTCATCCTGAGGCGCGGCCTGATCCAGCCATTCGGCAACACGAGGATCAGAACGACGTGCGTGCAGGACAGATTCGATAGCTGCCATTTCTTCGGCGCGCTGTGGCGCTGCGCCGCGCGGCATGACGGTTTCCTGGTCCCAGCCAAGCCGACCGGCGATCTGGCCCAAAGCCGAAGTTTCCCGCTGAAAGGTCATCAGTTCATTGAAAGCGGTCATAATTTCAAACTCCGCGCACAGATGTTGCGATTGGATAAGCCGTGAGGAACCGCGCGCGCAGGATCAGCGTCCAAACGATGACGGCCATAAACTGGTGGAAGATAGCGACCTGCCATGGCGCGCCGTAAACCACGGTCACGATGCCGACGACGACCTGTAACGAAAGCGCGGCGAAAGCAGCGTTGAAGGCAAAACGCGTCTGCGGATGCGCGCTGCCGCTGCCACGTCGCCAGACGACAACGGCGAAGATGAACAGCAGATACCCTGCACACCGGTGGATGAACTGTACCAGACCGGGGCTTTCAAAGAAGTTTCGCCACATCGGCTCCAACATAGTCGCATCCGGTGGAAGCAACTGCCCTCCCATCAGCGGCCAGTCGGTGTAAGACCGCCCGGCGTCGATCCCGGCGACAAGCGCGCCAATGAGTATTTGTAAAAAGGCGAAGTGCATCAGCCCTGTGGACAATGAAAACAGCCTGACCTCTTTGGCCCGGCGCGCCTGCATCAGGTCACGTTCTTCCCGGCCGAGTTCAAAGATGTACCAGGCCAGGACTCCCAGGATCACAAAAGCCAGCCCCAAATGCGTTGCCAGACGGTAACTTGCAACAGCCGTCATGCCTTCACCCTGGGTGACGCCCGAGGCCACCATCCACCAACCAACAGCGCCCTGCAGACCGCCAAGAAGACCCGGAACGATCAGCTTTCCCATCCACCCTGTCGGGATCTTGCGGGTGAGAAGAAAGGTCAGAAATCCAACGGCCCAGACCAAACCGATCATGCGGCCCAACTGACGATGGCCCCATTCCCACCAATAGATGGATTTGAAATCACCCAGTTCCATCCACTGGTTTTGGATGCGCCATTGGTCAATCTGCTTGTACTTGTCGAACTCTGCCTGCCAGTCCGCTTCGGTCATCGGCGGCAAAGCTCCGGTGATCGGGCGCCATTCGGTGATCGAGAGGCCGCTGTCAGTCAGGCGCGTCAAGCCGCCAACCGCGATCATCACAACGACCAGAGCAAACAGGATCATCAGCCAGACGCGGATCGCATTGCGCGCGCCGCCGCGCCCCCGGTCGATCATACCGGGTTGAACCGCCTGTTGTTTTTTGGTGTCCGTGACCTCTTCGAAGATGCTGCGCTTACCGCTCATGCTGTCCTCATGTCCTGATTTTGTCGCAAGCTAGGGCTTGGGTGAAGATAGGTCCAGCCTCAGCCTTTATCCTTCCAGCGGACCATCTGACGCATGATCCCGTGCAACATCTGCACATCGGCCCGTGTCATTCGCATCCGCGACCACAGGTTGCGCAGGTTAACCTTCATCCCTTCGGCCTTTTCGGGAGGGTAGAAGAACCCCGCCTCCTCCAGCCTATCCTCGTAATGCTCGACAAGTTTTTCGACCTCGATCCCAGTGGCCCAGTCACCTTTGCCCAGGTCGGTCGATTCATGCACCACATCCCCGGTCTGGCGCATCCACTCATAGGCGGTCAGCAATACGCATTGACCAAGGTTCAGCGAGGCATATTCCGGGTTCACCGGCACCGAGATGATCGCGTTGGCCTTGGCGATGTCTTCATTCTCTAGCCCCGCGCGTTCAGGGCCGAACAGAACGGTAACCTTCTCGCCTGCCGCGATCTTTCCGGCGGCAATCTTCATTGCGTGTTCTGGGCTGTAGACAGGTTTGGTCAAGCCCCGCTGACGGGCTGTCGTGGCGAAGACAAACGTGCTGTCGGCCAGCGACCCGGCCAAGTCGTCAAACAGCTGCGCCTCATCCAGCAAGCGCCCTGCGCCGCTGGACATTGCCACCGCTTTGGGGTTCGGCCAGCCGTCACGCGGGGCCACGATACGCATCCGGTCAAGCCCAAAGTTCCACATCGCCCGCGCAGCAGCACCGATGTTTTCACCCATTTGCGGGCGCACAAGCACGAAGGAAGGCTGGGGTTTGTCGCTGGGCATGGCTCACCTTAAGAAAACTTGGCCTGCTGTAATTGGCAGGCTCTTGCAGGGCAAGGCGCAGGGGCGTTATTTGCAGGCTCTGATCCATAAAAGTTTGCTTCCCAGCCGCAATCCGCTAAACCGCGCCAAAGACTGAAAGCCGAAGGACGCGCCCATGGACACCCCCGAGCAGCCGCAGATTTACCTGATCACGCCTCCGACCATCGAGTTGAGCACGTTCACGAACAAGCTGGCGACTGTGCTGGACGGGGTCGAGATTGCCTGTATCCGCCTCGCGTTGGCCGGAAGCGACGAAGATACCATCGCCCGTGCAGCGGACGCTTGTCGCGAAGTCGCCCATTCGCGCGACGTGGCCATCGTGATCTCGAACCATGTATTGCTGGCGCAGCGTTTGGGGCTGGACGGGGTGCACCTGGATGATGCTGCACGCTCGGTCCGCACCGCGCGCAAGGAACTGGGCGCCGATGCAATCGTCGGAAGCTTTTGCGGCGCGTCCAGCCATGATGGCATGACTGCTGGTGAAAACGGGGCGGATTATGTGGCTTTCGGTCCTGTCGGCTCGGCCAAACTGAGGGATGGGACCCGCGCCGAAAAGGACCTGTTCCAATGGTGGTCCGAGATGATCGAGGTTCCGGTTGTGGCCGAAGGTGGGTTGACGCCCGAATTGATCCGCGATCTGGCCCCCTGCACCGATTTCTTTGGCATCGGCGATGAGATCTGGGGCAGTGACGATCCGCTTGGCGCACTGAAAATGCTGCTGGCCGCGTTGCCTTAACCCTGCACCCAAGGCTCGACTATCCAGTAGACCCCGGCACCTGCAATCAGCATCGAGGCCAGAACCGATACCCGGCCTCGTATACGGTGTGAGCCGCCAGAAAACAAAAGCGCCAGAGCAAGCCCGGCAAGGGCCACGGCAAAAAGCGGCAGAATATTCCCGGCGCCAAAGCCCAAGATGGCCGGGGGCAGATGATCTGGCGGCACTCCGATCCCGATCAGGGCCGAGGCAAATACCAGACCTTGAAGACCGCCAATGGCGAGAACCGCCAACAAACGCCAGACCTGCAATCGCCGGGCAACCAGGTTCCACAGCGCCAGAACGATGGTCGAAGCCACCAGAACCGGGGCCTCGCTCACTTTTCCTGCATCCAATACGCCATGCAAACCCAGCCCAAGCCCGATCAGAGCGCCCGCTGACAGGAACACCAGTTGAGATACCACTGGGCGCAATTTCAAAGACAGAAACACTAGCGCCAAAACAAGAATGGATGCCTTAATTGGGTTTCGGAGAAACTGATCGACCCCTTTTGTGAAATATGTCTGCAATGTTTGTTGCGTTGTCAGAGACGCCCCGCCTTGCAAGGGGATCAGCGGGCTGGCTTCACCGGCAGCCAAATACCCGGTGTATGGGGCCGCGACATTTTGCTGTCGCAGAACGATGGGTCCGCTTTCTGACGGCCAGGTCAGACGCAGGTTTGACGCCTGATCGGGCAAAGGAGCAGTCAGCAACAGTTTGGAAACCCGCACTTTCTCCGTTTCTCCTACAACAGGAATACGCACACCTTCATAAGACAAACTCAATCGCTCTGGTGCCTCCACGATAAGATTATGTTTCCAGAGCTGAACGAACTCTCTGATCTGGGGTTCCAGCTCAGAGGAAACCAGCCGCCGCAAGGATTTGTAGTTTGGATCGTCGGAAAACGCAGCGGGCTGCGCGGGATTGTTCCCGGTTAATATGGCCTCGGCATTCCATTTCAACTCTAGAAACAAAGTGTCGGACTTGACCCAGAAATCAACGACGGTCGGCGGGGCGGATTGCGCTCTGCCGGATCCGGGATGCAAAGCTACAAGAACAAAAAAACTCAGGGCACAGGTTTTGAGGGTTCGAAAGATGGCGCGGAAAACAGGGCCATTCATACGAAAAGCTCCAACAGGAAAATCAAATCACCAATCATTGCTATCGATTGTTCCCGCGAAGGCCGCAGATCGCAAGCCCAAAGGGCATATCGGACCTGTGCACCGTAAATCTCTGATTGCGGTAACGTTCTGACTTGCATGGGCATCACCGCTGCGGCATGACGTCCTTTATGACTCAGAACAGTAATATCCTGTGTATCGGTTCGGTCCTGTGGGACGTGATCGGACGATCGGCCAGTGCCATGCGGCAAGGCTCGGACGTGCCTGGCCGGATTACCCGTCTGCCGGGTGGTGTTGCGATGAACATAGCCATGACGCTGGTGCGTTTTGGTATGACGCCAACCCTGCTGACCGCCATTGGCCGCGACCCCGAGGGCGACGAGCTGATTCATGCCTGTTCCCGCCTCGGTATGGTCACGGATCACATCTATCGCTCGCAGGACCTGCCGACCGACCGATATATGGCCGTCGAAGGTGCCAACGGGTTGATCGCGGCCATTGCCGACGCGCATTCGCTGGAAGCCGCTGGCGCTAAGATACTGCGTCCGCTGATGCACGGCCCGCTAGGCTATGAAAACACGCCCTTTGAGGGGCCCATTGCGCTTGACGGCAACCTGACCCTGAACCTGCTGGAAGAAATCGCCCAAAGCCCTGCATTTGCCCGTGCCGATCTGCGTGTTGCCCCGGCCTCGCCAGGTAAGGCCGAGCGCCTGTTGCCCTTCCTGAAACATGCCCGCGCCACGCTTTATGTGAACCTCGAAGAAGCAGGAATATTGTGCCAGCGTGAATTCACCGATTCTGAATCTGCCGCAAAGGGCCTTCTGGATCGTGGCGCACTGCGCGTGCTGGTCACCGATGGCGGCAGCTCGGCCACGATCGGCAGTTCGGACGAAATTCTGACCCAAACACCCCCCTCCGTTCTGGTCACCCGTGTGACCGGCGCCGGGGATACCTTCATGGCGGCTCATATCGCCTCAGAATCCGGCGGCGCATCGAGTGATGAGGCTCTGACCCGCGCTCTGCATGCCGCAGCAACCTACGTTTCCGGAGAAACCCCACTGTGATCGACATTCAATATTCAGCCGAGGTCCGCGCTGCCAAGGACGCGGGTCATCCCATCGTTGCGCTGGAAAGCACCATCATCACCCATGGCATGCCCTACCCGCAAAACGTCGAAGTTGCGGCGCAGGTCGAACAGGACATCCGCGATGCGGGGGCGGTTCCGGCGACCATGGCGGTGATTGAAGGCAAATTGCATGTGGGGCTCGAGCCTGGCCAGTTGCAATGGCTGGGTCAGGCGCAAGGCGTTGCCAAAATCTCGCGCGCAGATATGGCGGCCTGCATCTCGACCGGTGGTACCGGAGCCACAACCGTCGCCGCCACCATGATCGCCGCGCATTATGCCGGGATCGAGGTATTTGCCACCGGCGGCATCGGGGGTGTGCATCAGGGCGCTGAAACCACGTTCGACATCTCGGCTGATCTGCACGAACTTGGCCATACACCAGTCACCGTCGTCGCAGCCGGGGCCAAGGCCATCCTTGATCTGGCCAAAACTCTTGAAGTTCTGGAAACGCTGGGGGTGCCTGTCATCGCCCATGGCCAGGATGCGTTTCCTGCCTTCTGGTCTGCAAAATCACCCTATGCTGCCCCCCTGCGCATGGACACTCCTGAGGCTATCGCCAAGGCCCATGCAACGCGTCGCGCGTTGGGCCTGCCCGGCGGGCAGCTTGTGGCGAACCCGATCCCGATCGCGGATCAGATCCCTTCCGAAATACTGGCCCCCATCATCGCCGAGGCACAGGCTGATGCAGATGCGCATCGGATCACCGGAAAAGATGTGACGCCCTATCTGCTGCAACGTATCTTTGAAAAGACCGAAGGACGTTCGCTTACCGCCAACATTGCCCTCGTGCGCAACAATGCGCGCCTTGCTGCGGCGATTGCACGGGCACTGGCAGAACAGGGATAACGCAAGCCTATTGTGCCATGGCTACCGATTGACTACCTAAATCCCGATAACCACTCGGAACCAAGATGAATACACCGTTCGACGAAGAACCGCATCATCGCCGTCCTGGCATGCTGGCACGGCTGCGCGCATCTTTCCTGACCGGCCTCGTTGTCATTGCACCGGTCTGGCTGACGGTTTGGCTGATCTGGTCGGTAGTCGGCTGGATCGACAGTGCCGTTTTGCCACTGGTGCCTCATCAGTTCCAACCGGAACAATACGTTGGTATCAACCTGCGCGGTGTGGGCGTCGTGATCTTCCTGATCTTTACCGTGATTGTAGGGTGGATCGCCAAAGGCATTCTGGGCCGGTCCCTGATCCTGTTCGCCGAAAGCGTGGTAGATCGGATGCCGGTCGTCCGCTCGATCTATTCCGGGATCAAACAAATCTCGGAAACCGTATTTGCCCAAACCGAACGCTCTTTTGAAAAGGCTTGCCTGATCCAGTACCCCCGCCGCGGGATCTGGGCCATTGGGTTCGTCTCGACAACCGCCAGGGGCGAAATCAGCAAACGCGCAGAGACCGGAGGAGAGCTGCTAAGCGTCTTTGTTCCGACCACCCCCAACCCGACCTCGGGCTTTTTGCTGTTTTTCCCGGCGGAAGACGTAATTTTGCTGGACATGACAATTGAGGATGCCGCGAAACTGGTGATCTCGGCCGGGCTCGTTTATCCTAACGAAAAAGACCCTACGCAACCACCCGAGTGATTAACCGAACATGGTCGGCAGATCGACTGTACTGGTCTGGCCCAGATCACTCTTGTGCTTGGCCAGAAAACGATCCGCTGCCGCCCGCCCCGCCTGTTTCAGCTTGTGCAAAATAACCGGGTTGGGCACGGTTTTGGTGGCAACAGACAGGCTGCTCATCAACTCGTTATCCGCAATCATATGCACCAGAACGCGGCTCATGTCCCCGGCCTTCAGCTTGCCCTCTTTCAGAAGCCGCTGAACAAAGCTGATTGCCCGCAATTCGCGAAACAGGGAGGAATTGAAGCTGATCTCGTTGATCCGGTTCTGGATCTGCTGCGGTGTGACCGGTACCGCGTCGCGCTCCAACGGGTTGATATTCACGATCACTACGTCATCCGGCAGGTCATTGTTGAACAGCGGATAGAGCGCCGGATTACCAGTATAACCGCCATCCCAGTAGGCTTCGACCCGGTTAGTATTTGGATCAAATATCTCGACTGCCTTGAACAGGGTCGGCAGGCAAGCTGAAGCCAGAATGGCATCTGTCGAGACCTCCTCGCCAGTAAAGACGCGGATTTTCCCACTTCTCACGCAGGTGGCGCACACAAACAGGCGGGGTCCCGCATCGGCGCATACTTCCGCAAAATTGAACCTGTCCACCACCGGCTCCAGCGGATTGCTGTAGAATGGACCATAGGCATAAGGTGACACCATCCGCGACCAGGCATCACCGATTGAAAACGGCACCGAATATTCCATCGCCTGCGCGATTGCGGCCGGTTCCAACCCGCGAAACCAATTGGCTATACGCATGTCTCCAATCGCACCCATACGCCTCCAAAGCCCGTCCAGTTGCGCGCGCGCACCTTCACGTCCTGAATGAACCATCCCCGATTTGAACGCCGCACCGTTCAACGCACCGGCGGATGTTCCGGTGATCGCGGCAACCTCGATGTCTTCCTCATCCAGCAGTCGGTCAAGCACACCCCAGGTGAATGCCCCATGCGCACCGCCGCCCTGCAAAGCCAGATTGATCCGTATCACCGCCCTCACCCTTCATCTTTTCAGAAATACTCCGGGGGTTTGGGGGCAGCGCCCCCAAGGCCAATCACAAGGCGGTCCAGCCGCCATCGACAGAAATCGTGGTTCCCGTGATCTGCGCCGCCGCGTCCGAGCAAAGGAAAATGGTTGTTCCGCCCAGTTGCTCAACCGTGGCGAATTCCTTGGAAGGTTGCCGTTCCAGAAGCACGTTTTTCACAACCTCCTCGCGGCTCATATTATATTCTTTCATTGTGTTCGGGATCTGGGCCTCGACCAGAGGCGTCAGCACATAGCCCGGGCAAATAGCGTTGCAGGTGATCGGTTCTTGCGCGGTTTCCAGCGCAACGGTCTTGGTCATCCCCACCACTCCGTGCTTGGCGGCAACATAGGCTGCCTTGAACGGCGACGCCGTCAGGCCGTGGGCCGAGGCGATATTCACAATACGACCCCAACCCGCCTTTCGCATCATCGGCAGCGCGGCAGCGGTCGTGTGAAAGGCCGAGTTCATGTTGATCGCGATAATCGCATCCCATTTATCCACCGGGAACTGATCGATCGGGGATACATGTTGAATACCCGCGTTGTTCACGAGAATGTCGCAAGATCCGGCCTGCTCAATCAGCGCGCGGCACTCTTCACCTTTTGACATGTCCGCCTTGATGTAACGTGCTTTGGTTCCGGTCTCTTTGGCAATCTCAGCGGCCAGCGCGTGATCTTCGTCACGGTCCGTAAAGGAATTCAGGACGACATCCGCTCCAGCCTTCGCCAGCTCGCGCGCGACCCCCAGTCCGATGCCAGAATTAGACCCCGTGATGATTGCTGTTTTGCCGGAAAGGCTCATGACCGTTCTCCCTGAAGCGATGATTTGGTGCACAATGCCATGCTGCACCTGCAAAGAAAACGGGGAAACACACCGGTCCGAAATCCCAGCCTGACACTTCTCAAGCAGTCAAAAAAAACGCCCGCACGAAGCGGGCGTTAAGTTATTGAGGCAGGTTTCATACAGGCAAGAAACCTATCGAGCAGTGCATCCTTTATAAGCAATTCCACGCCTTCGTCCAAGCTAAAAGTTTGATAATATGAAAAATCATCACTACGGTGAATCCCAACAAAATAAGGCCAGAGCAGGATTGTTTCCAAAATGAGCCCGGATTTTCTCCGACCGTTTCGACCACTTGTGGCGGGAATCGCAAGCATTTTCATGATCTCTGTCGCCCATGCAGAATCGTCTCATGGCATAGCTATGTATGGGGACCCGGCCCTACCACCGGATTTTGTGTCCCTACCCTATGCCAACCCCGATGCCCCCAAAGGAGGCAAAGTCGTTTTCGGAAATACCGGCGGCTATAACAGCCTGAACCCGTTTTTGCAAAAAGGCACCTCGCCTTGGCAATTGCCATTTTGGACCCATGAAAGTCTGATGGGGCGATCCTGGGACGAACCTTTCACACTTTACGGGCTGTTAGCCGAATCAGTTGAGACGGCGCCGGACCGGTCGTGGGTTGAATTTACCCTGCGGGAAGAGGCCCGGTTTTCTGACGGCAGCCCGGTCACGATTGACGACGTGATTTGGTCATATGAGACGCTCGGCACTCAGGGGCATCTGCGCTATCGCGGTTTTTGGGACAAAGTCGACAGGATCGAACAGACCGGCCCGCGTTCGGTTCGGATTACTTTCAACGTGCCTGATCGCGAACTTGCCCTGCTCGCAGGGATGCGTCCGATCCTGCAAAAGGCGCAGTGGCAGGACAAGGATTTTGCCGACGCCGCCTTGCAAGATGTCCCAATCGGCACCGGCCCCTATGTGATCGATAGCTACGAGGCGGGGCGCTATGTGAACCTTCGTCGCAACCCCGAATATTGGGGGCAGGATATCCCGTTCCGCCGCGGCACCATGAATCTGGACGAAATGCGGATCGAGTTCTACGGCGACGGCAGCGTCCTGTTCGAAGCCTTCAAAGCCGGTGAACTATCAGCGGTGCGTGAGTTCAACGGCGACAAATGGGACACGCAATACAGCTTCCCCGCCGTTCAGCGCGGTGATGTCATCAAGACCGAGATACCGCATGGCAAACCGTCAGGCATGACCGGGTTCGTGATGAACACCCGCAAAGCCCCGTTTAACGACTGGCGCGTTCGCGAGGCCCTGACGCTGGCCTTCAATTTCGAATTCATCAACGACACGATCACTGGTGGGACGCAGCCAAGGATCACGTCCTACTTCTCGGGCTCAGACCTGGCCATGCAGCCCGGACCGGCCCAAGGGCAGGTAAAAGCCCTGCTGGAACCCTTTGCCTCGGATCTGATCCCCGGCACGCTGGAAGGGTATGAACTGCCGAAGGGCGACGGTTCAGCCCGCAACCGCGCAAACATCCGCAAAGCCACCAAACTGCTGACCGAATCGGGCTGGACCGTTCAGGACGGGGTTTTGCGCAACACGAATGGTGACCCGTTCAAAATGACGGTCTTGCTACAGCAGGGGGATAGCGAGATGGCGTCGGTGGTCGAGATTTATTCCCGCGCGCTGGAACGACTTGGCATTCAGATCACAGCGGAACAGGTCGACAACGCGCAGTATGTCGGGCGCACCGGAGAGCTGGATTTTGATGTTACGCCTTTCCGGCGTGCTCTTTCACTGTCTCCCGGCAACGAACAGCGTTTGTATTGGGGAAGCGAGAATGCGGACACACCCGGTACACGCAACCTGATGGGCGTGGCCTCGCCCGCTGTTGATGCGATGATTGACGCCATGCTTGCCTCGGAAACACCTGAAGATTTCACCGCGGCAACCCGCGCGCTTGACCGGGTTCTGACGGCCGGTCGTTATGTCATCCCGATCTGGAGTTTTGATGTCGGGCGGATTGCCCATATCCGCGAGCTCAAGTTCCCTGAGACTGTGCCAATCTATGGCGACGGACCGCAATACATGCCGGAAGTGTGGTGGTACGACGCCGGGTAATCACTTGAACATCAGGGCAGCCGGGCTTTGCACGACACCGGCTGTTCTCCGCACGGTGTTGGCGGACCCCTTGAAAAACGCGATTCCTTCGCGCTTCCAGCACGATTGGCCCCGGAAAACCACGCCTGTCGGCGGAATTCAGCACATGGCCGTCACACTAGGGATACGTTTCGCGACAGCAGGTCGCAGCATCAGATGCAGGCCATATCGGATGCCGGATGATCCCATGAGACGCACCTTCAGCCTGCTTCGGTCAACGTTAAAAGCTGCATTGAATCGCGGTATTTAGACATAGCCCAAAGATGGAGGTCGCCTTTACAACTCGCGCGCCGGGAATACCCGGTTCCGCACCAAACAGATCTCCTGATCCGCAGGTGCTTTAAACAGTTTCAAGCCTGCCGCCCTGTTGCGGCAGGTATTGCAGAGGCACAATCTTGTAAAAGGAATGCAGTGGCATGCTGCGACATTTTGTCATGTCTTCCCTAACGGCACCCATTACGTACCCTAAAGAGGGGGAGAGCAGTCCTAAACGCTACATAAGGAAAGCTCATACATGATGAACTGGACGGATCTGACACAAGACTGGAATGCGGCCTACGCACGTGCAAAGCGGCGTTTTCCGAATTTGCGTGACCAGGACATGATGCGCGTATCAAAAGATCGTAAAGGGTTCGAAGCCTATCTGGCAGAGCGTCACCAGTTAACCATGAACGAAGCTCATGAAGAGGTCGAAGATTTCCTGTTCACCGAAGGTCTGAACAGAGAATTCTGCCGCGCGTCGCTAAGCAAGTGATGTGACCCAAAGGATTGTCGCATCTTCGTCACTGACGGAGATTACGTTATGGCCCATGCTGCCATCGTAATAGGCGCTGTCACCCCTACGCATTTCGACCGGCTCATAGAACTCGGTATAGAGCCGGACAACACCAGTCAGAACATACATGAACTCTTCGCCATCGTGGCGCACCCAGCCGTCGAATTCGTCCATGGACCGTGCCCGAACCCGCGCGCGGTAGGGCAGCATGTGTTTCTTGGTCAGGGTTTCGGCCAGCAACTCATGCTCGTAGGTCGTTGTCGCGTGGGCCGCCCCTTCGCCCATCCGGGTAATCGCCATCCGTCCGATGACCTGGTCCCGCTGCGGCGGTGTGAAAAGCTGAGGCACCGAGATTTCCAAGCCAACCGCAAGCTTTTTGAGCGCGTCATAGGTAGGTGACATCTGCCCGTTCTCGATCTTGCTGAGCGTAGAACGGGCCAAACCGGCCTGACTGGCGGCCTGCTCCAGCGTCCATTTCCGCGCTTTTCGCAATTCGCGCACGCGCGCGCCAAGGTCCAGCGGTTCAACTTCGGTGTGATCACCGGAATCGCGGGCAATTCGGATCAGGGATTTGGGATCTTGGGTGCTCATGTCATTCTCTATAGGCTTGGCCAGCCGCGCTTGCAACGCGCCAGACACCGCGTTAGCCAATGGCCATGTTATCTGTCTTCGATCAGGGGGCGCCCGCGCCCTGCCCCGCACCGTTCAATCTGGCGGCGCATGTCCTTGGCCGTGCCGATCAGGTCCCTGACAAAGTGGCGTTGTCGGTACTAATGCCCCACGGCGCGCAGGACTGGACCTATCGCGACCTGCAATCTGCCGTGTTGGGCACAGGCGCGGGGTTGCTGCAATCAGGTCTGACACCCGGCGATACCGTTCTGATGCGGGTCGGCAATACGGTGGATTTCCCGATTGCCTATCTGGGCGCGATTTCAGTGGGTATCATTCCGGTGCCGACTTCGTCGCAACTGACGGAACCCGAAACCGCCAGAATGATCGACGATCTGTCCCCGGCTGCGGTTCTTCGTGATCCCGCTGTCTCATGCGCGCCTCATCCCAGACAGATCGAGTTGGATGCATTAAAGGCCATGCGCGACATTCCACCCGCCAGCTATGACCTGGGCGACCCCGAGCGCATGGCATATGTCGTCTACACCTCGGGAACCTCGGGCAGTCCGCGTGCCGTGGCCCACGCCCATCGGGCAATCTGGGCGCGGCAGATGATGGTCGATGGTTGGTATGGTCTGCGCGCGTCCGATCGGCTGTGTCACGCCGGAGCGTTCAACTGGACCTATACACTTGGCACCGGTCTGATGGACCCGTGGACCATCGGCGCAACCGCCTTGATCCCGGAACCGGGCACGGACATCTCCGCCCTGCCCGCTCTGCTCCGCCAGCATCGCGCAACGATCTTTGCGGCGGCACCGGGGGTCTTTCGAAAATTGGTGCAAGAGTATGAGCAAATCAACTTACCTGACCTGCGCCACGGTTTATGCGCGGGGGAAAAGCTGTCGCGCGCCCTGCACGAGAAATGGCTAAGCGCCACCGGTACGGAATTGTTCGAAGCCTATGGCATGTCTGAATGCTCGACCTTCATATCCTCCAGCCCGGCCCATCCCGCACGCGGCGACGCATTGGGGCACCCGCAACCGGGTCGTCGCGTGGCCATTCTGGGCCCGGACGGCCCGGTGCCGCAGGGGCAAGAAGGCACCATCGCCATTCATCGGTCTGACGCTGGATTGATGCTGACCTACCTCAATGCACCGGATGAAGTTGAAACCCGGATGCAAGGCGAATGGTTCCTGACCGGAGATCAAGGGGCAATGGCAGTGGACGGCCAGATCAGTTATCTGGGCCGGGACGACGACATGATGAATGCCGGAGGCTACCGCGTGTCCCCGGTCGAGGTCGAAGCCGCCCTGTCCCGTTTTCCCGGCATCACGCAGGTCGGCGCGGCCGCGGTCGAGGTCAAACCGGACACATTTGTGATAGCAGCCTTCTATACCGGCCCGGAAAAGCTGGACGATGCAGCCCTGCGCACCTATGTCGAGGCAAACTTGGCACGTTACAAACAACCGCGCGCCTTCATCCACCTGTCTGCGCTGCCCACCGGTGGCAATGGCAAACTCCTGCGCCGGGCGTTGCCGGCCTATTTCGAGGCACCAGCCACATGACCCAGACCGTCAAGCTCGACATCCTGTCCGATCCGATCTGCCCGTGGTGCTATATCGGCAAAACGCATCTGGACAAAGCATTGGCCAATGTGCCCGAGCACCCTTTTGTCATCGAATGGCATCCGTTTCAGTTGAACCCTGATATGCCGGACGCAGGTATGGATCGTCGCGAATATCTGGAACGCAAGTTCGGTGGCAAGGACGGTGCCGTACGTGCTTATGCGCCCGTGGTTGAACACGCTGAAAACGCCGGTCTGAAGATTGACTTCGAAGGTATGAAACGCACACCTAATACACTGGATGCACATCGCCTGATCCATTGGGCCGGGATCGAAGGCAAACAGAATGCTGTCGTCGATGCGCTGTTCGATGCCTACTTCGTTCAGGCCCGCGATATCGGCGACCCCGAGGTCCTGTCCGACATCGCAGACAGTGCCGGAATGGATGCTGCGGTGGTCATGAAGCTGCTGAAATCCGACGCTGACCGCGAGGATATTCGAAACCGCGATACCCACTCACGCGAAATGGGCGTCAGTTCGGTCCCGACCTACATTGTTGCCAATCAACATGCCGTTCCGGGTGCTCAACCGCCTGAAATGTGGGAGAAAGTGATCAGTGAGATTATATCTCAACTTGACACTTATCCTGCAGAATAGCACAGAGGTCTGTGCGAATTTCCAGTCTGGTCTAACCTGACCCGCCATGATAGCGCGAACAGGTTAGGAGTGCTTCATGGCCAACCGCATGTCGAAGGCGGAATTCATTGCGCTGATCGCAATGATGTTCGCCACTATCGCGTTTTCGATCGATTCAATGCTGCCCGCCCTGCCCGAAATCGGCGCGCAGCTCAGCCCTGATGACGTCAATCGCGCCCAACTGATCCTGACGTCCTTCGTTCTGGGAATGGGCATCGGTACATTCTTTACCGGCCCGCTATCGGATGCGCTGGGGCGTAAGCCGGTGATGTTTTGCGGAGCGCTTTTGTACATTGCGGCTTCGGCTGTTGCCTGGGCCAGTTCTTCGCTGGAACTGGTACTGATTGCGCGTGTTGTGCAGGGTCTGGGCGCTGCCGGGCCACGTGTCGTGGCGATGGCCATCACGCGTGACTTGTATTCGGGCCGGGAAATGGCACGCATCATCTCGATTGCCATGATGATCTTTACGTTGGTACCAGCAGCGGCTCCGATGCTGGGCGCTGGTGTTATCGCCCTCTTCGGCTGGCGCGGGATCTTCGTGTCCTTCATCCTGTTTGCTCTGATCGTCGTATTGTGGATGAGCACACGACTTCCCGAATCTCTGGCTGTCGAGGACCGCCGTCCCTTCCGTCTGCATCTGATGATTGCGGCTGTGAACGAAATGTTTGCGCATCCGACTGTGCGCTTGTCTATCTTCGTGCAAACCTTGTGCATGGGGACCTTGTTCACTATGCTGACTATGGTGCAACCGGTCTATGATGTGATCCATGATCGGGCCGACAGCTTTCCCTTCTGGTTCGGATTTGTCGCCCTGATGTCAGGTTCGGCCAGCCTTTTGAACGCGGCTTTGGTGGTGCGTGTCGGGATGCGCCGGATGGTGACTTTTGCCTTCGGCGCGCAGATTGCCATCACGTCTGTCGTCATCATCCTGAACATGGCGAACCTTTCACCCGATATGTCATTTGCCCTGTTTGTCTTTTGGCAGACGATGGTCTTTTTCATGGCTGGTGTAACCATCGGCAATCTGAATGCCATTGCCATGGAACCCATGGGCCACATCGCGGGCATGGCCGCGTCGGTTGTCGGGTCGATTTCAACCGTACTGGCCGCGGCAATCGCCGCCCCGATCGGGCTTCTGTTCAACGGGTCCATCGCGCCTTTGACAATTGGCATTCTGAGTATGTGCGTTCTGGCGTTTGGCCTGATGATCCACATGGGTCGCATCGAAGAACGGCTGCCAGCCTGACCTGTGAATCGCGGGTGAAACACGCTATCCTACCCAGAACTTACGGGAGGAACTGCGATGAACGACTATTACGATCTGGGCAGCTATTCCTGCCCAGTTTCCACTTCCAGTCCCGAAGCTCAGCTGTGGTTCGACCGAGGGCTGAACTGGACATACGGCTACAACCACGAAGAAGCGGTTGTCTGTTTCCAACGCGCGGCCGAGCATGATCCGAACTGCGCGATGGCCCATTGGGGTGTCGCGTATGCCGCCGGACCAAACTACAACCTCCCCTGGGACCTGCTGGATGAGAGAGGTCGGGAAGAAGCGTTGTCACGGGCTTACGACGCGATGCAGAAAGCTCTTAGCCTGCTCGCAGGATGCACTGCCGTCGAACAGGCCTTAATTCAGGCCTTGCCTGCGCGTTACCCGCAACGCGGTCCGGTTGAGGACATGCACCAATGGGACCACGGTTTTGCCGACGCGATGCGCGCGGCATTTGCGGCGCACCCGGACCACCTTGACTTGCGTACCATCTATGTCGAAGCAATGCTGAACCTGACACCGTGGAAAATGTGGGATCTGGAAACGGGTCAACCCGCCCAGGGCGCGGCAACGAAGGAAGCGCAAGATGCGCTTGAATGGGCCATGGCGAACGATCCGTCTGCGATGTCTCACCCGGGCCTGCTGCACCTCTATGTTCATCTGATGGAGATGTCTCCAACACCAGAAAAAGCCCTGAAAGCAGGGGATGTCCTGCGCACATTGGTTCCGGATGCAGGCCACTTGGTACATATGCCGACACATATTGATTTGCTCTGCGGACATTACCACAACGTTGTGCACTGGAACGAGAAAGCCTCGGAAGCCGACCAGAAGTATTACGAACGCGAAGGCGCGTTCAACATTTACACAGGCTATCGCCAGCACAATTATCACTTTGCCATCTACGGTGCGCTTTTTCTTGGACAGATCGAACCCGCCCTACGTGCAAATCAGGGATTGTGGGATACAACGCCCGAAGAATTGCTGCGCATCGAAAGCCCCCCGATGGCCGATTACTTCGAAAGCTACATGTCCATGGGCCCTCACATCCTGATCCGGTTTGGCCGCTGGGACGAGGCTAAGGCACTGAAACTGCCCTCAGATCCTGACCTGTTCCGTACTCTGACCGCCACAACGCACTACGCGCGCGCCATCGCTCATGCAGCAACCGGTGATATCGCCAATGCCGAGGCCGAAGAAAATCTGTTTCTTGCCGCCAAAGAATGCGTTCCGGAAACACGCAGGCTGCACAACAACCGTGTGATTGACCTACTGGAAATTGCGAGGGAAATGCTGCGCGGTGAGATCGAGTACCGCAAGGGCAACTTTGAAATCGCTTTTGCCCATCTGCGCCGCTCGGTCGAGTTGGACGATACCTTGCCCTATGACGAACCCTGGGGATGGATGCAGCCGACCCGCCACGCGCTTGGGGCGCTTCTTTTCGAACAAGGACGGCTGTCCGAAGCTGAAAACGTCTATCGTGAAGATCTGGGTTTGGGCGGCACGCTAAGTCGCGCCTCGATACATCCTGACAACGTATGGAGTTTGAAGGGCCTTTACGATTGCCTCAAGGCACGCAGCGAACAGGTCGAAGTCCTGCAGATCAAACAGCGGCTCGACCAGGCGTTGGCCCGCGCCGACCGAATGGTAGCTGCGTCCTGCTTCTGTGCGCAGGCGGCAATGCGTAGCTAAAATGTCTTGATCGTGCTGACACACGATGCCTCCGGCGGGGATATTTTTAGCCAGATGAAGCAGGGATCCGCTTCTTCATCTGGCCGTAAATATCCCGGGGGAGATGCGCGGAACGCGCAGCGGGGGCAGAGCCCCCTCTCACATCTCAACCTGCTTTAACCTTTTTCTGCGCGGCGACCACTTTTTCAGCAAGATCCCGGGCAATTGCAAAAGCTCCTTTGATCTTGTCGCTGTCCTTTTTCCAGTCCCGGCGCACGACGATTTTGTTGTCTTTGACCTTGGCCATACCGCGTTGATTCTGAATGAACTCAACCAGTCCCTGCGGCGAGGCGAATTTGTCATTGTGAAACTGGATGGTCGCGCCTTTCGGCCCGCCGTCAAGCTTTGCGATCCCGGCGCGTTTACACATGGCCTTGATCCGCACAACCAGCATCAAGGTATTCACCTCTTTCGGCAATTTGCCAAAACGGTCGATCAATTCCGCAGCAAAGCCTTCCAGTTCGACCTTTGTCGACAGCGATGACAGGCGGCGATAGAGCCCCAGGCGCACATCCAGATCTGGCACATAGTTCTCGGGGATCAGAACCGGCACACCCAGATTGATCTGCGGGGCCCATTGATCGTCCGCATCCGACAGCCCCTCCATCTCGCCAGCTTTGATCTTGGCAATCGCCTCTTCCAGCATGGATTGGTAAAGCTCATAGCCGACATCGCGCATCTGGCCGGATTGTTCTTCACCCAACAGGTTGCCCGCACCACGTATGTCCAGATCCTGCGAGGCCAAAGTGAAGCCGGCCCCCAACGTGTCCAGCGAGCCCAGAACACGCAGGCGTTTTTCGGCGGCAGCAGTCAGTTTCTGGCGCGGTTTGGTGGTCAGGTAAGCATAAGCACGGGTTTTCGAGCGCCCAACGCGCCCCCGGATCTGATAGAGCTGGGCAAGGCCAAACATGTCGGCACGGTGCACGACCATCGTGTTTGCGGTCGGGATGTCCAACCCGCTTTCGACGATTGTTGTGGCCAGCAACACATCGTACTTGCCGTCATAAAACGCGTTCATCCGATCATCGAGCTCACCCGCTGCCATCTGGCCATGGGCAACCACGTAAGTGAGCTCAGGCAGTTGGTCTTTCAGAAATTCTTCGATCTCAGGCAGGTCCGAGATGCGCGGTACAACATAGAAACTCTGCCCCCCACGATAGTGTTCACGCAGCAGCGCTTCTCGGACTGTAACGGCATCGAACTCGCTGACATAGGTGCGGATCGCCAGTCGGTCGATTGGAGGTGTTCCGATAATCGACAGGTCGCGCACGCCGGTCAACGACAGTTGCAGCGTTCGCGGGATCGGTGTCGCGGTCAGGGTCAGCACGTGAATGTCTGAGCGCAGCTGTTTCAGCCGTTCCTTATGACCCACGCCAAAATGCTGTTCCTCGTCAATGATCAGAAGCCCCAGATTGTTGAACCGTATGTTCTTGGCCAAAAGCGCGTGCGTTCCGATCACGATGTCCACTGTCCCGCGGGCCAGCCCGTCACGGGTTTTTTGGGCTTCTTTCGCCGAAACAAAGCGTGACAATTGCCGCACCTCCAGCGGGAACCCCCGAAAGCGTTCCCTGAAACTCGCGGCATGCTGGCGGGCCAGCAGGGTCGTGGGCGCTACAACCGCAACCTGAACGCCCGACATGGCTGCGACAAATGCGGCACGCATGGCAACCTCGGTCTTGCCAAAGCCGACGTCACCGCAGATCAGACGATCCATTGGTGCGCCGGAATGGATATCTTCCATCACATCCGAGATCGCCCGCAACTGGTCTTCGGTTTCCTGATACGGGAATCGCGCGCTGAATTCCTCCCACGCGTGGGGCGGCGGATCCATGACCGGGGCTTTGCGCAGCGCGCGTTCAGCGGCGATGCGGATCAGCTTATCGGCCATCTCGCGGATACGCTCTTTCAGCTTGGCCTTCTTTGCCTGCCATGCACCGCCGCCCAAACGGTCCAGCAGACCTTCGTCATGTCCGTATTTCGACAGCAATTCTATGTTTTCGACCGGCAGGTACAGCTTTGCCTGCTCGGCATATTCCAGCAACAGGCATTCATGGGCAGCACCGGCTGCGGTGACGACCTCCATGCCCATGTAACGACCTATGCCGTGATCCACGTGAACAACCAGATCACCAGGGCTGAGCGATTGGGTTTCGGTCAGAAAGTTTTCAGCCTTGCGGCGCTTTTTGGGCTGACGGATCAGCCGGTCGCCCAGCACATCCTGTTCAGCGATCACTGTTAGATCAGGAGTTTCGAACCCGTGCTCCAACGCCCAGACGGCAAGGTGCAAGCCGCGTTTTCCAATGCGGGTGCCATTGGCCACATGTATCGCCTCGGCCAACCCTTCGTCTTCGATCAGGCCGGTCAGGCGTTCCCGTGCGCCATCGGAATATGAGGCGATCAGCACCGGGCCTTTGTCGAGCTTTGCAGTGATGTGACTGGCCAAAGCACCGAACAAGCTGATGCTTTCCTGCTGGCGTTCCGGTGCAAAGTTGCGTCCGATACGTCCGCCCGCGTCTATGACACCGGGGCCAGAGGTTTGCGGCAGCGGGCTGAACTGCAAAACCCGACGATCCGCGACCGCCGCCTCCCAGGCGGTATCGTCAAGATACAACAACCCCGGAGGTGTGGGTTTATAGACCGTGTCCATACGGGATCGGTTTTCCAGCGCCAGTCGCCGGGTTTCGTACTGATCGGCAATCGTATCCCAACGCGCCAGACGCGCGGGCGTCACATGATCATCGACAGTGATCACCGCATCCGGCAAATAGTCGAATAACGTCTCAAGTTTTTCGTGGAAGAACGGCAGCCAATGTTCGATCCCCTGATGTTTGCGGCCCGCGCTTACGGCCTCATACAATGGGTCATCTGTACCGGCGGCACCAAACTCGATGCGATAGTTCTGACGGAACCGGGTTATGGCGGCCTCGTCCAGGATGACTTCGGACACCGGTGCAAGTTCAACGATGTCCAGCTTTTCGGTTGTTCGCTGGGACGCCGGATCAAAGCGTCGCGCACCGTCCAGAACGTCACCGAACAGGTCCAGCCGAACCGGGCCCGTCTCTCCCGGAGGGAAGATGTCGATAATGCCGCCACGGATGGCGTAATCGCCGGGTTCCATCACCGTTGGACTTTGTGTGAACCCCATACGCACCAGAAAGTTTCGCAGAGCGGTTTCATCTATGCGATGGCCAACTCGGGCAGTAAACGCCGCCTCTCGCAAAACCTCTCGTGCCGGGACGCGTTGGGTCGCGGCGTTCAGCGTGGTCAGCAATACATACTGTTGGGGCATCTGGTGAACCAGCGCCGCCAGTGTGGCGACGCGCGCCGCCGAGATATCCGCATTGGGCGAGACCCGATCATAAGGAAGGCAATCCCAGCCCGGAAACACAAAGACAGGCATCTGAGGCGCAAAGAACGCCAGTGCGGAACGCATCGCTTCCATCCGCTTGTCATCGCGTGCGACATGGGCCACCGGCCCCTTGCTGCGGGCAATCTCGTTCAGCACCAGCTGCGCGTCAAACCCTTCGGGGGCGCCGCCAACTGTCACGTGGTTCGGAGCCTTCATCGCCTCGCCTTTCAGAATCTTCTATCCCAGAACGCCAATCGAAAGGTTCTGATACATGCCCCAGAACGAAGTGACCAGTATCGAGATCATACCGATGATCTGGGTATACAGTCGGCAGCGGGAAATTGTTTTAGAGACAGTTTCGAGCGTCAAGTCCTGCCGCCTGAGGCGCCTTGCGTGTGCAATGTTCACCAAAAGCACCAAGGTCATTGGGAACAAAAGCAAAAAAAGGGCCTGCGCGAACTCAACATCATAATAGAACCCAAGCGTAGCCATCCCGGTAAACAGAAAACATCCAAACGCCAGAAGGATGGTTCCAGACATGTCGACAATCAGCAAAATCCGGTTTGTATGGATGCGAACGATGTCGAGCAGATCGGTTTCGACCTGACCTCCGATCCGGCGGGCGCGGACAACCAGATCGTACGGGATGCCCATCACCCAGTGGCTGGCCGACGACCAGAGTACCGCCAGTACGATCCAGAACCACAGATTCGAAAAGCTGCGCATGTCGATGAGTTCAAAGATCGAAGAGTACCAGTCCAAACCCAACCCTTTATTCGCACTACTCAGGGGGGTTCCATCTAGGCGCGCGTCCATTGATACCCTTGAGACCTTTGTGAATTCATGCCACCCAATGCACGAATGTTCAAGGAGAACGCGCCATGAAACCGACCATTGCCCCATTTCCCATGACCCGCTTTCGCCGCGCCCGTCAATCACAGGCAATTCGTGCGCTGGTGCGTGAGAACACTCTGACAACGGATGACCTGATCTGGCCGGTTTTCGTACGCGAAGGCGAAGGCATTGAAGAGCCCGTGCCCTCGATGCCTGGTGTGGTTCGCAGATCGGTTGACCTGATTGCCAAAGCGGCGGTCGAGGCCCAGGCCCTTGGGATTCCTGCGATTTGCATCTTTCCCTACACCGACCCGGCACTGAAAACCGAAGACTGCGCCGAGGCATGGAACCCCGACAACCTGTCAAACCGGGCCATCCGGGCAATCAAGGCAGCGGCTCCGGACATTGCCGTAATGACGGATGTGGCGCTTGACCCGTATAACATCAACGGTCACGACGGATATGTCGTTGACGGCGAAATCGTCAACGACCAGACCGTCGAGGCACTGGTAAAGATGACGCTGGCACAGGCCGACGCCGGTGCGGATATCATCGGCCCGTCGGACATGATGGATGGCCGGATCGGGGAAATGCGTCGCGCGCTGGAAGGTGCAGGCTATCACAACGTGATGATCCTCAGCTATGCCGCAAAATACGCCAGTGCGTTTTATGGCCCCTTCCGCGATGCGGTCGGTGCATCGGGGGCCCTGACGGGCGACAAGAAGACCTACCAGATGGACCCTGCAAACTCGGACGAGGCCTTGCGCCTGATCGAACGCGACCTGACTGAAGGCGCGGATATGGTGATGATCAAGCCAGGCATGCCTTATCTGGATATCTGCCGCCGCGTGAAAGACAGTTTCGGTGCGCCGACATATGCCTATCAGGTATCGGGCGAATACGCGATGATTCAGGCCGCAGCCCAAAACGGTTGGATCGATGGCGAGAAGGTGATGCTGGAAAGCCTTCTGGCCTTCAAACGCGCCGGATGCGACGGAATTCTGACCTATTTCTCTCCTCAGGTTGCACGCATTCTGCAGGGATAAAGCCCGCAAGTTTCGCGATATTTCGCCGATAAGATTGCCTGAACGGGCAGCTTTCCCGTGACACATCGCCCTGATCGGCGTATCGTTGCCGCCAAGACCGGGATCACCCGGCATATCAGGCACAGTTACAGAGATATAAAACCATGAGCAGTTCCAACTCCCCCCGACTGAATCGTCGCGGCTTTGCCTTGGGCATGGCAGGTCTGAGCTTGACCGCCGCCTGCGGCAACGGTGTCGGCAATTCCAACGCAGCAACAATCGACGCCCGTGTCGACGCCACCCTGACCGAGATGTACAGCCGCTATCCCAATACGGTTGAGATTGCGAACAAGGCCAACGGCATGCTGGTCATGCCGCTGATTACCGAAGCCGGTTTCGTGTTCGGTGGCGGTTACGGTCGCGGCGCGCTGCGCATCAACGGTGCAACAGTTGACTTTTACTCGGCCGTCAAGGGCACGGCCGGGCTACAGATCGGTGCGCAGCAATATGCGCATGTTCTGTTTTTCATGACCGAAGACGCCCTGAACGACTTCCGTCGCTCCAGTGGTTGGACAGCCGGAGCGGATATTGGCTATGTGGTCAGCGATCAGGGCGATTCCCTGTCGACAGACACAACGACACTGCGCACGCCCGTTCTGGCTGCCATCTTCGGACAGGCTGGGCTTCAGATCGGTGCGACCGTGGAAGGCACGAAATATACCCGCATTATTCCATAATTCGGGCTTCCCACTTCTTCTGACAAACCCCATCACGGCGGAATGCTGCGGTGGGGTGTTTGTTTTCATCCTTTCCGCACAGGTTCTTGCCGCGTTCCTCTTTCGGTTGGACCCGCCATCCACTAATCTCCGCGCAACCTTCATGTACTAGAATTTGGGGCAGTAATGGGTCTTGTTTTCCGCTGGCTGGTGCGCATCGTGTCGGGTCTGATCATGCTGATCCTCGCTGCAATGGGCCTTGTCTATTTTCTGGCCAGCCAATCCCTGCCGGATTATGACCAGACGCTCGAAGTCAACGGGTTGACCGCTCCGGTCGAGATCGTGCGCGACACCGCCAATGTGCCGCACATTCTGGCCCAAAATGACCCGGATGTGTTTTTCGGTCTTGGATATGCCCACGCGCAGGATCGGTTGTGGCAGATGACGGTCATGCGCCGCACTGCACAGGGTCGCTTGTCCGAGATCTTTGGACCGCGCACCCTGCGCGTTGACAAGCTGCTGCGCCGGTTGGATCTGTACGGCCTTGCCCATCGCTCGGTTGAGGTACAGGACGACTATACCAAGGCCGCCCTTCGTGCTTATGCGGCCGGGGTCAACGCACGCCTGACCGAGATCAACGACGAGGCATTGGGGCGCGGCGCGCCTGAAATGTTCCTGTTCAATGCCCCCGTCTCACCCTGGCAACCGGGCGACAGTATTGCCGTGATCAAACTTATGGCACTGCAACTGTCCGGTCACCTGACAGACGAGGTTCTGCGCGCGCGTACGTCTTTGATGCTGAGCAATCCTGACAGACTGGCAGACATTCTGCCCGATGTTCCCGGCCCCGGCATTGCTGCGCTGCCTGAATACGCTTCGCTGTTTCCCAACCTTCCGCGCTATGCCGCTGGTACGAGTTTTCCTGAAACGCCTCTGTCACCCCTTCCCAAACGCGGGCTGGCGGGGGCATCAAACGCCTGGACTGCTGCGCCTTCGCGCTCGGCAAGCGGTGGGACGTTGCTGGCCAACGACCCACATCTGGGCTTCACAGCACCCGGCGTGTGGTATCTGGCGCATCTTGGTCTGGCAAAGGGAAGCGTCATTGGGGCCTCGATCCCAGGTATTCCCGCAATCATGACCGGCCGCAGTGACCGGTTGGGTTGGGGGGTGACGTCATCCTATCTTGACGATCAGGACATTCATATTGAGCAGCTGAACCCGGAAAACCCCGAAGAATACCTGACCCCGGATGGCTATAAGGAATTCCAGACCCGTCCTTCGATCATTGAAATCAAGGGGGAAGCTCCGGTTACACTGACGCTGCGCTGGACTGAGAACGGGCCTGTGTTGCCCGGTACGGATTACAAGCTGGAAACCATCACACCGCCGGGCCATGTTGCGTCTTTGTCCTGGACTGCGCTCAGCCCGCAAGACACTTCGATGACGGCGTCCATGGCCCTGATGAACGCAGACAACGTGCAGGACGCCGTAACCGTGGCGCGGCAATTCATTGCGCCCTCGCAAAACCTGTCACTGGTCGACAAAACGACAATAGGGATGAAACTGATTGGCGCCATGCCCCGGCGTGATCTGCAAAACCAAAGCCGCGGACGCATTCCGACACCCGGCTGGATCGAAGCAAACCGCTGGCAAGGTCGCCTGCCCTACGCCAAAAACCCGGAATTCGTGGCCCCTGCCGGTGGCGTTCTGGGCAACACCAACAACAAGATCATCGACCGCCCGTTCCCGGATCATGTGTCCTACGAGTGGGGTGACACTCAGCGCGTACATCGCTGGGAACGCCTGATGCAATCGCGTGAGGTGCATACCCGCGACAGTTTCATTGAGGCGCAACTGGATACGGTCAGTTTCACCGCGCGCTCTCTGCTGCCGCTGATCGGTGCTGACCTTTGGTACACCGGTGCCTCGGCCCCTGAAGGGACGCCCGAACGACAGCGCCAGATTGCGCTGTCGCTGCTGGCGGACTGGAACGGCGAGATGAACGAGCACCTGCCCGAACCGCTGATCTATGCAGCCTGGGTGCGGGCGCTTCAGATCCGCCTGATTTCGGACGAGCTTGGGCCGCTGGCCAGCGAATTCAAACACGTCGAGCCCCTGTTCATCGAACGGGTCTATCGTGATATTGATGGCGCCGGTGTCTGGTGCGATGTACGACAAAGCGCGCCGGTTGAAACCTGTACCGAAATGGCACGACTTGCGCTGGATGACGCGCTGATCTGGATCACCGAACGCTACGGCAGCGCACTGGAATCCCTGCGCTGGGGTGATGCCCATCAGGCGACCCACGACCACCCGGTTCTGGGGAACGTGCCTATACTTCGGTATTTTGTGAACATTCGCCAATCGACCAGTGGCGGCGACAACACCTTGCTGCGCGGGCGCACGTCCGGCGAAGGGCTCGACCCGTTTCAGAACGTCCACGGGGCCGGGTATCGCGGTGTGTATGACTTTGCCGATCCCAACAGCTCGGTCTTTATCACCGCTACCGGCCAATCGGGCCATTTCCTGTCGCGCTATTACGACGATCAGGCGCAGCTGTGGCGGCGTGGCGAGTATATTCCCATGTCGCTGGACCTTGACCTTGCCCGCGCCGCTGCTGTCGGAGTGACCAATCTGATCCCACGTTAAGCATCAGGGTTTCGGCGACTCCCCGCCCCTTTTTGTCCGGACCGTGGACGCCATGCGGCAGTTTCGCCTACCATCACCGGGCGAACTGTTTCGGACCAGGGGGAAACTATGGCCAGCATTCGGGATACTCTGAACAACCTTGCCCGGGATTACGCAATCGCCTGGAGTTCAGGTGACGCCGATGCCGTTGCCAGTTTTTTCGCGCTGGACGGACGGATTACAATCAACAGAGGTGACCCGATCGAAGGGCGCGCAGCGATTGCCGATATGGCCCGGGGTTTCTACGCCGATTTTCCTGATCTGGAGGTGCGCTGCGACATGATGCGATGGGCCGGATCTCATGCCCTATTTGTCTGGACGCTGGAAGGGCACCACTCACAGACTGGTAATCATGTCGTTGCGCGCGGTTGGGAAGAATGGGAATTGACACCCGACAATCTAGTTCAGTCATCCTTGGGTTGGTTCGACCCTGATGACTATCAGCGACAGATAGACGGGCGATAATCTAGTCCAGACGGTCGCTTGCGGTTTCAATTGTGTAACTCCGCGGTATTCCCTGTGTAATCAGAAACCACTCGGATGCCTTCGTCCGCTGCTGATGCGCATCAAAGGCCTGCTGATTCACAAAAACCTCTGAAACAGTGAACCGTCCGGGTGTGATCTGATCCTCGACAACGTCGAACGACAGGCAACCCTCTTCCGCCTTTGTGAGGGCGATATGCGTGGGCAGAGCGGCGCGCACATCTTCAAGGCGGTCCGCCGGAACATCAATAAATCCGGTCAGGAATACTCTTTGATCCATTGTATCAGCCATCTTACGCAATTTCACTGTATCTATAGTGTGTCGAATTGGGCGGCCTGCTTATCTGTCCAAAGGACAGTGATACGGAACCCCTCTTCGGTCTGCTCTTCAGATTGTACAACATCCTGCCGGAACAACCACGCCCGCTTGTTCCCTTCCGCAAAGGTCAGGTTCAGAACAACCTCGTGCCGGGCCCCTTGCAGGATTGCTGCAATCTCGGACAGTAAAGGGGTCACGCCTTCGCCGGTAACTGCCGAAATGGCAAATATGGCCGGATCGCGATCCGCCCTCGCCAACGCGGCGTCTTTTTCTTCCGTGCTCAGCAAGTCAGTCTTGTTCCAAACCTCAAGCCGGGGGCGTTCTTCGTCGACACCAAGCGAGGTCAGGATTGCTTCGACATCCTGCGCCTGTGCTTCGGTTTCTTCATGGCTGATATCGCGCACGTGAACAATCAGATCAGCACCCAACACCTCTTCAAGCGTGGCCCGAAAAGACGCCACAAGCTCGGTCGGCAGGTTCGAGATAAAACCCACCGTATCCGACAGGATCACTTCCGGGCCATCGGGCAGTTGCACGCGGCGCATGGTAGGGTCCAGCGTGGCAAACAACATGTCCTTGGCCAACACTTCGGCCCCGGTCAGCCGATTGAACAGAGTAGATTTCCCGGCATTGGTATATCCAACCAATGCAACGATCGGGTATGGCACCTTGGCCCGCGCGGCACGGTGCAATGTGCGGGTCTTGACCACTTTCTGCAATTGGCGACGCAGACGCACCAGTTGTTCGTCAATGGCGCGACGGTCGGCTTCGATCTGGGTCTCGCCGGGTCCGCCGACAAATCCCAAGCCGCCACGCTGACGTTCAAGGTGGGTCCAGGCCCGCACCAGCCGTGTCCTCTGATAGCTGAGCGCAGCCATTTCGACCTGCAACACCCCTTCTCGGGTACGCGCACGGTCGCTGAAAATCTCAAGGATCAGCCCGGTCCGGTCGAGGATCTTGACCTTCCATGCCTTTTCCAGATTGCGCTGCTGAACCGGGGTCACCGGCCCATCGATCAGAACCAGCTCAACCTCGTTTTCACTAAGCCGCTCACCCAGTTCTTCAATCTTGCCACTGCCAAACAAATAGCCGGGTTGGGCACGTTGCAGGCGTACGATTTCAGACCCGATCACATCCAGATCGGGCAAAGCATCAGCCAGCGCAACCGCCTCGGCCAGCGCTGGTTCAGGAACGCGGCGCTGTTCATCTGATTTGATTTCGGGATGCAGCACCCAGGCCCGGGTGCGCGTCCGGTCATGTTCCATCAAGAGGCGTCTTCGCCCTCATACAGGTTGATCGGCTGTGATGGCATGATGGTTGATATTGCGTGTTTGTACACCAGCTGCGACTGTCCGTCGCGGCGCAACAATACACAGAAATTGTCGAACCAGGTGATCACACCCTGCAATTTCACGCCATTGATCAGGAAAATTGTAACCGGAACCTTAGCTTTCCGTACATTGTTCAGGAAAGCATCCTGAAGATTCTGTCTGTCCGAAGCCATATTATGATAATCTCGCCATTGTTCTTGCTACGCGTTGCGGACCAACGCGCTCCCTCCCGGTGAGTATGGAGTGCCGCGGTAAGATATTCCAGACGAAAAATTAAGCACTAAAGACGACGGGATCCAACCGGTTCAATCCCGCCACAGCGAAGGGGTGATCAGGGCGATGATCGCAAGCGTCTCGAGCCGGCCAATGACCATCGCCGCGCACAGCGTCAGCTTGGCCCCTGCGGACAGGTCGATCAACCGGATTGGAACATCAGTGGCCAATTCAATCAGCGGACCCGTCGTGCTGAGCGTTGCGACGCTGAGCACCATGGCCTGTTCGAACCCAGCCCCCATTGCGGCCAGCAAAAGGTTGAACACCGCCAGTGTCAGCGCAAAGAGCATCAGAAAAATCCAGGCGATAAACGCGCCGTCCCTTTGAATGCGTCGGTTGCCGCCTCCAACCCCGCTGACGGATGAGGGATAGATCAACCGGTCGATCTCGCGCGCACCGTTCAGGTACAGGGCAAAAACCCGCAGCAGTTTCACGCCGCCAGCCGTGGTGGCAACCCCACCACCGATCAGGGCCAGCCCCATCAGCAACAATCCGGGCGTTCCCAGACCAGACAATTGCTGCGCATCATCCCAGTTTGCGCTTTCAAACCCGGCGGTTGTCAGAAAGGCCAGAACAGTGAACAGCATACCCCAGATGACCTGCAATGCCTGCAAAGGTTCGATTTGCCCGCCGATTTCCGTAACGCCTGCAATAACGCGAAAGAACAGTAACGCAGCAACGGCCAGCACAATCATCAGGCCAATGCGAAACTCCGGGTCCGTATCCAGGCGGGAATAACCGGATGTTGCCGTGTCGGTCGAAAATGTCAGGCGCGAAAGGGCAAAGAACAGGAACAAAAACAAGATCGCCTCACCCGTGAAGCCCGCCTGCGCGCCTTCCATGCCGCCCACCGGAGAAATTCCGGACGTCGCCATGACCGACATTGCGTGGCAAACGGCTGTCAGTCCGGTTTCGCCTGCGATCAGAAGAAGGATCCAGATCACAGCCGTCAGCCCGGCATAGACCGGGGTCAGTCCCTTTGCCACACGGAGCAGTCGACCGCGCGGATCAACGCGTTCGCTTTGCGCAACACCCGATACCGGGCGACCCGGCTGACCGCGGGCCGTGACCTCGAACCCACCCAGCGACAAAGGCGCAAGGATTGCCGCGGCGGCAATCCACATCAGCAAACCGCCCATCCATCCAACCAAGGCGCGCCACAGGTGCAGCGGGGCCGTCAGGCGGTCTGGATCCGGAAACAGATCCGCCCCCGTGGTTGTCAGGGCACTGACCATGTCAAAATAGGCGTTCAGGAATGTGGTCGTTCCCAGCGCATCGTGAAATGGAATCGCAAGAAAGACAGGCAGAATGGTGAAACATGCAAGCATCACCGCCAATTGTCCCAAAGTTCCGCGCCTTGGCACACGGTTGGACGAGGCCAGTGCGACACTGACGACCAGAAACAACCCTATGATACCGGAGTACAAAAACGACCGCGATGTATCGTGATCATCCAGCGCCAGCGCGTAAACTGCCGGAATCCACATGGCCAGTGACGCAATAGCCCAGATCAGAAGAAACAGCGGCAACCGCCGCAATAGCCCGATCTGTTGTATCCCCGCATGCGCCATCAGAAGAAATCGATTGAAACCTGCATCAGGCGTTCGACCTCAGGCACGTCGTTGGCCATGGCAAAGATCGCGACGACATCCTTTTCATCGATCCTGAGGCTGCCCGTCGGTCGCATAACTTCATCTCCTTTGAGTACGGCCCCCACCAGTACGCCCTCGGGAAAATCGATATCGCGCAGCTTTTGACCGGCCATGGGAGAGGTTGAAAGAACCTCAGCCTCGATCACTTCGGCCTCAGCATCTCCGATCGAGTAGACCTGTCGCACCCGGCCATGACGGATGTGGCGCAAGATCGAACTGACGGTGGTTGCCCGTGGATTGATATACGCATCAATCCCCAAAGGTCCCATCAGGGCCACCATACTGGGATCATTGATCAAAGCGATCGCCAGGGCACAACCCTCGGCCTTGGCGCGTACAGCGGCCAGCATGTTCGTGCGGTCGTCATCCGTAACCGCCAGCATTGCATCCGCCCTGTCGATACCGGCTTCGCTCAACAAACTGGCATCAAGGCCATCACCGTGCAGCACAATCGTCCGTTCCAGCGCCTCGGCGGCGATCTCGGCGCATCGGCGATCCCGCTCGACGATTTTGGCGCGCACGCGGCTTTTTTGTTCTTCCAGAGTTCGCGCCACTTCAAGCCCGACATTGCCCCCGCCCACGATCACCACACGATCCTGACGCTTTTGGGTCTTGCCAAACACCTCCATAGTGCGATCCACGTCTTTTACATTGGTAAAGACGTAGCATTCGTCGCCCACAAACAGCTGATCCTCGGATTCTGGTGCAAACAGCGTGCCATCGCGACGCACCCCCACTACGATCGAACTGAGCGTCGAGAACAAATCGGTCAGTTGCCGCAAAGGTGTGTTCACGATCGGGCAGTCTTCATCCACGCGAATACCCAAAAGCTGCGCCTTGCCGTCCATGAAAATCTCGGTGTCAAAGGCGGACGGGGCCGACAGGCGGCGCATCGCAGCAGCGGCAACTTCGCGTTCGGGGCTGATCACCACATCAATCGGCAGATGATCGCGCCGGTAAAGGTCCGAGTGGATCGCCTCAAGATATGATTTCGACCGCAGTCGCGCGATCTTGCGCTGGATCGAAAAGACCGAATGCGCCATCTGGCAGGTGACCATGTTCACCTCATCCGAATGGGTCGCAGCGATGATCATGTCCGCATCGCGCGCGCCTGCCCTTTCAAGCACATCGGGGTAACTTGCAAACCCGGCGATCCCCTGGACGTCCAGCGTTTCGGTCGCCCGCCGAACCAGATCGGGATTGTTGTCGACAACGGTGACGTCGTTCAGTTCGCCCGAAAGGTGCCGCGCAATCTGCCAGCCGACCTGACCCGCGCCGCAAATAATGACCTTCATGTTTCTGGCCCTTCTGCCTGAAAGGATTGAATGACAGATGCCCCCAAAGCGGTCAATTGAATTGTCATCGCCGATCAGCTGCGGCAAGATAAGCATATGAAAACGCTGTTTCCTATGCTCGTGCCCCTGATGGTGCTGTCCTCGTGCGGGCCGCTCTCGCTTTACTATCGCGAGGGTGAAACCGTATCACGTCTGCAAAAAGAGACCACCCAGTGCCAGCTTAGGGCGGTTAAAGAGGTGCCGGTTGCCAATCAGATCCGCCAAAGCCCGCCGACTTATTGGCCCGGGCGCACATATTGTGACGGCAGAGGTCGTTGCTATCAATCCCCAGGCTGGTGGCAACCCGGCAGGGTATATACCGTCGATGTGAACCAGGGCCTGCGAAACACGGTCGAGGCGCAATGCATGGCCGAAAAGGGATTTCGCCCTGTCAGCTTGCCGCCCTGCAAGCAAAATGTGAAATCGCGAGTGCCACTGGCGCGAACAACGACGTTGCCGCCCCTCAACAGTGCCTCATGTTTTGTGAAGTTCGATGACGGGTCGTTTCAGATCATCACACCGGGGCAATCCGGATAAGAAGAACCACGGTACCGCGCGATTGATCATTCCAGTCCGGTTGAAGCGCGTTTGCGCCGCGCGGCAAGCCACAGATGAAGCGCCATGGCAACAGCATAGAACCCGACCACGGCAATCAACATGCCCGCTTCACTAGTACGCCACAGTATTGCAAGCAAAACAGGTGTGCCCAAAAGGTTACCCGCATTCCCCATCTGCGCCATGGCACCATAGCTCAGCGCCTGGTTTTCGGGTGTCGAGTTCAACTGCGGCACCGCCGCAAAGCTGCCGCCCTGAACAAGCCCCAGCACCGCAAAAAGCGCAACGCAGACAACGGGCAACGGGGCACCAAGAAACAGGGCGCCTATCGTAAGGATAGACAGCCCGAAACCGAGGTTAATAACAAAAACACCAGAACAAACGCTCAGCAAAACCGGGACGGTAAGCCAGGAAATCACGATCCCGGCCAACGGCATCAGACCAGCAATCATCGCACTGACATCGTCCGGCAATCTTCCCGGAAGAATGGCCAGCAACGAGACAAAGGTCAGCGTGTAAAAGAACCACCCGAGCGCCGGAGCGGACACAAACGCAGAGCGATAGGTCTGTACGTGTATGTCAATCAGTGTTCGCACGCTCCAAAAGGGATTGTTTACCAAATCCGATGCACTGTTGGGACGGAAAGATACGATCAGGACGGCGATCAGAAACATCAGCGCGCCATGGGTAGCAAAATAAACCGGCAGCCCGACCTGAGCGATCAAGGGAAGCCCAAGCCATGCGTTCAGGGCAAAGGCGACACCAAAGAAACTGCTCCACAAAACCATTGCCGCGTTGCGCCATTTTCCAATCGTGATTTGCGCAATCAGTGTTGGTGCTGCGACAACGATAGCCAGATGAGAGACCCCTTCGACAACGCGGCTGACCAGCATCAGGCCCAAACCGGGGATACTGGCCTGAAACAGGGACACCGCCCCGCCAAGGGTCAAGCCAAACATCAGCAACCGGACAGGCCCAACCCGCCCGGCTATCGCGCCGGACAATGCACCAAGAATCGCGCCAATCAGGCTGATGACTGACAAAAGCCAGCCAATCTTGTCCGCGTGCGCAGGATAGAGGGCTGCGACCTGAGCAAAAGGAACCGCAATCTTGGCGAATTGGGTCGCCGCACCTAGCCCGGTAAGCCAAAGCAACAAAACCTGTAACAAGATGCGTAATGGATGGGGCATAAGCCGGTTCTACTGCACCCGACCGCACAGGAATACGCATAAATTATGCGCGTCCCGACCGTGCCCCACTGACCAGCCGGACCGGCGTTCCATCCGACAGGTACAACCGTTCCCAGGTGATCTGTCCGGCACTGATCCGGATACGGTCGTGCCGCGCTTCGGAGGTTACAAACGACTTGGGGTTGGGCGCTTGCAAATCCCACCATCCCTCGTCCTGTAGCTCGGCCTCAGCTTGGCGGATCTCGTCCGTCGCAAATTGCCAGAGGGACACGCCAAGCAGTGCCCGTTGGGTGGTTTTCCAGTCCCGCGCCCGCCTGCGGGAATAGGCCAGGCACAGGTGGCTGGCCTCCTCAACCAGATGGATGCAGTCTGCCGAGTTCACGACAAGCCGTCTTAGCGCGTTGTCATCCGCCCTGAAAGGAGCCATCGCAGCAAACACTGAGTGTTGCAGATCAGGCGTTGGAAGCTGAACCCCGTTCTCCCATCTGGAAACCGTGGTCTGATCGACCTCCAGAACCTCGGCCAGCGCGGCTTGTTTCAACCCGATCGACCGTCGAAGACGCTTTAAACGCCTGCCAAAAGCCGGGTAGCCTTCGATGAACCGGCCAGTCAGATCAGAGTTTACCGTTCTCGCCATCAGTTCCACACATCCGTCTGCCCGTGAACTATGACCCCAGACTCATTCTGCCGGTTCGGGTTCGTCGATTTGCGCGACCCGCGCACCGGATTTGTTCGAGGTCACAACACCCAGCGACTTTAGCTTGCGATGCAGCGCACTGCGTTCCATGCCGACAAAGCTGGCGGTGCGGCTGATATTGCCGCCAAAGCGGTTGATCTGGGTCAGCAGATATTCCCGCTCGAACGCTTCGCGGGCCTCGCGCAGCGGCAAAGTGGCCAGCGCACCCGACAAGACAACGCGGCCCGACTCTTCGGCCTTGTCTTCTTCATTGGGCAGCTCGCGCGCCTCAATCGGGCCGGTGCCGTCGCCCAGAATCAAAACACGTTCGATCAGGTTCTTCAACTGGCGCACGTTACCCGGCCAGGTCATTGTCTGCAGCAAAGCGACCGCCTCGTCCGACAGCTCCCGCATAGGCAACCCTTGGGTTTCGTTGCACATTTCGATGAAGTGCTGGGCCAGTACCGGTATATCCTCGCGCCGGTCCTCGAGTGAGGGAACGGAGATCGGAACCACATTCAGACGGTGATACAGCTCTTCCCGGAAACGCTCGGCGGCGATTTCATCATCCAGATCCTTGTTGGTTGATGAGATCACCCGAAGATCCACGCGCACCTTGTCCGAGCCACCCACGCGCTGGAATTGCTGATCCACCAGCACCCGCAGGATTTTGGACTGTGTGCCCAAAGGCATGTCGGAAACTTCATCAAAATAGACCACGCCGCCATGGGCTTCTTCCAGCAATCCGGATTCCACACCGCGTTCGGCCGATTCCCGGCCAAACAGAACTTCTTCCACACGCTCAGGCTCAATCCCGGCACAGTTGACGGTCACGAACGGAGCGTTCGCACGGTTGGAGTGGGCATGGATATAACGCGCAGCGATTTCCTTGCCAGAACCCGCAGGTCCACGCAGCATGACGCGACCGTTTGATTTGGTCACTTTGTCCAACTGCCCCTGCATGGCCCGGAACGACGCGGATTTGCCGATCATATCCGAGTTGTTGACTTCTTTCCGCTTCAGCGACGCGTTCTCGCGCCGCAGACGAGACGTCTCCATCGCGCGGCGGATCACCACCATCAACTGGTCAATGTTAAACGGTTTCTCGATAAAGTCGTAAGCACCCTGTTTGATAGCCGCTACTGCAATTTCAATGTTGCCGTGGCCCGAAATAATCACCACCGGCACATCCGGGTTATCGCGCTTTACCGTCTTGAGGATATCAATCCCGTCCATGCGGCTGTCTTTCAGCCAGATATCCAGGATCAACAGACCCGGCGGTTCGGAATTGATCGACGCCATGCACTCGTCCGAGTTGGCTGCCAGCCGGGTTGAATAGCCTTCGTCCTCCAGAATGTCGGACACCAGCTCGCGAATATCGCGCTCGTCATCTACGATCAGAATGTCGCTCATCTTTGGCCTGCTTTCAGTTTGTTGGTTCTAATTGCCTGCTTCTGCGGCGCAACGGTTGGGGACATACTTGCCCCAGGCAAACGGATCACAGCCATTGCGCCAAAATGGTCCTGTCCGTCGAATACGGGCGCGTCCTCAAGGGTCAGCGCGCCGCCATGCTCTTCTATGATTTTCTTGACGATCGGAAGACCCAACCCGGTCCCTTCGTCGCGTGTCGTTACATAAGGTTCAAACAAACGCGCCCGGTCTTCCGGCAGACCTATCCCATTGTCTGCAATGGTGATGACTGTACCCGCATCATCGCTTGAAACCGCCACCTTGATCTGTGGCACCAGGTTGTCCGGGGCCCCTTTTTCTTTCAGAGTTGCAATGGCTTCTCCGGCATTCTTAATCAGGTTCGTCAACGCCTGGTTGAGCATGGTCGCATCTACATCCGCCATGATTGGCTGCTGCGGCAGGTCAGCGTCAATCTGCACGTCCGGCTGTCCCGCCTGCTGCAAAAGAACGGCTTCGCGCACCAGTTCGACTAAGTCCTCTTCGCGGCGAACGGGTTCGGGCATCCGCGCGAACTTGGAAAACTCGTCCACGATACGCCGCAGGTCGTTTGTTTGCCGCACGATGACACCGGTCATCGATTCAAGGCTGCCGCTGTCTTCCTCATCCAGTTTGCGGGCGAACTTGCGCTTGATGCGCTCCGCGCTGAGTTGGATCGGCGTCAATGGGTTCTTGATTTCATGTGCAATGCGGCGGGCCACGTCACCCCACGCCGCCATTCGCTGCGCGCTGACCAGATCGGTTACATCGTCAAAGGCAACCACATAGCCTTCCAGCCCGCCATCCTCTCCGCGACGGATAGCCATGCGAACCAGCAGGTTTTCAAGCTGCCCCTTGCGTGTGACCTTAACCTCACCCTGAACAGCCTCCTGCCCGCTGTCCTTGAGACTTTCAAACAAAGGCAAAAACTCGGGAACCGCAATGCCGATAGCCAGGTGTTCTTCACCACGCGACCAGTCCAGCAAGCGTTCAGCCGAGCGATTGACAAACGTAACGCATCCATCGGGGTCCACGCCGACAACACCGGACGTGACCGAACTGAGCACGGAATCAAACAGGCGACGCCTGCTTTCGATTTGCTGGGTATTTTCCAGCAGCGTGTCCCGCTGCCCTTTTAGTTGTCGGGTCATCTGGTTGAAATATCGGCCCAACATCGCAATTTCGTCGTCGCTGGCCTCTTCGATGACCTGGACACTCAAATCTCCAGCGCCGACCCGCTGCGCCGCCGTGGTCAAACGTCCGACCGGGCGCGACAGGCGTTCGGCAAACCACATCCCCAGCGACATCGCAGCCAGGATCAGGATCAGCGCAAAGCCCAGATAAAGCAGACCGAACTCGAACAACACCCTGCCCCGTTCACTTTCCAGCTGCTGATAGAACTGCGCCGTTTCCTTGGTGTCATCCAGCAGCGTCAACAGCTGCCCATCCACCTCGCGGCTGACATAGAGGTAGCGGTCCAGATAAGCGGTAAGAGGTACAAGCGCGCGGAATTCATTATTCGGCCAGTCGGCAATGATCAGCAGCCCCTTATCTACCGCTTCCGTCATTTGCTCGGCTGTTGGTGCCTCATAGTTGAACAGATAGGACCGATCCCCGCGCGACCGGATTTCGCCCGTTCCGTCGATGACATAGGCTTCGCGCAATCCGCGCTGAATCCGGGCCTGCCCCTGCGCAAGAACCTCGCGGAGTTCGGCATCAGAAATGTAAAACTCCACCGAACGTGCATTGTTCAGGAACCGCGCCAGAACGGTTGCGTCCTGCGTCAGACCACTGCGATGTTCCTGCTCATAAGCCTCTGCCGCCGTCAGGGAGGACCCGACAACCTGGCGCACGCGATCCGAAAACCAGCCTTCCAGACCGATATTCACGGTAAGGCCGGCAAAAATGGCGACCGTAACGGTCGGAACCAGCGCGAGCAGCGTAAACGCCCCGATGAGGCGCAAATGCAGGCGCGAGCCCGCCGACTTGGCCCGTCTGGCCGCAATTAGGCTGCCCAACTGACTGAGCACCAAAGCCGCAACGACCAAAACATAGACAAGATCGGCCAGCAGAATCAGCCGCAATGTCGGCGCGGTCGCACCCAGGTCAAAGGGACCAATGACAAGATATGTGGCAAGCGCCAGAACAGGCCCCATGAGGACCAGCCCAAAGGTGCCGAAATTGCGCAGTTTCCGTGATTTACGCCATCGACCAATCGATGGGATCATCCCGCTCTGTGCTCGGGTTGCCACCGTCTGCCCTCATCCTGATGTGCCGCTTGTGCGGCTTACCGCCATATTTCGTGGTCTTTTCCCGACAGATGCCGGGATGCCACGGTTTGTGTGGCGATATTACATCAGTTTGCGGCGCCGTGTCACCTGAATATCGAGATCTGTAATCTTTTTTCGCAGCGTATTTCGGTTAATCCCCAGTAAATCAGCACATTTTGCCTGGTTCCCACCAGTTGCATCCAGTGCGATTTCGATCAGCGGGGCCTCAACTTCACGCAATATCCGCTGATAAAGGCCCGGTGGCGGCAATATATTGCCGTGCAGATCGAAATACCGTCGCAGGTGACGCTCGACCGAGGTTGAAAGCTTCTCGCGTTCGCCGCCGCTCAGAACCGGTGCAGC
This sequence comes from Ruegeria sp. CH2, assembly GCF_056537065.1. Taxonomy (NCBI): domain Bacteria; kingdom Pseudomonadati; phylum Pseudomonadota; class Alphaproteobacteria; order Rhodobacterales; family Roseobacteraceae; genus Ruegeria; species Ruegeria sp. CH2. The sequence continues at coordinate 532,781 of NZ_JBQFQV010000001.1, forward strand.
TTCGGGCTGGCTGCCCAACACCATTTCCACCTCGGCCTTTGAAATCTCATCTGCCCGACTGGTCAGCCCCAAACGGCGAACGGCGTTTTCCAGTTGCCGCACATTCCCCGGCCATGAATAGCGCCGCACCAACTCAACCGCTTCCGGGCTGAGCCACCGCTTGTTGCCATTTTCCTTCTCCTCCCGGGCCAGAAAATGTTCGGCCAGCAGCGGAATATCGTCGACCCTTTCGCGCAATGAGGGCACGTGGATCGTCGCCCCACACAAACGATAATACAGGTCCTGACGGATACGACCGTTTTCCATCCCATCGGTCAAGTTTGTCTGGCTGGTTGCCATGAAACGCGGAACATGATCACCGGGCGTATCCATCATACGCACCACGCGGGCTTGAATTTCATCGCCGATATCCGCGATTTCATCTATCAGCAGCGTACCGCCACGCACCCGCGCCATCACGCGGGCCGGGCCCTCCAGATCGCTTAGGTCGGCTGCGGTGACTGTGACAAAGGGTAATGTACGCCGATCCGAAAAGTCGTGAATTGCCCGGGCAATCAGCGACTTACCCGTTCCGCTTTCACCCGAGATCATAACCGGCAGGTCGGTATTCATCACGCGTGCGACCAAACGATACAAGGCCTGCATAACTGGCGTGCGGCCGACCAGAGGCAGCTCATCCGGGCGTTCGCCACCTGCCTGTATGGGTTCCGGCTGTGCGCGCTGCTTCTGATCCAGCGCCCGCGCCGTGCGTTTCATCAAATCCGGCAGGTCAAACGGTTTGGGCAGATAGTCATATGCGTCAGCCTCAGCCGCCTGAATTGCGGTCATGATCGTGTTTTGCGCGGAAATCACGATAACCGGCAATCCAGGGCGATCCTTTGCTATCTTCGGCAGCATCTCCAGACCGTTGCCATCGGGCATGACAACGTCCGAGATCACCACGTCGCCTTTGCCTTCGCCGACCCAACGCATCAGGGTGGTCAGCGAAGATGTTGCGTGCACCTTGCATCCGGCCCGCGTCAGCGCCTGAGTCAGAACGGTGCGGATTGTGCGGTCGTCATCCGCAACCAGTACGGTGCCATCCATCAGGTGCTCTCCTTCTTGTGTTCGGTTGCATCTCGCGGCGCGCGGCGCAGCGACAGTTTGAATACGGTGCGGCCGGGCACGGAGTCGGCGGAAATCCAGCCGTCATGGTCGGAAACGATCTTGCTGACCAGCGCCAGCCCCAGACCAGTGCCGTTTTCCTTGCCCGACACGAACGGGTCAAAGATATCACCCCGGATATCCTCGGGCAGGCCCGGACCGTCATCGATGATCTCGATCTGCAACGGCAGGGAATGACCCGATCCGTCGCTTCGGCGCAGGCGGAAGGAGTGTTCGAAATAAGTGCGCAGACGGATCGTACCGCCCTGCGGCCCCGCAGCCTCGGATGCGTTTTTCAGCAGGTTCAGGACCACCTGAAGAAACTGGTCCGGATCGCCATAGGCCAGCGGCAATGAAGGATCGTAATCCTCGATGATTGTCATATCCGCGCCAAATCCCAGCAGCGCGGACCGCCTTGCACGGTCCAGCACATCGTGGATGTTGACCGGCCTGAGGTCCGGTTTCTGCAAGTTGCCGAATTGCTCGACCTGCTCCAGAAGCTTCACGATCCTTCGGCTTTCGGCCACAATAAGGTCTGTAAGTTCAAGATCCTGTGACGAAATGTTCATGCTCAGCAGTTGCGCTGCACCGGTAATCCCTGCCAACGGGTTCTTAATCTCGTGCGCCAGCATCTCGGCCATGCCAATCGCCGACTGCGCCGCTGACTTGACCGTGTTGCCCAAGGTCATCCTGCCCGCCAGTTCACGAGGCGTTATGATCATGATCATCGACCCCGGATGGCCGACCAGAGGCGCGATCTGCAACGCACATTGCAACGGCGCGCGATTCCCAGAACCCGCATCCACATCGTTTACAAACAGTGGCGTGCCTTGCGAGCGGGCGCGCAGGAATGCTTCCTCCAGCGGTGCGTCAACGGCGATCTGGTCCCATACCGGATGCCCGATTACCGACCGGCGCGAGGCATTCAAAAACCCCTCGCCCGCCGAATTCACATCTGCGATGCGGTCGTTTTCATCAATAATAAAAGCCGGAACCGGCAATGAGTTCCAGATGTTGGCGTTGGAATTCATGCTGCCACCTCGCCCGTTTCGGCAAGTGCGTCCCCAAGCAGACGCAGGACATCATCCGTGTTGCGCGACGTCAGAACCGCCCGCCGCAGCGGCGCAGGGGTTGCGACCTGATCCATGTACCATCCCAGATGCTTGCGGGCGACACGCAGGCCCAGATCGGCTCCGTAGAACCCCAGCATCGCCTGATAATGCGTGCGCACCATGTCGATCAGGTCATTCCCGACCGGAATATCCGGCGCATCCGCCCCGTAAAGGTCGTGACTGATCTGCGCCAGTAGCCAGGGTTTACCCTGTGCGCCACGCCCGACCATGACCCCATCTGCACCAGATTGTTCCAAAGCGGTTCGTGCGGCTGCTGTGTCTACAATATCTCCGTTCGCAATAACCGGAATCGACACAGCCTGTTTCACGGCCCGGATCGCGCTCCAGTCAGCGCGCCCCTTGTAGAACTGGCATCGCGTGCGTCCGTGGATCGTAACCATCTGAACGCCCGCCTCTTGCGCACGGCGCGCAACCTCGGGCGCATTCAGCAGGGTGTCATCCCACCCCAAACGGGTTTTTAAAGTCACCGGAACGTCAACTGCACTGACAACGGCCTCAATCAGCGTCAGTGCGTGGTCCGGTGTTTTCAGCAGGGCCGAACCGGAATACCCATTTGTCACCTTCTTGGCGGGACACCCCATGTTGATGTCGATCACCCGCGCGCCCCGATCAGCAACCTGACGGGCGGCCTCGGCCATCCAATGCGCCTCGCGCCCTGCCAGTTGCACAGCTGTGTTTTCCACATCGGCGGACAGTTCGGCGCGTTCCCGCACTCCGGGTTTGGCCTGCACCATCTCCTGACTGGCGACCATTTCGCTGACGACCATGCCGGCGCCAAAGCGCATAACCAGATCCCGAAACGGGCGATCTGTGATTCCGGCCATCGGGGCCAGCAAAACCGGCGATGTTACGAGTTTGTCAGCGAAGCGGAAAGTCAACGTGCTTAATCCTTGGGCAATTGCAGTTCTGATATCGAATTCCACGCATATGAACAACAAAACGACGCGCAACAAGCCCGCAAAACCATCATCTGCCTATTTTTTAATCACCAGACCATAGGTGATTGCCACTGCAATCACCGCCGCCTAAACAAACGCAACAAAATGGAGGGCGCGCGGCATGACCACAGCTACCATCATAGTCGCCGCAGGCCGCGGCCTGCGCGCAGGGGGCGACGTCCCAAAACAGTGGCGCGGCCTTGCAGGACGCCGCGTGGCAGACTGGACAATCGATCGGTTCCGCGGACAGGTCGCCCATATCGTTCTGGTCTTATCCGACGAAGACACTCTGGTCTGGGAGGAGTTTCGTGATACCGATCTGATCCTCGCCTCGGGCGGCACAGATCGCACGGGTTCTGTACGCAACGGTTTGAAGGCCCTGGCGCACCTCGACGTGAAGCGCGTCCTGATTCATGACGTTGCCAGACCCTGCGTTTCGTCGCGCACCATTCAGGACGTCTTGAACGCATTGGATGCACATCAGGCCGCCGCCCCCGGACTGACGGTGACTGACGCCTTGTGGATAGGACAAGACGGGGCCGTGACTGGCACACAAGACCGCAGCAACCTGTTTGCGGCGCAAACACCGCAAGGCTTTCACTATGACACCATCACCGCCGCCCATGCGGCGCATCCGGGCGGTGCTGCTGATGATGTTGAGGTTGCACGCGCGGCGGGGGTAGATGTCTGCATCGTACCGGGCGATGCGGACAACCTGAAGATCACCCGCCCCGAGGATTTTGCCCGGGCGGAACGTATCATGGGAATGGATATGGATGTAAGACTTGGCAACGGCTATGACGTGCACCGATTTGGCGACGGGGATCATGTGGTCCTTTGCGGTGTGAAGGTTCCCCATGATCGCGGGTTGCAGGGGCATTCGGATGCGGATGTCGGGATGCATGCTGTAACCGACGCGATTTATGGCGCATTGGCGCAAGGGGATATCGGACAGCATTTTCCGCCCTCGGATCCGCAATGGAAAGGGGCCGCCAGCGAGATCTTTCTGCGTCACGCGGTCGAACTGGCTGGACAGATGGGGTATCGCATCTCGAACGTGGATTGTACGCTGGTCTGTGAATACCCGAAGATTGGCCCTCACGCCGCTGTTATGCGCGAAGAAATGTCCAAAATCATGGGCTTGCGTGCCGATCAGGTCTCGATCAAGGCCACCACGTCCGAGCGTCTGGGCTTCACCGGTCGCAGTGAAGGCATCGCATCGATTGCGACGGCCTGTCTGGTGAAATCATGAACGCGGCGCAGTTGATTGGCACCGTTGGCGGCGTCGGATATATACGCCCTGCCCCCGGCACCTGGGGTTCGCTGGCCGCGCTGCCGATGGCTTGGGTCCTGCACACGCTGGGCGGATTCCCATTGCTGGCAATCGCAACGCTCGTGGTGTTCGCAGGCGGCCTGTGGGCCACGCGCGTGATGACCGACGGCCAGGACGATCACGACCCGTCGGAAATCGTCATCGATGAGGTCGCGGGCCAGTTCATTGCCCTCTGGGCGATCTCATATCCGTCCTGGGCGCATGGGATCGACATTACCGCCCTCTGGCCCGGCTGGGTTGCCGGGTTCGCTCTGTTCCGCCTGTTCGACATCACCAAACCCGGCCCCGTCGGTTGGGCAGATCGTCGCGGCGATCCTATGGGAGTGATGCTGGACGACGTGATTGCGGGTATTTTCGCAGCCGTTGGCGTGATGGTTCTGGCTGGCATCACGCACGGGGTTCTGGGCCTATGAACGTGCCCGACCTGCTGAACCGCGCCAAAGCGCAGGGCGTTATGATCGCCACTGCGGAAAGCTGCACCGGCGGTATGGTCGCTGCGGCCCTGACGGATATACCCGGCAGCTCGGCCGTCGTGGATCGGGGTTTTGTTACCTATACCAACGGGGCCAAGCAGGACATGCTGGGTGTGCTGGCAGAAACCCTGCAGGCTTTCGGCGCAGTGTCCGAGCAGGTCGCTCGCGAAATGGCCGAAGGCGCATTGCGCAACTCACAAGCGCAGCTTGCCGTCGCGATTACCGGCATTGCCGGGCCGGGCGGGTCTGAATTCAAACCCGAAGGGCGCGTATGTTTCGGACTGGCCAGAGAAGGCCGGGAAACCCGAACAGAAACGATTGAGTTTGGCGCGCAAGGGCGGGATGCGGTGCGCCGCGCCGCGCGGGATCATGCGCTGGCGTTGCTTCTGACCGGGCTTTCATAACGCGCACCTTTTTTAGGCATTATCTGCCCATAGCCGCCAAAACTGTCATCACTTGAACAAAAGGCGACAAAATAGGCGACCAATTCGGGTATTGCCTCTTTTTTCCTCACCTGCCCTCCGCTTCAAGGCTCTGCACATACACTCACTCGATCCCGGGCGTTGTCAGATGACCTGCCCGGGAAACCATGCAGGGAAAAGGAGAGCGGCCCATGAATGGAGCCGATACAGCCTGGATCATAGTTGCTACAGCACTGGTCCTTTTCATGACATTACCGGGTCTGGCCTTGTTTTACGGCGGGCTTGTACGTGCCCGAAACGTGCTCAGCGTTTTTATGCATTGCTTTGCCATTGCCTGTTTGATGAGCATTCTTTGGCTGGTGGCCGGGTACTCTATCGCCTTTGGACCCGGTGAAAGTGGGCTTTGGGGCGGTTTGGGCAAGGCATTCCTCAACGGTGTTGATGTGGACAGCCTTGCTGGCACTCTCCCGGAAATCCTGTTCTTTGCCTTTCAGATGACCTTTGCCATCATCACCCCAGCCCTGATCGTGGGCGCATATGTCGAACGGGTGGGCTTTGGCTTTGTGCTGACCTTCTCGGCGCTGTGGATGCTGCTGTGCTATGCGCCTGTGGTTCACTGGATCTGGGGCGGTGGAATGCTGTCCGATGGTGGTATTTTGGGTGACATTGGCGTGCGTGATTTCGCTGGCGGTATCGTGGTGCACGAAACCGCTGGTCTGGCAGCCCTGATCATCGCCGTCATCCTTGGCCCGCGCCGAAACCGAACGACCCCGCCGCATAATCCCGGCTATGTCATGGTCGGCGCCGCGATGCTGTGGGTCGGCTGGTTCGGCTTCAATGGCGGTTCGCAACTGGCCGCGGACGGTGGCGCTGCGATGGCGATGACCGTTACCCACCTGTCCGCCGCAACTGCGTCACTGACATGGGCGCTTTGGGAACGCATCCGCTTTGGCAAAGCCTCGATGGTGGGTCTTGTCACCGGGACAATTGCAGGTCTGGCCTCGATCACGCCCGCTTCGGGTTTTGTGGGTCCGGTTCAGGCCCTCATCATCGGTGCTGTCGCGGGCATTCTGTGTCAGGAAGCCGTCAGTCTGGTGCGCAACAAGCTGAATATCGACGATACATTGGACGTGTTCGCGGTACATGGCGTCGGAGGCATCTTCGGCACCATCATGATCGCCCTGTTCGGCCTTGGCACATGGACCGCACAGTTGGGCGGGCTGGTTATCGTGGGTGTCTTTGCGGCAGCTGTCACGTTTGTGTTGGTCAAACTGGTTGCACTGATCACACCACTTCGCGTAAACGCCGAGACCGAGACAAATGGCCTCGACCTCTCGGTACATGGTGAGCGGGCCTATGACATGAGCAGCTAAGCCCACCTTGGCTGCCTATCGCCCGCAAGGGCAAAAGCGGACCTGTCATGGGTCCGCTTTTCTTGTTTTGGCGCCTTGTCCACCTACGTCACACCCAAAGTACCCTAAACCTTCAGGGCAAATGATCAGCCCGTCGCAGGATGCGCATTGGTTCCCTTCGGAATTACGATCCGGCATTCCAGACCGCCAAGCGAGCTGGATGCACCCAGATCAAGTCGACTGTCATAGGCCTTTAACAAATCAACCGCGATGGCCAGCCCAAGGCCGCTGCCCGAAACAGAGGTATCCAGCCTCCCCCCCGATCGCAGCGCCTCGCGGTGAGCGTCCTGAGGAATTCCCGGACCATCGTCGTCAATCACAATTTCGATCCCGTTCGAGGTTCTCATGGCCGTCACGCGGACCTTATGTTTGCACCATTTGACCGCGTTATCCAGCAGGTTGCCCAAAACTTCTTCGATATCCTGCGCGTCCATACGCACCCAAAGACCCGGGTCGCGTTCGATTTCCAATGACTTTCCTTCGCGCTCGGCCATGGTGGTGAACAGACGCGCTAGTCGATCAATCGAATGAGACAGATCGGTACGAGAATGGGTCAAGTCCGCAGTATTCAGCGCCCGCATTCGGGCAAGCGACCGGCCCAGCTGCGCGTCAATGCGGTCGAGAGCTTCCACAGCGGTTTCCGTAGAACCTCCCGCTTCGGACAACAGCAGCAGTTCATTGCGCATGATTGCAGTAGGTGTTTTCAGGGCATGGGCCAAATCTGCCGCCTGACGACGTGATCCCGATACGATTTCCCGGTTTCGACGCAAGAGCTGGTTCAGATCCTCGACCAGAGGAGACACCTCTTCTGGATAATCGCCTGGTCTAAGGTCTTCGTCCCGATCCCAACGATGCGCCACATCTGACCGAAGCTTTCTGAGTGGCGTCAGGATGATTGACGTCAGAAGTAGTGACCCAACGACACCGATCAGACCGACCAGCGCAAAAACCGGAAGCAGGCTTTGTTGTGCAGCGCGGCGTTCCGCGACAAGCTGGGCCTGACTTTCGGCAACGCTGACCCCCCAGACCGTGCCATCCTCATAGGTAATTTTCTGAAAGGCTCCTCGTAAAGCTTCGCTTTCCGGACCGGGAGTGTTCCAAAGCGTCGTTACATCAGGGGTGCCAAGGGGTTCGGCAATGACTTCATCAAACAAGGAAGCCGACGTAAAGATTTCGCCTTCGCTGTTGCTGACTTGCCAGTATCGGCCAGAATACGGTGTGCCATAGGCCGGATCGAACATCAGATCGCGCAGCGCATCCGGGTCATGGGTCGTAACGCTCAACCCAACGACCAGTTGCGTGTGACGATCAAGTAGTGCGGTATCAAACCTGTCCGAAACGCGGGCATTGATGAACGAGAACACGGCCAGCGTACCAACACCCACTGAAAGGGCACCCGACGCGATCCCCCCCAGTAGAGCCCGTTGACGCAGAGATAACATCAGGCAGAGTCGATCATGTATCCGCGGCCCCGAATCGTTGTGATCAGATCAGGGCCAAGTTTTTTGCGCAGACGGGTTATGAAGACCGCAATGGTGTTCGAGTCCCTGTCTCCATCGTATTCGTAGATATGTTCCGACAACTCGGTCCTTGAGATCATACGCCCAACATTATGGGCCAGATATGTAAGAACAGCCAACTCCTGCGCGGTCAGGTCGATGGGCACGCCATCCGCCGTTACACGCCCGTTGCGGGTATCCAGCACAACATTTCCCATTTCGACGACGGGATTCAACTGACCGCTCTGCCGCCGCAGTATGGCACGGACCCGCGCTGCCAGTTCGGGCATATGGAACGGCTTGGTCATGTAGTCGTCCGCGCCTGCGTCCAATCCGTCGACCCTTTCGCTCCAGCCATCGCGGGCCGTGAGGATCAGCACCGGAGTCTTGATGCCCGCACTGCGCCATTCCCGCAGAACTGAAATGCCATCGCGTTCCGGCAATCCAATATCGAGGATGATCATGTCATAGGGTTCTGTTGCACCCAGATGCAAAGCTTCCAGGCCGCTGTTCACAATGTCCACGACCCGACCTTCAGCGTTCAACAGTTTCTTGATCTGCTCGCAAAGGTGCGGTTCGTCTTCTGCCAGTAAGACTCTCATACTTGGGAATTATAGGCGTGCGAATGGCAGTTTAACCATTACTTTTTACCACCGCCGTTGCCGCCACCGTTTCCACCACCGTTGCCGCCAGAATTGCCACCAGAATTGCCACCACCGTTACCACCGCCATTGCCACCACCGTTACCACCGGAGTTGCCGCCGCCGTTACCTCCGGAGTTGCCTCCGCCATTGCCACCAGAGTTGCCGCGACCGCCACCGCTGTTCCCGCGGTTGCCGCTTTGACCGCCATTTGCTTTGACTGAAGACTTGCCTTGAGATTTCGCATTGGCCGAGTTTCCGGGCGCAGATTTGGCCGCTTCTGAGATTTGTTTGCCGATCTTGGACCCGTTGGAAACGACAACGCCGGTTTTTGCGTTAACAATAACACTGACAATCTTCCCGTTCGGCTTTTTGACCAGTACGCGGTAGTAAACTTTGTCGGCCTGAAAAGCTCGCGCATCAATAGGCGTACCGCCAAAGACCTGTTCGACCCCTTTGATGACTTTCTGCAACCGGATTGCGTTGCCCGAGGTTGTTGCTTTGCGCAGTTCTGCCTGCTTCAGCTCACGAACGGCTGCATTGCCTTCTCCGGGCTGGAGAAAGACAATAAGAAACATAATGGTTAAGAGCTTTCTCATCTTCGGCACTCTTTACTGCGCAACCACCTACATAATCTACCGATTTCAACATGAACTAGGGATGAACGACCAGTTTGGCGTGGGTTCAATGATGATCGGTTTAGATAGCACCTGTCAGATCTTGATTCCGGCAAGCGGTTTGCCTGTGTGCGAATCTTGGAAAACTATGTCGGACCACTGAAACACGCCTTCGATTTACGAGGAACGCTATGAAAACCAATATGACCGGCTTGCTGAAAGCCTCTGCACTCGCAATCGCAATGTTAGGCTCCACCGCAATTGTTGGCGCGATTGCATTTCCTGACGTGGCTTATGCAAAAGATGGCAAAGGCGGCGGTAAAGGAAACGGCGGTGGCAATGGTGGTGGTAACGGAAACGGCGGTGGTAACGGTGGTGGCAAAGGAAACAGCGACAGTGCCGGAAAGGGCAAAGGCAACAGCGGCGGTAATGGCGCGACCAAAGGTGGCGGCTCAAAATCCGCCGGCAAGTCAGGGCGCACTACCTCTGGCGCAAAGGGTTCGAAGTCAAAATCTTCGAAGGGAAAATCGTTCTCTTTGAAAGAACTGTTTACCGGTAAGAAGTCCACGAAAACTCAGACCAAGACCGCACCGTCAGCGCACGCGACAAAATCTAAGGTTCAGGTCGAGGAAACGGACCTGACCGATTCCCACAAGAAGGGGAATAAACTGGCTGCCGCGCTGGGCGTCCACCCTTCGGAACTGGGCGCACTGAACGCAGCCAACGCAAGTGAGAAGGCCCTCCAGAACGCTGCCCCGAATTCGCGCGTCGGTCGCATTGCAACCTATCGCGACACGGTTTTGGCTGGCGACAGCATCCGAGCTGAGCTTGCCGAAAAACAAGACCTTCTGGATGATATGACCCCGCCGGAGCGCTCCAGCGCTGAAATCAATGACGACCTTGAGGATGCGCTGGCCGATGTTCAGGAAAAGCAGGACATCGTCGATGATCTCGAACAGCAACTGGCAGATGCGGGAGGCACCAATCCTGATATCGAGGACGCACTTCAGGACGCAAACGATGATCTGCAAGCTTCCAAAGATGCCGCTGACAGCCTGAATGCCGAAAAACAGGCAGCCTTGGAGTACGAGGAAGCCATGCAAGACGTCGAAGACCTGGCAGACGCCGTTGAGCAGCAGTCACTCGATGAGCGCGCGGCATTGGAAGACGCTGCGAACAAACCCGTCACCGACGAGGTCGAGGCTGCTGTAAAGGCAATGCTCGGACTGGATAGCTAACAGCTTTTGCCTTCATTCTTATGAAGTGGGCAAAAGACCGGGCCAGCTAAGTGATTACCAGCCGTTTGGCTGGCCCGACTTTCTCATTAAGATCCTGACCGCCAGGTTGTATTGCGCTTATGCCCGACGCAAGTTGGCAAAGGTTACTGAGAAAAAATTTAGCCCGCTCCAATTCGGAGCGGGCTTTATCTTTCCCTGATCAAGTTGATCCGGAAATCCATCGGACGTCTGATTTTCAGAAGTCCCGGTTTGCCTCTTCTAGTCGCTTGTTATTTACGATTTCTGTCAGTGCATTTTCGATAGGAGGGAAGCGACTGCTGCTCGAATTTGTATTACTTGAAACTTCGCCGTTCATGACGGGATTATGGGGTTGCATTGTCGCACATGCATACGGCGCAACCTCAATAGCAGTCTTAATCATGCTGTTCCCCTTCCATTCAACCGGACGTGGTTTGCCCGGCCTGTGCGATCAGTATGCCCCGAGCCAGTTGAACACTCAGAGAATACATTGTTCACATTATGTTAATGTTGTCGCGAAATCATGAACAACGACTAAGTAATTAACAAAAAAGGATATTATTTCGCCAACAGATACAATCAGGCCAGATGGATAAAAAAATAGGGCACTCTCTCCCTACTCCGTAAGGTTGTTTAACCCAAGGAAAAGCGACATACGTCTATGGCGAGCGAGTCAGGTTTCTTACACCGAATTTGGGGGTAAAACTGCGGCCGAAGAAAGAAATCTACGAAACAGCCGACGAAATTGCGACACAGTTCAGCGGTTGGTCGACCTGCGCGGCACCATAAAGGGCAGGACCATGACGGCGGATGGATCCTTTGAAAACCAAAACGGTCTTCAGGTCGTCCCGGTAGCAATACATTCGGTTAACTAACCCGCGATCTGAGCAAAACCCCTGTCAGCATCAACGTTTCGGTTTAACAGATGCAAAAGCTCGACCTGGCTCGTTGCCCCTGTTTTGGAAAATATAGAACTTAGGTGCGAACGAACTGTTGTCGGGCCAATGGACAGAGTCTCCGAAATCGTCTTCACAGTCATTCCCTCTTTCATCATCGCGCACACCCGAAACTCGCATCTGCTGAGGTCGGCCGGATTGTGTGGATCAAGGATCGGGACAAAGCGATTGTTGCTGTTGAATTTGGACCGGTGACTCCGAAGAACCTCGGAACAGGCAGCAACCGTTCCGGGCAAGCGTTTGCCCCAGCCAGACGATAGTGTTGGTGCCAGAGCAGTTAGCAGATCCAGTTCGCAGGCCTGCGGGCGTATACTGTAATGCAGCTCAATGTAATCAACCTGCGCCCCGGTTACGTCCAGCGGAATTAGGATAACCTCCACCAGCCCTTCAGGCTTTTGAAGCCGATAGTGTGACATTGATGATGCGTCGGATAACACCAAGTCTGATAGTTTCCAGACTGAACCCGGCCTTGCCGTTGATATACATTCTCCAATAACCAACTCTGCCTGCGTTTGCGGCTGTGAAGGCCAGATTTTCCCCTGCTGGACACAACAGCGCGCAATATGCTTTGCCTTCCAATCCTTTTTCTGCATTCTGACAATTAGAACCGCATCAGCATTTGCCAGGCGCATTAAACAATTTACGGATCGAGACACGGAGCCATTACCGCATAGGGCCTGAGTCCACTCCACTACAAAGTCCAGACTCTCCCTCGCCTGAGCGCTCTTTAAAAAACTCACACTCATAACAATTAACCATTCAACTAAACAGACCGACCAAACAAACAGGTTCGGGTTACTACAACAAATTTGTGTTCCTTTCGAAGTCACAGCAACCGGAATTATCGGCTTGTCTGCGCGGGAAGTTTTCAAACAAAGGCTTTTAAGAAACTTTATATATCTGTTTTTAATATGCTTTTCTAAGTCTTGTCATCACTGAACCGCACGATGCCAATCCGCAAACGCCAGACCGGTCAGTAAAAATCAACCACCATCCCGCTCACAATTGCGACCCGGCTCAATTCATTGTTTCCGAAAAAGGGCGATTCGCTGAACGTTAATACGTTGTTAACGCAGGGTTAAATGTATTCGCCCAAAAGGGTGATTTTCTTCAATTGATTCAACCAAAAGGTGTATTTCAATTACCTTTGAAGGAAGGCACGCATTTCCCCCGTTCCTATTCTGATTCCCGAGCTAATGCATTTTCGCCTGGCTTGCGCTCAAGAATACGGAGCGCTGATAACGTCTAACCTATTTGGGGGAAATAATGACTAAATTCATGAAGAAGTTTGTTAAGAATGAAAGCGGTGCAGCAATTGTCGAATATGGCCTGGCTCTTTTGGTCGTGGCGTCGATTGCAGTTGGCGCATTCTCGTATCTGGGCACCACTACCAACACAAACGTGACTGGTGCATGCGCTGCTCTGGGTAGCGCGACCTGCTGACCCAAACACACTTACCAAAATACAGAGCTCTGTGCCGCCGCGCCACTGTTGCGGCGCAGAGTTCACCGCCAGGAATTTCGCGAAAACAAGACGACCGAAGTTCCATATTTCAGAACGTAATTGTTGGAGAGAGTGATGCGTATCAGGCCAATCATTTCTACACTGTTTGGAATTGCGATAGCGTCCGGTTCCGTTTACCTGGCGAAAGATCACATTCAGTTTAAGACAAGCACTGCCGGTGTCTCGCCAGATGCCGATCTGGTTGAGATCTACGTGGCCCGATCAGAAATCGCGTTTGGTCAAACGATCGAAGCGCACGACGTCACAATTCACCCCTGGCCGCGCGAGGCGCTCCCGGCCGGAGTTTTCACGGACATTGATGTACTTGTTCCAAACAATCGCCGTCAGCTGCGGCGCGCCAAGGGCCGGTTCTATCCCGGCGAAGTAATGCTTCTTTCCAAGGTTTCGAACTTTGGAGAAAAAGTCACCCTTGTTCAGAAGTTGGGTGAAAACACACGCGCCATGGCGATCGAGGTCGATGCTGTAACAGCCGTGGGCGGTTTTGTTACCCCAGGCGATCACGTTGATATCGTCTTGACCCAAGGTGCCAAGCAGGACCTGCGCGCGGTCACCATCTTGCAGAATATTCGCGTCATTGGCGTGGACCAGCAGTCGGAAGAATTAAGCGATCAGCCGGAGGTCGCCCGCACGATTACGGTGGAAGTGACCCCGCAGCAAGGTCAACGTCTGGCCCTGGCTCAAAAGGCCGGAACCCTGAGCCTGACACTGCGCACCCTGGACAGCGTCGAGGATGAACCCATGGAGATGGTTCGCCTGCGCGATCTGTTGCAGGAGGAAGGACCGGTGGAAAAGGTTGATATTCAACCCACTGTAAAGCTGCGCCGGGGAACCGAGACTGAGGTTGTGACCATCCAACGGCAACAGGAAGATGCGGAACAGGAAACAGAAGCCGCGCCCGCCGCCAAATTGCAACCTGATACCCCAAAAGATGCACACCTTGCGCCGGCGTCCGCGACGCCGCGCGTCAAACCCCGCATTCGCCCAATCAAAGTCAGTCAGACACCCGGTCAATAAGTTCAGCCATGCCAACTCGCGCTATCATATCCGCATTCGCCCAAGAGGAGAACGGCACCGTCGCGATCCTGTGGGGCACTGCTTTGGTCGCATTCCTTGGGTTCTTTGCAATCACACTGGACGTTGGCCGGTTGAATTCGACACATGCAGAGCTTCAGTCCTTCGCCGACAACGTAGCTTTGGCCGCAGCGGGAGAGTTGGACGGCCAACCGGACGCGATTACGCGAGCCACAAATGCAGCAGCAAATCTTGTCAGCGACAGCCAGACATTCGCAAACGGGGCGACCACGCTTTCAGGATCTTCGGATTATACCCTCCTGTTTCACTCGGCGCTTCCGGCATCGGATCTGACCCCGCTTGGCGCAGATATTACAACCGATCCACGAAAGGCCAGGTTCGCGCAGATCGTGTTGACACCTAAATCCCTGACGATGAGCCTGGCTTCGGCGCTGGACAAAATGCTTGGTGGGGCTGGGTTTTCTGCTGCCAGCGTTTCAGCCGAGGCAGTGGCCGGATACTCGAAAGCGGCGTGCGATATCTCACCCCTAATGTTCTGCCTGCCCCCGAATTGGGAATCCACTTTGACCGTAGGCGACCAGATATTGCTGCGCAGTGGCGGCAACGGAACGGCTTGGGGTCCGGGCAATTTCGGCTTTATTGATCTGGCGAATTTCCAAGACAGCTCGGGTGTATGTGCCGACGAAGGGGGCAATAAGCTGGCCTGTCTGATCGCGGCGCAAAGCCAGATCACCCAATGTGTTCTGACCAATGGTCTGAACACCGAACCCGGCCAGAAAAACGGCATTACCAACGCTGCATTCAACGTCCGCTTTGACATCTACCGCTCGGTTCTCAACGGTGAGAAGAACAATATCGATTTCGCGCCCGCACCAAATGTGATCAAGGGGATTGAAAGCAACGGTGGCGGCGCTTGCATTCAGGGTAATGAACAGACGACCCCTGATACAACAGGTTTGGGGCGCGACCTGTGCATGACGGCGGGCACCTGCGGTGGAAACAACCGTTTCGGTGACGGCAACTGGGATCGAACCGGGTACCTTAATCGAAACCACGATCTGGCAGATGGGATTGCCGACGGCATCGGCAGCGACACACATCTGCCCGCGCTGTCCGGGTCGGATACCGTTTTCGCAGGAACGCGGTACGGAATGTATCTGAGGGAAATAGCCTACGGAAATTCAAACCCACACTCGCCGCCGAACGCAAGCTCCATTCTGGACCCTTCGCTTGCTGAAACCGGCCGCCCGATGTGTTCCAGCCAGATGTCCGAAGACCCGGCG
Source organism: Ruegeria sp. CH2 (assembly GCF_056537065.1). Taxonomy (NCBI): domain Bacteria; kingdom Pseudomonadati; phylum Pseudomonadota; class Alphaproteobacteria; order Rhodobacterales; family Roseobacteraceae; genus Ruegeria; species Ruegeria sp. CH2. Next base: position 548,443 of record NZ_JBQFQV010000001.1, read on the forward strand.
CGGCGCGTTGTAACAGCTGCCGGTATTGATTGCGCGCTGAACCCAGTATCTGGTTCGACAACTGGGGTTCCGGTCACCAAATTTGTTGCCGTGTTCCTGACTGAACCGGTGGGTGATGACGGTGGCTCACCCCCCAGTTTCGACATCCACGGAGAGGTCGTCGGTTTCCCCGATGTGACCGGCGTTGGCAGCGGCGGCAACGGGTTTGGCGGCATCTTTCGCGACGTCGTACAGTTGTATCGGTAGGGGCTGAGGGTTCATGTGTATTCGCCTCAAATCCCCTTTCAAGCGCTTCGCCAAAAGCGACGATGGAGCGATCCTTGTCGAGTTTGGCCTCGTCATGCCGATTATGCTGCTGCTGTTGGCGGTGACATTGGAATCCGCACGCCTTATGTGGTCGTATCAGTCGGTCATTGCCGGTGTCCGGGATGCCAGCCGCTATATGTCGCGCGTCACGCCCTCGGATATCTGTTCGTCTGGCGGAACAGTCGCGGGGCTCAGCACAACTCTGAAAGGGATCGTAGAGCGTGACATTCACGGCAACAGCCTGTTTCCGCCCAGAATAACCGTCAACTCAGTAACGCCCAGCTTGTCCTGCGTGTCGGGCACGTATCGCATAAACCCGGCACCCGTCGGTCAGGTAAGCGCCAATATCACCGTTCAGTTCCCGCTGGGGGGCATTCTGAAGCTTTTCGGCAGCGGCGCGTCATCGATAACCACCGACGTCGCTGACACATCGCGGATATTTGGCCAATGACACGGTTGCGAAATAACCGCGCCATCTTGCGCCAGGTCGCGGACCAGATGCTGCGCGACCAAAATGGTGGGGTTCTTGTTGAGTTTGCCTTGGTTGTGTCCCTGTTTTCCTTCCTGTTCCTGGCATTGCTGGACTTTGGCCGGCTATCATACAGCGGAGTGAACGCGCAAAAAGCCGCACAGTTGGCGGCGCGCATCGCTGTGGTGCGCCCTGCGGCCTGTCCGGGTGTGCCACAAACCCACACGCGGGGAACATCCGCGTTGTCCCCTCGCTTTGGCACCCCATGCAGTGCGTCGGCTGGCGTATGTGCCGACCCCGTAACGCCAGCTTGTGTGGGTGACGCCACCAACACCACAGCATCTGAAATCTGGGGGCGCATCAACCCGTTGCTGCCCCCCGGCACGACGATTGACGCCTTGCAGTTTTCCTATGACTTCAATTCCAATCTGGGCTTCCTGGGTGGCCCTTACACACCCATGGTCACGGTTGAGCTGAACCTGAATGATTTTCAGTTCGTGTCGCCGCTGGCCGCGCTTGCAAATGCCGCGGGCGCGACCAGCAGCACAATTCCTTCAACAGCCGGGTTTTCCAATTTCAGCGTTTCGCTGCCTGCCGAAGACCTGGCATCAGGAGAGTCAGGTTAATGGTTAAGAACGTTTCCAATCTCAATTCACATTCCGTCATGCTTGTATCTGAAAGCGAAACCGTCGCTCAGGTGGTCGCCAATGCCTTTCCCGCCGGTCAAAATAACGAAATCTCAGAGAATGCGGGTTCGTTCAAAGCGTTGAACGGCACGGCGCGCAATCTGGCATTCAAGCATGACCTGGTTATTTTTGAAATCGACCCCTGCGACGCGGGCGAGGTTCTGGCTGTCAAAGACCTGCTGACCCATCGACAAGACGACACCTTGTTTGTTGCGCTGACGCAGAATGACGTTTCGATCTCGGTCGCCCGCGAGTTGCGGAAAATCGGCATCGACGAGGTTCTGCCCCTGTCCATTGACGAGGATGGGCTGAAAGCCGCAGTAGCAGAAAAAATCTCCTCCCGTTCACTTCCGCAAGGGTACATTCAAAATGGCCCCTCTGCCCTTGGCACGGTGATCCCGGTTGCAAAATCCCGCGGTGGGATCGGAGCGTCGACGGTCGCCGTAAACCTTGCCTGCTCGCTGGCGGGCGGAAAAGGATCATTCCTTAGGAAAAAGGCGAAAAGCCGCGTCGCGCTTCTGGATTTCGATCTGCAATTTGGAAACGCGAACGTGTTTCTGGATCTTGAAGATAATGGAGGATGCCTCCAGCTCATCGAAAACCAGGAAGAGCCGGATGATCATTTCCTGACATCAATCCTCCAGAACCACACGCTCGGCATGGATGTGTTGTGCGCGCCCGCGCCGTTGGTTCCGCTTCAGTCCATACGACCGGGCTTGATCGAAGGGATGCTCGACCTGCTTCAGCGCCGGTACGATTATGTTGTCATCGACCTGCCCTGTGCCGTTGTGGAATGGGTCGAACCCATTTTCAAACGCGCGAACCAACTGGCGCTGGTTACTGACACGACGGTTCCATGCGTTCGCCAGACCCGGCGCCTGATCGATTTCTATCGCGAGGCGAACGTGGCCCTGCCCGTCGAGGTTGTCGTGAACCGCGAACGAAAGACGATGATCAAACCCGCACATGTACGCGAGGCCGAAAAAGTGCTGGAAACGAAACTGAAGCACTGGCTGCCGGACAATCCCAAGATTGCGCGAAACGCAGTCGATCTGGGACGACCGATTGTGGACATGAAGCCGCATTCGGACCTTGGCAAGGCTCTGACGAAACTGGCTGCGTCCATGTCCGAAGGCACCCGGCCAGCCACACAAAAAACTGCATAATGGGAGATCGCCGTGTTTAACGAGTACAAATCACGCCGGGCCGCGTCCAAGTCGAATGTGTTGGTTCTGGAACGGCCGATCGAGGTACCAAAGTCCAAGGCAACACCAGAACCGGTGGACGTTGACCTGCAAGCGCATCTGGAGCTTAAAAGCCGTCTGCACAGCGAGCTTCTCGACCGTCTGAACCTGTCTGTGATCGACAAGGTCGAACGGTCCGAACTGAAACGTCAGATCGCCGCGCTGGTTACCGGGCTGATCGAGGCCGAACGCCTGCATTTGCGTTCCGAGGCATTTACAGCCCTAGTTGATGAACTGATTCACGAAGTAATGGGTCTGGGCCCGCTGGAACCTCTTTTGGAAGACCCGACGATCAACGACATTCTCGTCAACTCTTATGATCAGGTCTATGTGGAACGATTTGGCCTGCTGGAGCAATCCTCCGTGCGCTTTCGCGACGAACGCCATCTGCTTCGGATCATTGACAAGATCGTCAGCCGGGTCGGCCGCCGTATTGATGAATCCCAGCCATGGGTCGATGCGCGTCTGGAAGACGGAAGCCGGGTCAACGCGATTATCCGCCCGTGTTCAGTTGATGGGCCGGCGCTGTCGATCCGCAAATTCTCGCGCAATCCTCTGACCATCGACAAGTTGGTCCAGCGGGACAGCATGAACGAACAGGCAGCCAAGCTTCTGGCCGCGCTGGTCGAAGCCAGGCTGAACATTCTGATTTCTGGCGGCACCGGTTCGGGCAAGACAACAATGCTGAACGCCGTTTCATCCTATATCGACGGCAAGCAGCGTATCGTGACAATCGAAGATGCGGCCGAACTTCAGTTGCAGCAAAGCCATGTCGTCCGCTTGGAAACCCGTCCCCCCAACTCGGAAGGTCAAGGGGTGATTACGCAGCGGGATCTGGTGCGCAACGCGCTCAGGATGCGGCCTGACCGCATTATTGTCGGCGAGGTCCGTGGTGCCGAATGCTTTGACATGCTTCAGGCCATGAATACGGGGCATGACGGCTCCATGACGACCGTACATGCGAATTCGGCCCGCGATGCGCTCAGCCGGGTCGAACAGATGGTGACGATGCTGGGGGCGGACCTGCCCGTCAGAACCATCCGGTCTCAAATCGCCTCGGCCATTCAGATCGTCCTGCAACTCAGCCGTCTGAGCGACGGGACACGCAGGGTCGTCAGTATTTCCGAAATCACGGGCATGGAAGACGATACGATCACGATGCAGGACATCTTTGTCTTCAAGCGCCGTGGCAAGTCTGAAAACGGCGACGTTCTGGGAGAGTTCCTGCCAACCGGAATACGGCCAAAATGCTTCGACCAGCTGGTGGCGGCGGGTGTCGATGTGGACACCAACATGTTTATTCATGGGGTGACGACATCATGATTGACCTTCAGCCCAACATACTGAACATCCTGATCTATATTTCGATTTTTCTGGGTATTCTGCTTGCCTACGAAGGCGTTCACCAGCTTCTGGCGCGCAAGGAAACGCATGGCGAAGCCAGAAACCGCCGCATGAAACTGATCCAGAACGGGGCTTCGACGGATCAGGTGTTGCAGCTGCTTCGCGATCCCGCAATGCTGGCTGCTGGTGAAAAAGCCGGGCTGATTACGCGGTTTCGCCGTCTGCTTGTGCAAGCCGGTTTGGCGGTCAACCCGGTTTGGGTGGTTCTCGCCGTCTCCCTTCTGGTTTTGATGATCTTTTTCGGGGCCTCCCGGTTCCTTGCACCGGAACTGGCAGTCATTCTGAGCGCTGTGTTCGGCCTCATCGGCCCGGTTATCGTGCTGGTCGCCATGAAAGACGCCCGCGCGAAGAAACTGACGAAACAATTGCCTGACGCGTTAGACCTGATGGCTCGAGGGCTAAAGGTGGGGCATCCCGTTGCAGTGACGGTTGGAAACGTTGCCTCTGATCTGCCGGATCCGATCGGGTCAGAGTTTGGCATCATCAAAGACCAGATCAACTATGGTGATGACGTCGCGACCGCCTTTCACGACTTTGCGCAACGGGTCGGAACAGAGGATGCAAAATACCTTGCCGTAAGTATCGGCATTCAGCATGGAACCGGCGGCAACCTGTCCCGCGTTCTAAGCATTCTGTCCCAGACCATCCGCGACCGGCACACGATGCAAAAAAAGATCAAGGCAATCTCTGCCGAAGGTCGCCTGAGCAGCCTTATCCTCACGATTTTGCCGGTCATCATTTATCTTTCGATCGAGATCTCCACGCCAACATTTTACGGCGACGTACGCAGCGATCCGCTGTTTCCGTATTTCGCCCAGGTGATCATTGGCCTGACAATTGCCCAGGGTTTCATCCTGAAGCGGCTGGTTAAATTCAGATTCTAAGGGGAATTGGGATATGGATATTCTTCAGGACATTCTAAACGATCCGCGCATCACACCGCAGTTGATCCTGTTGGTCGGTATTGCCCTTAGTGTTTTCTTTGTCGTCATGGGCCTTTCCGGATTTACGGCAAGTGAAAACACGGCAGCACGCCGTATGCGCGTTGGGTCGGTTTCACAAGGGCATGGGCAGGATTTTGACCTTATCCAGGGTGACAACAGCGACCCGCACGGGCTGCTGAAGGCCTTCGTCCCGTCGTCAAAACGCGAACGCTCCAGGATCGGGAAGCTGTTGAAACAGGCCGGAATTCGGCAAAAGCACGCCATTCGCACCTATTATACCTTTCGGGTCGTCCTGGGATTTGTGTTGCCTGCCGCGTTCGTCGCAACCATGGCTTTGCCGATCGAAACGCAAGTTCAGTTAGGGATCGCCGACCTTTTGCAGGGTGTTACCTGGATAAACACAATGCAGATCGTGACGGCACTGATGGTCCTGGGCTTTTATGGCCCGGCACTGTGGTTGCGGCGCCGCATAAAGAAACGCCGCCAGGCCATCGAACACAGCCTGCCTAACGCGCTTGACCTGCTGCAAGTCGCTATCGAGGCCGGGCTGGGCTTTGACGCGGCGATGATCCGGGTCTCGCATGAAATGGCCAAGGCAGCTCCGGAAATCTCGCAGGAGTTTTCGGTTCTTCAACTGGAGTTGCAGGCAGGCAAAGAACGTCAGGCCGCCTTTCTGGACATGGCGAACCGGGTCGGTATCGACGAGATGAACTCGTTCGCGAACGCCTTTTTGCAATCCAACCAGTACGGAACCAGCATATCCGCATCGTTACGCCGCTTCGCCACTGACATGCGGCTTGACCGAGAACTTCGCGCCCAGGAAAAGGCAAACCGTCTGCCTGTGCAGATGTCTGCCGTGATGGCCATGTGCATGATGCCTGTCCTATTGCTGATTTGTCTGGCACCAATGCTGATCCGGTGGGTCAACATGTTCGGGCAAGGGTAACGCAGCGACAATGGTGTTCGCATAGCTGACTACCCGGAAACAGCGGACCTTAGGGGGGTCCGCTTTTCTTTTGTTCCAACAGCTCTCGACTCCGGGCCAAGGGTCGGGCTATCAGCCCGAAACATCATTTCATCGCCGAGGTCCCGCCATGATCCCCAGTTCTTTTCCCGATAGCACTGAAATCGCTCGCCTGACGGCCCGGATGCTGCTGGAGATCAAGGCCGTCCACTTCAACGCGCGCGAGCCGTTCACGCTGGCGAGTGGCCTTCCCAGCCCGACCTATATCGATTGCCGCAAGCTGATCTCCTACCCGCGCATTCGTTCCACGCTGATGGATTTTCTGACTGTTACGGTAATGCGGGACGCGGGTTTCGAAGCCTTTGACAACATTGCGGGCGGCGAAACTGCGGGCATCCCCTTTGCCGCGATGGTGGCCGAACGTATGGCATTGCCGATGACCTACGTGCGCAAAAAACCCAAAGGTTACGGGCGCAACGCCCGCATTGAAGGCGCAATGAGCGAAGGTGAACGCGTGTTGCTGGTCGAGGACCTGACTACCGATGGCGGTTCGAAACTGTCCTTCGTCGATGCAATTCGCGAAACTGGTGCCACCTGCGGGCATACGGCTGTGATCTTCTACTACGGTATCTTCCCCGAAACCGAGAAGACGCTGGGCGACCATGGTGTAAAGCTGCATCACCTTTGCACGTGGTGGGATGTTCTGGCCGAGGCCAAGGCGCAAAAAGCCTTTGATCAGGAAACACTTGACGGGGTCGAGGCGTTTCTGAACGACCCGCGAGGCTGGCAGGACGCGCGAAAATCGTGATTTTCAGCCTGTGGATGGCTTGGGGATAGTTGATTTTCGAATCGCATCAAAGCGCGCCTATCTAGTCAAGATATCCAGCCAACACACCAAATGTTGCGGTAACGCTGCGCCCGTGTAAAACTAGGGCTAAGTTATCCCCATTGGGGTGGGCAGTTATCCCAAGGCGGGGGGCAGTTATACCAACTTACCCCCATTCATTTGCAGATAGCTTGAACCGGGGTGTGGCGTGTAGAACCTCGGAACGGGCAGCGGGGACATGATGAACGAGATCAGCAGTATCGAGCAGGCAGCGGCGCATATTCAGAACGCCGAAACCATGCCGCATTCCATTGAGGCTGAACAGCAGCTTCTGGGTGCAATTCTGACGAATAACGACCTTTACGACCGGGTCGCTTCGATCATTGGGTCCGAGCATTTCTATGACCCGGTTCATGCCCGCATTTATGAGGTCGCCGCCGCACGCATTGCAAAGAACGCGCTGGCCTCGCCTGTGACGTTGAAATCCTTCATGGCCGAGGATGAGGGCCTGAAGGAATTGGGCGGGCCAGCTTATCTGGTCAAGCTTGCCGGCGCGTCGATCAGCGCCTTTGCGGTACATGACTACGCCCAGATGATATATGACCTCGCCATCCGGCGCGAGTTGATCCGTTTGGGCCGCGACATCTCCGACAAGGCCGCGCGGGTCGATGTAGCCAGCGAACCGAAAGAACAAATCGTCGAGGCCGAACAACAGCTTTATCAGCTTTCCGAGCAGGGCCAGACCGAACAGGGGTTCCAGTCCTTCCTCAAGGCGGTCACAGAAGCCGTCAATGTCACCAACGAAGCCTACCAGCGCGGTGGCGGCATGGCTGGGATCTCGACCGGTCTGGTCGATCTCGACAAACAACTGGGTGGTCTTCACCCCTCGGACCTGATCATTCTCGCAGGTCGTCCGTCGATGGGGAAAACCTCGCTGGCGACCAACGTGGCCTTCAACGTGGCCAAAGCATACAAACGCGGTCTGAAACCGGATGGTTCCGAAGGCGCAATTGACGGCGGGGTCGTCGGCTTTTTCTCACTTGAGATGAGCGCTGAACAGCTGGCCGGGCGCGTTCTGGCCGAGGCGTCCGAAATCTCTAGCCACAAGATCCGTCAGGGCGACATGACCGAGGCCGAATTCCGCCGTTTCGTTGATGCGGCCAAAGAACTTGAAGCCTGCCCGCTTTTTATCGACGACACGCCCGCCCTTCCGATTTCTCAGCTTGCCGCACGCGCGCGACGGTTGAAACGCACACATGGGCTGGACCTGCTGGTGATCGACTATCTGCAACTGTGCCGCGGCATGTCCGACAACCGGGTTAACGAGATTGCTGAGATTTCAATGGGCATGAAAGCAATCGCCAAAGAACTGAACATTCCGGTGATTGCCCTGTCGCAGCTTTCCCGCCAGGTCGAAAACCGCGACGACAAACGTCCGCAGCTGTCTGACCTGCGGGAATCAGGCTCGATCGAACAGGACGCCGATGTCGTGATGTTCGTGTTCCGCGAAGAATACTACAAAGAACGTGAAAAACCCGGCGATCACGAGCTTGAGAAGATGGAAGAATGGAAGCAGGCCATGGAACGCCTGCACGGCAAGGCCGAGATTATCGTTGGCAAACAGCGCCACGGTCCAATCGGCACGGTCGAGCTGTCATTCGAGGCGCAATTCACCCGGTTTGGCAATCTGGTCAAGCCGTGGCAGCAGGGTGGCGAGATTGAAGGTTATTGATCGCGAAAGGACAGACTTACTTGGGTTTTCCCGACTTTCCTTTGATTGTTGGCAAAGCAAAAAGGTTCTGTGAACCTGTCGCGCGATTCAGGATCTGGTGCGCGAACCAAGAATGAGGTCCGCCCGCCTGTATTCTGACAGATTGAACCCCGCACTCACCAAAGCGTCGGATTGTTCAACGCAGACACGCAGTGCGACGGGCCGCTAAGTGGCGCAAGCGCCTGACCATCCAGCGACTGCCCCAGCCAGCCATGCGGATGGCTCAGCTTTAGCGGCGGTTGTGCAGTGGCCTCAGAAATCTGCTCAAAACCTGTTTTTCGATAGTAAGCGGGATCACCATAGGTGAGTGCCACGTTCACGCCTGATGCCCGCAGGCAATCCAGACCATAGGCAATCAAAGCCTGTCCAACCCCGGCTTTTTGCCTGTCTGTTCGGACAGCCATAGGCGACAGGATAAATACCCGGCGCGCATCCTGTGGAAACAGCATTCGGGAAAAGATGGCGCAGCCAAGCAGCACCTGATCGCGTCGCGCGGTGCACACCATCAGGTCCTGTGGTGGGGTGGTATCGATCATCTCTTGCACGAAAGCTTCGATAATCGCCCCCTCGTCCGGGCCTTCCGACGCCGAAAATACTTCTGCGAAAAACCGGGCTGTTTCGGACGGATCTGGCGTTTGATCGGTATAAAAATCCATGATTTCCTCGGGATATGCCGCAGCACCGTTTATTGCAGCGATGGGACGATCTTGTTCTCAACATCACTTTAACACCTATGTGAAGACAATCCCGAAAACGGCTTAATACAGCAGTAAGTCGCCAAAATGTCTGCTTTTTTGGGTGTTTTCCGCCGTATCTGTCGCTTGGTGGGCGCAATCTGTCGCGGAAAAAGCCCTTTCCCTCTTGACCTTGGACGGCGCAATGTCATGAACAGTCCCATGAGTACTGCACGTTTGACGATCAATCTTCAGGCCCTCGCCAGAAACTGGCGGGCACTCGACGCGAAAACCGGGGTCGAAACCGGCGCCGTGGTCAAGGCAGATGCCTATGGGCTGGGCGCAGGACCTGTCAGCGACACGTTGGCAGAAGAAGGTGTTCGCAAGTTTTTCGTGGCCGCCGCAGAAGAAGGCGCAACCGTTCGCGAGGCAGTTGGCCCCGGCCCGGTGATTTTCGTTTTTTCGGGACATATGGAAGGCGATGCCGACCTGCTGCGCGGCAACGACCTGATACCACTGATCAACTCGCCGGAACAGTTTCAACGCCACACAGAGGCCCTGCCCGACCACCCGTTTGGTATCCAACTGGACAGTGGCATGAACAGGCTTGGTCTTGAACCTGCTGACTGGGCTGAGTTGCGTTCCAAGGCCGAAGCCTTGAACCCGGCGCTCATCATGTCTCATCTGGCCTGCTCGGACGAGCCGGAACACCCGATGAACCAGCAACAACTGAAAACCTTCCGCGACATGACTGATGGGGTCGCTGCGCCGCGCTCCCTGGCAGCGACGGGCGGGATGCTTTTGGGGCCTGAGTTTCATTTTGACTTCTGTCGCCCGGGCATTGGTCTTTATGGCGGAATGCCCTTTGTCGGTGCAAAGCCTGTCGTAACCGTAGACCTTCCTGTCATCCAGGTGCGCAAGTTGGCCGTGGGCGAGACCGTGGGTTATGGAAACACCTGGGTGGCGCGACGGCCGTCCCGGATCGCCACCGTTGCTGCCGGCTATGCAGACGGCCTGCATCGCGCTATTGGCGGCGGCATCGACACATTTGCGGGCGACCAACCCTGCCCAGTTGTTGGACGTATCTCAATGGACCTGATAACCGTGGACGTCACGGACCTGCCGAAAGACCCGGAGCGCCTGCGCATTCTCAACGGTCATCAAACCGTTGATGATCTGGCCGAGGCTGCTGGTACAATTGGCTATGAAATCCTGACATCAATGGGCAGTCGCTATTCGCGGGGCTACGTGGAATGAACCCAATCAGCGCGCTGGGGGGGCTGGGCCGCACCGTGCTGGGCCTGCTTGCGGCCTTTGGCCGGGTGGCCCTGTTCGCGCTTGATGCAGTGTCGCACATCCTGCGCCCACCCTTCTATCCGCGTGAATTCGGGATGGCCCTGCTGAATATCGGCTGGCTGTCCCTGCCCGTCGTCGGCCTGACCGCCATTTTCACCGGCGGCGCGCTGGCTTTGCAAATCTATGCGGGCGGTGCACGGTTTAACGCCGAGGCCGTCGTGCCCCAGATCGTCGCTATCGGCATGGTGCGCGAACTTGGCCCGGTTCTGGTCGGCCTGATGATCGCCGCGCGCGTGACCTCGTCCATCGCGGCCGAGATCGCCACGATGAAAGTGACCGAACAAATCGACGCTCTGGTCACGCTGTCGACCCATCCGATGAAATACCTTACTGCTCCACGTGTGCTGGCCGCGCTGATCACCGTGCCTGCACTGGTCGCCGTAGGTGACGTTATCGGGATTGCGGGCGGGTACACTGTCGCTACGCAGAATCTGGGCTTCAACCCGGCGGCGTATCTGAAAAACACGGTCGATTTCCTTGAGATGCGCGACATAGTATCGTCTCTGGTCAAAGGCGCGGCCTTTGGCGTGATCGCGGCTATCATGGGTTGCTATTACGGCATGAACTCGGGCCGTGGCGCACAGGGTGTCGGTCGCGCTACCAAAGGGTCGGTCGAGGCCGCAGCCGTGTTGATCCTCGCCGCAAACTTTGTTCTCACGGGGGTGTTCTTCTCGCTATGATCCGGATGGAGAACGTACATAAAGCCTTTGGCGACAACCGTGTGTTGCAAGGCATGAACCTTGAGATTCCCAAAGGCACCTCAATGGTGATCATTGGCGGCTCGGGCACCGGCAAGTCGGTGGCATTGAAGTGCATTCTGGGTTTGATCCACCCTGACAGTGGCGTGATCTACGTGGACGGCAAAGATGCACAATCCGGTGACAGGGATGCGTTTCTGGCCAGGTTTGGAATGTTGTTTCAGGGCGGTGCGCTGTTCGACTCGCTGACCGTCTGGCAGAACGTCGCCTTCCGCCTGCTGCGCGGCTCGCTGAAACGTCCAACCGAGGAAGCGCGCGAGATCGCCATCGAAAAACTGCGCCGCGTGGGCCTGAAATCCGACGTGGCCGACCGTTTTCCGGCAGAACTGTCAGGCGGGATGCAAAAACGCGTGGGCCTTGCCCGCGCCATCGCCGCCGAGCCTGAGATTATCTTTTTTGACGAACCCACCACCGGCCTCGACCCGATCATGTCCGGCGTCATCAACGACCTGATCCGCGAGATCGTAACTGAGATGGGCGCCACCGCGATGACCATCACCCACGACATGAGCTCCGTCCGCGCGATTGCTGACAACGTGGCCATGCTGCACGGAGGGGTGATCCAGTGGACCGGCCCGGTCAGCCAGATGGATGCCTCAGGTGATCCCTATGTGGAGCAGTTCATCAGCGGGAGCGCTGAGGGGCCGATTGAGGCGGTGCGTTGATAGCAGTGATGCTGGACAAATAAATCAAAAATCATCGACGGAAATCTGACAGTTTTGCGTTAAACCAGCGCAACGTTAAAGTTTGTCGGAGCTTCCCCATGCCTACTTCGTATTCTCGCGCGCAAATCGCCCTTCACTGGGTCATTTTCGTTCTGATCGCAATTCAATTTCTCTTTCACGAGCCGATGTCTGAAGCCTGGGATCAATTCGAACGCGGATTGCCTGTCTCTTTTCAAGCACCAGTTGCTCTTCATGTATTCGGAGGATTGCTTGTCCTTGCGCTCGCGATTTGGCGGATTGCACTACGTCTGACCCGCGGCGCGCCGCCGCTACCGGAAAAAGAAACAGCCGCGATGAAGCTCGCCGCACATATCACGCACTTCTCACTCTATGCGTTGATGGTGCTGGTGCCCGCCTCAGGTGCCTTGGCCTGGTTTGGTGGGATAGCAGCGTCCGCCGAAGTGCATGAGATCCTGAAAACGCTAATGCTTGTTCTGATTGTCTTGCATTTTCTGGCTGCCTTGTTCCATCAGTTCATTCTCAAAACCAACCTGATGGCTCGTATGAAGCGCGCAGGATAAGCTTTTGAACAAGCATCCTTGAACCCACGATCCAACACCGTAATGTCAGGCGGTCACACTTAATAGCGTTGGCCGCCATGATATTGCGTTTCGCAACACTGTCACTTTTGGTTTTCTACCCCGTCGCGTGGTTCGCCCCGCTGATGCGCGCGGGGTTCCTGCCGATCTTTGGCCTTAGCGAAATCAGCGTCATCACCGGCCTCCAGTCGCTTTGGAAATCCGACATCTTCCTTGCGCTGGTCGTCACCATCTTTGCCCTCTTCGCGCCCTACATCAAAACCATTGGCACCGCGCTGATACAGTGGAACCTGCTAGATGCCCGTGTGCAGCCTGCGCTGAGTATCCTAGGCAAGCTGGCGATGGCGGATATCTTCCTGATCGCGCTTTACATCACATTGGCCAAGGGCATCTCTTACGCCACTGTTGAGACCGCATGGGGTCTCTACCTGTTCACGGCCTGCATCCTTGCCTCCATCGCTTTGGGCATTCTCACCGAACGCCACTGCAAAACCAACGCCCGGACATAGGGCGCTGACGACGAGGAAAGCCCAGCAAGGGCTTGAAGAACCGCCCATCCTCGGGCACCAAGACGTCATGGCAAAACCAACCTTCTCCTGCTCCGCCTGCGGCGCATCCCATTCCCGCTGGTCGGGCCGCTGCGACGGGTGCGGCGAGTGGAACTCGATCATCCAGGACGTACCTCTGTCGGCAGGCCCAGCCAAGAAATCGCTGGGCTCGAAACGCGGACGGTCGATGACGCTCACCGACCTGTCGACCGAGGAAACCCCGCCACCCCGCACACTCTGCGGAGTGGAAGAGCTGGACCGTGTTCTGGGCGGCGGGCTGGTCCCGGCCTCCGCCCTGTTGGTGGGCGGCGACCCCGGCATCGGCAAATCCACCCTGCTGCTGCAAGCGGCTGCCCGATTTGCCCGTGCTGGCGTCAAGACGATCTATGTCTCGGGTGAAGAAGCCAGTGCGCAGGTTCGCATGCGGGCGCGCCGCCTTGGGCTGGAGAATGCGCCGGTGCAACTTGCTGCCGAAACCAACCTGCGCGACATTCTTACCACGCTTGAAGCCGAGAAACCCGGTCTGGCGATCATCGACTCGATCCAGACCATGTGGGCGGACAATGTCGACAGCGCGCCGGGGTCCGTGTCGCAAGTCCGGGCGGCTGCTCATGAATTGACCGCCTTTGCGAAACGGCATGGTGTGTCGATCATCATGGTCGGGCACGTCACCAAGGAAGGCCAGATCGCAGGGCCCCGTGTTGTCGAACACATGGTTGATACGGTGCTGTATTTCGAGGGCGAGCGCGGCCATCAGTTTCGTATTCTGCGGGCGGTCAAGAACCGCTTTGGTCCCGCCGACGAAATTGGCGTATTCGAGATGACAGGCAAAGGGCTGGCGCAGGTCACCAACCCCTCGGCCTTGTTCCTGTCGGAACGAGGTAAGCCCAGCCCTGGCTCTGCCGTCTTTGCCGGGATTGAGGGCACACGGCCGGTTCTGGTCGAATTGCAGGCCCTTGTTGCCCCGTCCCCCCATTCACAGCCGCGCCGGACAGTGGTGGGATGGGACAGCGGGCGGCTGGCGATGATCCTTGCCGTTCTCGAAGCGCGTTGCGGCATTCCCTTTGCGGGTCTCGACGTCTATCTGAACGTGGCCGGTGGATTGAAAGTCAGTGAACCCGCCGCCGATCTGGCCGTTGCCGCTGCATTGCTGAGCGCGCGCGAGGACACGGCCCTGCCCTCAGACACCGTCGTTTTCGGGGAAATCTCGCTATCCGGGGCACTTAGACCGGCTCCGCAGACAGAAAACAGGTTGAAAGAAGCACAAAAACTTGGTTTCACAGCGGCAATAGCTCCGGCAGGTGGCAAAACCGGTACTGTGGCAGGTCTGACACTCACCCGGCCCTCTGATTTGGTAGGGTTTGTTGGCGAAACCTTCGGAGCAGGTTAAAGTCCCGCCTTGAGGGGCAGAAAAGAACAGGCGAGGGCCATGGAAGGTTTTACAATAATCGACGGGGTGGTTGCCCTGATCATCGTGCTGTCAGGCTTGCTGGCCTATTCGCGCGGTTTTATGCGCGAAGTTCTGGCCATCGCGGGTTGGGTCGCAGCGGCCGTTCTGGCGTTCATCTTCGCCCCGCAGGCGGTACCTCTGGTCAAGGAAATCCCGGTCGTCGGAGATTTCCTGCGTGACAGCTGCGAACTGTCTGTGATCACCGGGTTTGCAGCGGTCTTTGCGGTGGCGCTGATCGTGGTCAGTATCTTCACGCCGCTGTTTTCATCGCTGGTTCAGCGCTCGGCCCTTGGCGGCCTGGATCAGGCTCTGGGGCTGTTCTTCGGCATCGCTCGTGGCATTCTTCTGGTTGCGATTGCGTTCTTCGTTTACGACACCGTCATGACCGGCCAGTCTTACACAATTGTTGATGAAAGCCGGTCGGCCAAGGTGTTTGAACAGTTCAGCGGCCAGATTGAGGAACAAAACCCCGAGGCGGCTCTGGGGTGGGTTACGACTCAGTATGAACAGCTGGTCGCCAGTTGCACGGCAGGAAACGCTGAACCGGCAACAACTGCACCTTCCAACGGCTGATAGAGGCAGATCACCAATTCATGAAAGCCCGGCCCTGCCGGGCTTTTTTGTTGCAGATCAGACAAACCCCTCGCCACCGCACACGGTACAGCGGATTGTTTTCAAACCAAAGCACCCGTCACATCGACTGAAGATCGGTTTTCCAAAGATATCTCTGCTTTTGGCGATCTCACCCGCTCCGTTACAGATCTGGCACGATGCGCGCCCCAATCCTCGGCACCGATGGCACCGCTGCCTGATCCGTTCCTGGTTCTTGTGAGGAGGTTTATGCTGCCACATTCAGGTCCCCCCGAGGTGCTGAGTTTTAGCAGTTAATGTATGCAATCAAATGCATGACAGCACATATGTTTGCGCATGTCACCATCTTCGTTTTTCTACGTCGACATACGCAAACTTGGCCTGCGGCATTTGGCTATTGTGATCCTTTGATGACAGCCACGCCAATAGGCATTATGTGGGGGCCAACCTGCCACGGAATCGGAGCCACCCATCTTGTACTTTCTGTATGAATGCGCGCTGATCGCAGTGATGGTCGCCCTAACGGCGTCTTGTTCCTGTGTAGCGAACATTTCCGCGCTGAAGATGCAGAAAGTTCGGTGCCGAACTGCGGTCAATCCTCGAATGATATCGTCATAGAAGTTGGAGCCCCTTGAATGTGTGGGATTTTAGGAATCGCAAGCCGGACACATGATGTCTTTGCTGAGATCTATGACGGGTTGCTGATGTTGCAGCACCGGGGTCAGGATGCCTCCGGGATCGTGACCTACAACGGCGAATTCTTCCGGGAAAAGAAAGCCAATGGTTTGGTCAAGGACGTGTTCAACGCCCAGGATGCTGAAACCCTTCTGGGTCATGTCGGCATGGGGCATGTTCGTTATCCCACGGCCGGATCACTCAGCGCGGCTGAAGCGCAACCTTTCTTCGTGAACGCACCCTACGGTATCTATCTTGTTCACAACGGCAACATCACCAACACAGCGGAACAGCGCGAGAAGGTGACCGGGAAATACAGCCGCCACCTGCGCACCACATCGGATTCGGAAATCCTGCTGAACGTGCTGGCCGACAAAGTGGCTGACGCCATCAAGGTGAACGGCAATTCGGACCCGATCCGAAACATCTTTGCCGGTGTGAAGATGACGATGGAGCGGGTTCAGGGCGCCTATTCAGTCATCTGTCTGGTGGCAGGTGTTGGCATGCTGGCGTTCCGCGACCCATTTGGCATTCGGCCCCTTTCGGTCGCAAAACGCAATGTCGACGGTCAGGGGGACGATTATGCCTTTGCTTCGGAAGACGTAGCCTTTGGTATCAACAGTTTTGAAAAGCTGCGCGATCTGCGCCCGGGCGAGGCCATCCTGATCGACCTGAAAGGCAACATGCACGAGTTTCAGGCGGTCGAAGGCAAGCTGACGCCCTGTATCTTCGAGTATGTGTATCTGGCGCGCCCGGATTCACTGCTGGACGGTGTCTCGGTTTATAAAACCCAGATGCGTATGGGACAGACGCTGGCGAAACAAATTCAGGACTCCGGCCTGGAAATCGACCGGATCATTCCCGTACCCGACAGCGCCCGCCCCGTGGCACTGGAAGCGGCAAAAATCACCGGCATCCCCTATCGCGAGGGGTTGGTGAAGAACCGCTATGTCGGGCGTACCTTCATCATGCCGGGCCAGGCCGAGCGACAGAAATCCGTCCGCCGCAAGCTGAACGCCGTTCCGCTGGAATTCGAAGGCCACAGCGTTCTGTTGATCGACGATTCCATCGTGCGCGGCAACACCATCAAAAAGATCGTTCAGATGTGCCGCGATGCCGGGGCCAAGAAGGTTTATGTGGCCAGCGCCTCGCCGCCGGTCAAATACCCCAATGTCTATGGCATAGACATGCCGACCAAGGCCGAGCTGATCGCAAATGGCAAAGAGATCGAAGAGATCCGTGAAGAGCTGGGCGCCGATGCACTGTTCTATCAGCATCTGGAGGACCTGATCTGGGCGGCCCAGGAAGGAAACCCGGACATCCAGGGATTTGATTGTTCCTGCTTTGATGGCAATTACATTACAGGCAGCGTTAGCGCGGATTACCTGGACAGTCTGGAAAACAGCAGCCGTGTCAGCCAGAAACGCGCGGATATGCAGGTTCCGGGCGGGTCGTGGAATGCGGCTAAACTCGCCTCAGGCTGAAAGACTCCGCCCACCGAGTGCACGTCCAGCTTCTATTCAGACCGCGAATCAATCCGTTCGGCATGCAGATAGGACAACCCTATTCAGGGTGGCTCGCATCTATACTGTTCCACCGATGAGTGGAAATCTGCCACAACCCGGCGGCGATTCTTGCACGATCACAGGGACTAACAAATGGGTCGCTACGTCGTGAAGCGTGGAGTCTGTGTGGGTCTTTTGCTCACCTGATCGTTTTGATATCGGGCGGCAACCACTCACTCGAAATAAGGGGTTCGGAACTCATGCCGGGCCACGGACCATGTCAAACACCAATGTCAAAAGCGCGGCCACACAGCAGGGCGCGTTAAACAAGAACTCTGTTTCTGTTCTGGGGGTGTTCGGGCCCAAAACCGAACTGCACGCCTTGGTACGCCTGTCATCGGGCCGCGTGAAAGAGGTTGAACCCGGAAGCCGTGTCGCCTCGGGTACGGTGATAGCAATCGACGAACAGGGCATCATGCTGCGACAAAGCGGCCAGACCAAGCGGATCGCCATTCCCGGAAGCTAATCGCGACTTGACGCCCCTCGCGCAGGGGTTCAAACCGCAGCCATGACCGATCAGACAAAAATCGCCCTTATCACCGGGGCCTCTCGCGGGTTGGGCGCTGCGCTGGCCGAAGCGCTGGCACCTGAATACCATATCGTCGCCGTCGCCCGGACCACCGGCGGGCTGGAAGAGCTGGACGATCGTATCAAGGCGAAGGGCGGGTCAGCCACTCTGGCCCCCATGGACATCACCGATCCAAACGCCATGGCGACCCTGTGTCGTGGCATCCATGACCGTTGGGGCAAGGTTGACCTGTGGATGCACACAGCCATCCACACATCAGCACTGACGCCAGTGCATTTTGTTGACCCCAAGGAATGGGCCAAGGCGATCAACACAAATGCAAACGCGACCTCGGTTCTGATCCCCTATGTCTCACCCCTTCTGGGCGAGAGTGGCCATGCGGTGTTTTTTGACGATCCGAAAGCTGGCGAGAAGTTTTATGGCATCTACGGTGCCACCAAGGCCGCGCAGATGGCTCTGGCCCGCAGTTGGGCCGTCGAAACCGAACGCACCGGTCCTCGGGTTTCGGTTGTCGAACCCGCGCCGATGCCCACGGCCGTCCGTGCGCGTTTTCATCCCGGGGAAGACCGGAGCGTGTTGAACAGCACCAAGGATGAAGCTGCGCGGATTCTGGCACTGCTTTAGGAAATGGCCCTGACGGGCCATGCCTCTGGCGGGGATATTTGCAGCCAGGTGAAGCCTGGATCAGGCGATATGCACGCCGTTGCGCCCAGCCAGATCGACGAAGAATTGCCAGGCGACACGGCCAGAGCGCGACCCGCGCGTGGCTTGCCACTCAATTGCCTCGGCGCGCAAGATCTCTGCATCAACAGAAACGCCATAGGCGGCGCAATAGCGGTCGATCATCGCAAGATACTCGTCCTGATCACAGGGATGGAACCCAAGCCACAGGCCGAAGCGATCCGACAGCGAGACTTTTTCTTCGACCGCCTCGGAAGGATTGATGGCGCTGGAGCGTTCGTTTTCGATCATATCCCGCGGCATCAGATGGCGACGGTTTGAAGTGGCATAGAAGACCACATTCTCTGGCCTGCCTTCAATACCACCATCCAGAACAGCCTTGAGAGATTTGTAGTGCTGGTCATCGTGGCTGAACGACAGGTCATCGCAAAACAGTATGAACCTGTAGGGCGCTGCGCGCAGATGGTTCAGCAACCGCGCCACCGTTCCCATATCCTCGCGCTGCAATTCGACCAGTTTAAGGTCGGCATAATCAGCGCTCAGAGAGCCATGCACGGCCTTTACAAGGCTGGACTTTCCCATCCCCCGCGCCCCCCAGAGCAGCGCGTTATTTGCCTTGTACCCTGCTGCAAACCGGCGCGTATTGTCCATCAACGTGTCGCGAGAGCGATTGATGCCGACCAGGAGATCCAGATCGACCCGGTTGACATGTGTAACAGGTTCCAGTCGATCCGGTTCGACATGCCACACAAATGCCGGAGCAACGGCAAAATCAGGCGCCGCCAAAGGAGCCGGTGCCATGCGTTCCAACGCCTCGGCGATACGGTTCAGGGCTTGGTCGTCCATATGGGCCTCCGGTTTTGTCTTGAGGGGTTCAAAGCACGTTCCAATTGGCACAACAAGAGTTTCAAAAGAAAAAGGCGCGCCCATGGATGGCGCGCCCTTTTGTTTTCGTCGGCAGATTTACTTGTCGTCTTCGAATTCCTGCATCAGGTCATCATCCGCTTCCGGCTCATCATCGTAATAACCGTCAGCGCGCAACTGGTCCTCGCGTTTCTTTTCTACTCGCGCGACCAGGAAGATCGAAATCTCGTACAGGCCGTAGACCACCACAAACAGAATGATTTGTGTGATGACATCCGGTGGTGTGACGACTGCGGCCAGAACCAGAATGCCGACCACCGCATATTTCCGAACAGCACCCAGCCCCTCGGCACTGACCAGTCCTGCCTTCCCCATGAGGGTCAGGAGAACCGGCAGTTGGAAACATAATCCAAAGGCCACGATGAACTTGATCGTCAGGTTCAGATATTCTTGGGCTGAGCCCTGGAACACCACACTCAGCGGTGCCGCGTTGACCCCGTCGGCCACGGCTTCACCCTCAGCCCCGAATTGCTGGAACCCGAGAAAAAAGTCATAGGCCAGAGGCGTGACGACGTAGAAGGCAAAGCTTGCGCCCAGGAGAAACATAAAGGGCGAAGCCAGCATGAAAGGCAGGAACGCGTTTTTCTCGGACTTGTAGAGGCCCGGTGCTACAAAGCGCCACATCTGCATCCCGATATAGGGAAACGCCAGAATGAACCCACCCAATAGGGAAACCTTGATCGCAACAAAGAACCCTTCCTGTGGCGAGATGAAGATCAGGCCACAATCCTGCCCGCGCTCAGCCAGAACGTCACACAGGGGATTGGTCAGGAAATTGAAGATCGGCGTCGCCACTGAAAAACAGATGATCATACCGACCAGAAACGCCACAACGCTATGGATCAGCCGTGTGCGCAGTTCGGCCAGATGTTCGATCAACGGGGCCGAAGAATCGTCAATCTCGTCGGTTTTGCTCATGTCTTGCTTTCAGTGTTCAGCGCGGCTTCGGCCTCTTCTGCCTTGGCCAGTGCATCGGCTGCTTCCTTGGCCTTGCGCTCGGCGGTGGCACGGGCGGCTGACGCCTGAACCTTTTTGGCCTGCTCGGCCCGCTCGGCCGCCAGTTTACCCGTTTCGCTTTCAGGGTCGAACTTTGTAGGATCGATGCTTTTCGCCATCTCCTGCGCGGCTTGCTTGACACCGTCCATGGCCGATCCCACAGGGTTCACGGCAGCGTTGAGACCTTTCTTGATCTCATTCACCCCGGCCTGATCGGCGGCCTCGTTCATGGCGCTGCTGAACTCGCGCGCCATTCCGCGTGCCTTGCCGACAAAACGTCCGACATTGCGGAACAGCACCGGCAGGTCCTTTGGCCCCACAACGATCAGGGCAACGATGCCGATGACCAGAAGCTCGGTCCAGCCCAGATCAAACATCCGCGCTTACGCCTTGTCTTTCTCGGTTTCAGGCGTGACGTCCTTGGCCAGCTCAGAAGCGTCCTTTTCCAGCTCTTCCGAACCGTCTTTGACGCCCTTCTTGAACGCGGTGATGCCTTTGCCGACTTCGCCCATCAGCGAACTGATCTTGCCGCGTCCGAACAGAACCAGAACCACAACGGCGATCAGCAGCAGGCCAGGAAGGCCAATATTGTTGAGCATGTCTTCTCTCCTTTTTCGTCGGCACGTTTGCGCGCCGGGAACATCAACTGACTCAGTCTTTACGCCTCGATCGCTGGTCTCAAAAGGCATCTGCAACGGGTTGCGGGCAAAAATTTTGGAAAACGCGAGGAATCTAAGGGGTCGCAATTCTCAACTGACAGGTTTATGTCAGTTGTCATCCGTTAGGGATTTGGCATCGAAACAAGGTCAATGGAGATTTAAATGACCCACGTTGCTGAAATCGTCACCTTCACCCTGGCCAATGGCACCACGCCGGAAGAGTTCGTGAAACTCAGTCAGGCCTCTGAGGCCTTTGTGCGCAGCGCGCCGGGCTTCGCCCATCGGCAGCTTAGCCAGGGCGAAGATGGTCGCTGGACCGATTATGTTGTCTGGACCGATTTGAAAGCGGCAGAGGACGCCGCTGCGCAGTTTCCGCAACAGGAATGTGCGGCAGGCATGATGGCGGTCATCAATCCCGATAGTATCCAGATGCGTCACGAGAAAGTCCTATGGAACATGACTGCCTAAACGCAGTCAGAACGGCGTGTCATGCGCCGCACTGACCGCCTGTTCGATATCATCCAGATCCTGCGCGATGGCAAACTGCACCGCGCGCAGGACATTGCGGACCGGCTTGAGGTGTCGGTCCGCACCATCTATCGCGACATGGATACGCTTGTTGCTTCGGGCGTTCCGGTCGAGGGAGAGCGCGGTGTCGGCTACATGGTGCGCGAGCAGATCACCCTGCCCCCGTTGAACCTGACCACAGCCGAGCTTGAGGCGCTGAATCTTGGCATGGCCATCGTGGCCGAGGCCGCAGATACTGACCTGAAGGCTGCCGCACAATCGCTTGCCGACAAGATCGACGCTGTTTTGCCAACGCAGGTCGTGGCCGAGGCGGACAGCTGGAAATTCGCGGTCTACCCGTTTGCCGATGCCGCAAGGGGCCTTGCCCATATGGCACCGATCCGCGCAGCCATCAAATCACGTCAGAAACTTCACCTTTCTTATCGCCGCATCGACGGCGTTTTGACTGAACGCACCATCCGCCCGCTCCATATGGAATACTGGGGGAGGGTCTGGACCCTTACCGCCTGGTGTGAGCTGCGCAACGGATTTCGTGTTTTTCGAATCGACCTGATCGAAGCTGTTTCACCCCTTCCGGAGATCTTCGCCGACGAACCTGGAAAGCGCCTGAGCGACTATGACCCGTACGTCTGACAGGCTTCATCTTTTCAGAAATACTCTCGCCGAAGGCATGGCCCGGTACGGGCCATCTAGTCTCACTTCAGATAAGGTTCCGGGTCTACGGACTCGAATCCTTTGCGGACTTCGAAATGCACATAGGCATTGTCGCCGCCCCGCAGTTGAGCCAGCTTCTGACCACGGCGTACCTTATCGCCTTTCTTGACGGTGATCTTGTCGACATTTGCATAGACAGTCAGAAGATCGTTGTTGTGCTTGACCACAATGATCGGCACCTGATCCGCGTCCGCTGTGATCGCCGCGACAGTACCAGCCTCGGCTGCTGTGACCGACGTACCCGGCGCGGCAGCGATGTCGATGCCCTCATTCTTGCCCTTGTCATAGCCGCGAATGATAGTGCCGCCAACCGGCAGGGACAGCGCGGAAGTGCGCGTATTGGTTGGCGCTTCGGCGGTCACGTCGGGGGCCTCGGCCAAAGGCGCAACTTTTTCGTCCGGCAAGGGCTGCGTAGCGCTGGGTGGCGTCGGCGTCGGAGAACCCTGCCCCGGTTCCGTCACTTCCGTGGCGGGAACGGGCGCGGCACTAGCCGCATTTTGCCGGGGCGCTGGCTGGTTCTTGACCGGAATCAACAAGTATTGACCTTCACGCACGGTAAAATCTGATCCCAGCCCGTTCCATTCCGCCAGCGATTCAACCGGAACCTGGTAGAGGCGCGAGATTGTATAGGCCGTCTCACCCCGCTTGACCTTATGCCTGACCGGCTCCGGTCCTGTTGAAATCGGCGCAGGCGTTGTTGCCGGTTTCGCGGGTTCCAGTGTTGTGGTCTGAACCGAACCCGACGCCGGCACCTGGTCAATTGCAGACCCGGCAACCGACGCGATGTCCACGCCGCTGCCAGCACCAACAGTGCGTGGCAATGCAAGAACCTCACCCTCTCTCAGCGTGTCCGTTGTCTGCAGGCCGTTGAAGCGCGAAAGCTCGCCCTCGGGCAGGCCAACCCGCGCGGCCACGTCCCGCACCGTATCGCCGCGGCGGGCCACGACCACCTGGTAATTCGGATAGGTAATGACGCCCCGGTTGTCCGGTGTCGGGCGGGATGCCGTCGCGGATTGCGCTGCATTGGTGGTCGAAAATCCACCGATCTGCCCGCGAAGGTCATAATCCAGAGGCCCCTCGCACCCGGCCAGAATGGCCAGAGCGGCCACCCCGGTCGCACAGCGGTGCATTGCTGATTTGGATACTGCTCTCATAATTCTGTCCTCAACGCCTGCCCCTGTTGCCCGGAGTTCCGGCGACCAATTCTTTAAGCCTATTACGCCTCGTCCTTTCCAAGCCCCTCCAGAAGGGGCACGAAACGGACAGACGTTAATTCGTCATAGTCCAGACCATCTTCGGTGCGCGTTACTTTGATCAGCTGCTGCACCGCGTCCGACTGGCCTACGGGTAGAACCATAATACCCCCGATTTTCAGCTGCGCCAAGAGCGGGCCCGGAGGATCCTCGGCTGCGGCTGTGACAATGATCCGGTCAAAAGGGGCTTGTTCCGGCAGGCCAAATGACCCATCCGACAACATCGACGTGATATTCGTCAGGCCTAGGTCGGCAAACAGCTTGCTTGTTTCGCTCACCAACCGCCTGTGGCGTTCCACTGTGTAGACCCGGCGGGCCAGTTTAGACAGGATCGCTGCCTGATAACCTGAACCTGTCCCAATCTCGAGCACCGTGTCCCGAGGCCTCACGTTCAGGGCCTGCGTCATCAGGCCAACGACCGAGGGTTGACTGATCGTCTGACCGCAGGAAATCGGCAGCGGCATGTCTTCGTAAGCGCGCCCTGCGAACAGGCCGGTGACAAAGCGACCGCGGTCCACCTGCTCCATCGCAGCCAGCACGCGCGCATCCGTGACCCCCCGTTTGCGCAGGGCAAACAGGAATTGCATTACAGTTTCAGGGTCCAGTCCGCTCATTCGACCGCCTTCAATGCCTCCAGCATGTCATGCGCAGTCAGGTCAGCGCGCATCGGCGTCACCGAGATATAGCCTTCCAGATTGACAGCCGCATCCGTCCCGGGTGCGGTCGGATTGTGCTGATAGCCACCCTTGATCCACAGGAACCGCCGCCCCGAAGGCGAACTGTGCGGTTCGACTGAAAACCGTGTGTCGCGCCGAAACCCCTGCGCCGCAATCCGCGTGCCCAGCACTTCGGCTGCCGGAACCGGGGGAAAATTCACATTATAGAACAGCCGGTAATCACCTTGTTCTGCCGGAGTTGCGTCCAGAATCCGGCGCACCAGTTCTGCACCATACCGGGCGGCTGCCTCGAACGGGTCGTCAACGCCCAGGTTGCGGGGGCCAAAATATTGCGACAGAGCAATCGCCGGGACGCCCTGCAATGCCGCCTCCATCGCGCCACCGATCGTACCGGAATACAACGTGTTTTCGGCCGAGTTATTACCCCTGTTCACGCCGGACAGAACCAGATCGGGAGGGGTATCCAACATAACATCGTGAAGCCCTGCCAAAACACAGTCGGCAGGCGATCCTTCGGCGGCAAAGCGCCGCTCTCCCAGCTTGGCGACCATCATCGGGTGGGTATAGCTGATGCAGTGCCCGACCCCGGACTGTTCAAACGCGGGCGCGACCACCCAGACTTCTCCATCCGGTCCGGCCAGCTCGGCCGCAATCGCCTCTAGCGTGATCAAGCCCGGGGCATTGATCCCGTCGTCATTGGTCAGAAGAATTCGCATGTGCCCGATTTACCCCCGCGTTTGGCTCTTGATAGACCCGGGCCTGCGTTGCGGCAAGCGACGTGGCCCCGCAATCTGAGGATTTCGCGCACCACTTTGGTGGAAATCGATGGATCAGCGCCTTGTCTCGGGGAAAACGAAGCACCTGTCGCGGCGGATGGTCAGCCACATCACCCGGCCCGGGTTGGGGACAAACACGTTCGGAACCGTCGCCCTCAGGATCGAACCATCATAGTCCATGCGGAACTCCACCAGGCTTTCATTGCCCAGGAATCGCGCACGTTCAACGACACCACGGGCTGCCACACCATCTGTTGGTGTCGGCAATGGCCCCTTGCCGTTGCGGTCGAAGTCCAGCTTGATGTGCTGAGGGCGAAAAACGATCTCGACATCCGTACCATTCGGAATGCCCGGCGCCAGGAACTGACCAAAGGGCGTGTCCGCCAATGCGCCATTCACTTGCGCCCGCAAAACGTTGACATCACTGAAAAACGCCACCGCTGCCTTGTCTGCGGGACGCGTATAGACGTTATAGGGCGCGCCCTGTTGCACGATCTTGCCACGCCGCATCAGGGCGATCTCGTCGGCCATGCGCATCGCTTCTTCCGGCTCGTGCGTGACCAGCAGTACGGCGGCATCTTCTTCCTTGAGAATGGCCAGCGTTTCGTCACGGATACCATCACGCAAACGGTTGTCGAGGCCCGAAAACGGCTCGTCCATCAGCATGATGCGCGGGCGCGGCGCCAGGGCACGCGCCAACGCCACGCGTTGTTGCTCGCCACCTGATAGTTGATGCGGAAAACCATCGATGAACCGCATCAGGTCGACCTTCTGCAACAACTCCTCGACCCGGGCGCGTTTTTCGTCCTTGTTGCCCTTAAGGCCGAAGGCTACGTTTTTGGCCACGCTCAGATGTGGGAACAGTGCAAAGTCCTGAAACATCAGTCCGATCTCGCGCCGTTCCGGAGGCACCCGGAACACGGTGTCGCAGATCAGCTTGCCATCAACATAAATCTCACCCGAGTCCTGCATCTCGACACCGGCGATCATGCGCAACGTGGTGGATTTCCCGCAGCCCGACGGCCCCAGCAGACAAGTCACCTTGCCTGCCTGAACGGTCAGCGAAACATCATCCACAACAACCCGCCCCTCAAACCGACGGATAATGTTGCGAATTTCCAGACGCGGTGGAATTGCGTTACCTGTCACCGATGGACCCCGTTGCCTTTCCCGATCAAATCCATCGGGCTTGAGCGGGGATAGCAACCCCGCCCCTCAGGTGCAAGGGATCAGCAACACCCGCCAGAAGCGACAGATGCACCCACGGCTTCAAAAGGGCTTTCGCCACCGCAGCCTTCGAAAATGCCATAATGGGTCGAAAAATCGCCGACAAAGTCAAAGTGACGGGCAAATCGCGTGTCTTTCAGCATCATCCAGGTGTTGCCGCAGACCGGAAACACCTTGCCGGATTCGATAACGTGATGGTCATCCAGAACAAATTCATGCGGTGCGTTCGGCACGGTTCCCTTATAGATCACGGCTTGCCCATAATCTTCACAAGCCGGTTCCAATGCGGGCAGTTTGAACAGTCGGTATGTCGCGGACAGGAACTTCAACGGCGCAACACGCTCTTCCAATACCGGATTTTCGATCGTCAGCGGACGGTGCGTCACACGGCGCGGGTCGCCGAAACCGGCCGTTCGAGCCATTGACAGGAAATCATTCCAATAAAGCGCGCCGGACAGGCACTCGCCATAAAGTACTTCGTCTTCGGCCATCGCCTGCGGAATACGGCGGTCAGCATAGACATCCGAAAAATACATCTCGCCGCCCTCTTTCAACAACCGATGCGCGCCGCGCAGAACCGCATTCTTATCCGTGGCCAGGTTGATTACGCAGTTCGAGACGATGATATCGAACGATCCGGGTTCCAGATCAAGCTCATCCAGTTTTTCGATATAGCCGTGATGGAACTCCACATTGCTGCGGGCATATCCAAATGCTTCGGCGTGATACTCCTGATGCGCGCGGGCGACGTCCAGTTGTTCGGGCGTCATGTCGACACCCACCACCCGGCCCGTCTCGCCGACCATGGCGGACAAGGCATATACATCCCGCCCGGCCCCACACCCCAGATCAAGGATCGACATGCCTTCCAGATCAAGTGGGGCAATCAGACCGCAACCATAGTAGCGTGTCAGTACGTCGTCATGAATCTTTGAAAGGATCTTTTTGACATGACCGGGCATGTCGTCAGGCGTGCAGCATGCATTGGTCTGCAAGTCAGCACTGCTTTGCAGGACTTCACCATAATAGTTCTGCACCGATTCATGTTTCATCGCGCTTTTCCCTCGCAAATGGTCATGTACGAGCTAATGCAGCCGCCGGGGGTTCGCAATCCGGGGAAGGCGTTTTTGACGAAAGCGTGAGCGGTCCTGCGCGGTTTTACCCAAGCAGGTCGAAGTCCACGCCTGCACGAATTTTGCCATTTACCTGAACCTCCAGCCGGTGCGCGCCGGGAACCAACTTGAATGTTGTGGCGTCGCCCTTCAACTTGTGGCGTTTTTCCAACGTCAGTTCCCCGTTCTTCAAAGCCGCCTGCTTCAACTTGTGCACCTTGGCTGAGATTTTCCCGCCAGGTCTTTGAAAATGAATGACATAGTCAACCAGAACTGGCAGCTCTCCAACCCCTTTCAAAGTGACTGAAAAGGCCAAAGCGTCACCAATCCGAGCTTCGGAAGTCAGGTTGACCGCGACCTCAATTTCTGCGTCCGGGTCATAGCCTAACATCTTCATCGCTTCAGGATGCCCCGCTTTCACAAGCCCGCGCAGGGTGTGTGACGTCATCCAGTCCAGCTCGTCCAGATTCTGATGCCCCTGGCTGCGCCACGCCTTCAGGCGATCCAATACCAGATCCGGGTCTTTCTTGGTGATGTCATTCAGGTGATTGGATACGGACCGGGTGACATACCGCGTCGAATCCATGTGCAACTTGTCCAGCAATGGCAGCGGGTCCTGCAAACCCAATGCGACCGCCTGCCCCCATGGCAATCGGGGGCGCGTCCCTTCGCTGACCAGCCTGCGCACATGGTAACTGTCATGAGAGCACCAGTCCTGCATCCGCCGCAACACCCGGTCCGGGTCATGGTTCAGGAACGGACGGATTGCCCATTCCATGGAAAACCTCTGTGTCAGTTCCTCCATCACGTCTAAAGCCAGATCAACATGCTCAAGACCTATGGTCGCTACCCACTCACCGACCGGCGCAAAGATGAAATCGCCAAAGTCGTCATCATTCTTCGTTGGGTCCAAAGGTGCAGGCAAGGCACGCAGGATCGTCGGGGCAACAGCAGGCAAATCACCGGGTACCGCCTGTTGCAGGCATGTGGCGATCCAGATGATCCGATCCTTCAACTCTAGATCCAGCAATCGCGACATGACCGCAGATCGGAATGCCGGGGCATCAAATTCTGCATGAGAATCGGAAAACAAACCGCTGAGATAATTTACTTTCTCAGCGTTGAACATCTGATCTTTCAACGAAAACCCTTGTGCCATGGTCACATCGTCAAATTGGTTGCGCCACCATCCAGTAGAATGTTCTGACCAACGATGAACCCCGCATGATGAGAGCACAGGAACGCGCAGGCTGCTCCGAATTCCTGCCGTGTTCCATAGCGTCGCGCGGGAATGGTTGCCGAACGGTTTGCGCGTGCGTCTTCGATCGAGATGCCTTGCTGGGAAGCCACGCCGCTGTCCAGCGCATCCGCACGATCCGTTGCGTGAATGCCGGGCAGCAGGTTGTTGATGGTCACACCATGCGGTGCAACCTGGCGTGAAGTTCCTGCGACATATCCGGTCAAACCCGTGCGGGCTGCATTCGAAAGCCCCAGCACCGCAATTGGCGCGCGCACGGATTGTGAGGTGACGTTCACCACCCGCCCCCAACCTTTGTCCATCATTCCGGGAAGCAGCGCTTTCATGAACGCAATGGGGGTCAACATATTGGCATCCAGCGCCTTGATGAAATCATCACGCCCCCAATCCGACCATAAACCCGGCGGCGGGCCGCCGGCATTTGTCACAAGAATATCAACGCCCTGCGCTGCTTTGATCACCTGCGCCTGCCCTTCCGCAGTCGTCACGTCACAAGCGACTGTTTGTACCTCGACACCTTGCTCTGACCTGAGGCGTGCTGCCTCACTCTCCAAAGCGTCTGAACCACGCGCATTCATCACAAGGTTTACGCCAGCCTCAGCCAAAGCCTCGGCACAGCCCAAACCCAACCCTTTGCTGCTGGCACAGACCAGCGCGCGCTTTCCTTTTATTCCAAGGTCCATCGGATCCTCCCTGTCAGTCATTGCCGCATGTCTAGCATCGGCCAGACAGGGAAGACCAGAAATGGCTTGGGATCAGTAGAAGAACTCTTCTCGCACGATCTTGCCATCTGCGACGTGATAGACACCCACTTCACGCATATCAAAGGCTTCGCCCGTTTCCTTCACCTTACCCTGCACTTCGAAAATCACTGCAAAGCGGTCCTCGCCGTGCACAAACGGGTCGCTGACCGAAGCGCCAGAAACCTCGTGGGCTCCTTCCCACCATTCATGTTTGCCACGGATCGCGTCACGCCCTTGTACTTCGCGCCCCATGCCTGAGTAATCGACTGCTTCGACCGAAACCGCGTCTGGCGCATACAATTTCTCAAGGTTTTCCTTGGCGCGGTCCTCACGGCAGCCGGCCACCAATTCATTGGCAATCTCTTTCAAATCCATCGAATTACTCCATTATTTGTTCACTATATGTTCTTATAGCCACAAGGCCGTGATTCGAACCAGCCCCTTTGTCTTGCCTCGGCAGGATTCCCCGCCTATACGCGCGTTCATGCTTGATACCTCGAACCAACCTGCCCTGCCGCCCGAGATTGCCCGTCGCCGGACATTCGCCATCATCTCGCACCCGGATGCGGGCAAAACGACGCTGACTGAAAAGTTCCTGCTGTACGGGGGCGCCATTCAGATGGCCGGTCAGGTGCGCGCCAAGGGCGAGGCACGGCGGACACGCTCGGACTTCATGCAGATGGAGAAGGATCGCGGAATCTCGGTTTCCGCATCGGCCATGTCGTTCGACTATGGCAATTTCCGGTTCAACCTTGTTGACACGCCCGGCCACAGCGATTTCTCGGAAGATACCTACCGCACGCTGACGGCCGTGGATGCGGCCGTGATGGTGATCGACGGCGCGAAGGGTGTCGAAAGCCAGACGCAAAAGCTGTTCGAGGTCTGCCGCCTTCGTGATCTGCCGATTCTGACCTTCTGTAACAAGATGGACCGCGAAAGCCGCGATACGTTCGAGATCATCGACGAAATTCAAGAGATGCTGGCCATCGACGTCACCCCCGCCGCATGGCCAATTGGCGTAGGTCGTGATTTCATCGGCTGCTACGACATGCTGCGCGACCGGCTGGAGCTGATGGACCGCGCCGACCGCAACAAGGTGGCAGAGAGCATCGAGATTAACGGGCTTGATGACCCGAAACTGTCGGAACATATTCCTGCGCACCTGCTGGAAAAGCTGCTGGAAGAGGTTGAGATGGCGCGCGAGTTGCTGCCCGCGCTGAACCCGCAGGCGGTGCTTGAAGGGCATATGACACCGATCTGGTTCGGCTCGGCCATCAACTCGTTCGGCGTCAAGGAACTGATGGAAGGCATCGGCGCTTATGGCCCACAGCCGCAGGTTCAGTCCGCCGAACCCCGCCAGATATCGCCGGATGAAAAGAAGGTCGCGGGCTTTGTTTTCAAGGTGCAGGCCAATATGGACCCCAAGCACCGCGACAGGGTGGCCTTTGTCCGCATGGCATCAGGCCATTTCAAACGCGGCATGAAACTGACCCATGTGCGGTCAAAGAAACCGATGGCGATTTCAAACCCAGTGCTGTTTCTGGCATCTGACCGGGAACTGGCAGAAGAGGCCTGGGCCGGTGACATCATCGGCATTCCCAACCACGGCCAGTTGCGCATTGGTGACACGCTGACCGAGGGTGAGGCGCTGCGCGTCACCGGCATCCCCTCTTTCGCGCCGGAACTGCTGCAAGGCGTCCGTGCGGGTGATCCGATGAAGGCCAAGCATCTGGAGAAAGCCCTGATGCAGTTCGCCGAGGAAGGCGCGGCCAAGGTGTTCAAACCTTCGATCGGGTCAGGCTTTATCGTGGGTGTCGTCGGCGCGTTGCAATTCGAAGTGCTCGCCAGCCGGATCGAGATGGAATACGGCCTGCCCGTGCGTTTCGAGGCGTCTCAGTTCACCTCGGCCCGCTGGGTCAGCGGTGACAAGGCCGAGGTCGAAAAGTTTGTGAATGCAAACAAGCGGCACATCGCGCACGACCATGACGGCGACATTGTCTATCTGACCCGGCTGCAATGGGACATCGACCGGGTGGTTCGGGACTATCCCGCCCTGAACCTGACCGCCACCAAAGAGATGATGGTGTGATCCAACTCACTGATTGCACAGCCGAGTCTGCCTGTGCAATTCTGCGCGCATGAGCAAGGATGAACTGACTTTCCCCGGCGGTCTGCCCGACATGCTGGACAGGTATGAAAACCGGCGCAGCCCGTTTCAGTTCGGCACCACCTCGTTGCCTGACCTTGACATTGACCTTATTGAACTGGCCGGTCGTGCATTGCCCGAAAGTGCGACTGTGCCCCCGCCAAAGCCTAATACAAGCTGGGATCGCAAGCGCGCTCAGATAGCGCGGGAATTTGTCGGAAATTCAGAACTTGCTTTCCTGAATGCCCAGTTGATCTCGAACCTGCGAAAGCGGTCCTTCCCGCGCCACGCCCCGCTTCTGTTTTGCCGCCTTTGGAACGAACAGTCGGACCACCTTCTGTCCACGCTTGATCTGCGGTGGCTGGTCTCGTCGGTTCAGACCTTTGCGGACCACGGCCAAACTGCAACCCAGCGCGAGGTTGGTCATGCGTTGCGCATGTTGTTCGGCATGATGAAGCTTTATGAGTTCGAGAGGCGCTTTTCGCAGCTGCCCCCGGCAACACCATTTCCGTATCAAAAACTGAAACACGTCCCGCTGCCCTATCAGATGAAAGGGTTTTCCCTTGGAAGTGGCGGACTGGACGTCAATCTGATTGCTCCGGTCTGGACCAAAGCCCTAAGCGACACCACCATCGCGCCACTGGTCGATCACTTGATGACCGAGCTCAACAGTGATCCCGGCGGTGTCTTTCGCCGCCTGAAACTCATGCGCGAAGCGCGCGCGCAGCGCACATGACCACATGGGGTGTCGTGTCGATGGTCAGGGGACCGACCGAAGACGTCCTTCGGTTCGTAGCCTATCACCTCGATCTGGGTGCCGAGACCATCTATATCTATCTGGATGAGCCGAACCAGCGCACGTTCGAGGCGCTGAAGGCACATCCCAGTGTTTGCGTACAGGTTTGCGATGATGCCTATTGGCAAAAGCTAAAACGCACACGACCGGACAAGCACCAGGTTCGCCAATCGGTCAACGCCACCTATGCCTATCGTGAAACGCACCTGGATTGGCTGGCCCATATCGATGTTGACGAGTTTCTGTGGTCGCCGACCCCAATCTCGGATGTGTTGCGCGATATCGGGGACAAGGTTCACGCCGCCCGGGTCCGCCCAATCGAGGCGCTGGCAGGCGGCGAAGACCTGTACAAGGCGCATGTTCCACAAAGCCCGGCCCGAACACAGCTGATTGAGATGCTTTATCCCAACTATGGGGCTTTCGTCCTTGGCGGGTTCCTCAGCCATGTACAGGGCAAGTTGTTTGCGCGCACGGGATTGAAACGTCTGAGTTTTCGTATCCACAACCTGTTTCAGAACGGGAAATTGCTGCCGTGTAAATACGAACTTGCGCAGGTCGATCTATGCCACCGCCACGCGCCGGACTGGGATCACTGGATTGCACATTATCCGTTCCGCTTGGATCGCGGCTCGTATCAGGCTGGCATGGCCCCGAATGCCCCGCGCGAGATGGGGGGGCTGAACAAGAATGAATTGCTCAGCTGGATTGAAAGCGAACACGGCGAGGACGGGCTGCGCGCGTTCTTCAACGAGATGAGCGGCGCTGACCCAGAAGTCCGCGCCCGGCTGGAGCAGAAAGGGCTGATCCGCCACCGCGTGTTGAATCTGGACGGGAAATTGGCGAAACACTTTCCCGGAAGTTGCTGAATTGTTGCGCAAAACTCGAACCTGTCTCGATGAAACCCTGATGTAGCGGTCTTCATTTGACCCCGACCAACGTTTTTGTTATGTCCGCGTCCAAGCCGAAATGTCGCATCACGCGCATGGCCATCCGGGCCCGGCACATCTTATACGCGCGGGCCAGGTCAAGTGTCCGCATTCAACCGGACTTACATGACAAAGTTTAACGAACTGAACCTGAACCCGAAGGTCCTCAAAGCCATTGAGGAAGCCGGATACGAAACCCCAACTCCGATCCAGGCAGGTGCGATTCCGCCCGCATTGGAAGGGCGCGATGTTTTGGGCATAGCTCAGACAGGCACGGGTAAAACCGCCAGCTTTACGCTGCCAATGATCACACTGCTGGCCCGTGGCCGGGCGCGTGCCCGTATGCCACGTTCGTTGGTTTTGTGCCCGACGCGGGAACTGGCCGCTCAGGTGGCCGAGAATTTCGACACCTATACCAAACACCTGAAACTGACCAAAGCGCTGTTGATCGGTGGCGTCAGTTTCAAAGAGCAAGAAGCCCTGATTGACCGTGGCGTCGACGTTCTGATCGCCACGCCGGGCCGTCTGCTGGATCATTTCGAGCGCGGCAAGCTGTTGCTGACCGGCGTGCAGATCATGGTGGTGGATGAAGCGGACCGTATGCTCGACATGGGGTTCATCCCCGATATCGAACGCATCTTCTCACTAACACCTTTCACCCGTCAGACCCTGTTCTTCTCAGCCACCATGGCATCCGAGATCGAGCGGATAACCGACACGTTCCTGTCGGCCCCTGCCCGGGTCGAAGTTGCCCGTCAGGCGACCGCATCCGAGACCATCGAACAGGGCGTGGTCATGTTCAAAGGCGGCCGTCGGGACCGCGAAGCCAGCAACAAACGCAAGGTTCTGCGTGCGCTGATCGATGCTGAAGGCGACAAATGCACAAATGCGATCATCTTCTGCAACCGCAAGACTGACGTGGATATCTGCACAAAATCCCTGAAGAAACATGGCTACAACGCGGCCGCCATCCATGGCGATCTGGACCAGTCGCAGCGGATGAAAACACTGGACGGTTTCCGTGAGGGATCATTGCGCCTTCTGGTCGCCTCAGACGTGGCTGCGCGTGGCCTGGATGTGCCAGCCGTCAGCCATGTGTTCAATTTCGACGTCCCCGGCCACCCCGAGGATTATGTGCACCGCATTGGCCGCACCGGCCGCGCCGGCCGTGAAGGTAAAGCCATCACAATCTGTTCGGGACGCGACGAAAAAGCACTGGTTGCGATCGAAAAGCTGATCCAGAAAGACATCCCGCGCTTAGACAACCCGGTCCAGGAAGACCCTAGACCCGAACAGCCAAAACCTGAGAAAAAGGCCAAAGCACCCGAGAACCCGAAAGAGGGCAAAAAAGTTCGCGAGCCTAAGGGGCGCAGTCGTGGACGCAAGGAAGACACCGGCCCGGCCGTCGTGGGCATGGGAGATCACCTACCCAGTTTCATCGCGCTCAGCTTCGACGAACGTCGCGCCAGCTAGATTGCTAGCACAAGTGCTAAAATCGAAAACCCAAGCAACATCATCCCGGCGATTTCGCGCCGGGTGATCGTCTCGCGGAAGAACAGGATCGACGCCATCAGGCTAAAGATCAGCTCAACCTGCCCCAGCGCTTTGACATAAGCCGCATTCTGCAAGGTGAAGGCCCAGAACCAGCAAAACGAGCCGCCGAGGCTGGTCAGGCCGACAAATACCCCGGTCTTTCTCGTTTGCCAGACTGCGCGCAGTTCGGCCCGGTCGCGCCACAGCAGCCATATCCCCATGCTGGCGAACTGGAATGTCACCACTGCGGCCAACGTTACCAGCGCTCGGAACCACGCATCGATATCGCCCAGTTGCAGTGAAGCCCCACGATAGCTGACGGCGGAAAACGCAAACAAAACACCTGATCCAAGCCCCAATTGCGAAGCCCGATTGGTCAGATGGCGCCACCAGGGTCCGTCCCCTCCAGGTGTTTTTGACAACAAAAGAACAGCCATCAACCCCAACAGGATCGCGAACAATGCGCCCCGCGACACACTGTCCCCCAAGACCAAAAAACCAACGATCGCGGTCTGGATCACCTCGGTTTTCTTGAAGGTAATTCCAACGGCAAAATTACGTTGTTTGAACAACGCCACCACGCAGATCGTTGCAAGGATTTGCGCTGTCCCTCCGATGACCGCGTAAAGCCAGAACAAACTGCCAAGCCGAGGCATGCTCGCCCCGGTTATCTGCAACGCAACATATAGCCCGATAACCGCCAACGGCATGGAATAGGCAAACCGCGCAAAAGTTGCACCTGCAGCAGATAGTTTCACGCTGGCCAGAGATTTTTGCAGCATGAAACGCACAGTCTGAAAACTGGCGGCGGCGATGGTGACGGGGATCCAGAGACTCATGCCACCCGTTGTGTCGTCAATTCAAGGCTTTGGCCAGAGAGGATGTGGCACAGGGTCTTTTGCGCGAACGAAATACTGCCGGAGTATCTGTGCATAGGACCGGTAAACATAGGCTTCGTTGCAAGCCAAGTACCTGTCCTTTCCGTCGCGGTACAATGCAGGCAAGCGATACCACGGAGCCGCCGGATTCATGTGATGAACGACGTGTAGGTTATTGTTTAAAAACAAAAATGCCAGAGGTCCGCGATCTTCGACTATCACCGTGCGGGCGCGGGATTTTTCATGTGCACGATGCTCCAGAAACGTGCGGATCTTCAAAAGCGACAGCCCCATATAGGCCGCGACCAGATAGGCCCAAACCGGCATGGCCGATTGCGCAACTACCCACAGAACCACCACCGCGCCGGGAAGGTGCACAGCCCATGCCAGCAGGACCGCCCTGTCCCCGCGCATCAACCCACGCCATTCGTCACGCATAAACAGAACCTGACCAAGGACAGGCCCCAGTACCATCCGCCCCAACAGCGTGTTGTTCAGGCTCAGGATCATCTGCGCCAGCCGCGGCAATCCCGACCAGATATGCGGATCCAGATAATTCGATTCCGGGTCGTCATAAGGGTCTGTCAGGGTGGCATCCTGATGATGCGCCAGATGCAGGTCCCGAAAGCGGTTATACGGAATTGCCAATGTCAACGGCAGTGCCATCAACGCCTCGTTCAGCCATTTGGCACGAAATGGGTGCCCGTGCAGGGCCTCATGCGTCAGTGACGAATGCAAAGCCGCAACAACACCCAGAGCAGGGATAGCCAACCACAAGGATGTGTTTGCCAGCCAGAACAGACCGGCAAGCCACGCAGCATAACACAAGACTATCAGGAAAAACGTGCCCCATTCGGGCGATTTGGGTGTCGTGGGGTCAGCCATTTCGGCCCCACGAAATGTTCGCCCAAATTCTTTCGTAAATCACGTACATCGTCAGGCCGATGGCCGTGTTCACCAGCGCCAGCGCCCCTCCTACAGCGGCCGAGCCTGTTGCCAACAGGCCCACCATTGTCATGATCGCCAACCCCATCGCATTCCAAACGATTGCTTTCACGACTGATCTTCGCCGCGTTTCCATTCCGAACCCCGTTTTTTTCTTACTCAAAGCGTTACATCCGGACCCCGGCATTGAAAATTCTGAATATGATTAACAAAACTAATCAAATGTGATAAAAATCACGGCATGTAGGAAAATATCGACAAGCGCGACCGTGCCGCGCAATTTCGTCTCCGCCTCGCCCGCGCGATGGAAGAGCGCCATGTCAGCCAAAGTGCCCTTGCGCGCAATATTGGCGTTGACCGCTCGACCGTTTCCCAATTGCTGACAGATCATGGCGCGCGGTTGCCCAACGCACATGTTGTTGGCGGATGTGCAGCGGCGCTCGGCGTTTCGGCCGACTGGTTGCTGAGCCTATCTGACAGGCCGGAAAGCGCGGCTGAGCTTCTGGCTAGCTCGCTGACCTTTACCGAGGCCCCACGCGCCCTTGTCGATGAACGTATCTTCGAGTGGCATCAGGAGGCCGCCGGGTACAAAATCCGCTATGTCCCGGCCACCCTGCCCGACATGCTCAAGACGCGTTCGATACTGGAATGGGAATACGCCCCGCATCTGGGCCGGACCGCTGACCAAGCCATCGGCGCGTCGGCGGATCGTCTGGCATGGATGCGTAGCGCCCAGTCAGACTATGAGATCGCCATGCCGTTATTCGAAATCGAAAGCTTTGCAAGCGCCACTGGGTATTATCAGGGTCTCAGCCCCGAGGTTCGGCTGGAACAGATCGATCACCTGTTGGCGCTGTGCGAACAGCTCTATCCGCGGATGCGTATCTATCTGTTTGACGCAAAACGGCTTTATTCCGCACCCGTGACGATTTTCGGCCCGCTGCTTTGTGTATTTTACGCAGGAAGTCACTATATGGCCTTCCGCGACCGGGATCGGATCGAGACATTCTCACGCCATTTCGACACACTGGTACGCGAGGCCGACGTGGCCGCCCGGGACTTTCCAAACCATCTGCGTCGCCTCAGAACGGCGGTTTCCCGCGACTGGTGATGCAGCGCCATCCAACCTGTGCTATTCTACTGTGGCGCGAACCATAAGGCATTCCGAACACAGACGGAGGAGCACAGGAATGGACGCAATTCAAACCGCTCAATACGCACGTGCACTTTTTGCCGCCCATGGAGACCAAGCCGAGGCCGAAGCCGCGCAAAAAATGCGCGACTGCGAAGCTGCCGGAAACCGGCAAGAAGCCCAGGACTGGCAGGCAGTCCGTCAGACCATCCGCCAGATCCGTGGTCCAAACCAGGGCTGAGTTACAATTTCGGGTCCGGGTTGACCGTGTGGCCATCCACCGCAATCACCTGACCTGAAACCAGACGTGCCGCATCTGAGGCAAGGAAGACTGCCATATTGGCGACATCCTGCGCTTCGACGAAGCGCCCCATTGAGGTGCCCGAGGCATAGCCCCGATAGACCTCATCACGGGTCATGCCCTTGGCTGCGGCCTCGCGGGTCAGGACGCCCTCCATCCGAGGGCCTTCAACTGCGCCCGGACAAATGGCATTGGCACGGATGCCATAGGGCCCCAGCTCCATCGCCAGTGTTTTCATCAACCCGATGACCGCCCATTTTGCCGACGCATAGGGCGCCCGGAACGGGTAGCCATACTGCCCGGCTGTCGACGAGGTCAGAATGATGCTGCCCGCCCGCGCCGTTTTCATCAGCGGCGCTGCATATTTTGCCGCCAGAAAAGCACCGTCCAGATTGACCGCGACACAAGAACGCCACGCGTCCAGATCAATATTCTCAATGTCATTTGTCGGGCCGGCAATACCGGCATTGGCGCAGAGCACATCCAACCCGCCTGTCGAACGGACGGCGTCAAATACCGCGCGCATGTCAGCCTCGTCCGCAACATCGGCTCGGTGCCCGGTCCAATGTTCGGGCAAAGTATCCAACGCCGCCTGATCGATATCAGTAACCCGGACGTCATAGCCAACCGCGTCAAACGCCTCGGCCATGGCCCGGCCGACGCCTGACGCGCCAGCCGTCACCAGAACCCGGCGCGTCATGAAGGCTTCCTGATCGCTGCGCCTGCGCCCTCGGGATAAGGCAATCCGGCCTGAGCCTCTGCAACCCGCGCCATAGCCGCTTCGATTTCAGCAGATGGCGCGCTGGGGCGGCGGGTTTCCAGGCTGACATGCAGCAGAAAACTTTCACCCGTGGCCAGCAGCTTGTCGTCCTCATACATGCTGTGGAACACATGCAGCTTCTTGCCCTGCCCCAACAGCATCTGCGTGCGCACGTCGATTTTTGCACCGGCATGAGCTTCATCCAAATAGCGAATGTGGTTCTCCGCTGTGAAATAGCTGCCGCCTGAGGCAATGTAATCCGCATCGCATCCGATGATTTCCATGAACCGATCGGTGGCGGCGGCAAAGGCCTCCAGATATTTCGCTTCGTTCATGTGGCCGTTGTAATCTGTCCAGTCCAGTGGAACAGCCCGCGACAGGGTCAGGATGGGCTGGCTCAGATCCGCTTGATCCAGCGTCGGCAGCGCACCGGGTTTCAACCGTGCGTCATGTTGGTTCAGCACCGCACCCGCACCGTAATTCTGCGCCTTGAGGGCCCGCATCATGCCAACAAGGTTGTTGTCGCGAATACGCTCCAGCTCTCGGATCGAATGCATCCCGGATTGTGCGTCAGATTGATTGGCGATCAAATCGACCAGTTCGTCAGTGAACTCGGGAACATCCATCAGCTTGGTCCACGGCCATTTCAAGGCAGGCCCGAACTGCGCCATGAAATGCCGCATCCCCGCCTCGCCACCGGCCACGCGGTAGGTTTCGAACAGACCCATCTGTGCCCAGCGGATGCCGAACCCCATACGGATGGCCTCGTCAATCTCTTCGGTCGTCGCAATGCCATCCTTGACCAGCCACAGCGCCTCGCGCCAGACAGCTTCCAGGAACCGGTCGGCAATATGCGCATCGATCTCTTTCTTGACGTGCAGCGGGAAAAACCCGAGCGATTTCAACAGGTCCTGCGCCTGTTCGATCATCTCGGGCGGGTTCTTGTCCGTTGGTACAAGCTCGATCAAAGGCAACAGGTAAACCGGGTTGAAGGGGTGCGTCACCAAGATCTGCTCGGGGCGCAGCGCTCCGTCCTGAAGTTCGGACGGCTTGAACCCGCTGGTCGAGGATCCGATGATCGCGCCCGGATCGCAAGCCTCCTGCAAGCCTTTGTAAACCTTCAGTTTCAAATCCAGACGCTCCGGCACGCTCTCCTGTATCCAACGCGCACCCTTAACCGCTTCGGCCATGTCGCTGTGAAAGCTCAGCACACCCTCGGCTGGCAACGGAACGTCACTCAGCCCCGGCAAGGACCGTCTTGCGTTGTCCAGCACCTCGCCAATCTTGCGTTCCGCCTCGGGGTCAGGGTCAAACACCCGCACATCCCAGCCATTGAGCAGGAACCGCGCGGCCCATCCACCACCGATAACTCCGCCCCCAATAATTGCTGCCGTTTTCATGATTTCCCACCTACTGGCTGCGCATGTTTCATCTTTTTAGAAATACTCCGGGGGCTTGGGGGCTGGCCCCCAAAACCCGCGTGTCCATTATTTTGCAACAGGTGCCTGCTTGGTCAGCCCCAGCTTCGCACGGACTTCGTCAGGGCCGATCACGCGCGCGCCCATATTCTCGATGATGGATCCCGCACGTTCCACCAGCTGCCAGTTCTCGGCCATTACGCCCTTGTCCAGCCAGAGGTTGTCCTCAAGCCCCACGCGCACATTGCCGCCCGCCAGAACCGAAGCCGCGACAAACGGCATCTCGTTCCGTCCCAGTGAAAACGCGCTGAAGGTCCAGTCATCCGGCACGTTGTTCACCATCGCCATAAAGGTATTCAGATCATCCGGCGCACCCCACGGTACCCCCATGCACAGCTGGACCAAAGCGTTTGGTGCCAGAATCCCTTCCTTCACCAGTTGCTTTGCAAACCACAGGTGGCCAGTGTCAAAGGCTTCGATCTCGGGTTTGACACCCAGATCAGTCATCATTTTGCCCATGGCGCGCAATGCACCGGGCGTATTCGTCATAACATAATCGGCCTCGGCAAAGTTCATTGTGCCGCAGTCTAAGGTGCATATCTCGGGCAAACATTCGGCAATATGCGCCACACGTTCGGATGCTCCGACCATGTCCGTGCCCGCGGCCACCGGAAACGGGTTTTCAACACCGCCGAACACGATGTCGCCGCCCATGCCGGCCGTCAGATTCAATACGACGTCCACATCAGCGTCGCGGATGCGGTCCGTCACCTCGCGATACAGATCCAACCGGCGGCTTGGCGCACCGGTCTCGGGGTCGCGCACGTGGCAGTGTACCACTGCCGCCCCGGCCTTGGCGGCAGCGATTGCGCTGTCGGCGATCTGCTGCGGCGACCGCGGCACATGCGGGCTGCGGTCCTGCGTCCCGCCCGAGCCGGTTACGGCACAGGTAATAAATACTTCGCGGTTCATTTCCAGAGGCATGGTGTTTTCCCCAAGTTATACCCGGTTCTGCCTTGGGTTTTCCCCAGGCTTTTCCCCGGATTCCGATTTGCGTTCTGACCCGACTCTGGCGCAGCTTTGGGAAAACTACTTGGCAATATGCGAATCAAACTTGATGAAATCCGCAAAAAACATACTGCAACCGGAACACCGCGCCCTGAAAACCGCGGTGCTTGTGCTTGACGAATGCAACACGCTCAGCTTTGCCTCTGCGGTGGACCCGATGCGGGCCGCGAACCGTCTGGCGGACCGCCCGGCCTTTGATTGGGACTATGTAACCGCGACGCCAGAACCCGCGATTCTGACCAGTGCGTTGCAAGTGCCCGGTATTCCACTGGCCCGGTTGCAATCCTGCGACCTGATGATCGTGGTCGCCGGGTTCCAACTGGCCCGCCACGCCACCCCAAGCCTGCTGGCTGGTCTGCGGCGCATCGCGGGCACAGGCGCAACGATGGCAGGCATTGATGGCGGCCCGTGGCTCCTGGCCGAGGCCGGGCTACTGGATGGCCATCTGGCAACAACCCACTGGGAAGACCTAGAAAATTTCGCCACGCGGTTTCCCGAAGTTGATGTGCGCACCGACCGCTTCACCGTTTCGGGCAATCGACTGACTTCGGGTGGCGCAATTCCGGCTGTCGAGATGATGCTGCACATCATCACCGCCCGTCATGGCGCAAGTTTCGCCGCGCGCGTTGCGGGCCTGTTCCTTTACGATGGTGCTCCGGACCCTGGAAAACCGCAAAGCCGCACAGGCGCACCCCATCGCCACACAGCACTGACCGCCAAGGCCAACTCGATGATGCAGGCGTCACTTGATGATCCCCTGCCGCTGGCCTTTATCGCAGACCGCCTGGGCACCAGCCCACGGACGCTGCAACAACAGTTCCGACTGCGCCTGAACACGACGCCGCAGGACCACTATCTGCAACTGCGCCTGGCCGAGGCCCGCCGTCTGGTCACCGACACTGATATGCCATTGATGGATGTGGCGCTCGCCACCGGCTTTGCCTCACAATCCAGCTTTGCCCGCGCTTTCCGCACCGCCCACGGTCAATCGGCCCGCGACCTGAGACACGAACGCGCGCATCCCACCCATCACTGACCGGATCCTTCTTCATCTGGCCAAAAATATCCCGGGGGCGTCGCCAAAGGCGACGGGGGCAGAGCCCCTAAAACGGCATCGGGTGCGCCCGATGTGCCCTGCTGATCTCGGCCAACACATCCTTGGATAATTCAAGATCCACGCCCGCCAGAATATGATCCAGCTGTGCAACGGTCGTGGCCCCGAAGATTGCCGACATCATGAACGGGCGCGTCCGGCACCACGCCAACGCCATATGCACCGGATCCAGACCATGCCGTGCGGCGATGTCCAGATAAGCTGCAACCGCTTCGAAAACACGACCTGATCTCCGGCCACCCATCTCAGGCACAAAGGACATACGCGATCCGTCAGGCACACAGCCATTTTGGTACTTTCCGGTCAGAAAGCCTGCTGCCAAAGGGGAAAACGCCATCAACCCAACATCTTCATGCACACTCAACTCACCCAGGTCGGTGTCAAAATGGCGGCACAGCAATGAATACTCGTTCTGCACCGATGCCACGCGCGGTGCCCCCATCTGGTCGGCCAGCCGCAGCCATTGCGCGGTTCCCCAAGCGCTTTCATTCGACAGGCCAAAGGCACGGATATTGCCCTTGTCTACCTGAGCCTGCAATGCCTCAAGGCATTCTAGCATGTTGCTCAGCACTTCATCTGTGTTTTCGCCAGACGGCGCATAATCCCAGTTCTGCCGAAACATATAGCTGCCCCGATTGGGCCAGTGAAACTGATAGAGGTCAATGTACCCGGTCTGCAAACGTCGCAAAGACCCCTCAACTGCTTCGGGTATTGTGCGGGCAGTGATCGGCGCACCATCGCGGACAAAGGACAGCCCCGCGCCGGAATGCTTGGTCGCCAAAACATAATCTCCCCGGCGGGTAGTATTGGCCGCGTTCCAGTTTCCCAGTATCTCTTCGGTGCGCCCGATCGTTTCTTTCGCGACAGGGTTCACCGGATACATTTCGGCCGCATCGACAAAGTTGATCCCCGCGTCCAACGCCATATCCATCTGCCGGTGCGCATCCGTTTCAGACGTTTGAGAGCCAAATGTCATCGTGCCAAGGCACAGATCGCTCACCATAATTCCGGTACGGCCCAAGGGCTTCTTCTGCATTGTCGTATCTCCTGAAAATTGCGGGCCGGTCAGGCTTCAGCCTTCTTCTCCCA
Organism: Ruegeria sp. CH2; assembly: GCF_056537065.1. Taxonomy (NCBI): domain Bacteria; kingdom Pseudomonadati; phylum Pseudomonadota; class Alphaproteobacteria; order Rhodobacterales; family Roseobacteraceae; genus Ruegeria; species Ruegeria sp. CH2. The sequence continues at coordinate 592,121 of NZ_JBQFQV010000001.1, forward strand.
TCGCCCGGACTCCTCCGACCAATATTGTGCGGAACATCCGGCATCCGTCAGCGCTTTCCACTGCCCGCGCGCCTGTTGTACAGCCATGTCGTCATTGCCATCGAACAGGATACAAACCCGTTCCAACGCGGCGACTTCTTCCGCTTCGACCGGCGCGCCATCCACAGCCATGATGCAGGTCGCGTCGTTTCCCGCCACGGCGCTGGTGGTCAGCAGAATCGGCTGGTCCGCGTCATGCGGGCCGCCAGCGCGACCATGCGGCAGGAATCCCTCCTCGGGGCCCAGCCACAGCTTTTCATCCAGCCAGTCCATCCGCGCAGGGTCAGTACCCCGCACGGCTATCCGCCACCCGGCTTGCCGCGCCTTGTCCAGCAGCGCGGGCAAGGTGTGCTCCAGCGGCAGGCGGGTCAGGTGGTAGAAATAGACAGCGCCCATATGCTTACTCGAAATTGTCCTGCACAAACCGGCTCAATGCGCGCACGCCCCAGCCGGTAGCGCCTTTGGGCGCATAAGAGGTCTCTTCAGACACCGATGCGACGCCCGCGATGTCCAGGTGAATCCACGGTGTTTCCTCTTTTACGAACCGCTGGAGGAACTGCGCGGCGGTGACTGAACCGGCGGGGCGACCGCCCACGTTCTTCATGTCGGCAATGCGCGATTTCAGCAACTTGTCATAGGCATCGCCCAATGGCATCCGCCAAGCGCCTTCATCCTCGGCCTTGGCTGATTTCAGGAAAGCATCACAGAACGTGTCATTGTTCGAAAAAACACCAGCGTTTTCATGGCCCAAACCGATGATGATCGCACCGGTCAAAGTTGCCAAGTCGATCATTCCGACCGGCTTGAACCGTTCCTGCGCGTACCACATCACGTCACACAGTACCAGGCGGCCTTCGGCGTCGGTGTTGATGATCTCGACCGTGTCGCCCTTCATTGACCTGACCACATCACCCGGACGGGTGGCGTTACCTGATGGCATATTCTCGACCAGACCGACCAGCGCCACGACATTGGCTTTTGCCTTGCGCTTGGCCAGCGCACGCATGGTGCCCGCAACAACGCCGGCGCCGCCCATGTCCATGGTCATCTCTTCCATGCCAGCAGCGGGTTTGAGCGAGATACCACCCGTGTCAAACACCACGCCCTTTCCGACCAGTGCCAAAGGCGCGTCATCCTTGGCCCCGCCATTCCACTGCATCACCACCACTTTCGAAGGGCTGTCCGAGCCCTGCCCGACGCTTAGCAATGTGCGCATTCCCAACTCGGCCAGCTTGTCTTCGTCCAGTACTTCGACCTCAAGACCCAGCTCCTGCATCTCAACCAGGCGGTCCGCGAATTCGGTGGTGGTCAAAACATTTGCCGGTTCATTGGTCAGATCGCGCGTCATCCGAACGCCATCAGCAATTGCATAGAGAGGTGCAAAATCTGCCTCGGCCTCCGCAGGCTTTGCGTGGCTGATTGTCACTGTGCCAGCATTCTGGCTTTCCTTGGTTTTATGCGCGTCGAATTCATAGCTGCGCAGAACAATCCCCAGTGCCAGATCCTCGGCGCGCGCGTGATTGCCAACCATCACCAGCATGTCCTTTCCGCCCGCCAGTTTGGCAAGGGCTGCACCTGCCTTGCGGGCTTCGCCGGCCTCGGGGCGACGTGGCAGAACCAGAACATCCAGCGCCTCAGCCGCCATTCCTGTGGGCCATGCCATCGAGGTGACGTCCCCTGTTTTGGATTTGCTGAAACTCTCGCTTTCAACAAGCCGCGCCAACCCGCCCTTCGTCAGACGGTTGGCTCTGCGGGCTGCCGGGCCCATCTTACCGTCGACCGGAATGATGATGGCGATGCGCCCTTTGGCCTGCGCCATAGCCTCCAGGTCAAATTCCTGAAAACGGATCGGTATCAGACTGCTCATTGTACACTCCTCGAATTCTGTTCCCCAAGACCTAGCCCGCGGGGCACGCATTGACCAGATAGCAGTTTTCCCCGCCTTTCAATTGCATTAAGGTCCCGAAAAAATGACCGGCAGGCTCGGGGGAGAAAGACGTGGTACGAGAGGGCAGGCATACGCCGTCGCGCACAGCATTGCGCAGGCGCGATATCAGCCCGACGCCCCGCACTACAGGCGCAGCGGGGTCGCGCCTATGATCCTGGACCGTTATTTTGCCCGCCGGTTTCTGCAAAGCTTCATGGTCATCGGAGGTATTTTCCTGACCTTGATGATTCTCATCGATCTGATCGAACAGATTCGCCGCTTTGACGATTTCGACCTGTCTTTTGCCCAGCTGCTGCACCTCACACTGCTGAATACACCAGCCGCCATCAGCGAAATGCTGCCTTTGCTGGTCATCCTGTCCACCATCGCGCTGTTCGTTGGGCTGGCACGTACCTCCGAACTTGTGGTGACCCGTGCAACTGGCCGCTCGGGCATCCGCGCTTTGGTCGCCCCTGTCCTGTTGTCGCTGATCATCGGCGCTCTGGCCGTTGCACTGTTGAATCCCATCGCAGCGGCCACATCTGAAGAGTTCCGCCGCTTGTCGGATTCATACCGAAACAACGGCAGCTCGGCCCTTTCGATCAGCAGCGAGGGCCTGTGGCTGCGCCAGTCTGCCGAGAATGGGCAGGCCGTTATCCACGCCCGGGCAACATCGAACCAAGACAAGCTGCGGCTGGACGGTGTTACCGTCATCACCTTTGGGCGGGATGGCAAACCAACCCAGCAAATTGTTGCGGATCGGGCAGAGTTGGAAGACGGGAACTGGGTTCTGTATCAGGCAAAAACCTGGGCCTTGCAGGATGGGCAGAACCCTGAATCCAATTCAGTTGTGCACGAGCGTCTGGAGCTGCCGACCTCGCTGACCCGACAGCGGATCATGGATACGTTTGGGCAACAGGATTCGGTTTCAGTTTATGACCTGCCCCAGTTGATCAGCGACCTTCGCGAGGCGGGGTTTTCGACCAAACAATATGAGGTCTGGCTGCAGGTACAGCTGGCCCGGCCTTTCTTTCTGATCTCGATGGTTCTGATCGGGGCCGCGTTTACCATGCGCCACGTTCGGTTCGGCGGTACTGGGATCGCCGTTCTGACAGCCGTCCTGCTTGGGTTTGCCATCTATTTCGTGCGCAATTTCGCGCAAATCCTCGGGGAAAACGGACAATTGCCCATCTATATCGCTGCCTGGGCACCGCCCTTTGCCGCAATTCTGCTGTCTCTTGGTCTGCTACTGCATGCGGAGGACGGCTGATGCGGCATATCGTTCCTGTATTGCTTACCAGTGCACTGGCTTTGTCCGTCCCGGCGGGAACTGCAGCACAGACATCCCAAGGCCGGCCACAACCACAGGGCACACAAGCGCAGCAAGAGCCCGCCTTGCTGGTGGCCGACAAGGTATTCATCACGCCTGAGCGCAAACTTGTGGCTGAAGGCAATGTCGAAGCCTTTCAGGGCGACACCAAGTTGTCCGCCCATCGTATCACGTATGACCGCGAGACTGGCGAGCTGATATTGGAAGGCCCCATTCGTATCGATCAGGGTGGTCAAACTACGCTGCTGGCGGATTCAGGGCAACTGGACAGCGGAATTCAGAATGGACTGCTGATCGGTGCACGCATGGTGTTTGAACAGCAGGTACAGATCGCCTCGGTTCAGGCGAAACGGGCCGCAGGACGTTATACACAATTCAGCAAGGTTTCAGCCACATCCTGTCATGTCTGCACCGACGGCAGGCCGCCTCTGTGGCAGATCAGGGCGCGCAAAGTCACGCATGATCAACTGGAACGGCAACTATATTTCGAAGGCGCGCAGCTTCGGGTCCTGGATTATCCGGTATTCTACTTTCCCTATCTGCGCTTGCCCGACCCAACGCTAGAGAGGGCAACCGGCTTTCTGGTTCCTTCTATCCGCAGCACCTCGCAATTGGGCACTGGCGTTCAGGTTCCGTATTTCTTCAAACTTGGCGATCACAAGGACCTGACACTTACGCCTTACGTCTCAGCCAAGACGACAACTCTGGGATACCGCTATCGTCAGGCCTTTGTGAACGGACGCATTCAGGTGGAAGGCGCTTATACACGGGACGATGTGCAACCCGATCAGGATCGCGGCTACCTGTTTGCCACCGGCTGGTTCAATCTGAAGAACGATTTCCGTCTGACCTTCAATCTGGAAACTACATCCGACGATGCCTACCTGGCCGATTACGGCTTGCCGGATCTGGACCGCTTGCGCAGCGAAATCGCACTGGAGCGGATCAAGCGCGATAGTGCGTTCAAAACCGGCCTGATCTACTACAAAACACTTCGGGACAGCGAAAATCAGGACGAAATCCCGTCCCGCGTCTTCGACCTCAACTATGAAAAACGCTATTTTCCCAGCACGCTGGGGGGCGAGGTTCGGCTGGCATTCATCGGTCATGCGCATGAACGTACCAGCGACACAGATGTTGTTGGTCGCGACATGGCACGGGCCACCTTCGATGCCGAATGGCTGCGCAGCTGGACTTTCTCATCGGGGCTGCGGGTCGATACAACGCTGGGGGCGTCGGTTGACACTTTCAACGTTCGCCACGACAGCAACTACCCCGACAACGTGACCCGATCTACGCCGCGCGCGGCTTTGACTCTCCGGTATCCAATGACCCGGCGCGAGGAATCGGGGGCTGTTCAGTTCCTCGAACCGATTGCGCAGTTCGGATGGACACATGTATCGGACACCGATGTTCCGAATGATGAAAGCACTTTTCAGGAATTCGATCAGGGCAACCTTCTGTCCCTCTCGCGGTTCCCTGCTGAAGATCAGCGCGAGAACAGTGCCACTGGTGTGGTTGGCCTGAACTGGGCCCGGTATGGCGCGGGTGGCTGGCAGGCCCAGGCGACTGTGGGCCAAGTGTTTCGGGCCGACGCCGATCCAAACTTCACGCTGACATCGGGATTGCAGGGCACATCGTCGGATTTGCTGGTAGCCGGGCAGATCAGCACGGCCAATGGCTGGTCACTTGCCGGACGCGGTCTGATCGACGGGGATTTCAGCTTTGTCAAAGCCGAACTGCGCGGCGCATGGGCATCCGAAAATGCCGGCCTGTCTGGTAGCTATATCTGGCAGGAACCGGACCCGGCGGAAAACATCACCGAAGAAATCTCGGAAATTCTGCTTCTCGGACGCTACCAGGTCGATCAGAACTGGCTGACCAATGCCCTGGCGCGCTACGATCTGGCTGAGTCGGAGCCGATCCGGCTGGGTCTGGGTGTGACCTATCAGAACGAATGCGTTCGGGTTAACATGTCCGTAAGTCGGCGCTTTACTTCAACATCCACTATTGAGCCTTCGACAGAATTCGGCTTTACCCTTTCTTTGACAGGGTACGCCCTTGAAGGCGGTGGCAAGACATACAAGAGAACATGCAGTTGATATCAGGTTTCTCCAGGTTTCTCCGTTCCGGTTGGCTTAAACCGGTCACACCGGCACTGGTTGCCGCAGTTTTTGCAATCGCGCCTCTTCAGGGTAGCGCGCAAAGCCTGTTCTCACCCGCGATCCGCGTCAATCAGGATATTGTCACCTGGTACGAGCTTGAACAGCGCCTGCAATTCCTGAATGTTCTGGGTTTGCCCGGTGGTAACGAAGCTGACGTCAGGGATGCCCTGATTGATGAAAAACTGCGCAGGCAGGTCATGCGCAGCGCCGGCGTGCAAGCGACGCCCGAGGCCGTTCAGCTGGGCATCGACGAATTCGCCTCGCGCGGACAATTGTCGTCCGAACAATTCCTGAAACTTCTCGGCGACGCGGGCGTCGACCCTGAAACGGTCCGAGACTATGTCGCGGATCAACTGGCATGGCGCGACTATATCAGCTCGCGCTATCTGTCGCAGGCGCGCCCGACCGAGGATGAGATTGATCGCGCGCTGGGCCAGACGGGCGGTGGCGGATTGCAGGTCCTGCTGTCCGAAATCATTATCCCGGTAAACCCGCAAACGGTTGCCCAGACCGAGTTGTTGGCCGAAGAAATCTCGCGCCTTGAAGGGCAGGACGCGTTTTCTGCTGCCGCCGCTCAGTATTCCGCAGCCGCAACACGGGGTCAGGGTGGACGTCTGGAGTGGCTGAACATCTCGAACCTGCCCCCGGCGCTTCAACCTGTCATCCTGGGGCTTCAGACCGGTGAGATCACCGACCCGATCACCCTGCCGAACGCGGTTGCCCTGTTTCAGATGCGGGGCTTGCGCGAAGTCGCAACCGGCGCTCCGCGCATTTCAAAGTTGGATTATGCCGCCTATTACCTGCCTGGCGGGCGCAGCGCCGAAACCCTTTCGCGGGCCGCGAAGTTGAAAGAAGAAATCGACACTTGTGATGATCTCTATGGCATTGCCAAGGATCAGCCCGCCGAAGTTCTGGACCGGGTCGAAGCCGCACCTTCCGAGGTGCCCGGTGATATTGCCGTGGAACTGGCCAAGCTGGACCGGAACGAAGCGTCGGCGACTCTGACCCGCAACAATGGTCAGACGCTTGTGTTTCTGATGCTGTGCAACCGCACGCGGGATCTGGGCGAAGACACCTCTCGGGGCGATGTCGCCAACGCGCTGGCGCAGCAACGTCTTCAGGCCTTTGCGGCCAGTCTGGTGGAGCAGCTGCGGGCTGACGCTGTCATTACTCAGGAATGATACGGCCCGTCGCGCTCAGCTGCGGCGAACCGGCCGGTATCGGCCCGGAAATCGCGGCCAAGGCGTGGGCTGAACTGCGCGATGCCTGCCCGTTCTTCTATATCGGGGACGCCAGCCACCTGCCAGCAGGCACACCCGTTGCTAAAATCGAACACCCAAGTCAGGTTGCTGAAGCCTGTGGCCGGGCCCTGCCCGTTCTTCACATGGATTTTCCCGCCGCGAACGTATTCGGCCAGCCGAATCCGGCCAACGCGCCATCGGTGGTTGATGCCATCGAAACCGGCACCGAACTGGTACAGACCGGTGAGGCCGCAGCGCTTTGCACTGCACCGATCAACAAGAAAGCCCTGATCGACGGCGCAGGCTTCACCTTTCCCGGCCATACCGAGTTTCTGGCGGCCCTTTCCGGAACCCGCCGGGTTGTCATGATGCTGGCCAGCGAGCAGTTGCGCGTCGTTCCCGCGACGATTCACATTCCATTGTCACAGGTTCCCGCGGCACTTACCCCTGATCTTCTGCGCGAAACGATTGAAATCACTGCACGCGGTTTGCGTGATCAGTTCGGTATCGCGCATCCCCGCATCGCAGTTGCAGGCCTGAACCCGCACGCAGGTGAAGGCGGCAAGATGGGCACAGAGGAGCTCGACTGGATTGCTCCGATGCTGGCCGATCTGAACCCCGAGGACGCGACAATTACAGGCCCCCACCCTGCGGATACGCTGTTTCACGCAGCCGCCCGCACCCGCTATGACGCCGCCATCGCCATGTATCACGATCAGGCCCTGATCCCGATCAAGACGCTGGATTTCGACCGGGGCGTGAATGTCACCCTTGGCCTGCCGTTTATCCGTACCTCGCCCGACCACGGAACAGCACTGGACATCGCGGGGAAAGGCATCGCCAACCCCTCCAGCCTGATCGAAGCCCTGAAACTTGCCCAACGCATGGTAAAAAGCTCTTGATCCTTCACCTGGCTGAAAATATCCCCGCCGGAGGCACAAAAATCTCGGGCACAGCCCCTTTAACTGGCGCCAAGGTATTCCGATCATGAGCGCTATAGACACGCTTCCCCCTCTGCGCGAGGTCATCGCAACCCACCAGCTTTCGGCGCGCAAATCGCTGGGGCAGAATTTCCTGTTGGATCTGAACCTGACTGCCAAGATCGCCCGACAAGCCGGCGATTTGTCAGAATGCGATGTGCTTGAAATCGGCCCCGGTCCCGGTGGGTTGACACGAGGCCTGCTGTCCGAAGGCGCGCGCAAGGTCGTGGCCGTCGAAAAAGATACACGGTGCATTGCCGCCCTGAACGACATCGCCGCCGCGTATCCGGGTCGGCTTGAGGTGATCAACGGCGACGCACTGGAGATCAACCCGCTTGAATATCTGACACCGCCAATCCGCGTCGCCGCCAACCTGCCCTACAATGTCGGCACCGAGCTGCTGGTGCGTTGGCTGACACCGCCCGAATGGCCCCCATTCTGGCAGAGCCTGACGCTGATGTTCCAACGCGAAGTGGCCGAGCGTATTGTTGCCCAACCCGGCAGCAAAGCCTATGGACGCCTTGCCATCCTTGCCCAATGGCGGGCAGAGGCACGTATCGCCATGTTGCTTCCCCCCGGGGCCTTCACTCCGCCGCCCAAGGTTTCAAGCGCCGTGGTCCACCTGACCGCCCTGCCCGAGCCACGCTATCCCGCCGATGCCGCCACCCTGTCGCGCGTCGTGGCTGCCGCCTTCAACCAACGCCGCAAGATGCTGCGCGCCTCACTCAAAGGCATTGCCCCGGATATCGAAGACCGCCTTTGGGCCGCAGGTATCAAGCCCACGGACCGTGCCGAGCAAGTCCCGCTGGAAGCGTTCTGCGCTTTGGCGCGCGAAGTTAAGAAAACCTGAACAAACGAAAAAGCCCCGAGTTAAACCTCGGGGCTTGGTTCTTTGGACATCGGCTTTATTCTGCCGCCTCCGGTGCGTCCCCCGTGTCGGCAGGAGCATCCTCTTTTGCCTCGGGTGCAGCTTTGGGCTTCCGGGCGCGTGGCTTGCGCGCGGGTTTTTCCTTGCGCGGAGCCCCTTCCGGTGTTTCAGCCGCCGGGGTTTCTTTGTTTTCCGGGGTCTCCACCAGACCGCTATCGGGCTCTGAAACTTGCTGAGACAGGTCCATCACATCAGGCTGCGGTGCTTCGGCCGGATCAGCCTGGCGGGTCGCTTCGCGTTCCTGACGTTCGGCACGTTCACGGTCGCGCTCGGCCTGGCGTTCGCGGTTCTGGCGCTCCTGCTCTTCACGGCGCGCGTCAATCTCGCGCTGCGCTTCGCTCAGCATCCGCAGGTAGTGTTCCGCGTGTTGCTGGAAGTTCTCTGCCGCCACGCGGTCATTCGACAGCTGAGCGTCACGTGCCAACTGGTTGTATTTGTCAATAATCTGCTGCGGCGTGCCACGGACCTTGCCTTCGGGACCCGAGCTGTCAAAAACCCGATTTACGACGTTGCCGCCAGAAGGACGATTGCGGTTATTCTTGGCCCGCGAACGGGGTTTGGAAGATCTCATCTTACTTTACGTCAGCCTTATCAATGCGCTGTCGCTCAACCCGTGTTTTGCACTGCTCTAAGGCGTTTGCCGTGACGGGAAGTCGACTTTTTGGGCTTGGCGTCAGGGGTGCGCTGCAACAGCGTCAACCTCGCCGACTAATCCTGAGCAAGCATGTCCTGACGGCGCAGACAAGAGGAATCTCGGATTTTCACCAGCTTTTTTCTACAGGTCGGCGTTTTTTGCCGCAAACCCACCACTCATCCCGGCATTCTTGCGCCGACGACACGATCGCGACCGTCCAGATCGGGGATTACCCGGACGTCCACCAACCCGGCGGCATCGAACAAGGCTGACACTTTTGCCGCCTGCGTCGGACCGATTTCGACAAGAATTCGCCCGCCCGGCAACAGAAAATCCGGGGTCGCCGCCGCGATCCGACGATACGCGCCCAACCCGTCCCCCTCATCCGTCAGGGCCATGCGCGGCTCGTGCTCACGCACTTCGGGCGACAGTTCTTCCATCTCAGACACTGAGATATACGGAGGGTTGGAAACAATCAGGTCGAATTTATCTTCAATGTTTTCGAACCAGTTTGATCGAAGGATCTCAATCCGCGTCTCTACCTGATGCTGAACCGCATTGGCACTGGCTTGCAGGCAGGCGGCTTCGCTCAGATCAACACCCACGCCCGTGGCACTGCTGCGTTCGGCCAGAAGGGTTATCAGGATACACCCCGAGCCCAGCCCCAGGTCGAGGACATGATCAAATGGTTCGCTCAACGCTGCTTCGATCAGGGTTTCTGTTTCCGGACGCGGATCAAGGACATCCCGGCTGACGCGAAACCTGCGGCCGTAGAACTCCCGCTCACCCAACAGATGCGACACCGGAACCCGGATGGCCCGCAAGGAGATCAACTGGTCATAACGCTCGGCGATCTCGGGCTGTAATTCTTCCGGGGCAATCAATGTCACGCGGCTGGCTTCAATCCGTGCAGCGTGGGCCAGCAACAGACGCGCGTCACGTGCCGGATCGTCCACACCGGCCGCACGCAGACGCGCTGTCGCCGCCACCATCGCCTGTGCCGCTGTTTGCAGACCTGTCATTGTGCCATCTCGGCCAGCAGCCGGGCCTGATCATCCGCCGTCAGCGCATCAATCACCTCGTCCAGATCACCCTGCATCACCTGATCCAGCTTATATAGCGTCAGGTTGATCCGGTGGTCGGTCATGCGCCCCTGCGGGAAGTTATAAGTACGAATGCGTTCCGAGCGATCCCCCGAGCCAACCTGACTGGCACGATCTGCCGAGCGTTCACTGTCAATCCGCTGCCGCTCCAGATCGTACAAGCGCGTCTTCAGAACTTGCATGGCGATCTCGCGGTTGCGATGCTGGGACTTCTCGGAACTTGTCACCACCAATCCAGTAGGAAGATGCGTGATCCGCACAGCCGAGTCAGTCGTGTTCACGTGCTGTCCGCCCGCGCCCGAGCTTCGCATCGTATCGATTCGGATATCATTGGCGTCGATCTGGATGTCTACATCCTCGGCCTCGGGCAGAACCGCCACAGTCGCCGCCGAGGTGTGAATGCGCCCGCCGCTTTCGGTTTCGGGCACGCGTTGCACCCGATGGACGCCGGATTCGTACTTCAGTCGCGCAAAGACATTGTCGCCTTTGATATGGGCTACTACTTCCTTGATGCCGCCCAGATCCGAGGCCTGCTCTTCGATAATCTCGAATTTCCAGCCACGCGCCTCGGCGTAACGCTGATACATGCGCAACAGATCGCTTGCGAACAAAGCGGCCTCGTCCCCGCCGGTGCCAGGGCGAATTTCCAGCATCGCCGGACGGGCATCTGCCGCATCCTTTGGCAACAGTGCCAGTTGGAGCGCGTTTTCCGCCTTGGGGATGCGGGCCTGCAACTCGGGGATTTCCTCCTCGGCAAGCTCTTTCATGTCCGGGTCAGTCAGCATCGCCTGCGCTTCGGCCAGATCCCCCACCAGCTGTCGCCAGGCCATGATCTGATCGACCACAGGCTTAAGGTCGGAATATTCTTTGGCCAGCGCCGCAATATCACCACCCGATGCGCCATCTGCCATGGCAGCTTCGAGGTACTGAAAACGCTGGGTGATCTGTTCAAGACGTTCTTCGGGGATCATCCCGGCGGTGTCTCTCATCCGGGGGCTTTGGTCAAGGGCAACGTCATGCTAAGCTCGCGGCCATGAAACGGGTTTTACTTGCTCTGCTGCTGACAACCACGCCTGCCCTCGCCGATTACATCGGCCCTGACGGCAAGACGCGGGATTGCTATTGCACCGACACATCCGGGTCTCGCATCGAACTGGGTGAGATGATCTGCCTTCAGGTCGACGGACGCATGTTCACCGCGCAATGCCAGATGTCCCTTAACGTTCCCATGTGGCGCGAGGTTCAGGAGGGGTGTTTGTCGTCCAAATTACAAAGTGAGCCTTTCGACCCCATAGATCTGGACGATGCGTCCTGACCGTTTGCGCAACGACTAGAATTGTGCCAACCACCCATCGACCCGCGCCTTGTTCACACCGAAATCCCTGCGACCGAACCGCAAACGGCCATGGATGCGCAAGATGTCTCCGTCCTGCTGTACCGTGGTGTAGTCGGGAAAGCCGATCCATTTCGTGCGGGTAACATAGGTGATCATGCCCTCACTGACCGAACCCGCCAAAACAGTGGTGCGCGGCGTGGCTTGGGCAATCTCATCAAGACGCTGCAACCCGTCGGGACCGGTTTCAACAACGCGCAACGCACCACCCGGCAAGTTCTGGCTTTCGGGCGAAACCAAAGCGACGTGCCACCGCGCAGGGTCTGACGGTGCCAGCCGGACATAGGCGCCCGCCCCAACCACAAGCGCAATCACTGCCCACAAAGCCATCTTTTTCATCCCGCTCCATCCCTTTTGTGAACCCTAAGCGGAACAAAACCGGCGGCAAGACATTCCACCGCGTCTTACCGCGACGTCACACCCGGAAGGATGCACAGCATCTCATAGATCAGATTGGCTGCTGTCAGTGCTGTGTTGCCCGATGGATCATAAGGGGGTGAGACTTCGACCAGATCGCATCCCACCACGTTTACCCCATGCAGGGCATGGATCAGTTGCAGCGCTTGCGGTGTCGAAAGACCCGCGATTTCCGGCGTGCCGGTGCCCGGAGCGTATGCGGGATCAAGGCTGTCGATGTCGTACGAGATGTAAACCGGGTGGTCCCCAATGATCTTGCGAACCTGCGATCCGATCTGGGTCAGGTTCTGCTGCCACAGCTCCCATGCGGGGAACTGGCGGAAGCCCCAGTCCTTGGCCTCGGTAAAATCCGAGGCTGCATAACCCGAGCCGCGAATGCCGATCTGGAACGTCTTGTCGGGAACAATCAGCCCCTCTTCATATGCACGACGGAAAACGGTGCCGTGGGTTTCGCGTTCACCGAACATCTCGTCATTCACATCGGCATGAGCGTCCACATGCACCAGCGCCACGGGCCCGTGTATTGCCTTGATGGCTCGCAGGATCGGCAGGGTGATCGAATGATCGCCCCCCATGGCCATCGGGATCACGCCTTTCGCCAAAATGGCGTCATAGCTTTCCTTGATGATCCTGAGGCTGTCCGCAAGCGAGAAGGTGTTGATCGCCAGATCCCCAATATCGGCTATCTGCAAACTGTCGAACGGGGCCGCTCTGGTGGCCATGTTATAGGGCCGGATCATCGCGCTTTCGCCGCGGATCTGCTTGGGGCCAAAGCGCGTGCCCGACCGCCACGACGTGCCGATATCCATCGGCACCCCCAGCACCGCCACATCCAACCCCTCAAGCGAGGAGGCCTGCGGCAGGCGCATGAATGTGTTCGGCCCGGAAAACCGGGCCAGATCATTCCCGCTAAGTGGTTGGTTGAATTCGGTCATGTGCGTAATGGTCCCGTCCCTGTTCGTCACTTGATCCAGCACATACCTTAAGCATGGCTAACTGTTGGTTAACGTGAACCCTTGCGGGTTTACCCATCTGCTTTATCCAGCTTGTTCCACCCCAACAGGCAAATGATCTGCGTCGCCACATGGGCCCCAGCAATCGCTGTCGCACCTGAGGTGTCAAAGGGCGGCGATACTTCGACAACGTCCCCGCCCTTGATATTGATCCCGGCAATGTCGCGCAGGATGATTTGCGCCTGAATCGAGCTTAATCCACCCCAGACTGGCGTGCCCGTACCAGGGGCAAAAGCCGGGTCAAGACCGTCGATGTCAAAGCTGAGGTAAACGGGGCTGTCACCAAGAATGTTCTTGATCTTCTCTGCCACAGCAGCTGGTCCCGATTCATAAACCTCGCGCGCATCGATGATGTTCACGCCCAGCGTATCCTCGTTCGTCGTGCGAATACCCACCTGGACCGAGCGTTTCGGATCGACAATGCCCGACTTTACCGCCTTGTAGAACATTGTCCCGTGATCCACGCGGGACATGTCGTCGTCGGCCCATGTGTCGGTATGCGCATCGAATTGCAGCAGGGACATTGGCCCGAATTTCTCGGCATAGGCCTTGAGGATCGGAAAGCTGATATAGTGATCGCCACCCAACGCGACCGACGCCACATCAGCAGCCAGAATGGTTCGGATGTGGTCGGTCAGCGTGTCAGGAAAGGCCGGGATATTGGCGTAATCATAAGCCATATCGCCATAATCCACGATCGCCAGTTCACTCAGCGCATCAAAGGGCCAGCCATAAGGCGCATCGGGCGACTGAAGCGCGCTGGCCTCACGGATCGCCCGCGGGCCAAGGCGCGTGCCGGGCCGGTTCGTAACTGCCTGATCAAACGGCACGCCAGTAACGGCGATGTCCACACCCTTCAGGTTCTTGGTGTAAAGCCGCCGCAGAAAAGACGTCGCCCCGCCGAACGTATTTTCATAAGACAACCCTTTGAGGTCCGGATTGGTGAATGCCTCATCCACCTGGTTTCTTGCGTCTTCCAGTGCCATGTCTTCTGTAGTCCCTTTCCCGAACCTTTATCAGCTCAACGGCTGCGCTTTTTCCACGATCCGCGCGAAAAACGACGCGCCCACCGGCGCGATTTCGTCGTTAAAGTTGTATTTCGGATGATGCAGCCCTGCGCCTTCGCCCTGCCCAAGGAACAAATAAGCACCGGGGCGCTTTTGCAGCATGTACGAGAAATCCTCGGCCCCCATCTCGCGCCCGGTATTGCCGGTGACGCGGTCGTCTCCGGATATTTCACGCGCCACCTCGGTCGCAAATCCCGCCTTTTCGGCATCATTGATGGTGGCAGGGTAATCTACATTGTATTCCAATCGCGCCTCGACCCCATAGGATTTGGCTTGCCCCTCGACAATCTCGGCCATGCGCCGCATCACCATCTGCTGGACGTTCGGGTCGAATGTTCGAACGGTGCCGTTGATATAGGCCGTATCCGGGATCACGTTGTTGACCGTGCCGGTGTGGATTTGCGTGACCGAGACAACAAGATCATCCAGCGCATAATGGTTGCGGCTGACAATGGTCTGAATGGCCTGCGCAATCCCACAGGCCGCCATAACCGGATCACGGGTTTCATGCGGCATCGCACCGTGGCCACCGACTCCCTGAATATGCACTTCGAACGTATCGACAGCCGCCATGATCGGCCCCGGCGTGGTATAGAATGTCCCTTCGGCAAATCCCGGCGCGTTGTGCAGCGCGTAGACCTGTGAGATGTCGAACCGGTCCATGATGCCTTCTTCGACCATCACACCAGCACCACCGCCATCTTCCTCGGCGGGTTGAAAGATCAGCGCCACGCGACCGCTGAAATTTCGCGTCTCGGCCAGATAACGTGCCGCGCCCAGTAGCATGGTAGTATGCCCGTCATGGCCGCAGGCATGCATCTTTCCGGGGTTCTGAGAGGCATAGTCAACGCCCGTTTCCTCGGTAATTGGCAACGCATCCATATCGGCGCGCAAGCCAATCGTCGGCCCGTCGCCCTGCCCGTTGATGATCGCGACCATCCCGGTCTTTGCGATCCCCTCATGCAACTCATCAACCCCGAACTCACGCAGACGTTCGGCCACAAAGGCTGCCGTTTCATGGCATTCGAATTCCAACTCGGGGATGGTATGCAGATACTGGCGCCATCTGGTCATGTCGGCAGAGAAATCGGCAATTCGGTTGACGACGGGCATCTGGGGTGGACTCCTGATCGGGACTGCGGAATGGATGCATCTGACACCGGAATGAAAGGGTTCGCAATGGCTGAAAATCCTCTGATCCATGACAGCAATGCAGGTATCGAACGGCTGCTGGAAATCATGCGCCGCCTGCGCGATCCGCAATCCGGCTGCCCGTGGGATATCGAACAGGATTTCGCGACCATCGCCCCCTATACGATCGAAGAGGCCTATGAGGTCGCTGACGCCATCGAACGCGAAGCCTATGACGAGCTTAAGGGAGAGCTGGGGGATTTGCTGTTCCAATCCGTGTTTCACGCCCAAATGGCAGAAGAAGCAGGACATTTCACCTTTCAGGACGTGGTGCGCACCATGTCCGACAAGATGGTCAGCCGCCATCCGCATGTGTTTGGCGATGAATCCCGCGACAAGTCGGCCGACCAGCAAACCAAAGATTGGGAAGCCATCAAAGCCGCCGAGCGGGCGGGCAAAGAACAAAAAGGTGCACTGGACGGTGTGGCTGCAAACCTGCCCGCCCTGTTGCGCGCGCATAAGCTGCAAAAACGTGCCGCTCGAGTGGGGTTCGACTGGCCTGACGCCAGCCATGTGCTGGCCAAGATCACCGAAGAAGCGGCCGAACTGGAAGAGGCGCGCGACAAAATGGATGCCGACGCGCTGGAAGACGAGTTCGGCGATCTGCTGTTCGTGATGGTCAATCTGGGCCGTCATCTTGGCATCGAACCCGAAGCCGCCCTGCGTCGCACCAATGCCAAGTTCACCCGTCGCTTTGAAAAGGTCGAAGCCCGGCTGGCCGAACGGGGCAAGACCCCCACGCAAAGCGATCTGGCCGAGATGGATGCGCTGTGGGACGAGGTCAAAACGGAAGAGCATCGCGCCAACGGCAAACTCCCGCCGGCGGATGCACTGACGGCGACCAGAAACGGGTAGACAAGCGATCCGACACTTGCGAGTGTCCCACCTTCACGACCCCCGGAGACGCCTATGCCCCCTCGCAAGATCATCATCGACACCGATCCCGGTCAGGATGACGCCGTCGCCATACTGTTGGCGCTGGCCAGCCCGGACGAGATCGAGGTTCTGGGTATCACGGCCGTCGCGGGTAACGTCCCGCTCGCCCTCACGGCCAAGAACGCCCGAATCGTTTGTGAATTGGCCGGACGTACGGATGTGCCGGTTTATGCGGGCTGCGACAAACCGCTGAACCGCCCACTTGTCACCGCGGAACACGTGCACGGGAAAACCGGGCTGGATGGCCCGGTCCTGCCGGATCCGCAGGTGCCCTTGGCTGAAGGTCACGCTGTGGACTTCATCATCGACACCCTGCGCGCTGAAGAATCTGGGACGGTGACCCTATGTCCACTGGGGCCGCTGACAAACATCGCGACTGCATTTCGCAAAGCCCCCGATATCATCGACCGCGTGCAGGAAATCGTCTTGATGGGTGGGGCATATTTCGAAGTCGGCAACATCACCCCCACCGCTGAATTCAACATCTATGTCGACCCAGAAGCTGCTGATATCGTTTTTAAATCCGGAAGGCCAATCGTTGTCATGCCATTGGATGTCACACACAAAGCGCTGGTGACCAAATCACGAAACGACGCGTTCCGCGCATTGGACAGCAAGGTTGGACATGCCGTGGCCGAGATGACGGATTTCTTTGAACGCTTCGACAAAGAGAAATACGGCAGCGCAGGCGCCCCCCTGCACGACCCTTGCGTCACTGCCTATCTGATCCGCCCCGAGCTGTTTTCGGGTCGCCACGTGAATATCGAGATTGAAACAGGGTCCGACCTGACCATGGGCATGACCGTTGCGGATTGGTGGGGTGTCACCAACCGCGCACCAAATGCGTTGTTCATGGGGGAAATCGACGCTGACGGCTTTTTCACCTTGCTGACAGAAAGGCTGGCCAGATTATGAGCGCCGCCCTCCGCCTTGCGCGCCCCGAAGATCTGGATCGCCTTATGACGCTGGTCACCGCCTTTCATACCGAGGCCGGACTGACACAGGACGCCGACAAGACACGCAATGCCCTCGCCCCCATGCTGGATGGCATCCCTCATGGCTGTGTCTATTTGATCGGGCCCGGACGCGCGCCGTTGGGATATATCATCCTGACCTTTGGCTGGTCAGTCGAGTTCGGCGGCATGGACGGTTTCGTGGACGAGATCTATATACGCCCCGCCGTTCGGGGCCGCGGCATTGCCACCGAGGTTCTTTTGGACCTGCCCAAAGCTCTTGCCGGGGCAGGCCTGATGGCTCTTCATCTGGAAGTCGACCGAAACAATGATTCTGCCCAAAAGCTCTATCTGCGCACCGGGTTCAGACAACGTGACAGGTATATGCTGATGAGCAAGGTACTTTAGCGCGACTCGCCGCGGAAGATATTTGCCGGATTCATGTCCTGAACCGGGTCATTCGACGAAACCTGTTCTCCGGTTATCGGATACGTTCCCGGACCCGCGCAGGCGGACAATACTGTGATGGACGTTGTGGCGATTATCAGAAGGAATTTGGATACAGACATCGTAGTCTCCTTTCTGCAATGAAGACAAACTACGGCATTCGGTGTGGACGTGATAAGTAACAAGTTCACACATAAGAATAAATAAGTCACATCTTTATTATCAAATACCTCCAAAACAGACGGATATATCCCTGAAAACTTTAACTTTTCTCAGGCCCGTGTGTGTGTTTCTCAAATAGCGGCATCTCGAAAAAAAGCAGGTGGTCGCGTGCGATTACAGGAGTTTGGTAATAGGCGTCGCGCAGGTGAAAGCCCAAAGACAGGTATAACCGAGTCGCCGCTTCCAGGGGTTTGCCGGTGTCCATTCGAATATAGTCGAACCCAAGATCTCGACACATTTCGATCAGCGAAAGCATGATGGCACAGCCTGCGCCGGTCCCTCTTGCTGCGTCAGTTACAAATACGCGTTTGATTTCAGCCACACTAGGCTCGTACGTGTGAAACATGCCGCAGCCGACCGGTTCCCCATGCAGTAATGCCAGTTTGATCCCACCGTTCGGCGGCGTGTGTTCCGCGTCGATGTTGTCCATTACACGGGTGTATTTTTCGCTTGGGTAGAAGGCCCGAACGATCTGGGCGGTTCTTTCATCCAGTGCGAGCAGGAAATCCCTGTAATCCCAACACAAACGCCGAACCGCTTCAAACTGGTCCGGCGTTTCCGGTTCGATGATGTTCAGCACAATGCGACCCCCGGATTAAACCCGGGGGTCAGCCTAGCACCACGCGCGTTACTTGCGAAGGATCGACGCGCCTGCGTATTCCGCAACCTCGCCCAGTGATTCCTCGATGCGGATCAACTGGTTGTATTTGGCCAACCGGTCCGACCGCGCCAGCGAGCCAGTTTTGATCTGACCGCAATTGGTCGCCACCGCCAGATCAGCAATGGTGGCATCCTCGGTCTCGCCCGAACGGTGCGACATCACGTTTGTGTAACGCGCACGGTGCGCCATATCGACGGCGCGCAGGGTTTCAGTCAGCGATCCGATCTGGTTCACCTTGACCAGCATCGAGTTCGCGCAGCCGCGCTTGATGCCTTCGGCCAAGCGCGCCGGATTGGTCACAAACAGGTCGTCGCCCACCAGCTGCACCTTGTCGCCGATGGCGTCGGTCAAGGCTTTCCAGCCGTCCCAGTCATCCTCGGACATGCCGTCTTCGATCGAGATGATCGGATAGTCATTGACCAGCGCCGCCAGATAGGCTGCGTTTTCCTCGGACGTCAGGGTGATCCCCTCGCCCGCCAGAACGTATTTGCCGTCCTTGTAATACTCGGTCGCCGCGCAATCCAAGGCCAGGTGGATTTCTTCTCCCGGTTTGTAGCCCGCCTTTTCAATGGACTTCAGGATGAAATCCAGCGCCTCGCGGGTACTGGCGATGTTCGGGGCAAAACCGCCCTCGTCACCGACACCGGTGGCCAGACCGGCAGCCGACAGCTCTTTCTTCAGGGTGTGGAACACTTCGGACCCCATGCGCACGGCTTCGCGAATATTCGCGGCCGAGGTTGGCATGATCATGAATTCCTGAATGTCGATCGGGTTGTCGGCGTGTTCGCCGCCATTGATGATATTCATCATCGGCACCGGCAGCACGCGGGCCGAGGTGCCACCGACGTAGCGAAAAAGGGGCTGCGTGGTGAAATCGGCTGCCGCCTTTGCGGTGGCCAGCGACACGCCCAGAATGGCGTTGGCACCCAGACGGCCTTTGTTATTGGTTCCATCCAGTTCAATCATCGCCTGATCGATGGCCACTTGTTCTGTCGCGTCAAAACCCACCAGTTCCTCGGCGATCTCACCATTCACGGCGGCCACGGCTTCCAGAACCCCTTTGCCCATATAGCGGGATTTGTCGCCGTCGCGTTTTTCAACGGCTTCATGTGCGCCGGTGGACGCACCGGACGGTACGGCGGCGCGGCCCATGGTGCCGTCTTCCAGAATCACGTCGACCTCGACCGTCGGGTTGCCCCGGCTGTCCAGAATTTCGCGCGCGTGGATGTCAATAATGGTGCTCATGAGGTCTGTCCCTATGGCTGCAGTCGGTTGCACGCGTCATAGCAGCAACCGGCCAAAAGTAAACCGGTTCCGTTATCGCTAACACGCATATTTACCGACCTTTAGGGCTAACAGTTTGCTGTTTGCGCCAACAGGTTCACGCCGGGACCAGATTGCGCGCCAAACGTCGCTCGCGGATAAAGGTATACAGGCCAGATCCGATGATGAGGCTCGCCCCTGCCATTGTCAGCGCGTCAGGGCGTTCCCCGAACATCAGCATTCCGGCAAGGATCGAAAACACCAGACGCGTGTAACGGAATGGCATCATGGCCGAAGCCTCGCCAACCCGCATGGCCGTGACGATGCCGTAATACCCTAGAACACCAAAACCGATCGCCCCCAGATACGGACCTGCCTGGCCGCTTTGTACCGGCACGAAGGGTGTTCCTGAAACGACCATCAACAGCAACCCGGCCAGCGCCACTGCGATATACGCCTGCATCGCCACAACGGATGAAGCCACCCGAACATCCAGCTTGCGGGTTATCAGATCACGCGCCGCAATCGCAAACACGGTCAGCACGACAAACAGCGAGTCCGGCTGAAACCCTTCCAATCCGGGGCGAATGATCATCAGAACACCGACAAAGCCGACACCAATGGCACTCCAGCGGCGCCAGCCGACCTGCTCTCCCAGAAACAGGGCCGCGCCCATGGTCACGGCAAGCGGCATGGCCTGAAACACGGCGGCGACAGTGGACAGATCGATCAGCGACAGCGCGGTGACAAAGGTCACGGCACCGAATCCTTCTGTCCCTGCGCGCAGCATCGGCAGCAGTTTCCACGCCACGGGATCGAAGATGCGTTTGCGGGTGACCACCGACATCACCGCAAAGACAAGCCCGCAGAACACACCCAGACACACCATGATCTGACCGGTCGGCACAGCGCCCGACAGGAACTTGATGAACATATCCTCAAGCGAAAAGGCCGCCATCGAGCCGATCAGCAAAAGGATGCCGTTTACGTTATTCATGCGCGCGTCCACAGGAAAAGGGTACTTGGGGTGCAGTGTCCGGGCACATGAACCGCAACCAGCGACGTCTGGCAAGCCATTTCCCGACACGTTCAATGAATTAACGTGTTGGGGCCATTCGCGATTTGTGATGGATCACTCCTGCTTGAGCGGTACGCCGTACAGCTCCAGCCGATGCCCTTTCAGCTTGTACCCAAGCTTGGCGGCGATCTTTTCCTGCAGGGCTTCGATCTCGGGGTCGACAAATTCGATAACCTCCCCCGACTGCATGTCGATCAGGTGATCGTGGTGATCACGCTCGGCATCCTCGTAACGGGCCCGCCCATCGCCGAACTCCAGACGCTCCAGAATACCGGCCTCTTCGAACAGTTTGACCGTACGATACACCGTCGCAATTGAGATGCCTGTGTCGATGGCAGAAGCACGCGCGTACAGTTCTTCGACATCCGGATGGTCGTCGCTTTGTTCCAATACCTGCGCGATGATCCTTCTTTGACCGGTCATGCGCAGACCTTTGGCCTCACAACGTCCAATAATCGTTTCCGACATGATGCCCCTCAGAATTGCTCGGGTGTCTGTCTTAGTATGTCTGCGCACTTTGCGCCACAGGGATTTCTTCTTTTCCGTTGAAGTTAAGCCACGCGCGCCAAATCAGCCCAAACCGGCAAATGATCCGATGCGATATGTGCGGGGCGCGCGTCATGGACACCATGCGCAGTGGCCCTGACGCCCGCGCCCAGCGCGATCCGATCCAGCGCGCCCAGCGGCTGCGCGGCGGGAAAACTTGGCTTGGGGGGCAGGAAACGCATTTCGGGTGCCAGGTGATCCAGAATCGGCTGTCGGGACCATTCGTTGAAATCCCCCGCCCAGACAGTCGGCATCTGCTCCAGCTCTTTATCAAACCGCCTGATATGCGAGATCTGCTGACGTCGCGATGCGGGCAACAGCCCCAGATGCATACCCATCACCCGCAACGGCCCGATAGGGGTATCAAATTCGACACGGACCGCGCCGCGCGGTTCAAGCCCGGGCAATTCGTGATGTCCGGTCCGCCGGACCGAAAGGCCCTCGCCACGCCAGATCACCGCGTTGCCATGCCAGCCCAGACTGCCGGCACCGCCCAGATCGACGATCTGCCAACCGGCTTCATCCAGCATGAAATGCGGCAGGGCCGCCGGGCGCGGCGGCAGACGTTTGTCGGCCTCCTGCAACACAACGATATCGGCCTGCATATGTTCGATGACCTGCAAAATGCGCTGCGGCTGGCGCCGGAAATCCAGCCCGAGGCATTTCTGAATGTTATAGCTGGCGATGCGAAGGGTGGAAGATAACTGCATATAGACCTGACCAGTGGGCTTGACCCAAAGTGCCACGCCTGTCGCCGGACGCAACCCTTCAGTTTCACTTCTCAACAACGGCAACCGGGGAAGTCGCTTCGTTAAAATATATCGCCTAAAAACCCCGCACGTGGCGTGGCCGGAAACAGATGGGTTTCCCCTCATATCATCCAGGTGCGGCAGGACGGAGATGCAGCAGTTTCAGCGCATCCGACACCGATCTGGACCGGACAAATCCGTTTGCCCCTCCCAGCGAAACGTTCCGCAGCGAGGGATTTCCAGAGATGTTTCACCGTCACGTACCGCAAAACGTGGCGTGCACAACTTCGTTATCGGTCGGGGGCCGTTTCAGATCCGCCGCTTCTGCCTGCTCGTCGTAAGGCCGCGCGAGGACAGCGTTCAGCCGATGGAACGGCTGGTAATCCCCCGCCACCGCTGATTGGATCATCTGCTCGACACGGTGATTGCGCGGAATATAGGCCGGGTTCGCTGCGGTCATCACTTCATGCGGCGAGGCCTCACGCGCCAAACGTGCACGCCAGCCTTCTGCCCAACTGTCAAAGGCCTGTGGATCGACAAACTGATCGCGCGCGGTATCCTTGCCCAGCGCACGGAAGGTGTTGGTGAAATCAGCCTGCCCCTCGGCCATGCGTTTTAGCAGATCGGTGATCAGCGCCTGATCGCCTTCTTCAGCGGTCGTCAGTCCGACCTTTGCCCGGAACCGGGTCAACCAGTTCTGTTGCAGCAGGTCCGGCATGGCATGCACGATCTCGGTCGCCTCCTCAACAGCGACCTCCTTGTCGTCCATCTGCTGAATCAGAGAGGTTGCCAGCTGCGCCAGATTCCAGACGGCAATATCTGGCTGGTTGGCATAGGCATAACGGCCCATTCGATCTATCGAGCTGTAGACCGTATTGGGATGATAAGCATCCATGAAGGCACAGGGGCCATAATCGATGGTCTCACCCGCGATCGAGCAATTGTCGGTGTTCATGACCCCATGGATAAAGCCCACGCTCATCCACTGCGCGATCAGCCGAGCCTGCGCATCCCGAACGGCCCGCAACAGGCCCATTGGCCCTTCGGCCCCGGGAAAGTGGCGCGCGATGGCATAGTCCGTCAGGCACCGCAGATTGTCCAACTGCCCCCGCGCGGCAAAGACCTGAAAGGTACCTACCCGCAAATGGCTGGTTGCAACCCGGGTTAGCACCCCACCGGGCATCGGACCCTCCCGGAACACGGTTTCACCGGTCTCTACCGCCGCCAGCGCGCGTGTTGTGGGGATGCCCAGCGCGTGCATCGCCTCGGACACCACGTATTCGCGCAGAACCGGACCCAGCCAAGCCCTGCCGTCGCCGCGACGCGAAAACGGCGTCGGGCCCGAGCCTTTCAGCTGAACATCCCGCCGCACACCATCCGTTCCGACAGTTTCGCCCAACAGCACCGCGCGTCCGTCCCCAAGCTGCGGGTTGTACTGGCCAAACTGATGCCCGGAATAAAGCTGCGCGATGGGGTCCGCACCATCGGGGATGCGATTACCTGCAAAGGCTTCTGCCATCTCTTGCACGTCGCCCGGATGGACCTGCAACAGCCGTGCCAGATCATCATTGAACGCGATCAACTTGGGCGCGCGTACAGACGCCGGTTTCTGTCGCGCAAAAAACGCGTCCGGCAGGCGGGCATATGAGTTATCGAATGGAATGGTCAGTGTCATGCGGCAAACATATTCCCCGTGCGCACAAATACCATAGCGGATCACACCTTGCCGTGCATAATCGCGCCAAACACACGAGGGGCCACATGACCGCACAAGAGATCATCGACCGCCTGAACTTGCACCCTCACCCCGAGGGCGGCTGGTACGCGGAAACCTGGCGCGCCGAAAACAAGGGCCGCCCGACCGGCACCTGCATCTACTTCTTGCTGCAGGCGGGGGAAAGCAGTCACTGGCACCGGGTCGACGCGACCGAGATCTGGCTCTTCCACGCGGGCGCGCCACTGATTCTGTCCTTGAGCGCAACAGACAAGGGTCCGGCGGCCGACCACGTGTTGTCACCCGATTTGTCTCGGGGCGCACCGCAACTGATTGTTCCCACCGGCCATTGGCAGGCCGCGCGCAGCACCGGTGATTACACGCTGGTCAGTTGTACAGTGTCTCCCGGATTTCAATTCGATGGGTTCCAACTGGCAGAACCTGGGTTTGATATCCCTCGGGGATAGGTTGATCTTGGAATGCTCTGAAAAGGTGAGTTTACAGAAAGTTACGCATTTATCATTCTGTAAACGCAACCGCAGGTATCGGAGCATCGGGTGATTGTGAAACACATCTTTCTGGTCCTTCTGCTTCTGTTCGCAAACACCGGTCTTGCAAACGCCGAGATCGCCTGTGCAGAATCCCCCCTTTCATCCGAATTGGCGCTGCCCGATCTGGAGGAGGAAGTCGCAACCGAACACAAAGAACCTGCCGCGACTGTCGAACCTGCGGTGCTGATCTCGAAACGCCCTGCGCTGCGCCCTTGCAAGTTCCGCCAGTTTGAAGTGGGTCGCCAGCGTATGCGTGACCGCGGGGCGGTCTGTGGTGACTGGACCATCTTGGGCGAAACCCGCGCGTCTTTGGCTGGAAAAGCGCAAGGTTGCGGCATCGCCAACCCGGTCCGGATTTACAGAATTTCGGACATTGCGCTCAGCCAGTTCTCGCTGATGGACTGTCAGACAGCCGTTACGCTGAAAACGTGGATCGAAAACGTCGCCAAACCCGCCTTCGCCGAACTGGGTGGTGGGCTCAAGGGGATGCGCGTTGTTGGCCACTATGCCTGCAAGACGCAGAACAACCAGCCCTATGCGCGCATCTCCGAACATGCGCGAGGTCGGGCCATCGATATCTCGACCTTCGTGTTGCAGGACGGAACGCAGATCACCGTTCAGAACGGATGGAGCGACACCGATCAAAGCACCGTGTTACGAGAGTTGCACAGCGGAGCCTGTGGCCTGTTTGGAACTGTTCTTGGTCCTGATGCTGACCGGTATCACAAAGGGCATTTTCACTTCGACACAGCCCGTCGCAGTGGCAAGCCTGTGTGTCGATAACGCGTTAGCCGTTACCTGGATGTAGCCTCAACCCACCGGTTGAGCGTTCACTGTACTGACCATACCGCCGCCTACCAGCGCTTTCACCCCGGTTGTTCCGGGGCACGAGGTTGGCAATCCCCGCGCCACGCGCACGGCCAGATAGGCAAAAGCCTGCGCCTCGAGCATATCGCCGTCCAGCCCCACGGCCTCGACCGGTTCGACAGGGCAGTCGAGAGATACGCGCAGCATCTCCATCAACACCGGATTGCGCCGTCCACCGCCTGTAACCAGCACGCAAGACGGCGGTTGCGGACAGTGTTCCATCCCCTGCACCACCCCCGCTGCGCACATCCCGGTCAGGGTCGCCACCGCGTCAGCGTCACCCAGTTCTTTCACCAGGTCGATCATCTCAGAGAAATCATTCCGGTCCAGCGACTTGGGCGGCATGCGTGCGAAGAAAGGCTCAGCCAGGAACAGCTCCAGCGCACCCATTTCGACGGTGCCATTGCGCGCAACCGCACCATCCCGGTCCATCGGCTGCCCCAGCCGGGCCTGCATCAGGTCATCGACCGGTGCATTCGCCGGCCCCGTATCAAAGGCAAGCAGCGCCCCCGGCGCCTCGGGACCATCAAAGCTTGGGTCCACATAGGTCAGATTACCAACACCGCCCAGGTTCAGAAAGCACAACGGGCGGTCCGCGCCAAACCACTTGGCGCAAGCAAAGTGAAAAAACGGCGCCAGCGGAGCACCCTCGCCCCCCATCGCCACGTCATCGCTTCGGAAGTCCCAAACCACCGGGCGCCCCAAAGCCTGCGCCAGACCAAGACCATCGCCCACCTGCAATGTCCCGCGCCCGCGCGGTTCATGCGCCAGCGTCTGGCCGTGAAAGCCGATCAGATCCACGTCTTCGAACTCGGACAGCGCCTCGGCATGGGCAAAGGTCACCATCTCAGCTGCCGCATCGACTTGCGGGCCGTGCCATTGCCCCAAAGCCGCCCGCAGAATTTCGCGTTCGGCTTCGGTATAGGCGCGATAACCGCTTTTCCCGAATCCAGCGATGGAATGCCCGTCGGTTTCCACCACCGCAGCGTCCACCCCGTCCA
The DNA here is from genome assembly GCF_056537065.1 of Ruegeria sp. CH2. Lineage (NCBI taxonomy): Bacteria > Pseudomonadati > Pseudomonadota > Alphaproteobacteria > Rhodobacterales > Roseobacteraceae > Ruegeria > Ruegeria sp. CH2. The sequence continues at coordinate 618,537 of NZ_JBQFQV010000001.1, forward strand.
GCGACGTACCGGACATCGCGCCCAATGCCCGAACCATTCCGTGTTTCTTGATGGTTTGGCCCAAGCCTGCCTCCTGATCTGGCAATGTTTCCGCCGTGCCCGGGGTTTCCGGACTTCACCTCTGGGTTGCAGCTTGGTCAAGGTGCTTTTGTTATGCCGCCTTGGCAAGCCTTCTGATTGGGCGCGTCGGTTTTTTTCCGACGTCGCGCTTCAGGATCAACACCCCGGCCATCAAGGTGCGCGCGCATATCACGGCACGCGGTTTTAGAGTGAAAAGGTGGCTTTTCCTCATCCGCAGCGCCGCCTATACAGTGCCCCGCAACACAAACCCCGAGGGCACGATATGACCTACCACCCCAAATCGGATTTCATCGCCACGATGATCGAGCGCGGCTTCCTCGCCGACTGCACCGATTATCAGGGCCTTGACGACGCGCTGATCAGTGGGTGCAAGCCGGCCTATATCGGCTTTGATGCAACGGCCAAGTCGTTGCATGTGGGCAGTCTGATTCAGATCATGATGCTGCGCTGGTTCCAGAAGACCGGTCATCAGCCGATCACCCTTATGGGTGGCGGCACCACCAAGGTGGGTGACCCTTCGTTCCGCGCGGATGAACGCCCCCTGCTGGGACCCGAACAGATCGACGAAAACATCGCGGGCATCAAGAAAGTGTTCGCGGCCTATATTGATTACGACACTGACGCCGAAAACAAGGCACTGATGTTGAACAATGCCGAATGGCTGGATGATCTGAACTACCTCGATTTCCTGCGCGACATCGGGCGGCATTTTTCGGTCAACCGGATGCTCAGCTTTGAATCGGTGAAATCCCGGCTGGATCGCGAACAGTCGCTGTCGTTTCTCGAGTTCAACTACATGATCCTGCAAGCCTATGACTTTCTGGAGCTGAACCGCCGCTATGGCTGTGTTCTGCAAATGGGCGGCAGCGACCAGTGGGGCAACATTGTCAACGGTATCGACCTGACACGCCGGGTGCTGGATCACGAAATCTACGGCCTGACCTCTCCCTTGTTGACCACCAGCGACGGCAAGAAGATGGGCAAATCGCAGGATGGCGCGGTCTGGCTGAACGCCGAGATGCGCTCGCCCTATGAATTCTGGCAGTTCTGGCGCAACACCACCGACGCGGATGTCGGTCGGTTCCTGAAGCTCTATACCGAATTGCCGGTGGATGAATGTGACCGTCTTGGCGCGCTTGCCGGGTCCGAGATCAATGAGGCCAAAATCCGCCTCGCCAATGAGGTGACAACCCTTCTCCACGGGGCGCAAGCTGCGGCAACGGCCGAAGCCACGGCCCGTGAAGTGTTCGAAAAAGGTGGCGTTGGAGACGATCTGCCCACCCTGACCCTCAGCGCGGATGAACTGGGCGACGGCATGTCCATCGTGCAGATCATTGTCAAATCAGGCCTCGCCAAATCCGGCAAAGAGGCCAAGCGCCTGATTGCTGAAAACGGGGCCAAACTGGACGACGCTCCGCTGACGGATGCAGGTTTGATGATCGACGCGGGCGCATTGTCATCCCCGATCAAGCTGAGTGCAGGCAAGAAACGCCACGCATTGGTGCAACTGGGCTGACGCCCCTTTCACCTTTGATTGCAAAGCAGGAAACGGCCACCCGATTGGGTGGCCGTATCTATTTTGGAATGGGCAAGGCTACTGACGTCCCTTTCCGCGACCGGGCCGGTCGCTTTCGCCCTCGTCGTCATTGGCGTTGTTTCCGCGACCCGGACTGCTGCCCTCGCCGCCGTTGCCGCCGCCATTGTTACCCTTATCGCCACCTTTGCCGCCGCCGTTATGGCCCTTTCCGCCGCCGTTATTGCCTTTGCCACCGCCGGGTTCACCGTCGCCACCACCGGGTTCCCCGCCACCGCCGCCGGGCTCTCCACCGCCACCGCCGGGTTCTCCGCCACCACCGCCGGGCTCTCCACCGCCACCGCTAGGTTCTCCACCGCCACCGCCGGGCTCTCCGTCACCGCCGCCGGGCTGTCCACCGCCACCACCGGGTTCTTGGCCGCCGTTGTCAGGTTCTCCGCCACCACCGAGGCCGTCTGGACCAGCCGCGTTCGCAAATCCCGCCCCGCCGGGTTCTGAACCGCGACTTTCACCCCGATTCTCTGCCAGACCGGACAAGCTTGCCGTTGGCACATCTGTCAGCAAAGCGGCCAGGCCCGGGCATTGCGCCCCGGTAACGCGCAGCGTTGTCTCAAAATCCGGTCGCTTCTGAAGTCTGTCCAGAAAGCTCGGGGTCACCTGAACACAATCGCAAAGACCGGCATAGTCGCCTGCATTCGCGAAATTTCGGGCCGTTTTCCAGTTACACGTTTCCGGCGCTGCAACAGCACTGCCGGCAACCACAATCCCAAAGACAGGTGCAGCCAGAACAGCGCCCAGTGTTTGTTTCATACCATGTACCATATCGGAACCTCCTGACGAAAAAACACGCAATGGCTGTGATTACTTCGTTCACGAACAGGCGCGTTTTCGTGAAGCGCGGATTAAGATGCCTTAAAGATGCGTATTGACCCGGCGGCGGTCAGTCCGCCCCGCCCCTTTTGGCGTTCAGGCTCAAAGATGTGGACACCGCCCCTGCAAAGCAGTTATTGAACAGTTGTTCATATCCCAGGGAGGAGCTCCGATGCACTTGTCCACCACAGCCGCTCTTGTCACCGGCGGCGCATCCGGTCTGGGCGAAGCCACCGCCCGTCACTTTGCCGCGCAGGGCGCGCAAGTCACTATTCTGGACCGTGACGCGGACCGTGGCGCTCAAGTCGCCTCCGAAATCGGCGGATATTTTGCGCTGACGGATGTAACCGACGAAACCTCGGTCGCTGCTGCCGTGCGCCACGGCATGGACAAGATGGGCAAGATCACCGCGACTGTGAACTGCGCGGGTATCGCTTATGGAATCAAGACAGTCGGCAAGGATGGGCCCCACCCGCTGGACGCGTTCCAGCGTACGATCGACATCAATCTTGTCGGCACATTCAACGTCACAAGGCTGGCCGCTGCCGAGATGGCAAAGAACGAACCCGAACCGGACGGGGCGCGCGGTGTGATCATCAACACTGCATCTATTGCCGCATTCGACGGCCAAAAGGGACAGGCGGCATACGCTGCATCGAAAGGCGGGGTTGTTGGCATGACCCTGCCAATGGCCCGTGATCTGGCCTCGACCGGGATTCGCGTCATGACCATCGCGCCGGGTATCTTTATGACCCCGATGCTGGCGGGCCTTCCCGAAGACGTGCAGAAACAACTGGCCGCCGACGTCCCGAACCCGGCCCGCCTGGGCGACCCTAAGGAATACGGGCGGCTGGCCGGTTTCATCGTTGAAATGGGCTACCTGAACGGCGAGGTCATCCGCATCGACGGCGCTCTGCGGATGCGATAAGACAGCTCTATGTTGGAGCGCCAGAAAATGCAGTCCGGGCAGTGGTATTGCTGTCTCGATCCTGAGTTGGACGATCTGCGCGCGCGGGCACGACGGGCTGTTCACGCTCACAACACCTGTCCGCCCGACACACGCGGCGCGATGGCCCCGGAACTACACGCGCTGCTGGGCCATGTCGGCGAGGACTGTTTTCTCGAAGCCCCTTTTCACTGCGCGTATGGAATGAACATCCATCTGGGCAGCCGGGTTTTCTTCAATGCCGGATGCGTGGTTCTGGACACGGCCCTCGTTCGGGTCGGCGACGACACGATGTTTGGCCCCAATGTTCAGATTTACTGCGCTCATCATGCCAAAGACCCGGCTGATCGGGCACAAGGGTTGGAAATCGGCCTGCCCGTCACCATCGGCAGGCAGGTTTGGGTTGGCGGCGGAGCGATCCTGTTGCCCGGCATTACCATAGGCGACTACGCCACAATCGGCGCAGGCAGCGTCGTCACCAAAGACGTCCCCGCCAGAGAAACCGTGGCAGGTAATCCGGCAAAACGTCTGGCGCGCTAAGCGCTTTCAGCCTTCTCTTCGAGCGTCAGCCATTCCTCTTCAGCGGCCGAGAGTTTCTCCTGCCGCTCAACCAGCGCCTCGGTCGCTTTTTGGAACTTCACCGGTTCGCGCGTGAACAGCCCGGGGTCGGACATCAGCTCTTCCAGCTTGGCAATCTCGGCCTCAAGGCGCGCGATCTCGGCAGGCAGTTTCTCCAGCCGGTGCTTTTCCGAGAAGGATAGGCCGGATTTCGGCTTTTCTTCCTGCTTGATCTTTGGCTTTGAAGCTTTTGCTTTTTCTACGCTTTTTTGGATCACGTCGCCACGCTGCGCAATGTAATCCGACCAGCCGCCAGCATAGACTGTCGCCCGTCCATTCCCCTCCATCGCGATGGTGGTTGTCGCCACGCGGTCCAGAAAATCCCGGTCATGGCTAACCAGCAGAACGGTGCCGTCGTAATCGTCCAAAAGCTCTTGCAGCAGGTCCAGCGTCTCGACATCCAGATCGTTGGTCGGTTCGTCCAGCACCAGAAGGTTCGAGGGTTTCGCCATCAGCTTGGCCAGAAGCAACCGGGCTTTTTCCCCACCTGACAGGGATTTCACGGCTGCTCGGGCCTGCCGTTCGTCAAACAGAAATTCCTTGAGATACCCTACAACATGTTTGGGCTGCCCGCCCACCATTACCTGATCGGCCTTGCCCGACACCCGCATATCCGGATCGCCGGTCAGACTGTCCCACAGGCTCATCTCGGGGTCCAGTTGAGCGCGGGTCTGATCGAACACCGCGATTTCAAGGTTCGTCCCCAAGGAAACCGAGCCCGCGTCCGGCTCCACCTGCCCCAGCAGCATCTTCAGCAACGTTGTTTTGCCAACACCGTTCGGCCCGACAAAGGCCACCCGGTCACCGCGCTGCACCAGCAGATCAAAGTTCCGAACGATCTGCTTGTCGCCAAACCCTTTGGCCAGCGCCCTGGCCTCAATCACTTTACGGCCTGATTTTGGCCCGGCCTCCAGTGCCATTGCAGCCGAACCCTGACGTTTGATCTGCGCCGCCTTTTCGGCCCGCAACGCCTGCAAGGCCCGCACCCGGCCTTGGTTACGTTTGCGTCGGGCGCTAATGCCCTCAACCGCCCATTTCGCTTCGGACTTAATCAGGCGGTTCAGCTTGTGGCGTTGCTGGTCCTCTTCCTCCCAGACCTTGTCCCGCCAGGCCTCAAAGGCTTCAAAGCCCTGCTCCTGTCGCCGAACAGCCCCCCGGTCGATCCAAAGTGTTGCCCGGGTCAGCGCCCTTAGAAAGGCCCGGTCATGCGAGATCAGCACAAAGGCCGCTCGGGTCGCGCCAAGTTCGCGTTCCAGCCACGCGATGGCTTCGATATCCAGATGGTTGGTCGGCTCGTCCAGCAACATCAGATCCGGAGCTTCTGCCATCAGCTTGGCCAGCGCAGCCCGCCGCCTCTCTCCGCCCGAAGCCGTCTCAACCGCCCGTGAAGGATCGAACTTCAACCCTTCACCGGCCCGTTCAACCTTGTAAAGTTCTCCCGGCTCCAACCCGCTGGAGGCGTAATCCCCCAACGTGGCAAAGCCCTCCATCGTCGGATCTTGCTCCATATAGCCAACGGATTTTCCGGGCGGCACGACAATCTCGCCCCGATCAGCCTCGACCAGACCGGCCATCACTTTCATCAGCGTGGATTTTCCGGACCCGTTTCGCCCCACCAGCGCAACACGATCACCGGGCTGAACCACCAGATCCAGTTCGGAAAACACCGGGTCACCCCCGAAAGTCAGGGAAATACCGGACATCTGCAACAAAGGAATTCTCGCCATGTGCGCCAGCTAAACCGGCTGACACATTGCGTCAACGCCCCGTCTTCACCTTTTGAAAAATACTCAATCTACCCGGCCACCGCCCGCAACAGACGTTTGCGTGCCGGGGGGATCGCACCGATTTCCACCCCTGTGAAAACGTGCAGCGTGTTCATGTGGCGATCCACCACTGCATGATCGCTGACCCAACCGCCCATCATCAGATAGGTCCGCAACAAGGGTGGCATCCGCAGCATTGCCTTTTTCACGTCCGGTCTGCGCCGCAGACGCGCGGCAAATCGAAACACATCCGGAGCCTTCACACGCGGCAACCAACGTTTCGGGCCCAGATGGCGGTGTTTGAGCATCGCAAACGCATCCAGATACTGCTCAGTTTCGGTTCCGGCAAAAGAGGAACATCCAAACAGCATCTCGACGTTGTTCCGGTCAACGTAGGCCGTCATTGCCCCCCAGGCTACACGCAGGATGTCGGGGTCGCTGTGATTGGGGTGGATACAAAATCGTCCCATTTCAACCATCCGGCCTTCGAAGCCTTCGAGCGAGGTCAGGTCGTAGAACTGTGCCGAATAACTTCGCCCGATCTCGCCGCCACTATCCATGGTCAGCATCCGAAAGCAGCAGACCAGCCGGTCTGCCGAGCGCATATCCTCGATCAGGATATGGCTACAGCGTGCATCAAACTCGTCGCAGTCCGGTTGCTCTGTGCCAAAAGCCAAGGTCCGCAATGCCTGAGCTGTTCTGATATCCTCGGGCGACTGCGCCAGTCTGGCGCGATAGCGCCCCTTGCTTAACAAAACTGCCGTTGCCACGGTCGCGTCCTCCACGGTTGCCGACCCTCAGGCGTCGGTACGACACCGTTAGCACAAGACATGTGACTGCCCTGTGACCACCGCAAGGTTTTGGCGCAAATTAGTTGGCGCCCGGAATGTTGGCCGGATTGAAGTTGCCGATATTGCCCAGCAGCTGACGCAGGAAGCCCTTGTCCTGAACGTTGGAATCGGTAACGCGGCGCTCCAGAGCAATCACATTCCCGTCTTCAAGACCAAAGCGTTCGATGTTTCTGACGACACCGCGCTGATCAAAACTGATGGCAACCAGTTCGCGCGATACTACCTCGGGCCGTTTCGGACCGTAGTGACGCACGCGAGAGCGGACATAGTAATAGCCCGAATCCCGAACCAACCCGGATGCGCCCGGCGCGCCGATGGCCTCTTGCACGCTGTCACGCGTGTCTACGCCAACTTTGATTTCCGCCAGTTCCTCGGCCGGTGGCACATAGCCGTGATTCTTGAAGACAGCCGTACAAGCCCCGGTCGCAGCCAGACAGGCAACAAACACAAGCGATTTCGCAGCTGGTTTCAACTGGTTCACTACCTTCAACATCTGCACCCTCTTGCCTTGGCCTTCTTCGGCTTCTATCCGATTACATAAACCGCTGCCACGGTTCAACACATAGAAAGGCTCACGAATGAGCAACACGACATCATTTCGGGTGTCTGACCTGCCGCAGAACGCCCCGACACGGTTTGATCTGCGCCCTGCAACCACCGTGCTTGAGCAAATCAGGCAAGACCTTGGGCTGCTGGGGCTGCGAAAGCTCAGCTTTTCCGGCGAACTGCGGGCACAAGGCAAACGGGACTGGGTATTGAACGGCAAACTCGGCGCAACTGTCACCCAACCTTGCGTGGTGACGCTGGAACCGGTGACGACAAGGATCGACATTCCAGTGCACCGGACATTTCTTGCGGATTGGGCGGACCCTGATGATCCAGAGTTCGAGATCCCGGAAGATGACGAATCTGAACCTTTGGGACCTGAAATCGATCCGGCCCTTGTCATGATCGAGACCCTGTCTCTGGCTCTGCCACAATATCCACGGAAAGACGGCGCGGAACTGGGTCAGGCTGCCTACACAGAACCGGGCAAACAGGCGATGACGGATGACGATGCCAAACCCTTTGCAGGATTGGCAGGATTGCGCGATGTGCTAAAAAAAGACGAGTGACAGGTGCCGGATTTCCTGTCATAGCAGGCGGTCAGAAAAATCGCTTGAACATGCCGAGAATCGCAGTATTTTCGCGCGCTCATCGGATTTTGGGTTGGACATTGCGGGGCTCGTCGCCTAAACGCGCGTCAAACCACGATAAACGAACTACGAAACCCGGGTCGGCAGCGAATCTGCGGCCCCCAGTCAGACAAAGGTTGAGACCATGGCCGTCCAACAGAACAAAGTTTCCAAGTCGCGTCGCAACAACCGCCGCGCACACGACGCTCTGGTTGCTGCAAACCCGAACGAATGCCCGAACTGCGGCGAGCTGAAACGCCCGCACCACGTTTGTGCATCTTGCGGCCACTATGACGATCGCGAAGTCGTCGCACAGGCCGACGAAATCGATCTGGACGAAGACGCAGCCTAAGCCTGATCGAGCACAGGCCAAGGCATGAACGATCAGCCCACGCACGCCGGACGGATCACCATCTCGGTTGACGCAATGGGAGGGGACGCAGGCCCCGCTGTCGTCGTTGCAGGTCTGGCAAAATCGGCTGGCAAGAACCCGAATATCGGGTTCCTGCTGCACGGGCCCGAACAGGTATTGCGCAAGCTGGTTGCCAAACGACGTGTCCTTGAAGGGCGCGTCGTTTTTCGTGATTGTCCCGACGTTGTCACGATGGAGGACAAGCCCAGCCAGGTTGTGCGCAACGGCAAGCAGACCTCGATGTGGTCCGCGCTGGAAGCGGTTCGTCAGGGCGAAGCCCATGGCGCGGTATCCTGCGGCAACACTGGCGCCCTGATGGCCCTGTCGATGATGCGGCTGCGCAAATTACCGGGTGTCAACCGCCCCGCAATCGCGATCCTGTGGCCTTCGCGCAACCCGCAGGGGTTCAATGTGATGCTGGACGTGGGCGCCGATGTGCGCGCCGACGCCAAGGACTTGCTGCAATTCGCCCTGATGGGCGCGTCTTATGCGCGCAACGGCATGGCCCTGAACCGACCCCGGATCGGGCTGCTGAACGTTGGCACAGAAGAGCATAAAGGCCGCGCGGAACTGAAAGAAGCACACGCCTTGATCTCGGATTTCGCGGAACAGGCGAATTTCGAATTTGTTGGCTTTGTCGAAGGCAGCGACATTCCCGGTGACAAGGCAGATGTCATTGTTACCGATGGGTTTACCGGCAATGTCGCGATCAAAACGGGTGAAGGCACCGCCAGCCTGATCGGAGATCTTCTGCGCGAGGCGTTCAAATACTCTCCGTTGTCCCGATTGGCTTCGGTCCTGGCCATCACGTCGCTACAGCGCCTGAAAAAGCGCATTGATCCGCGGCGCGTAAACGGTGGCGTGTTTCTGGGTCTGAACGGGACAGTTATTAAATCCCATGGCGGGGCAGATGCGACCGGAGTGTCGGCGGCGATCAAACTGGCCTTTACCCTGGCACAGTCCGGCTTTGCCGAAAAATTAGCTGCGCGGGTTGCATCCACGGCCCAGCTTGCACAAGATGCCGCGCAAGCTGCGCCGCAGACCGATAAATAACAAAAAAGGCAGTACCTCAAAAATGGCAGGCCGTTCAGTTGTAGTAGGTGTCGGGCATTATTTGCCGGCACGTATTGTTCCAAATTCCGAGTTCGAGAAAACGCTGGACACGACGGATGAGTGGATCAGAACCCGGTCGGGGATCGAACGCCGTCACTTTGCCGCCGATGACGAAACGACGTCGGACCTGGCCACCAAGGCTGCCGAAGCTGCGCTGGCCGATGCGGGCCTGACAGCGGATGATATCGACGCGATCGTCCTGGCGACCTCGACCGCGGACCTGACCTTTCCTTCTGCCGCGACCATGGTTCAGGCCCGGCTGGGCATGACCAAAGGGTTTGCCTTCGACGTACAGGCTGTCTGCGCAGGATTCGTTTTCGCCCTCAGCAACGCAAATGCTTTGATTCTGTCAGGTCAGGCCAAACGCGTGCTGGTCATTGGTGCCGAAACCTTTTCCCGGATTATGGACTGGACCGACCGCTCGACCTGCGTTCTGTTCGGGGATGGTGCTGGCGCATTGGTACTCGAAGCGCAGGACGGCGAAGGCACCGCTGCGGATCGCGGCATACTCGCAACCGATCTGAACTCGGACGGGCGCTACAAGGACCTTCTTTATGTCGATGGGGGGGTTTCGACCCAATCCACCGGGCATCTGCGTATGCAGGGCAATCAGGTCTTCCGACATGCCGTTGAAAAGCTTACCAAAACCGCTGAGACAGCCCTGGGCCGCGCGGGGCTGAGCAACGCTGACGTAGACTGGATTGTTCCTCATCAGGCAAATATTCGCATCATTCAGGGCACGGCCAAAAAGATGGGCCTGCCAATGGAAAACGTAGTTGTGACCGTTCAGGATCACGGCAACACCTCGGCTGCATCCATCCCATTGGCATTGTCGGTTGGTAAACAACGCGGGCAGATCAAACCCGGCGACCTGATCGTGACCGAAGCGATTGGCGGCGGTCTGGCCTGGGGCGCGGTGGTTCTGCGCTGGTAACCGGCGCAATCCAGCTTACACAGCTTCTTGCAATTCATTGATATTGACAGCGAATTTGCCGTACCCGTATGCTTTGACAGCAACAGGGGAAATGACATGGGCGACAATACACTGACTCGAATGGATCTGAGCGAGGCCGTCTTTCGCGAAGTTGGGCTTTCGCGCAACGAAAGTGCGCAGCTGGTCGAAAGCGTTCTGAACCACATGTCCGACGCTCTGGTGCGTGGTGAGCAGGTGAAAATCTCGTCCTTCGGTACGTTCAGTGTTCGCGACAAGACCGCGCGAGTCGGCCGCAACCCCAAAACCGGCGAAGAGGTTCCGATACAGCCCCGCCGTGTACTAACCTTTCGCCCGTCGCATCTTATGAAAGATCGCGTCGCCGTCGGGAATCGCAAGTAACCCCAGGGTCACGCGGATATGAGCAAATCCCGCGACGCGTTTCGCACGATCAGTGAAGTAGCGGATTGGCTTGGTGTTCAGGCCCATGTTTTGCGTTTCTGGGAAAGCCGCTTCACTCAGGTCAAACCGGTCAAACGCGCGGGCGGGCGTCGGTATTACCGCCCCAATGACATGCGTCTTCTGGGCGGCATCAAGAAACTGCTTCACGAGGACGGGATCACAATCAAAGGTGTGCAGCGCATCCTGCGCGAGCAAGGCGTTGCACATGTCGCAGCACTGTCTCCGCCTCTGGACGAACCGGGCCCTGCCCTGATTGAACCCGTTCAAGGTACTGTGGTGCCGTTCGAACCCAAACCAGCTGCAGCCACCGAACAAATCCCTATGGATCTGGACGAACCGGCCAAGCAGCCGGTGAATGAAGGTGTGCAGGCCGAAGCACTTCCCGCGGCTGTGTCAGAACAAGAACCAGAGTCTGACCTGAACACAGCGCCCCTGATGGGCGGAATTGCTTCGCTGGCGTGGAAGTGCGCCGACTTTGACGACGAACTTCTGCGCCGGATTGCACCAATTGCAAAAGACCTGCGCCGCTGGCTGGATCGGGTCGAAACACAGGCGACGGGTTAGGAAAAAAGGCAGTGTTTTCCTCTTGCCCCTGCCGGGAAAATCTTTATGAACGGCCCAACGTCGGGCTATGGCGCAGCCTGGTAGCGCGTCCGTCTGGGGGACGGAAGGTCGCAGGTTCGAGTCCTGCTAGCCCGACCAAATCACACCGACGTTTATGGCACAAAGGCCAGATCCCGCTCTGGCACACGAGGGGATCGAGATGACAGGTGTTTGCGCGAACCAGCAAATCGAAGCGATGATCGCGCGCGGAGAGATTGCCGCCAACCCCGATGTTCTGCCAGCGCAAATTCAACCGGCCAGCCTTGATTTGCGTTTAGGAACAGTTGCTTACCGAGTACGTGCCTCGTTTCTCGCGGGCGAAGGACGGACTGTTACGGATCGCTTGGCCGAGTTTGAAATGCACCGCATCGACATCTCGGACGGCGCTGTTCTGGAAAAGGGCTGCGTCTATCTGGTGCCTCTGATGGAATCACTTGCCCTGCCCCGCGATATAACCGCCGTCGCCAATGCCAAAAGCTCGACCGGGCGGCTTGACCTTCTGACCCGTACCATCACCGATGGTGGCACCGAGTTCGATCGCGTGCCCGCAGGCTACAAAGGCCCGCTGTATGCCGAGATCTGTCCACGTTCGTTTTCGGTTCTGGTCCGACCCGGTATGCGTCTGAACCAGATCCGTTTCCGTCAAGGTCAGGCCGTCTTGTCTGACGCGGAACTGACCGCCCTGCACGCCGAATCGCCGTTAGTAGATGGCCCTGCTGTAATTCAGGACGGTCTTGGCTTTTCGGTCGATCTGCAACTGCCCGATACCGATCTGGTCGGCTATCGCGCCAAGCCCCATACCGGGGTAATCGATCTGGACCGAATTGGCGAATACGACCCCCAGGACTATTGGGAGGAAGTGCGCACCAAGGACGGCCGCATCATACTTGACCCCGGCGCATTCTATATCCTTGTCAGCCGCGAGGCGGTCCACATCCCGCCGATGTATGCCGCCGAAATGGCACCTTATCTGGCCATGGTTGGTGAATTCCGGGTGCATTATGCCGGATTCTTCGATCCCGGCTTTGGCCATGCAGCCGCCGGGGGGGCCGGGTCGCGAGGCGTGCTTGAGGTGCGATGCCACGAAGCGCCTTTCGTGCTGGAGCACGGACAGGTGGTCGGGCGCCTTGTCTATGAGAAAATGGCTGAAATGCCCACGCAGCTATATGGTGCCGGGATTGCATCGAACTATCAGGGCCAAGGCCTGAAGCTGTCCAAGCACTTCAAAGCGGCCGGCTAGTCCTCAGAATTTCTTGCAACGGTGCACGTGCCGGATAACCCGCGTTGCCTGTCGCAGGTTTGGCGCCTGACCCGTAGTGACCTGTCCGGGTAATTATTCCTCAAACAGTTCCGACTGGTCCTCGTCCACTTCGTCCTCGCGCCCCTCGCCCAGAGGGATAGCCCCCGGTGGAGGCCGGTTTTCCAACAAACCCGCAGCCCTCAATTCTTTGAGCCCCGGCAGGTCGCGGGCGTTCTCCAGACCAAAATGATCCAGAAATTCGGACGTCACCACAAATGTCACCGGACGACCCGGTGTCATGCGACGACGGCCCAGCCTGATCCACTCCATCTCTAGCAATTGATCAATCGTCCCGCGAGAGACTGACACGCCGCGAATTTCCTCAATCTCGGCGCGGGTGCAGGGTTGGTGATAGGCAACGATGGCCAATGTCTCGATCGCGGCCCGGCTGAGTTTACGAGTTTCAACCGTTTCCTTTTGCATCAGAAAGCCCAGATCAGGGGCCGTACGGATCGCCCATGCCTCTCCAACGCGCACCACACGCACGCCGCGCCCTTCGTAACGTCTCTGAAGCAACTCAACGGCTTGTGCGGCGTCGCTTCCATGCGGCATCCGCGCCTCAAGGTCGGCAATCGTCACCGGATCGGCGCTGGCAAACAAAACGGCCTCGACCATACGCTCCTGTTCCGCCAATGGTGGCGCCTCGAACAGGGTGCCGGTTTCTTCTGGGGCGTCAGTCACGTGTCTGGGTCCTCTTGCGCAAATGGATCGGTGCGAATGTCTCGCTCTGCTTGATCTCCATATGTCCTTCTTTCACCAGTTCCAGCGAGGCCGCAAAGGTCGCAGCCGTCGCCGACCTGCGGCGCACCGGGTCAGTATCCCAACCATCGGGCAGATAGGTTTCCATATCGGTCCACGTCCCCGCAAAACCGATCAGCGGGCGCATCCGCTCCAGTGCCTGCTCCATCGTGAACACCGAGTCGCGGTCCATCACAAAGGGGCGGAACTCGTCACGGGTGCGAATACGGGCATATCCCTGCATCAGATCCAGCAGCGTGGCGGAATATGTTACGGTGCGGATGCGGGTTACGTCCTCGCCCTGCCCGCGCTTGAAAAAATCACGACCCAGTTGGTCGCGGGCCATCAGCCGCGCAGCGACGTCGCGCATTGCCTGCAGGCGTTCAAGTTGAAACGCCAGATGTGCGGCCAGTTCTTCACCCGATGGCCCATCGTCATCCGGATCTGGCGGTAGCAACAGACGGGACTTGAGAAAGGCGAGCCACGCCGCCATGACCAGATAATCGGCGGCCAGTTCAATGCGCAGCGCACGCGCCTTTTCAACAAAGGCCAGATATTGCTGCGCCAGCGCAAGAACCGAGATCTTGCGCAGATCCACTTTTTGCGTGCGTGATAGAGTTAGCAGAACGTCCAACGGGCCTTCGAACCCGTCGACATCAACAATCAGCGCTTCGGCCGCAAGACGATCCGCGACCGAGACAGGGTCTTCGCTAAAAAGATTATCGTTCATTTACCTGCCCGCCCATTAGGGCAGATAGTTCCGCTTCGGCGGCTTGGATGTCAAGTTCCCGCGGGCGTTTGCGCATCGCCAGCGCCCGTTCTGCGCGGGCTTGTGCCACATCCGACATTTCTCCGGCAGTTTCCATTACAGTGGCACGTTCAGAAAAACTGCCATTGCAATGCAGGACTACATCGCAGCCCGCCTGCAAAGATTGGCGGGAGAGGTCCGTCAACGCCCCGCTGAGCGCTTTCATCGAGATATCGTCGGTCATGATCAGCCCGCCAAAGCCGATATTGTCTCGGATCAGACCCATCATGGCCGCGGAAATGGTGGCCGGCCGGGGATCGATCTGATCGAAGACCAGATGTGCTGTCATCCCCATCGGCAGGTCATTCAAGGCGCGGAACGGCGCGAAATCGCTGTATTCCAACTCTTCCAGCGGCAAATCAACGTGCGGAAGGTCATGGTGACTGTCCAGAGTGGCACGGCCATGGCCGGGAATGTGCTTGAGAACCGGAAGAACACCCCCATCCAGATGACCCTGTGCCACGGCCCTGCCGATCCTGGAAATCTGCTCAGGATCAAAGGCATAACAGCGGTTTTTCAAAAACGCGTGGGTCTCGGGCCGCGCCACATCGACCATGGGGGCACAGTTGCTGTCGATACCCAGACCAAACAGCTCATCCGCAATCAGGCGGTACCTGAGGTACATGGCGCGTTCCGCTTGATCACCCGCCCTGATCACATGATCCAGCGGCGGCAGCCATTCGCGGGCCAAGGGTGCGCGCAAACGCTGCACGCGCCCACCTTCCTGATCGATGGTAATGGGGCAGTTGCGCCCAACGGCCTCGCGGAAATCATCACACAAGGCCCGCACCTGATCGGCGCTTTCAATATTGCGGGAGAACAGGATAAACCCAAACGGGTTCATCTGGCGAAACAGGTCTCTTTCCTCCTGCGTCAGGCGCAGTCCTTCAGCATCTGTGATCGCTGCTCCGAACTTCACCTCACGGCCACCGGGATACAATCAGCGCCTTGCGCGACCAGAGCAGCGCAGAACTGGCGCGAGTCGCTCAGGTCTTCGAACCCCAGAACACGAAGGCGGTAGAAGGTCCGTCCACCGCTTGAAGTTTTCTGGATAACCCGCTGTTTTCCCGACAAATAATCACCAAATTGACCATTCAAACGGTCCCACTCGGCCTGTGCCACTTGCGTGCTGTCATAAGCTCCAAGCTGCGCCAGCCGGGTTCCCTTGGCCAGTGTATCCGGATCAACATCCACCCCGACCGCGGCTTTCACCGCTGCATTGATGGCGTCTTCGGAAGTCTCACTGGGCGCGACCTGACTGCGGGTGGACCGTGCCGGACGCGTCACAGGGCGCAATGATCGGCGCACGCCCGGCAACTCGGCGAAGCTCGGGTCCGGCAAGGCCGCAGCAAAATCTGCCGGGTCAATGGCGGGTTCTTCATCAGGGGTGGTCAGCGATGCCAGTTGCACACCATCTTCGAACTCTTGCTGCGTTTCTGCCGCCGCACCCGCCAATTCCGCAACCAGCGCATCTACTGCGTTCTGGCGCAAGCGCGCGGCCTCCTGCGTGGTGATCGGTTCTTCGACCACATGCAGCGCAGGGGTCGGCTTCAGTTCTCCGGCGGGCAGATCTTCGTCCGTCAAGGACACCGGGCGCGGCGCAAGGATCAACCGGTCGGCCGGCGCCGCAGCACTGCCTTCGGCGGCGACGGCATTCACGGCAAAGCCCTGATGATCGGCCGGAGTTCCACCCGGATTTTCCGGCTGTACACGCATCGGCCCTTCGGCGGCACGAACAACCGGCACGCCGCTGACATCGCGCATGATCAGTTGATAGCCCCAGACCCCGACACCGGCGACCAGCGCCAAGGATGCAACAGCCCCCAGAAAATTGACCGCCCTGCCCAGACCAAACGAGCCACGCGGCGCGTCATCTTCCTGCATGTCTTCGGGAAAATCATACACATCATCAGAATGCGCTTGATTCGGGTAATGAATCTGCCCGGGGCGTTGATGCCCCGAGTAATCGTAACTCGCCATGTCCGCCTCACTGCCCGTTTCGCGCCTGGAAATAAGGCCCGCGGGTCATTTCTTGCCTACCTCGTACCGGCGGTTCGGGCGATATTCGTTACCGCATCTCCTGCGCCGGAGTAACGCCAAGAATACCCAAGCCCGCTGAAATCACAACAGAAACGGCCCGGGCCAAAGCGATTTTTGACTGGCTTGTGGCAACATCGCCATCCTGGATGAAACGCAGTTGCGTCTCGTCATTGCCCTTGTTCCACAACGCGTGAAAGTCGCCTGCGAGTTCATAGAGATAAAAGGCGACCCTGTGCGGTTCATTGGTTCGGGCCGCAATCTCGACCAGCCGTGGCCATTCTGCCAGCTTCTTCGCAACAACCAGTTCCGAGGCATGATCGTTCTTGCTCAGGTCAGCGCCCTCAAGGGTCGCATCATCAGCGGCAATCCCAGCCTCGGCCGCACGACGCAGCACGCTCATGACACGGGCATGTGCATACTGAACGTAGAACACGGGGTTCTCGCGGCTTTGTTCCAGCACCTTGTCAAAATCGAAATCCAACGGCGCATCGTTCTTGCGAGTCAGCATAACAAACCGCGTCACGTCCGGGCCCACCTGATCGACCACATCGCGCAGAGTGACAAAGTTCCCTGCCCGCTTGGACATCTTGAACGGCTCACCATTCTTCCACAGCTTCACCAGCTGTGTCAGCTTGATATCAAGCGGCACCTTACCGTCGGACAGTGCCGAAACAGCCGCCTTCATCCGTTTGACATAGCCGCCATGGTCGGCGCCAAACACGTCGATCAGTGCGTCAAAACCACGGGTCACCTTGTCATAGTGATAAGCAATATCCGGGGCAAAATAAGTCCAGCTACCATCCGATTTCTTGACAGGGCGGTCGACGTCGTCGCCATGTTCGGTCGATTTGAACAGCGTCTGTTCGCGTGGCTCCCAATCCTCGGGCTTTTTGCCTTTCGGCGGCTCGAGCACGCCTTCGTAAATCAGGCCCTTGTCAGTCAGCGATTGCAATGCGGCCTCAATCCGACCAGTGCCATAGAGAGATTTTTCCGAGAAGAACACATCCATCTCGACGCCCAGCGCTTTCAGGTCAGCGCGGATCAGATCCATCATCGCGTCAGTCGAGAACTCACGCACCTCTTCCAGCCAGTCACTTTCCGGCTTGTCGATCAGGCTGTCGCCGTATTTCTCTTTCAACGCCTCACCGATCGGGATCAGGTAGTCGCCAGGATAAAGACCTTCGGCAATCTCGGGGCTCAGACCATTGGCCTCGCGATAGCGTTCGTAAGCCGAGCGCGCCAGCACATCCACCTGCGCACCGCCGTCGTTGATGTAATACTCACGGGTCACGTCATGGCCGGAATAGGCCAACAGGCTTGCCAGAGCATCCCCGAAAACCGCGCCCCGTGTATGACCCACGTGCAGCGGACCGGTTGGGTTGGCCGAAACATATTCAACGTTGACCTTTTGCCCATGGCCCATAGTCGAGCGGCCATAATCGGTGCCCTTCTCCAGCACGGCCGCCAGCACGCCTTGCCAGACCGACGGTGCCAGCCGCAAATTGAGAAAGCCCGGACCCGCCACATCGGCGCTGGTGATCCGATCATCCGCCACCAGCTTCCCTGCCAATGCCTCGGCAATGTCACGCGGTTTCATCCTGGCCGGTTTTGCCAGCACCATCGCCGCGTTGGTCGCCATGTCGCCATGCGCCGCATCACGCGGCGGTTCGACCGCCACGTTGTCAAAATTCAGCCCCTCGGGCAACGCGCCTTCGGACTGCATCTGTGCCAGCGCGTCCAGTACAAGGCCGCGGATCTCGGAAAACAGGTTCATTTCGGATGTCCTTTTGCTTGCCCGGCGGTTTACCACGCATCACGGCAAGGTCAATGGACGCCTATTGT
Source organism: Ruegeria sp. CH2 (assembly GCF_056537065.1). Classification (NCBI taxonomy): domain Bacteria; kingdom Pseudomonadati; phylum Pseudomonadota; class Alphaproteobacteria; order Rhodobacterales; family Roseobacteraceae; genus Ruegeria; species Ruegeria sp. CH2. Next base: position 636,627 of record NZ_JBQFQV010000001.1, read on the forward strand.
TTGGACATGGTTTGCGCCCAATGTCTGCCAATGGCGCCCAGATATCCTCTGTCTGAAATTTCAAATACCCTGCGCGCTGTCCGTCGTACGGCTTCTGATCATCGCTTCCCGCCCGCGCAAGGTACTAATCAACCCGCAATAAAGGTCGCAAACATGGACCATTACCCGTGTCATTGCGGCCCAGTCAGCCCGTCAGCCGCGCGTGATCCTGCAAAGCGAAACGGTCGGTCATTCCTGCAATATAGTCCGATACGATCCGGGCCAGAGCAGTCTCGTCCGCCGCAGCTTCAATATCCTCGTGCCAGCGTGCGGGCATCTGTTTCGGATCGTTCAGGTAGATCGGGAACAGGTCTTCGACAACCGTTGCAACCTCGGCCCGCACCTTCATGACGCTGGGCGCGCGATACATCCGGGTGAACAGGAACGCCCTGATTTGTTTCAGATCCGCCCAAGTCCCGACCGAGAATTGGATGACAGGATGCCCAAGATGGCGAATCTCTTCGACCGACTGCGCGCCCGAGGCCGCGATCAAGTCGCGCGACGTTGTGATGACGTCCGCCACCATGACCCCAAAAACCCTCCGCAGTGCTTCATGACGCCGCCGATACGGATCAAGACCGGGGTATTTCGCATCCACATCTGCGTAACACGCCCCCACGATCGGAAGGTGGCGCAGATCATCATCTTCAAACAACCCCGCACGCAACCCATCCAGAAGGTCGTGATTGTTGTAAGCAATGTCATCAGACAAGGCCGCCACCTGCGCCTCGGCACTTGCATGGGTATGAAGTTCAAGGTCAAAGCCCTGGTTGCATTCCGCCAGGGCCCAGGGCAATTCGCCAACAACCGGGCCGTTATGCTTGGCGATACCCTCCAGGCACTCCCAGGTCAGATTGCATCCGTCAAACCCGGCATAATGCCGCTCCAACTTGGTTACGATCCGAATGGCCTGAGCGTTGTGATCAAACCCCCCGTAAGGCGCCATCAGCGCGTGGAGGGCGTCCTCACCCGTATGACCAAAGGGGGTATGACCCAGGTCGTGCGCCAGGGCTACAGCTTCGGTGAGTTCAGGATTCAGGCCCAACGCCCCTGAAATGGTTCGCGCGACCTGAGCGACTTCGATGGAATGGGTCAGCCGTGTTCGATAGCTGTCACCTTCGTGCTCGACAAAGACTTGCGTCTTGTGCTTGAGCCGTCGAAACGCACTGGCATGAATGATCCGGTCGCGATCGCGCTGAAAGCTTGACCGGAAGCTGCTTTCTTCCTCTGGAACCAGCCGCCCCCTTGCGCGGTCTGGGTCCGAAGCAAAACCCGCTCTGTCCAAAGGCCTTGTCCTTGTCGCCTGTCTTTTGGTTTCATATATTGTAGGACGCTTGGGAAATAAACCTTTGGAGACCGGCATGAATCTGCCCCCATCAGTCACCGAACGCGCCTTTGACCGCCTTGCCGAAATCGGTGCCGCGGAACAGGGGCAAGCCCTGCGTGTCGCAGTGGAGGGCGGTGGATGTTCCGGTTTTCAATATGAAATTGCTCTGGATACGCCAAACTCCGACGACCTCATTCTTGAAGGCAAAGGGCAGAAAGTCATCGTCGACCCGATCTCTCTGCCCTTTCTTGAAAACGCGGTGATAGATTTCACTCAGGAGCTTATTGGTGCGCGGTTTGTGATCGACAACCCCAACGCCACCTCTTCCTGTGGCTGCGGCACGTCGTTTTCGATGTAACCGGTGGGGGCTTTGCCCCCACACCCCCAGGATATTTTCAGCCAGATGAAGCAGGGATCCGCTCTCTGACCAAAACGACCAGAGAGCTTCACCTGGCGCGGTCATCGGCGTCCCCGCCTGTACCGCCCCTTCAAGTATCGAAAAATGGTTAAGGATCCGTTTCTTCATCTGGCTAAAAATATCCCGGAGCGCGAGGCAGAGCCTCGCTAATCCGATCTCCGACTTGCCGCTGGGCCCGTTCTGAGCGATAGGTTGCCACAAGGTTTCGGAGGATCGCGCATGAAAATCGCCACGTACAACATCAATGGCATCAAGGCGCGAACCGAGGCACTGCCCCGCTGGCTGGACGATGCCCAACCCGACGTTGTTCTTCTTCAGGAAATCAAATCCGTCGACGAAAACTTCCCCCGCGAGATGTTTGAAGATCGCGGGTACAACGTGGAAACACACGGTCAAAAAAGCTTCAATGGTGTTGCGATCCTGTCGAGGCTTCCGCTGGAGGATGTATCACGCGGCCTTCCCGGTGATGACAATGATGAACAGGCGCGGTGGATCGAGGCGACCGTCGTGGGCAAAAAGGCCTTGCGCCTCTGTGGGCTGTATCTGCCCAACGGGAATCCGGCACCCGGACCGAAATACGATTACAAGCTGGCCTGGATGGAACGGCTTTATGAACGCGCAAAGGGTTTGATGGAATCAGAAGAACTGGCGCTAATGGCGGGCGATTATAACATCATCCCACAGGCCGAGGATGCCAAACGCCCCGATGCCTGGCGGGAAGACGCGTTGTTCCGCCCGGAAAGCCGGGCCGCCTTTCGAAAAATCCTGAACCTTGGCTTTACCGAGGCCTTCCGCGCGACAACGCAGGGTCCCGACCACTATTCCTTCTGGGATTATCAGGCTGGCGCGTGGAACCGGAATGACGGAATTCGGATTGATCATTTCCTGTTGACGCCACAAGCGGCCGACCTCATGCAGGATTGCCAGATTGATGCGGCTGTTCGGGGGCACGAAAAGCCATCCGATCACGTTCCCGTCTGGATTGACCTGGATCTTTGAGGCCCTAGGCAACCGTGACGTCGTGACTGTAGATCCATTCATAGCGTTGGGACAACCGGGCACCAACGACTCTCAGCACACATTGCGCAGCCAATCGGGCTGGGCCGCGCAGATGAAAGTTCCGCGCATTTGATCCGGCCGCCGCGACAACGCGCTGCGCCCTTGGTTTGCGGGTCGTTTCATAGGTTGCCAACGCGCTGGTGATACCCGATCGTTCGTCAAACGCGCGCGTCAGCACCCAGGCGTCCTCGAGCGCCAGACATGCACCCTGTGCCATAAATGGCAATGTTGGATGGGCCGCGTCCCCTAGCAGAACCAACCGACCATTCTGCCAGTTTTGGGCGACAGGCCGAAGAAACAATGCCCACAGATGCACATCCGTGACTTTCGACAGAATGTCGCGCGCGGGGCCACCGAAATCGGCAAATCGCTTACGCAACTCGTCAGGATCGCCCGTCTGACGCCATCCTTCTTCCCGCCAGTCCGAACGCTCCTCGACCGCGACAATGTTCATCAGGCTTTCGTCACGCAACGGATAGGTTACCACATGCCGCCCAGGCCCCATGGTCAGGGACGCCGAAACCGGGTCACGACCGGGCTGCCAGGGGATGGTGGCGCGCCACGCTACCTGATGCGTGAACTCCGGCGCCTCTGCCCCGTTCAGAGCCGGGCGGAGCACGCTGCGGCCGCCATCGGCCGCAATGGCGCATTCTGCGCGAATTCGCTCGCCAGACGCCAAGACCACCTCTGCCTCGTTGGGGTGCTTTTGCACATGCGAAACTTTGGCACCCAACCGGAGATCCACGCCTGCGTCACAGGCCGCATCATGAAGAAGGTTCAGAAGGTCGGCACGGTGGTAGTAGTAGGTCGGACCAGCTGCGGGGCCTGGCAGCCGACTGACCACGCGCCCATTTCGGTAATCGCGCAAGACAGTTCCATGGGATTTCTGCCCGACAGAAAGACCTGTGACGCCAAGTGCATGAAGAACGCGCATCCCGTTCTCGCTGATCTGCAAACCAGCACCGACTTCGGTCAGGGCCGGGGCTTGCTCCAGAAGCGTGACATGCGCCCCACGGTGTTGCAGCGCCAGTGCCGAGGCCAGGCCGCCGATTCCACCGCCGATTACACAGAATTTCAATCCGTCTATCTTCATGACACCCACATAACGCAAAAACGCCGGAGCCACAGGCCCCGGCGTTTGGATTTCTTACACATACCCGGCGATTAATCGTCGCGGTGGACCTTTTCGCGACGCTCGTGGCGCTCTTGCGCTTCAAGTGTCATGGTTGCAATCGGTCGTGCGTCCAGACGTTTCAGCGAGATCGGATCGCCCGTCATTTCGCAATACCCGTATTCGCCATCATCAATCCGGCGCAGGGCCGAGTCGATCTTGGCGACCAGCTTTCGCTGACGATCACGGGTCCGCAGCTCCAGCGCACGGTCTGTTTCTTCGCTGGCGCGGTCCGCGACGTCCGGAATGTTACGGGTGTTGTCTTGTAGCCCTTCGATGGTGTCGCGGCTACCAGCCAGTAACTCTGTCTTCCAATCCAGCAGCTTGCGGCGAAAATACTCAAGCTGACGATCATTCATGAAAGGCTCATCTTCGGCCGGACGGTAATCTTCCGGCAGAAAAACTTCCTGCTTCATATTTGCTCCCTCGGTATGGCCAGTAACGTCGTTCGAGGCTGTTTCAGCTGACATTTGGCTCTCCCTTCTGCGCAGCGTTTAGCCGACGGGCGGTGGAATGTCACTACACAAACGTTGCGCAACAGTGCACCCCCGCGGATTTGTCTAACTATGAGACAAACATCAACAAAACCTTGTATTTCTATGAAATTTGACAGGCTTTTTTGGGGCGAGAGGCACGGCGCCCGGGATTGGTCTATTTCGGAATCAAGCAAAAGGGCTTGGAGTTGCAGCACAATTCCCGCCGGGCGACGCAGGGACGCGGGTTGTAAAAAACCTTGCCGCTCTGTAACCCGGAAACCACAACCTGCCCGTCCAACACAATATACGCACGAGAGGCCCATGACCGCACGTTTCCAAGGTACAGCCGAATATGTCGCCACCGACGATCTGACCATTGCCGTGAACGCCGCTGTCACGCTGGAACGCCCCCTGCTGGTGAAGGGCGAACCCGGTACCGGCAAGACCGAGCTGGCTAGGCAGGTGGCCGGTGCGCTAGGGCTGAGAATGATCGAGTGGAATGTGAAATCCACCACCCGCGCGCAGCAGGGTCTTTATGAATATGATGCCGTCAGCCGCCTGCGTGACAGCCAATTGGGCGAAGAGCGCGTCCATGACGTGTCGAACTATATCCGCAAGGGCAAGCTGTGGCAGGCCTTTGACGCCGACGAAAAGGTTGTTCTGCTGATCGACGAAATCGACAAAGCGGATATCGAGTTCCCCAATGACCTGTTGCAGGAACTCGATAAGATGGAGTTCCATGTCTATGAAACGGGCGAGACGGTCCGGGCCAAGCACCGCCCTATCGTCATCATAACTTCGAACAACGAAAAAGAGCTGCCCGACGCCTTCCTGCGCCGCTGTTTCTTCCACTATATCCGCTTTCCGGATGAGGCGACGATGCGCCGGATCGTCGATGTGCATCACCCCGGCATCAAGGACGCACTTCTGACCGCCGCGCTGACGCAATTCTATGAAATCCGCGAGACGCAAGGGCTCAAGAAAAAACCCTCGACCTCAGAGGTGCTGGACTGGCTGAAGCTGTTGCTGGCCGAAGACCTGACGGCGGAAGACCTCAGGCGTGACGGGGCCAGCGCGCTGCCGAAGCTGCATGGCGCTTTGCTGAAAAATGAACAGGATGTGCATCTGTTCGAACGTCTTGCATTCATGGCACGTGGCAAACGCTAGCCTGCGTGTGAACAATCTGTGATCACGGCTTGCCATTGGGTATCTCGGGTGTCAGCATCGAGATACCTGACGCAACCGCGTTGCAAAGCAGCAGTATTGGGGTCATCACTTGGCGAACGCTCTGACAATCCGGACCCTGCGGGCCGAGGACAAAGATCAGTGGGCCGAAATGTGGCGGGATTATCTGGCGTTTTATGAAACCACCCTGCCTGAAAACGTGTATGAAACGACCTTTTCCAGATTGGTGGGCGACGACCCGCAGGATTTTTCCTGTTTTGTCGCGGAACAGGATGGTGTTTTGGTCGGACTGACGCACTACCTGTTCCATCGCCACGCCTGGAAAGTGGAAAAGGTCTGTTATCTGCAAGACCTGTTCGCCCGACCTGAAACCCGAGGAACGGGCGTCGGTCGCGCCTTGATTCAGGCGGTTTATGAAGAGGCGGATCGCCAGGGCGCCCCATCCGTTTACTGGCTGACGCAAGAGTTCAACACCACGGCACGCCACCTTTATGATCGCATCGGCACCCTGACACCGTTCATCAAGTACGCCCGCCCATGATGCGTTTGGGCGCCCTTTTTCTGGCGCTGGTTATCGCTGGCTGCACGTCTGTCGAGACAATCGAACTCGGGAACGATGTCCCATATGTCGAAGTGGCGTTGCCGCCGGCCAAGTCTTTTGCGGCACCCCTCCCTTCGCCACCGGCACGGTCCAATACGAACATCGCGTCGGATTTCCTGTCCCTGCATTTCGAACTGGAAAGCGGGGCCGCACTGCCCGTGTTCACGCGGTTCGAAACGCCGATCACCGTTCGCCTGACCGGATCGCCGACACAAAGTATGCAGCAGGATTTGACCCGCCTGCTGAACCGCCTGAAGCGCGAGGCGGGTATCAACATCCGACAAATCAACGACGGGCAGGCCAATATCACGATCGAAGCGGTCAGCCAGAAGGAAATTCTGCAAATTCTGCCAAACGCGGCCTGTTTCGTGGTGCCAAACGCGTCCAGCCTGACCGAGTATCAGCGCGACCGCCGCAAACCCAAAAGCAGTTGGGTTGAGCTGCGCCAGCGCGAAAGATTGGGGATTTTCATCCCCTACGATGTCAGCCCGCAGGAAATGCGCGATTGTCTGCACGAAGAACTGGCACAGTCCCTTGGTCCTCTGAACGACCTCTATCATCTGCCGGATTCGGTGTTCAACGACGACAATATTCATACGGTCTTGACCGGGTTCGACATGCTGATCCTGCGCGCGGCTTATGCGCCCGAACTGCACACCGCCATGACCCGCGATCAGGTCGCTGCCGTCATCCCCGGAATTCTCAGCCGTCTGAATCCACGCGGCGACCGACTAGCTGCGCAACCCCCCACAAATACCCCCCGAGAGTGGATCAACGCGATCCAGAAATCACTGGGACCGGGGCCGGGTTCCCCCCGACAGATGCGCGCCGCACAAAAGGCAGCCCGCATCGGGCAGCAACTGGGATGGACGGATCACCGCCGCGCCTATCCCCACTACCTGATGGGCCGGATGGAGCAGTTTCGTGACCCGGCAGAAGCCCAGCGGCAGTTCAAGATCGCGCAACAATTTCTTCGCGCGACGCCCGGAACCGAGGTTCATCAGGCTTATGTCTTAACCCAGACCGCAGCCTTTGCGCTTGCGCAGGATCGCGGGCCCGAGGTCCTGCCCGAACTGGATCAGGCCATCGACGTGATGACCCGCGCGGAAAACGCTTCGCTTCTGGCAACCTTGCTGCTGCTGAAGTCCGAGGCCTTGAAACAGGCCGGTCAATTGCAGCAGGCACGTGCCGTCAGGCTGGACAGCCTTGGATGGGCGCGATACGGGTTCGGTTCGGATTTGGTGGCTCAATCTCTGGTTCAAAACAGTGGCCGACGCCCCGCTGACAGCACGAAAGACGGATGAAACGCATATGTTGCTAGTACTGGGAATGGCGATACTGGGTGCAATCCTGGGCGCTTTGACCGCAAAAAAACGCAATGGAAACGGCGCCGACATGGCGCAGTATGCCGCCGGATATGGGATCGCTTTTGCGCTTGTGGGGCTGGTGATCTCGCTGGTTCTGCTTCGCATGGTGGCGTGACGCGATGTTCCTGCCCTTTTTCGAAAACCTCCGCAAAGCGGGCATCCCGGTATCGCTCCGGGAGTATCTGACTTTTCTGGAAGGCATGAAAGAGGGTCTGGTCACCTATGATGTCGAAGCATTCTATTACCTTGCCCGGGTGTCGATGGTGAAGGACGAGCGCAATATCGACAAATTCGACCGCGCCTTTGCCGCCAGTTTTGAGGGATTGGGCGAGATCAGTTTCGATCAGGTGTTGGAAGCTGTCGATATCCCCGCCGATTGGCTCGCCAAGATGGCCGAGAAACACCTGTCGGACGAGGAGAAGGCAGAGATCGAAGCGCTTGGCGGTTTCGACAAGCTGATGGAAACACTGCGCGAACGACTCAAGGAACAACAAGGCCGCCACCAGGGCGGCAACAAGTGGATCGGCACCGCCGGAACCTCTCCGTTCGGGGCCTATGGGTACAACCCTGAAGGCGTCCGTATTGGTCAGAAAGAAAGCCGCCACCAGCGTGCGGTCAAGGTCTGGGACAAGCGGGAATTCAGGAACCTTGATGACACGGTTGAACTGGGCACCCGCAACATCAAGGTCGCCCTGAAACGCCTGCGCCGCTGGGCGCGGGAGGGAGCAGCCGAAGAGCTGGATCTGGACGGCACCATCCGTGCCACGGCCGAGCATGGCTATCTGGATGTCAAAACCCGGCCCGAGCGTCACAACGCGGTGAAGGTGCTGTTGTTTCTGGACGTCGGCGGCTCGATGGACCCGCATATCAAAGTGGTTGAGGAGTTGTTTTCCGCTGCAAGAACCGAGTTCAAGCATCTGGAATATTACTACTTTCACAATTGCCTGTATGAAGGGGTCTGGCGCGACAACCGCCGCCGCTGGAACCAACAGACCCCGACCCACGAAGTACTGCGCACCTATGGATCCGACTACAAGTGCATCTTTGTCGGCGACGCCTCGATGAGCCCCTATGAGATCGCCTATCCCGGCGGTGCCAATGAACATTGGAATCAGGAAGCTGGTCAGGTCTGGCTGCAACGCGCGCGCGAACAGTGGGCGTCAAACCTGTGGATCAACCCGGTGCCCGAGAAATACTGGGAATATACCCATTCCATCAGCATGATCCGCGACATCTTTGAAGATCGCATGGTGCCCATGACACTGGCTGGTCTTGAAAAGGGAATGCGCGAGCTGACGCGGTGAAACACACCTTCAGGTATTCCTGCTGATTTAACCTTGACCTCAAGCAGGGTTGAGCTTTCACAGTATCCCGGTTGCCGTTTAAAAACCTGAGGAGCTGACTGTGCATCTGCTGACAATCCTGGATCACCCAAAGCCGAACTCCTTTACGGCCGCCGCTGTCGCGAAACTCTGCGAAGGCGCAAAGGCGGCTGGCCATACCACCGAGGTTGCGGATTTGCATGCAGAAGGGTTCGATCCACGCTGGTCAATGGCGGATATCGAAGGCGAAGCAGGCACGGGCGCACCGCAAGACATACTTGCGGAACAAACACGGATTGCGCGCGCCGATGCAATCTGCCTGGCCTTTCCGTTGTTCTGGTGGGGAATGCCTTCGATGATGAAAGGCTGGGTCGACCGCGTGTGGATGTGGGGCTGGGCCTACGATCAGTTGGACGATCCGGAAAAGTCCCTCCAGAGGTCCCGAACTGGGTTATTGTTGGTGCCAGCCGGTGCGCGTTCTGACGAAATGGAAGCCAAAGGATATACCGACGCGCTTGAGACACTCTGGACGAATGGCACGTTTGGGTATTTCGGGTTTTCACCCCGGAAACTCGAGCTGTTGCATGGTGCGACCGGGTCAGCCCTGCGTCGACAGGCGCTTTTGGAACGTTGCTATGAAATTGGACTTACGCTTCCGCAACCTGAAAGCGATCCATGAACACGGTTACATCGACAGCCTCACTTCGAAATGAAACAGAACAGAGAAAAGCTGTTATTTTCCATTTGCTCTTGGGGTGTTGAAAACCCATATCTAACCCATGCTTCGCCTGACCCCTATCCTGCTGGCCATTGCCTATGGAATTGTGATGTACCGGATTTCCGTCTGGCGCACCCATCGGGAACTGGACGCAAAGTCGACCGAGCTTGTTGACCCGGCCCTCAAGCGCATGACCGACCGGTTGGCTGCCGCGCTCGAGATCGAGCGGGTCCCGGTTTATATCTACGAGATCGACCCGGTGAACGGGTTGGCCGCACCGGACGGGCGGATATTCATCACGCGGGGATTTTATCGCAAATTCCGCAACGGCGAGGTTTCGGCTGAGGAAATGGCCAGTGTAATCGCGCATGAGTTGGGCCATGTGGCACTAGGTCACGCGCGGCGGCGGATGATCGATTTTTCAGGGCAGAATGCGATGCGCACGGCGCTGATCATGGTCCTGAACCGGTTCATCCCTTTTGTCGGAGCGATGATTGCCAACGCGTTGACCGCACTGATCGCCTCGCGCCTGTCGCGGGGGGATGAGTATGAAGCGGATGAATATGCGGCCGCCTTGCTGACAAAAGCCGGTATCGGAATCGGCCCGCAGAAATCACTGTTTCATAAGCTGGAAGAGTTGACACAGCAACGCGCCGGGGTGGTCCCGGCATGGCTGATGAGCCATCCCAAGACAGATGAACGTGTTGCGGCGCTGGAAAAGCTTGAACAGCGTTGGGCACAGCAGTGAAGCCTGTGCTGCGAGAGGCCAGCCTCTCGCGCTCTCCGGGATATTTTTGGCCAGATGAAGCTGGATCTCGCTCAGGTGGCGAGTGCCTTGCCCAATCGCGGAAGCCGGGCTTTTTTCATGAGCGCGCGAAGGGTCCATTTTTCGGCTGAGAGGCGATTGGCTTCGGCAAGGACCTGAGTGGCAAGTGTGCTCATGCCTTCTGGATTGGATTGCCAAAAGCCGTACAGCAGGCTGTCGGGGTCTTGCCGGTCAAGCCCTTCATCAGTCAGGATATTTCTGGGAAAATCCTTGGCATTAACCGTGACAATCAGATCAGCGGAAGCAGCTATTGCTGTAGCCAGCACGTGGATATCTGCGGCGTCCGGCAGCCACAGACGGTTTTGAAGACCCTCATTCGTTGGACGTTCAGCATCCGGCCAGGCCGCTTGCACCAACGCGATCTCGGCGCGCGCCTGCGCCTCACCCGTCGGGCCCAGCTTACGGGCGGCGCGGGCCCATTCTTCGAGGATGCGGGCGGACCAGAGCGGGGTGAAATGCCCCAATCGCGCAGCACCCAACAGCATCTCGCGCATGACCGTGGGATAGAGGACGCAAGTGTCGAGAACAGCCTTCATAGGCGGTAGAACACCGCTTTGAGGTAGCCGCTTTCCGCCAGTTGCGGCAGTTGCGGGTGATCCGGCCCGGCAAATCCGGTGTGGATGAGTTGCGCCTGTCGACCCGCCCGGCCGATCCCGCGGGAGGAGGCATCGCGGAACCGCCCCAGATCGGCGGCATGAGAACACGAGCACAGCCCCAGATAGCCGCCGGGTTTGACCAGAGGTGCGGCAAGCCGTGCGATACGCTCATAAGCGCGCAACCCCGCGTCCAGCGCTTGTTTTGAGGGGGCAAAGGCAGGTGGATCACAGATGACCACGTCAAACGCCGCACCCTCGTCCCCCAATTGGGTCAACACATCGAACGCGTCGCCCTGTCGGGTCTGGAACCTGTCGGCAAGGCCCGAAGCCTCGGCACCTTTGGCGGCCAGTTCCAGCGCGGCAGCAGACCCATCGACGGACAGGGCTTGTCCGGCTCCTGCGGCCAGCATCGCCAGGCCAAAGCCGCCAACATGGCTGAACACGTCAAGCACCTGCGCTCCGGGATGTACCAGCCGTGCGGCAAAGGCATGGTTGGGGCGTTGATCGTAAAACAGGCCGGTTTTCTGACCTCCGGTCAGGTCGGCCATATACGTGGCACCATTCATCGGCACAGGCAGGGGTGCGTCGGGTGCGGTGCCGTGCAAATTCAGGTTCTCATCGTCCAGCCCTTCCAGCCCGCGCGTACGGCCCGAGGCGTTTTTCAGCACCGTCGTCACGCCTGCGACCTTGATCAGCGCGTCGGTGAGCGTATCCAGATGCATCTCTGCCCAGGCCGCGTTGGGCTGGATGACACAGCTATCGCCAAACCTGTCGATGATCACACCGGGAAAGCCATCGGCCTCGGCATGGACCAGACGGTAGAAAGGCGCATCAAACAAGCGTTCACGCAGTGCAAGGGCGCGGCTAAGGCGGGTTTCGAACCAAGTATTGTCCAATTGTGCGGTGGTATCACGATCCAGCACCCTGCACATGATTTTTGAGTCAGGGTTGACCGCCACCAGCGCAAGCGCCGCGCGGTTGTCATCCTCGAGAATCGCCAGAGCGCCTGCGGGGATCTTGCGCGTGCGGCGGTCGGTGACAATGTCATTTGCATAGACCCAGGGGAAGCCATGGCGCAGCCCGCGCGCGTTGGCTTTGGGTTTCAGGCGGATACGGGGGCGGTCGGCAGATTGGGTCATGGCGCCCTCTTAGTCGCGAATGTGCCGATGGAAAAGCCCTAGCGGTTCCGAGAGCGCCAGCCTCCACGTCGTTTCGGGGTTTGGGCCGCCTGAAGGCCCTCGGACAGAACCTGAGTCATGGGATGGTCCGGGCTGTGCAGCGCGTATGCCGCATGCAACTCGGTCAGCGCCGTGTTCTGGTCACGCTCTTCGGGCAGGCTGAGCGCCCAGTCCAGAAATATGCTGCGGCATTCCGGCAAGGTGATGCCTTCGATGCGATAGGCTTCCTGGATCAGACCTTTGTGGTCATTGGGATCAGTGCTGCGTGCCATTTTCGCCCTCTTGGATCACGCTGCCGATCAGGTCGGCCGCGGTTGTGTAACTCTTCTGTAATGCCCGTTGCAGTGCATCGACCTGTTTAAACCCGGTGGCGCGGCACAGGAAATCCACACCTCCTTCACCGATCTGTTCCGCCTCGATGACCTTGCCCGAAAGAAGCCGGGCCGCACATTGCACCGACCAGCATAGGCTGTAGCAGTCTTTCAGGGATTGCGCCTGCGCGACATCCAGCAATCCGGTAGCGACGGCACCATCGAGGCCTGAGGACACATCGCGTGCCGTAGTCCCTGCCAGCAAGGCTCCGGTTTCGGCCATCAGTTCGATATCCATCAGGCGGCCGGGCCCGTTTTTAGCATCCCAGATCCCGGCGGGTGCCTTGGCCGCGGCCAGACGCGTTCGCATCTCGGCGACTTCGCGCAAAACCTTGTCCCGCTCGCGTGGGCGCGACAGAAACCCGGCGCGGAACGCTTCGATATCATTTGCCAAACCGGCATCACCCGCAACGACATGAGCACGGGTCAGGGCCAGATGTTCCCATACCCAGGCCTCATTCTGCTGATAATTGGTAAAGCTGGCCCAACTGGTGGCGACCGGCCCCTGATTGCCGGACGGGCGCAGGCGCATGTCAACCTCATACAGCCGCCCCTGAGACATCGGAGCCGAAAGTGCGGTGATCAGCGCCTGCGTGAACCGCGCGTAGTAGGTGCGCGTGGCCAGAGGGCGCGGACCATCGGACATGTCCTTATCCTGCGGGTCATAGATCACAATCATGTCCAGATCGGATTGCGAATTGATCCGTCCTGCGCCCAGCGATCCCATGCCCAACACCGCCGCTCCGCGTCCCGGGGCGGGCCCGTGTTTGCGGGCGAAATTCTCGGTAACATAGGGCAGGATGGCGGCAATCACCAATTGTGCAAGCTCTGCATATTGTCGGCCTGCCTGTGCCCCGTCGATCAGACCCCGCAAGTGGTGGACGCCGACCCGGAAATGCCATTCCTTACACCAGCGCCGCGCAAAGTCGAGCCGGGTTTCATAGTCAGACTCTTCCGCCAGCGCACGGGCCAGTTCGACCTGCAATTCCTTCTGCCCTGGCCAATCGGCAAAGAAACTGCCGCCGATCACCGCGTCGAAAACCGAGGCATTGCGCGACAGATGCGAGGCCAGAGCGTGAGACGTGCCAACGATATCGACCAGTAGGTCGATCAGTTGCGGATTGGCCTCGAACAAGGAAAACAGCTGCACCCCGGCGGGAAGGCCAGACAGAAACCCATCCAGCGCCATCAACGCCTCTTCCGGTTTGGCGGTCTTGGCAAGACGCGACAGCAGCTCGGGCCGCAACCGTTCGAATATCCGCGACCCGCGCTGGGACCTTAAGGCCGGATAGGTCGTCCACCGGGCCAGAACACTCTGGTCAAATTCCACATCCTGCGCCGCCACAGGTGCAGGACCGGGTCCAGGCGCAAAAAATCCTTCAGTCAGTTCGTGCACTTCGGTCAGGCGGTTTTTCACGTCCTGTTTCAGTTCATCGCTGCCGATCCCTATCAAACAGGCGATGCGTTCAATGCCTTCCGGTGATTTCGGAACCTTATGCGTCTGTGCATCATGAACCATCTGAATGCGGTGTTCGACTTCGCGATGTGCCCGGTAATGATCGGTCAATTTATCCGCGACATCCTGCGGCACCCAGCCTTTTGACGCCAACGCCGCCAGCCCCGGAACCGTTCCGCGCACCCGCAAATCCGGATCGCGACCACCTGCGATCAGCTGACGGGTCTGGGTGAAGAACTCGATCTCGCGAATACCGCCCTGCCCCAGCTTCATGTCGTGGCCGGGGATCGACAAGGCCCCGCCCGTACCTTTGTTTTCGCGAATCCGAAGACGCATATCATGCGCGTCCTGAATGGCGGCAAAATCCAGATGGCGACGCCAGACAAAAGGGCGCAGACTGTCCAGAAACCGCTGCCCCGCGGCCAAGTCTCCGGCGCAGGGGCGGGCCTTGATATATGCCGCGCGTTCCCATGTGCGGCCAAGGCTTTCGTAGTACCGTTCAGCGGCCTCCATTGCCATGCAAACCGGTGTTACGGCGGGGTCTGGCCTCAGCCTCAGATCTGTACGGAAAACATAGCCATCGGCAGTCTTGTCGCTGAGTGTCGCGCAGAAGTTCCGCGTTGCCCGCACCATGCCCTGCCGGGCCTCGTAGAAGTCATCCGGGTCAAACCGTGTCTCATCAAACAGCACAATCAGATCGATATCCGAGCTGTAGTTCAGCTCATGCGCGCCCATCTTGCCCATGGCCAGAATGACCATCCCGGCGGCAGTTTCGATAGCATCCTCGGTCATACCCGGCAATTTGTTGCGCCGGATCAACATGGCGATCTCGGCCTTGGCCGCAACATCCGCGGCCAGTGCTCCGAAATCGGTCAGCGCCGCGGTGACTTTCTCAAGCGGCCAGGCACCTGCAATGTCGGCAAGCGCGGTCAACAACGCCACACGCCGCTTGGCCTGCCGCAATCCGGATTTCAGCTGATCCGGCGGCAGCTCACGCGCATCCGCCATGACTTCAGACAGAGCCTGATCCGGGCGCATTATGGCATCAGGCAGCCATTCCCTTTCACGCTCGATCAGGCCTTTCAGATATGGGCTGGACCCGGCTGTTCCCGCCACCAGCTCTCCCATCTCCTGCGACAGATCAGGTATCAGAGCGCGGGTTTCATCGCCCAGAGACGGATCAAACGCACGCGGAAGGCGGGTAATGGCAAGAGCGTCAGTCATGCGCGCACCCTGCGCATTGCGGCGCGTAATCGTCAATGGGGTATTCTGATCAGGTTACCTGAACCGGCGTATCCTGACTGAAGCTGTTGATCCAAACGTCGTTTCTTCTTTCCCACAAAGATGAAATCAGCATTGCCTCGCGCCGATCTGCGCCCGGGCGCAGGTAGTCGGCACGGTAGGACAACAAGACGATATCCGGGGTCAGAATGCGTAACCGGGCATCACTCAGATCAAACTCGGCCATCGTTGGCGCATCTGCAAATTGCCCGACGTGATCGTCCCGATTGGCAAAACCCGTGGGATAAACGCCCAGAAAATCCGCGCTCAGCAAGGCGCGGTCGGCGCTTGCATCGCCTTCAACCAGCGCCACCCAGACCTGCGTTTCCAGTTCAAGAATGTCCTTTAGTGCAGGGGCAGCTTTGTTGTCCGTCATATCCATACCCAGAACCTGCGAGCCAGATCCTGAAACGTCAACCGGATTGCTTAATGTAAATCTTTTTCACATTACCCCTTGCACCCAACCAAACGATACCCCATCTATGCAATGTGAATAGAGTTTACATCAACCCTGGAGAGCTCAAATGACCGCATTGTCCGACCCCGCCGTCCCCGCGAATCCGGGATGGCTTTATCGAACCGAAGCCTGGCTGGACGACAAAGGCAAAGGGGCCTGGATCGCCGCCATGGTTCTTGGATTTATCTTCTTCTGGCCCGTTGGCCTTGCCCTGCTGGCCTATATGATCTGGAGCAAACGCATGTTCAGCAAATCCTGCAACCGCCGCAAATCCTGGCACAGCCACATGAGTGCAATGAAGCCCTCGGGCAACAGCGCCTTTGACGCCTACAAAGCAGATACACTGGCCCGCCTGGAACGCGAACAACAGGATTTCGAAGCATTTTTGCGCCGCCTGCGTGACGCCAAGGACAAGGCCGAATTCGACCAATTCATGGATGAACGCGCCCGCGAGAACCATGACGAAGAAGGCAAGGGCGAGCCCGCCTGATTGACCTTGCCCTGCCCCGGTGTTTCGGGACAGGGTGCCCCCACCCCAGTTTTTCGGACCTATCGAATGAACCATCTGCCCAACCCGGACACCCAACCCGATTTCTATCGTTCCGTGACAACCAAACGCTTTGTCGCCTGGCTGTTCGATATCGCCTTCATTTCGCTGCTTTGCACGGTGGCAATCCTCTTTACTGCGTTTCTGGGTCTGTTTTTCCTGGCCCTGATCTACGCCGTTGTCAGTTTCGTCTACCGGGTGGTGACCATCGCCAACGGCTCAGCCACGCTGGGTATGCGCTTTATGGGGATCGAGCTGCGTGACGCGTTCGGAGAACGAATGGACCTGGGCAAGGCGCTTGCCCACACTGCCGGCTATTTTGTCAGCATGGCCTTTCCCGTGGTCCAGATCATCTCGGTCATCATGATGATGACCAGCGCCCGTGGCCAGGGTCTGACCGACAGTTTTCTGGGCACCGTGATGATCAACCAACGGGCCTGACGCAAGGTTGCGTGAAACACTTGGCGGTCTCGGGAACGGTTGCTATCATCCCTCCCGAGGTTGGATGGGGATTTCATGCGACATACGCTGCCAATTGCGCCACAATTCTATGTCACGGCACCGCAGCCCTGCCCTTATCTTGGCGGCAGGATGGAACGTAAACTGTTCACCGCCCTGCAAGGCGAAGGGGCTGAACAGCTGAACAACTCCCTGTCTCAACAAGGATTTCGCCGGTCTCAGAATGTACTCTACCGTCCTTCGTGTACGGATTGCGCAGCCTGCCTGTCGGCCCGGATCGATGTTTCAGCCTTCCGGCCGACCAAAAGCCAGAAGCGCGCAGCAAGGCGGAATGGTTACCTGGAACGCCGCGCAACCTCGCCATGGGCCACGGATGAGCAATACGAGCTGTTCCGCCGCTATCTTGATACCCGTCACGCCGATGGCGGCATGGCTGACATGGATGTTTTCGAATTCGCCGCGATGATCGAGGAAACACCGATCCGCAGCCGCGTTGTGGAATATGCCGATCCTGAAACGGGCGAGTTGATCGCCGTCAGCCTGACCGATGTGCTCGATGACGGGCTAAGTATGGTCTATTCTTTCTACGACCCGGAACAGCCGCAAAACTCACTCGGCACCTACATGATCCTCGACCATATCGACATCGCACGTGAGGCGGGCCTGCCCTATATCTATCTGGGGTACTGGGTCCCCGGCAGCCCCAAGATGGGCTACAAAGCCAAGTTTTCAGGGCTCGAGGCCTATATTCAGGGGGGCTGGCAAAAAATCAGTGATCCGGATGCCTATACCGGCACATCGCATCACCCCTTGTCGGCGCCGCCAATCGCCGAACAGGTCGCCAATATCCAGCTCCCTGACCGGCACCCGACCAAAGGCTGACCGCGCGATGAAACAAAGCCTGCATGCCGTCACCCTTGTGGTGCCGGATTACGACGACGCCATCTTGTTTTATACAAAGACGCTCAGCTTCCAACTTATCAAGGACATAGACCTCGGCAATGGCAAGCGCTGGGTTCTGGTCGCGCCTCCCGGTTCGGATAGCGGCTGTCTTCTTCTGGCAAAGGCTGACGGACCCGAACAAACCGCCGCCATAGGCAACCAGACCGGCGGGCGCGTTGGGTTCTTCCTGCAAACCGATGACTTTTATCGTGACCACGCAGATATGCGCGCCGGGGATGTCCATTTCGAAGAAGAGCCCCGTCACGAACCTTATGGCATTGTCGCAATCTGGGGTGATCCCTTCGGCAATCGCTGGGACCTGATCCAGTTCACCTGATCCGAATCTTCATCTGGCCAAAAATATCCCGGGGATGAATTGGCCGCAGGCCAAGAAGGGGCTGGCCCCTTGCCCGAAACAAACAGAAAAAGGGGGCCAACCGGCCCCCTTTGCAATATTCCCTTCCGGATCGGATCAGTTTGGCATCAGGTCCGGAACGATCGTGACAATCGTCGGGAAGAACCACAAGATCGCGATCCCCATCACCTGGATCAGAACAAACGGAACGATCCCGCGATAAATATGGCCTGTTGTGACCTCTTTCGGCGCAACCCCTCGAAGGTAGAACAACGCAAACCCGAAAGGTGGCGTCAGGAAGGACGTCTGAAGGTTCACCGCCACCATGATCGTGACCCATTTCGGATCGAACGAGCCGCCATAGATCACCGGGCCCACGATGGGGATCACGATGTAGATGATCTCGAGGAAATCCAGCACGAACCCCAGAATGAACAGCACCAGCATCACGATCAGGAAAACCGTGAACTCGTTGTCAAAGCTCTTCAGGAATTGCTGGATATAATGCTCCCCTCCGAATGAAATCACCACGAGGTTCAGCAACTGCGATCCGATCAGGATGGTGAACACCATCGAGGTCACTTTGGCTGTCTCACGCACCACCGGGGTCAAAACACCGCTGGAATAGAGCACCCAGCATCCGTACAGCAGCCCGAACAGGGCGTACAGATAGGCCGCATAAGCAATGATGAAGGCGATCCAGGTTTCCACCGTCACACTGCCTTGATTGATACGCAGGTCAAAGTTGACCCCCATCAGCAGTGCAATGACAACGGCGAAGGTCGACCAGATGACCACTTTGCCCGAACGGCCCTGATCCTGCAGCTTGCGATAGGCCGCCAGCATGATCGCGCCACCCGCGCCCAGCGCAGCCGCTGGTGTCGGATTGGTGACACCTCCCAGGATCGAGCCCAGCACCGCTATGATCAGAACAAGCGGCGGGAAGACCACGCGGATCAGATCGTTTGTGGCACAGCGGGCCGCAGCCTCTTTGCAACCATACATGGCCAGCGCGAACGGCAGGGCGAGCAGCACGAAAGTCACGCCAGAGGATGTGGTCGGCGATATCATCAGGATATCGACCAGTGCCATCAGCAACAGCCCGATCGCGCCAAGGATCAGCGGCTGCGGTGACCGCGACGGTGCGATACCACGGCCGAGAACCAGGGTCAGACCAAGCAGAACAAGGGTAACCGCCACTCCAGTGCCGATCGGCGCCGCGTCGGCAATCCTTTTTTGTTGTTCAGCAGCCAGTTCCTCTTCTGTCAGGCGATGCGCTTCGGTTGTGCCGCCAGCGGCATCAATGGCCTCCTGCTCGGCAACAGCCTGATCCCAGGCAACTTGCCCGTGCAGATCGATCATCGACGCCTTGCACTCTGCCGAAACGTTGGTCCTCAGCGACGCACCCTCGCCGATATCCGAGAAGGCCGAGACCGAGATATTCTGGCTTCCGATCACACCGACATTGCCCAAAAGGACCGCACCGACGATCAGGGCTACAGGCGCACCCAGCAACCATGTCAGGCCTTCTGACCGCGTAATGGGTTCCCCGGAACCACCGGACACAGCCACAGCGGGCGCTTTGTGTGGATTCAGCAATGCATAACCAAAGGCATAGAGCGCATAGAGCAGCGCCAGCATGATCCCTGGCAACAGCGCAGCCTGGAACAATGTCCCGACCGAGACAACCGCAGGCTCACCCAGATAGGTCAGCGCGTCGGTACAACCGGCTTCAACAGCCCGGGTTTCCTGCGCTGTCGAATACAGATCCCCCGCCAATGTGCCCAGCAGGACGATCACGATCGACGGTGGAATGATTTGCCCCAAGGTGCCCGATGCCGCGATCACACCGGTCGCCAGTTCCGGCGAATAGTTGTTGCGCAACATGGTTGGAAGCGCCAGCAGGCCCATCGTCACAACGGTCGCGCCAACGATACCGGTCGAAGCCGCAAGGAACGCCCCCACAACCACGATCGACACGGCCAGACCACCCGGAAGTGGGCCAAAAACACGTGCCATCGTCGTCAGAAGATCGTTGGCAATCTTTGAACGTTCCAGCGTGATGCCCATCAGAACAAACATGAGCACGGCCAGAAGGGTCTCGATGGATTGACCGGCCAGAACCCGCTCGTTCATGCGGTTCACGATGAACGACACGTTGCGGTCCAGCGCGGTTTCCCAGCCCGAGGCAAAAACCGGTTCGGCGAGCCTTGGCAAATCCGGGTATCGGAACACCGATATGGTGTCCGGCTTGATCCCGGAATTCACAAGGTCCCGATAACTTTGCGATCCAACGTCAATCGCCTGGTGGATCAGCAACCCCGCACTGTCCAGCGCGGCGATGATGCCAAAGGATATAATCCCTGCCCCGCCGATGGCAAAAGCCACCGGAAAGCCGGAAAGAATGCCCCCGAAAAGGCAAAAGAATACGATAATAAGGCCTATCTCGACGCCATCAAGTCCGAATAGCATTGTCTTTGTCTCCGCCCTTAATGCGCGCCTTCATAGGCTTCTTCGCCCTCACCAAGGCTGTCCTTGTCGAGGTATTTTCCAACGCTGTCCGGTCCTTCCACGTATTCCAGATACGACCGGTACAAAAACGCGATGGCGTGCAGGAACACCATGGCCGCAAACGCCACCAGAAGGATCTTGAACAGGAAGTAGGCATTGAACCCGTTGGGGCTGAACCCGATGGTTTCCACGTTCCAGCGCAAGGCGCGGGATTTGGCCACCAGACGGTCCAGCGCGTCACTGGCCGAAGGGTTCGGCACGATCAGGTGACGCCACAGGAAGAACCAGCCGTACATCCAGGTCAGCACCGCCATTGGCATCATGAACAGCAACGCACCGCACATATCGACCACACGCTTGGCGCGGTGGCTGATACCGGCATAGATCAGATCAACGCGCACATGCCCGCCCTGCACAAATGTGTAGGTACAACACAGACAAACAACCATGGCGTTATACAGTTTCAGCTCTTCCGCGAACCAGCTGATATCCATCTGGAACGGTATTCCCAGACCGAAGGACATATCAGGACGGGTAAAGACCCGTTGCATGAATACGATGACGATCTGCTGAATCACCATCAGCAGACCCGCCCAGGCAAAGAACCGCCCGGTGGTGTTTGCAAAACCTTCCAGGCCGCGCACGATGGCCCACATGAAGTTCCGATAATACAACCCGACGGCTGTCAGAACCAAAAAGAAGGTGAACACCACAAAGAAGAACTCGACCGAGCCGCCGTAATAGACAAAGCGCATGATCGACGCCTTGTCAGACCAGTCCAGCCAGAGCTGCGGATGCGTGACCGCATATCCGAAATTATAGAAGGCTTCGGCAATGTTCTGAATGAACCAGACCAGTCCATTCCACAGGGCGCCGAAGAACGAGATACCGTTTTCGTCCTGCATGTTGTCCCCAGGTCGTCTCAGTTGCGCGCAGGCCTATTGTGGCTTGCCCAAGTCCCTTCACGCAACGGGAAAGGCTTCCCCGCAAGGCGCGGGGAAACCGCTTTTTCTTTGATCAGGAAGGCTTAGCCGCGAACACGGTCACGCTGTGCGGTGTAGACACCCGACGACAGGTTGTTCCATGCCGACGAAGCCGCCATCGACGACATCGCGCTGTCGTGGATCTTCTTGAACAGCTCATCGCTCATGTTCTCGTCCAGAACTTCCTGGCTGGCCTTGCCGAACGCATCCCAGACACTGTCGGGGAATTCCAGGACCTTGACGCCACCGGCCTGCAGGCGCTGCAGCGCTGCACCATTGTTGGCCAGGAACTGCGCCAGGTTCCACTGGTGTGCTTCTGCGGCAGCGATCTCGATGATCTTCTGCTGGGCCGGGGTCAGTTCATTGAACACGTCGCGGTTGGTTGCCAGCGACAGACCTGCGCCCGGCTCGTGGAAGCCCGCGGTGTAGTAGGTCTTGGTGATTTCCTGGAAGCCCGCTTTTTCATCGGCCCAGGGTCCGATCCACTCGGTTCCGTCAATCGCGCCGGACGACAGCGCCTGATACACTTCAGAACCGGGGATGTTCTGAACGGACGCGCCCAGTTTGCCCAGTGCTTTACCGCCCAGACCGGGCATACGGAACTTCAGACCATTGAAGTCTTCGGGGCTGTTGATCTCTTTCGAGAACCAGCCGCCCGCCTGCGCACCGGTGTTACCGGCCAAGAAGGACTTCAGGCCAAAGATTTCGCCCAGCTCATCATGCAGCTCCATACCGCCGTCATGATAGTACCAGTTCACCAGTTCCTGTGCGGTCATGCCGAAGGGCACGGCCGTAAAGAACGCATAGCCCGGGTGCTGACCGACAAAGTAATAGTCAGCGGCGTGATACATGTCGGCCTGACCGGACGACACCGCGTCAAACACCTCGAACGCGCCAACCAGTTCGCCTGCCGCTTTGATCTCGACATTCAGGCTGCCATCCGACATCGCGTTGATGCTGTCGGCACAACGCTGCGCGCTGTCAAACACGCCAGCCAGACCACGACCCCACGAGGTCACCATGGTCAGTGTGCGCTGTCCCTGCGCATAGGCCGGAGCCGCCAGAGCGGTTGCTGCAGCTGCCGAGCCGCCCAGCGCGGATTTTTTCAGAAATGAACGACGATCCATATGAGTGTTCCTCCCCTTCATAGTCACGATCCGGCAGAACCGGACCTGTCGCATTCAGTGCGCGTCAGCCTAATGTGAGCGAAGCGAAAGGGAATACCTACTACTGCGTAGAGAATCGATTTCTTTTGGGGATGCGGTGAAATTTCCGAACGAAAACTCCAACAAAAACGGCCCAAATACCGGAATTTCACAGACCAACGCCAATCTTTTTGCATTTTTGCCGCCGCTTGCGTATCGATTCGTCCATGCAAAGACTTCGACATCTGGTCTCGCTGACCTATGCGCAGAAACTGTCGCTGGTGGCCGCAATCCCGCTGGTTGTGGCCGTGGCCGCAATCGCTGTGCTTGTAGCCTATGAGGCACGTGCGACCGCCGAGCGCGAGATCGAAGCCCTGGAGCGCAGCCTGATAGAAGCCAAGAAAGAAGAACTGCGCAACTACGTGACGCAGGCGCGCAATGGTTTTGCCTATATCTATGGCCGCGCTGAACCGGATGACGAGGTATCAAAGAACCTTGTCTCGCAGATACTCTCGGCAATGATCTATGGGCAGGACGGGTTCTTTTTTGTTTACGACTATGATGGCAACAATCTGGTCAGCCCCCGTCAGACACAATTTATCAACCGCAACTGGGAAGGTCTGACCGACAGCGATGGCACGCCCATCGTTGACGAGTTCATTCGCCTCGCCCGTCAGGGGGCCGGGTGGCACAGCTTCATGTGGGAAAAACCCTCGACCGGGGATGAGGCGCAAATGATCGCCTATGTCGTCGGGTTGCAGGACTGGCGCTGGGTCGTGGGTACCGGGGTCTTCATTGACGACATTGTCGCCACGGTCGCCAACGCAAGAGCCGAGGTCGAGGCCCGCGTGCAACGCACCTTCATGTATATCGGCGCCATTGTTGTTGCCGCCGTTCTGATTGTCTTTGCCTCGGGCATGTTGCTGAACATTCGCGAGCGACGGTTGGCGGATGCCAAGCTGAAGGAACTGACGCAACGTGTCTTCGACGCGCAGGAAGAGGAACGCGGCCGGGTTGCCCGCGAACTGCATGATGGCATCAGCCAGATCCTTGTGGGTGTACGCTATGCGCTGGACAATGCGCGCCGCCGTCTGTTGCGCGGCGATGATGCAGGTGCGCGCGATCCGCTGGACAAAGGCATCGACCATCTTCGCACCGCCATCACCGAGGTGCGCCGCATCAGCCGCGACCTGCGCCCCGGCGTGCTGGACGACCTTGGCCTTGGACCTGCGCTGAAGGCTCTGACCGACGATTTTCGCGAACGAACCGGGATCGAGACCGAATTTTCCACCGTCGTTTTCCGAAACCGGCTGGATCAGGACAGCAAGATCGCGCTTTATCGCATCGCACAAGAGGCGCTGACAAATATCGAACGCCACGCGGATGCCTCTTATGTTACGATTGATCTGCGCGGCCACAAGAAAGGCGCAACCATGCGGATCACCGACAATGGCCGTGGGTTGCGCGCAGAATCAGGGACCCCGACCACCGGCATCGGCCTGCGCAACATGCAGGAACGAATTGAACAACTTGACGGATCGCTGCGTATTCTGTCATCACGCGGGCCGCGCGGCGGAACAGTGATCGAGGCCAGTCTGCCGCTGAGCCACCTGTTGCCACCGCAGGAAGACGCAACTCCGAACCGAAAGGCCGGTACATGAGCGCCAAAAACATCCGAGTTCTAATTGTCGACGATCATCCCATGGTGGCCGAGGGCATTCAGTCGATCCTTGAAAGCTACGACGATATCGAAGTGGTTGGAACACTCGGCAGCGGTCAGGCCGCGGTGGATCAGGCGGTTGGCCTCGCCCCGGATGTCATCCTGATGGACCTGAACATGCCTGGCCTCGGTGGTCTCAGCGCCACGGAGATCATTCTGGAACGCCTGCCCGATACGCGCATCCTGATCCTGTCGATGCATGACAGCCCCGAATACATTTCGACCGCGCTCAGCCACGGCGCAAAAGGCTATGTTCTCAAAGATGTCCCAACCGAAGAGATCAAGCAGGCCATCGATGCGGTCATGCGGGGTGAGCAGTATCTGTGCACCGGTGCCAGTGGGTCCCTGAAACCCAAAGGCGACAACGCACGCGAGGCGCTGACAGGGCGCGAGCAAACAATTCTGCTGGAACTGGCGCAGGGCAAATCAAACAAAGAGGTTGCGCAAAAGCTGGATATCTCGGTGCGCACGGTTGAAACGCATCGCAAGAACATCAAGCGCAAACTGGGAATTTCCTCGACTGCCGGGCTGACCCGCTACGCGCTGGAACATGGCATGCTGCAAGGCACCGGGGTCGGTTTCTGATCCTTGCGCAGCGCTGCCCGGCCCAACCAGAGAAGACGCGCCACAGGCGCGTTGACGGCGGGCGGGAGCGTTCACCTCCGGTAGTGCCCCTTCAATCCAGCAACTGATCCTTTCGCAAACCCTCACGCTCATAATGATGCGGCAACACGCGTCCATAAAGCTGCTGCGTCCGTTCGATCCCGCCGCACATGCCTTCGGCCTCGACAAATGAAAAGATACCCACATACCGCCGCCGCGTGCCCTTGACCGGTGCGACCCTGTGCAGAGAATAGCGGCCTTTGAATATCTGCAAGTCCCCAGGTCGCAATTCCAGCCGATGAACACGCGCCGTGTTTCCATCCAGAACCGAAGCGACCTGATCGAAATTCTCATCCTCGGCTGAGCGCAGATTGGGCGCGTATTCGAATGCACCGCCCTGCTCGCCATTCTGGATCGCTAGTGTCACGGTGTAGTTGTTGGTGTCGAAATGCCAGGGAAAGCCCTGCCCCTCTTCCACGACATTGATGATCACGTCCGCCAACGGGTCGTCGTAACGAAAGAAGCGGTCCTCAGGCTCATCCAGCGCATCCCGAATGAAGGGAAGAAATCCGCTAAACTCGTAAATCCTGCGCAAAGGACCGGACTGCGCAAAATTGTCGGCAGGAACAAACGCGTTCGAACGGTCATAGAACCGTCTGATCGGATGGGCGGCGTCGAACCGTGGGTCGTCTTTGGTGAAATAGGCATTTGTACGATTGAAAGACCGGTGTGCATTGGGCGCCACCTCGTCTGCCTCTTGCACCAAAAGCTCGATCCCCTGTGCATGTGCGAAACCCGGTAGAACCGCACATCCGTCCTGTTCCAACTCGCGCCGCAAATCCTCGATCAATCGCCTGTAAGCTGGCGAATCCGGGCGATCGATCGGATATCGTCCCAGATCTACCAGGTCCTGTAACATGCTCCGCCTCCCTCGTTTGCGACCACAAGGTCAGCGTGACCCAGACAAAACACCGGATCATGCCAGTTTCAGACATCGGCCTGACGCATTCAGACCTTCATACTTGTCCCGCCCTCAGGAAAACGACTGCCCTTTTCCCGGAAATTCCCGGCATGCGGCAATCTGCGCAACAAAATTTCGCAAAATACCGCCATTGAGATAGAAAATTGGTGGATTTGCCTGTTGACGCTCCTCCCCCCCGACCATAATGTCCCCTCCAAGCAAAAAGGAGCCTCTGGCGATGAGAACGCTAGTCGTAATCGTAGGAACCACGCGCATGGGCCGGTAACGGTAAACCATAATCGAACCCATGCGCCTCCGAAAATTCGGGGGCTTTTTTTTGTCAAACGCAAGACACATGTCGCGAACGGAGCAAAGCAGATGACACGTGAGATGACCGGCGCAAAGATGGTGGTTCAGGCCCTCAAGGATCAGGGCGTGGACACGGTTTTCGGATACCCCGGTGGCGCCGTCCTACCGATCTATGACGAGATCTTTCTGCAAAACGACATTCGCCACATTCTGGTGCGTCACGAACAGGGTGCGATCCACGCCGCCGAAGGCTATGCGCGGTCGACCGGTAAGCCGGGTGTTGCGCTTGTAACCTCTGGTCCCGGTGCCACAAACGCCGTTACTGGCCTGACTGATGCGTTGCTGGATTCGATTCCGATTGTGGTTCTGACCGGGCAGGTCCCGACCTTCATGATCGGATCGGATGCCTTTCAGGAAGCCGACACCGTTGGCATCACCCGCCCCTGCACCAAGCATAACTGGCTGGTAAAGGACACGAATTCGCTGGCCGAAACGCTGCACGAGGCGTTCCATGTGGCCAAGTCGGGCCGTCCCGGCCCGGTTCTGATCGACATTCCCAAGGATGTGCAGTTTGCCACGGGTGAATACAACAGTCCCAAACCTTCGACCTCGCATTACCAGCCAGTGCTGAAAGGCGATCTGGAGGAAATCAACGAACTTGTTGCAGCCATTGAAAAAGCCAAGAAACCAGTTTTCTACACGGGTGGTGGTGTCATCAACTCTGGCCCCGCAGCCAGCCAGTTGCTGCGCGAGTTGGTGGATTCCACGGGCTTCCCGATCACCTCAACCCTGATGGGTCTGGGTGCCTATCCGGCGTCGGGCGAAAACTGGTTGGGGATGCTGGGGATGCATGGCCTCTACGAGGCGAACCTTGCGATGCATGGCTGTGACCTGATGATCAACATCGGCGCACGGTTCGACGACCGGATCACCGGGCGCATCGACGCGTTCTCTCCAAAGTCGAAGAAAGCCCATATCGATATTGATCCGTCTTCGATCAACAAGGTCATCCGTGTGGACATCCCGATTGTCGGCGACGTGGCGCATGTACTGGAAGACATTCTGAAGGTGTGGAAGTCACGCGGGCGCAAGACCGATGCGGCAGCCGTCAAGAAATGGCAGGCGCAGATCTCTGAATGGCGCAAGATCAACTGTCTGTCCTACACCAACAGCGAAAAGTCGATCAAACCGCAATACGCGCTGCAACGTCTTGAAGAGCTCACGAAAAAGCATGATCGCTATATCACGACCGAGGTTGGGCAGCATCAGATGTGGGCGGCACAATATCTTGGGTTCGAAGATCCCAACCGCTGGATGACATCGGGCGGGTTGGGCACGATGGGCTACGGCTTCCCGGCTTCGATCGGTGTGCAGATGGCACATCCTGACGCGTTGGTAATCAACGTCGCCGGTGAAGCCTCTTGGCTGATGAACATGCAGGAAATGGGCACAGCCGTTCAATACCGCCTGCCGGTCAAGCAGTTCATCCTGAACAACGAACGCCTCGGCATGGTCCGCCAGTGGCAGGAGCTGCTGCATGGCGAGCGCTATTCGCATAGCTGGTCCGAGGCCCTGCCCGATTTCGTCAAACTCGCCGAGGCCTTCGGGGCCAAGGGTATCCTGTGTTCCGACCCCGCCGATCTGGACGATGCGATCATGGAGATGATCAACTACGACGGCCCAGTGATCTTCGACTGTCTGGTCGAAAAGCACGAGAACTGCTTCCCGATGATCCCGTCGGGCAAGGCACATAACGAGATGCTTCTGGGTGAGGCCGAAACGCAGGGCGTGATCGATAGCAAAGGTTCGGTTCTGGTCTGATACCGCCCGAGGATTACCGCCGGGCGACCGTTGCGCCCGGCAAACACAGGATGATGAAAGGGACATAAATGTCTGCCCTACATATCAAAAAAGGCTCCAACCGCCATTCGGCCTATAACCTACGGCCTACCTTCTCGGACGTGCAGGAACGCCATACCATTGCCGTGCTGGTCGAGAACGAACCCGGTGTCCTGGCCCGTGTGATCGGTCTGTTCTCGGGGCGCGGATACAACATCGAAAGCCTGACCGTGGCCGAGGTGGATCACACAGGACACCTGAGCCGCATCACCATTGTCACCACTGGCACACCGCAGGTGATCGAACAGATCAAGGCGCAGCTGGGCCGGATCGTGACTGTCCATGACGTGCATGACCTGACGGTCGAAGGCCCTTCGGTTGAACGCGAACTGGCCATTATCAAAGTCGTGGGTGAAGGCGACAAACGAGTCGAGGCGCTGCGCCTGGCTGACATCTTCCGCGCCAATGTGGTTGACAGCACCCTGAACTCTTTCATCTTCGAGATCACCGGCGCGCCGGACAAGATCGACGCTTTTGCTGACCTGATGCGCCCGCTGGGCCTGATGGAAATCGCCCGTACCGGCGTGGCGGCCCTGCTGCGCGGCGACTGAACAACATGCCCGCCTTGGGGATTATCTTGCCCCCAGGTGGGAACACTATTTGAGGTTGGTGGGCCTTTCAAAAAACGGCCCAAACGCCTTTCTATGCGCTAAATTTGCCATAGAACTGTCTTTTCCAGATAAAGATCAGTCATTTTTAGATAAAGCCTATTGCCATTGCGCTTTATGGCTTTAGCCTTGATGCCGCAACGCGACGTGGGGATACGTTGCTTGGGGTCAATCTGTACGATTTTTCACTGCGCGCCGGGGCTTGGTTCCAGTGCTGCGATGGTTTTTCAGGAATCTCAGCAAGACGTGGGCATCCATGACCAACGACATTCGCAGCCCGGCTGAACTTCGCGCGATGTTTGGCGCGAACCTGCGGCAACTGGCACGA
The DNA here is from genome assembly GCF_056537065.1 of Ruegeria sp. CH2. NCBI lineage: Bacteria > Pseudomonadati > Pseudomonadota > Alphaproteobacteria > Rhodobacterales > Roseobacteraceae > Ruegeria > Ruegeria sp. CH2. Next base: position 665,845 of record NZ_JBQFQV010000001.1, read on the forward strand.
AGGTATCGGTCAGTCTCGGCACTGTGCCGCAAGCTTGGCGTAAATCGCACGCAATTCAACAGGTATCTTTCGGGCGAAAGTGTTCCACGGCCAGATGTTCTGGATCGCATCTGTCGGTTTTTCGACGTGGATGCGCGCATTCTTCTGAAGCCGCTGGACGAAATTGAAAAGGTCGAGGATCACGCCGCGAAAACTGCCTTGACCGAGTTTCTGGGGTCAGGTGTGGACATGATCGCCAGAACTGCGTTTTCTCCGGGGTTTTATGCCGTGATCGAAAGCGTCTCGGCCTCGCACCGTATGACCCTTCTGCACGCCCGGCCACAGGCCCAATGCACATTGATACGCGGATATGTGTCGCGCGCGGCGATGCCTGAGGCAACGCCGCAAGCGCGCGAAATACAAGGGATCGTCGCCTGCACCGGCAGTTCCGTCTATATGCTGACCTCTCAGCGGGAGGGTCAAAACAGTCGCGTTTATATGATTTCACCCGATCCGACGGGAACAGCGGTTCAGTGGCGGGGTACGGTTATCAGCCCCGCCACCCCTGAAGCACCGGAGCCCGTGGTTCTGAAATATCTCGGGCATGATGCAGCTGCAATTTTCGCCGCTGCGCGGCTGTCCACGAACAATCCGGCTCAGCAACTCTGACCTGTTATCTCAGGACGATGTGCCCTCCCCTTCGACTTGGGTGATTTGCCTATACAGGTGCCAACTGGCGTGGCCCAACAGTGGCAGAACCACCAGAAGGCCCAGAAACCAGGGCACCATGGCCAGGAACGTCAGAACAGCGATGATTACCCCCCAGACAAGCATCACCGGAAAGTTTCCGGACACATAGGTAAAGCTTGCAATCATCGCAGTGACAAAATCCAGTTCGCGATCCAACAGCAGTGGGATCGACAAAACGGTGATCATATACAGAACGGTTGCGAAAACCGCCCCAACCACCGTGCCCACAGCCAGCATTGTCAGGCCATTTGCCGTCAGAAAGACTTCAAGCGAGGACGACACGTTTGTCATCGTAGCCAGCCCAAGGAACAGGGCAAAGATCATGTGCCCCAGAAAAAACCAGAACAGAAACACCACGACAATGATGGCACAGATCGACGGCAATTGCCGACGGCTTTGTTGCAGCACGACACCAAAGATCGCGCCAAGGCCCAGCGGTTCGCCCTGTTCCAGCCGGTGCGACACTTCGTAAAGGCCAACAGCGGCAAACGGGCCGATCAACGGAAAGCCAATGGCTGCCAGAACCAGCCAGAAGGTTGTACCGGTCTGGATGGTGACCCATGCCATCGCCCATCCCGCAAGCACGTAGAACCCGGCAAAGATCAACCCGAACTGCGGCGCGTGCCGAAAGTCGGCCCAGGCGCGCTTCAACGCCATGCGCAGCATAGCGGTATCTACCGGGCGCATGTCCGGAACACCAAAAGGCTTTTCCATGTCGTCTTCTCCTCCCTTACCGACGTTATGACATCGCCGGTCTCTTGTTTGGCCAGTCGGTTTCGGCGTGATAAGCCGCTCCGACCGACAGTAATTTGTGATCCGACCCTCTTGGTCCAAACAGTTGAAAGCCCATGGGCAGGCCCTGCACACCAAATCCCGCGGGCGCGGCCAGACAAGGCAAGCCGATCAGGCTGACCGGTACCGTGACATGCATCCAGCGATGATATGTATCCATTGCGCGGTCCGCGATCCGGGTGGGGTATGGTGTTTCAATCCCAAACGGCCAAACCTGTGCGGATGGCAGGACAAGGGCATCAAACTGCTCGAACAGTTCAGCCGCGCGCCGGAACCATTCTGACCGGATTACGCTGGCGTGATGCACGTCCATGGCACTCATCGTCAGACCCCGGTCCAACTCCCACTGGGCAGTGTCTTTCAGATGGTTCCGTCGTTCAGCCAAGGGTTCAAGCCCCGCAGCAACGCTCCAGGACCGCAGGGAGATCCAACTGGTCCATAACCGTTCGGCATCAAAAGGCGGGGCGACATGTTCAACGCGCGCGCCCCGCGCTTCGAACACTTTCATCGCATCCCGGCACAGCTCAAGGATTCCGGCTTCAATTGGAAAGGCCCCGCCCCAATCGCCCAGCCAGCCAATGCGCAACCCGTTCAGATCTGCTGCGTCCACCGGGGAAACCGGCGTACTATCACTGGCCAGCGGCAGGCGCGGATCGGGCCCCGAGATCACATCGAGCAGGATACCCAAATCTTCGGGACTGCGCGCCATCGGCCCCAGCGTGGACAGTTGATGCAGGAAACTGTCACCCACAGGATCAGACGGCACCCTGCCCCAGCTTGGGCGAAAGCCGTAGACGTTGTTCCAGGCTGCCGGGTTGCGCAGGCTGCCCATCATGTCAGACCCGTCGGCCAATGCCACCATACCCGTTGCCAAAGCCACTGCCGCACCACCGGATGAGCCGCCGCAGGTGAAACTGGCATCATACGGGTTGCGCGTTGCACCATAGACCGGGTTGAACGTGTGCGAGCCCAGCCCGAATTCCGGTGTGTTGGTCTTGCCGATCAGGATGGCGCCCGCGGCCCTCATCCTTACGGCAATCAGATCATCCCTGTTAGGAACGACATCCCTGAAAACAGGCGATCCGTGCGACGAGACAATACCTGCCACATTGACCAAATCCTTGACCGCAATTGGCAAGCCGTGCAGCGTGCCAGTGACGGGGCCGCTGTCGCGGGCCTGTGCTTCGGCCATCAGTTCACTCTTGTCCAGCAGCGCCACGATGGCGTTCACGTCACCGTTGACCTTGGCAATACGATCCAGCGTGGCCTGCATGACTTCCGTGGCCGAAACCTGCCGGGTAGCCAGTTGGTTCAGAAGCTCTGTGGCAGATATCCGGGTCAGGTCCATAACACGCCAGTCTGTTGTTGGTCTTCGACAGCCTAGCGAGCGGTTCACCTCATTTAAACCCACTGTTTAGATGTATCTTTTCTTGTCTTACTAACAACAGCATCACAGTGCTTTGCGGTGCAATGGCAGGTTGCTGTCCCGGCCCAGCCAATACCGTAGGCAAACGGCAATGGCCGCGCTACTCAACACCAGCCAGACCCCACCCCACAGCATCGCGGTGCCGCCGAATTCCTCGGCCAGTAGGAACGCGTCCGAGCGCGCGCCGGACCGTCGGATGGTGTCATCAAAGATATCAAACGGGACATAGATCATGCTGGTCAGCCCGATGACGCGCAGCACCAGATCACTGACCTCGTGGCTCATGAACCACGCTGTCGCAATCATTGCGGCCCCGACGCCTGCGCAAAATAACAAGGCGAAAGCATCGCGTATGTACAGCAGTGCGATCAGACACATGATTGCGCCGAAAACAGCCAAAACAGCCTGGTCAACATTTGTCCGCAAGGCGATGATCAAAAGCGCCATGCCAAACACGAGCGAGCCGAGATAGCCGGCGGACAGGCTGAGAAACCTGCTGCCGCCCCGGCCGATCACCATCCCTCCTTGCTGGGGTGAGATCGTGAAACTCTCGACCGAGCCGCCAGTCAGTAGGATTGTCACGGCATGAGACAGCTCATGCAGAAAGACGACCAGAATTTTCAGCGGAACTACAACCGGCGTGTTCCAGAGCGCAAAGACCAGACCGGTGATCAGGATTAGCTGCCAGTGCCCTTTCAGCAGGTCCGGAAAGGAACGCTGGCGTGTCACCTTAGCTGTCGCCCTGCGCCTCGGATCGACTTTTGCCTGACACGTTCAGGGCCAAGGTTGCCGCCATGAATCCGTCCAGGTCCCCGTCCAGAACACCTTTGGTATCCGAGGTTTCGTGATTGGTTCGCAGGTCCTTGACCATCTGATAGGGCTGCAACACGTAAGACCGGATTTGGTTGCCCCAGCCCGCATCGCCCTTAGCCTCGTGCGCCGCGTTGATATCCGCGTTGCGGCGATCCAGTTCCTGCTGGTACAGGCGCGATTTCAGGGCTTTCATGGCAATATCGCGGTTCTGGTGCTGCGACTTTTCCGAACTGGTCACAACAATCCCGGTCGGGATGTGCGTGATCCGAACGGCCGAGTCGGTGGTGTTCACGTGCTGGCCACCAGCCCCCGAAGACCGGTAGGTGTCGATGCGGATATCGGCCGGGTTCACCTCGATCTCGATATTGTCGTCGACCACCGGATAGACCCAGACCGAGCTGAAAGACGTATGGCGTTTTGCCGCCGAGTCATAGGGCGAGATCCGCACCAACCGGTGTACGCCGCTTTCCGATTTTAGCCAGCCATAGGCGTTGTGGCCGGAAATCTTGTAGGCTGCGGATTTGATCCCCGCTTCTTCGCCCGGTGTCTCGGATTGCAGCTCGACCGTGTAACCCTTTTTCTCGGCCCAGCGCACATACATGCGCGCCAGCATCGACGCCCAGTCGCAGCTTTCGGTTCCCCCCGCGCCCGAGTTGATTTCGAGGAAGGTATCATTGCTGTCTGCCTCGCCGTCCAGCAGCGCCTCAAGCTCTTTTTTTGCGGCCTTGGTTTTCAGCGTCTTGATCGCGGCTTCGGCATCCTGAACGACTTCTTGGTCTTCCTCCATCTCGCCCAACTCAATCAGTTCTATATTGTCGCTGAGGTCGGTCTTGATGGATTCATACGTTTCGATTGCATCGACCAGCAACTGCCGTTCGCGCATCAGTTTCTGCGCATTTTCAGGGTTATCCCAAAGGTTGGGGTCTTCGACGCGCGCGTTGAATTCTTCAAGGCGATGCGGCGCGGTTTCATAGTCCATACGCTGCGCCAGCAGCTCCAGTGACTTTTTGATATCCGCCACGATGTTCTGGGTTTCGGCGCGCATGGTCTTGTCCCAACTTGCTCAATCAGGCCTGCGTGATAGCAAGAGGTGCGAGACACCACAAGACAGGCTGGACCTGAATGCAAAACACAGTCGAAGAGTTTCTGGGCAGATGGGATTTGCACTTTCCTGAACTGGTTGCGGACACCGGCCATGCAAGAGTGTGGAAAGTACAGTCCAATTGCGGCCCAGCTGCCTTGAAGCTTTATCGCAGGCAAGATCGCGGGAACGAAAAACCGGGCACAAACTTGTTGGTCGGGTGGCGCGACAGGGGCGCTGTTCGGATTTTGGAAGAGGCGCGGAGCGCCGTACTGATGGAGTGGTTGGATGGACCATCTCTGGGAGATATCGCCCGCGCGGGCAGGCCCGAAGAAGCCGTCAAGACACTTGCGGAAACAGCAGCGTGTTTGCACGCAGGGGACCCGGTCAGCGCCACTGGAATGAAACCCTTGCAACAGGTGTTCGCCCCCTTGGCTGAATGCACCTTTGCGGCCGAGTGCCCTGCCCAACTGCGTAACGCGGTGAAGTCAGCGATTGCACTAAGTGAAGACTTGTTAGACAGCCAACCTTCACCCGTACCTCTTCACGGGGACTTTCATCCAGACAATGTCATTATGACACTATCAGGACCCCGGATCATCGATGCAAAAGGTTATCTAGGCGATCCCGCTTTTGAACTGGCCAACGCGTTGCGACACCCTAAGGGAATGCCGGATCTTGTGCGCCAACCCCTGCAAATCGAAACCTGTCTGTCGGAGTATTCCAAAGCAATGAGTGTTCCACGAATACGGCTGGCTCAATGGGCTGCCGCGAAATGCGCATTGTCCATCTACTGGCGATCTGACGGCCCGATCTGCGGTGACGCAGAAGCTGATCTACTAAACCTGTTTCTGAAAGCGGCCGGTCAGTAAAGCCCGCCGGTGCTCAGGTCCCCTTGGGAAGCTTTCGGACCAACGGTCACGGTCTGGCCCGTCGACGTCTGAACCTGTACACCAGCGCGCTGGACTTCTTCAAACAATGGCAGGTCCGATCCGATGGCAAAACCACCATCATAGACACGGTCGATAAAACCATCGACGCCGTCGCGGAAGAATTCGGCCACGACATAGTCACCGGTGGCATCATCGGGCAGACGGGCCCCGCTGAAGCGGTCGATCTTGATGAAATGACCGCCTCCCGGCACTTCAAACGGACCGCCGCCGTATTTTTCGACCGCTTTTTCCATGAAGCTCTGGAACACAGGGCCACACAGCGTGCCACCATAGGCCCCACGTCCCATCGGACGCGGTCGGTCATAACCGATATAGCAACCGGCCACGATGTTCGACGTAAAGCCGATGAACCACGCATCCTTGGAGTCGTTGGTGGTTCCGGTTTTGCCCGCTGTTGGCACGGGCAGATTCACAACGCTGGATGCCGTCCCGCGATCGACCACACCCTTCATCATCGATGTCAGCTGATAGGCGGTGATCGCATCCATGACCTGCGCGCGATCCGTGACAAGGGTGGGCGATTCATCTGGTTCCAGCCAGGTCGAGTTACAGTCCAGACACTGACGGTCATCGTGGCGATAGATGGTTTTTCCGAACCGGTCTTGAATGCGGTCGACCAGAGTGGGTTCCACACGCTGGCCGCCATTGGCGAACATCGCATAGGCCGCGACCATCTTGTAAAGCGTGGTTTCTTCGGCCCCCAGCGAGTTGGCCAGAAACGCGCCCATCCGGTCATAGACACCGAACCGTTCCGCATAGCCGGCAACGACGGGCATTGTAACTTCCTGCGCCAGACGGATGGTCATCAGGTTCCGCGACTGTTCGATCCCTGTGCGCAAAGGAGTTGGACCGTAGAATTTGTTGGAAGAGTTCTTGGGGCGCCACAGACCCTGCGGCGTGTTCACTTCGATGGGTGCATCGACAACGATGGTCGCGGGGCTGTATCCGCTATCCAGCGCAGCAGCATAGACAAACGGCTTGAACGACGATCCCGGCTGACGCTGTGCCTGTGTGGCCCGGTTGAACACGGTATCCTGATACGAGAACCCGCCCTGCATCGCCAGAACACGACCCGAGTTCACATCCATCGCGACAAAGCCGCCTTGTACCTCGGGCACCTGGCGCGCCGACCACTGCCCATCTTCACCCGCAACGACAAAAATGACGTCACCGCGCTTGAAGTTGGCCGCAAAATCACCCTGCATCCACTTGATGTCCGCGCGCGGGATAGTCCCATCGGCAGGACCTTCTTCGACACCAACGGTCAGTTGCTGGTCGGTCACGCCCAGAACCACGGCGGGATACCAACGGGTTGGCAGAATAACGTCGCGCGGAATTTCCATGGCCGCCAGCGCCTCGCGCCATTGCGCCTCATCCGCCAGTTTTTCTTCCGGGATCACGTCACCTGTTCCGCGCCATTTGCCACGGGAGCGGTCGTATTTCTCAAGCGCCTCGCGCAGGGCCCGTGCGGCCTCAACCTGCATTTCCTCATCCACCGATGCACGCACGGTGAAGCCGCCGGTAAAGAACTCGCCCTCACCAAAATCTTCGCTCAGCTGGCGACGGATTTCATCGGTGAAATAGTCGCGGGGCGGCAGGGCCGTACGGAAGCTTTCAAAATCTCCGTTCTGGACCGAGCGCAGAGGCAACTCGACCTCGGCCTCATAAGTCGCCTGATCGATGTAACCGTTCTGCTGCATCTCGCGTAACACGTAATTGCGGCGGGCCAGAAGGCGCTCTTTTTGCCAAACGGGGTGGTAATCTGACGGCGCTTTGGGCATGGCAGCCAGCATGGCGGCCTCATGCGGGGCCAGTTCCTGGAGGGTCTTGTTGAAATAGGTCTGCGCGGCGGCAGTCACACCGTACGAGTTCTGGCCCAGAAAGATCTCGTTCATATAAAGTTCGAGGATCTGTTCCTTGTCCAATGTATCCTCAAGCCGGGTCGCAAGAATGATTTCCTTGATCTTACGCTCGGCCCGGCGGTCACCGGACAGCAGAAAGTTCTTCATGACCTGCTGCGTAATAGTCGACGCACCGCGAACGGTTTCGCCCTTGGTCCGCACCGCCTCGACCCCGGCGGCAATGATGCCGCGCGGGTCATAGCCCTGATGGTTGTAGAAATTCTTGTCTTCCGCCGAAATAAACGCCTGCTTCACCAGATCCGGGATTTCCTCGGACGGGGTAAACAGGCGGCGTTCCTGCGCGAATTCATCGATCAGCTTGCCTTCACCCGAATAGATCCGGCTGATCGTGGGTGGCTTGTACTGTGCCAGCGACTCGTGGCTGGGCAGATCGCGCCCATACATCCAGAACACCGCACCGATCACCAGCGCGGCCATGAAAATACCCAATGTCACGAGGCTGAAAATCGCCCCGAAAATCGAAAGAATGAACCGGATCACGTTACTGCCTTTTTCTCGCGGTGCCGCCTATATAGTGATGCGCCGCCCAAGGGTCAAAACACCGAGCGTATTCTAGCCGTTTTGCGCCGCAAGGTCACTGGCCAATAAGGGATTTGCGGATCACATCCTGCTGGCGCCAATCTTCAAGCCCCCGATGAATTCCCAGCGCCATTCTCGCCCGCCAATCAGGATCATTGAGGTTCTTCAGGTCTCTGGGGCTGGACAGAAATCCAAGCTCGACCAGAACCGACGGGATGTCCGCCGCCTTGAGTACTGAAAAAGACGCAGTACGCAGGGGTTTGCCGTTCATCGGCCCCCCTTGTTGTGCCAGACCGTTTGCAATGGCCTTGGCCAGCGCGCTTGTGCGTGGCATCGTTTCCTGACGGGCCATGTCCAGCAGAACATCCGTGATCTGATCATCTGCCCCGTTCAGATCGACACCGGAAATCAAATCCCCGCGGTCGTGCCGTTCCGCCAGCTTCGCACTGGCCACATCCGAGGCATCGTTGGACAGGGTATAAACCACCGCACCATGCGCCCGCCCTTCGGACAGGGAATCAGCGTGCAGCGAAATGAACAGGTCCGCACCGGCCCGGTGCGCCAGCGCAATTCGGCGCTCCAACGAGACGAACTGATCGTCGACCCGTGTCAAAACCACCTCGTACCCGCCTGATCTTAGAAGGATTTCGCGCAGCTCACGCGCGAAAGTCAGCATCAGGGTTTTTTCATCAATCGCGTCAGTCTCGGCCCCCGGATCAATGCCTCCGTGGCCCGGATCCAGCATGACACGCAAGGGTCGGTCGGCACTGCGCACCGCGGCTTGCGGCACATCCGCCGGTTCCGGCAAGTCCCAGCCCGGGTTTCGCGGCGCACCTGCCGAGGCGTTGAAAGCATCGAAATCCGTCCCCTTGAGGTCGAGCGACAGCAATGCGGCCCCCGAATCCTCTGCCACCGACATTTCTGCTTTCGTCACTGCCATCGGCGCCCCCAGCTCCAGCACCAGACGTGACCAGCCCGAGACATAGGCACCGAACTTCACGCCGCTGATGCGATCGGATTGCAGGAAATCTTCGCTGCTCAGCCCGGCCCAATCCACTTCGTTGAAGTCCAGAACCATACGGTAGGGATCCTGCAAGGTGAAAATCCTGTAGGGAACGCCCTGACTGAGGGCGATGTCCACCCGAACACCGGTACGCCCGACATCCGTAATACGGCTCTGGTCAGGCTGGACACGCGCCAACGCGCTGAAATCCTGCGCAATGGCACCACCAGCCAACGCCCAGAACAGCGCAATGCTTAAGAAGATCCTGCTCATGGCCTCAAGTTTTCCCGAGATCGTTTGTCGGGCACCCTATACCACAACGGGCGGTTTGTGAACGGCTCAGGCCCGTTCCGTGACAGCACCGCGCCGGATCATAAACAGGCGCAAACGCTCAAGCCCTTCCTGAATGTCAGAGGTCGCGCGCGCATAGGAAAAACGCAATGTGGTATGGCCGCGCTGCGGGTCAAAATCCAGCCCGGGTGTCACAGCCACACCGGCCTGTTCCAGAATCTCGGCCGCAAATGCGCGGCTGTCATCGGTCAGATCAGACACATCGGCATAGACATAAAACGCCCCGTCGGGCGGCGCGATGTTCGAAAACCCGGCCTTGGGCAGCCCGTCCAGCATCAGCGCGCGATTGCGGCGGTACACGTCCAGATTGGCTTGCAATTCGTCGTCGCAGTCCATGGCAGCCAGCGCTGCGACCTGACTGGCGTGGGGGGCGCAGATGAACATGTTCTGAGCGATACGTTCGACCACGCGCACCTGATCCTCGGGCACCACCATCCAGCCTACGCGCCATCCGGTCATCGAAAAGTATTTCGAGAATGAGTTGATCACATAGCATTCATCTGTCAGTTCCAGCGCCGTCACGGCCTTGGCTTCGTATTCCAGCCCGTGGTAAATCTCGTCACTGATGAATGACGCGCCCTGCCCATGAGCCGCCTCGATCAAGGCACCCATGGCGGCGCGATCCAACATCGTACCGGTCGGGTTTGCGGGTGAAGCCACCATCAGCCCTTTCAGGTCCATTCCCTGAATATCTGCTGCGACGGGCTGCAACCTGTTTTCCGGCGCGGTCGGCAGGTCGACCGGGACCAGACCCAGCGCCTTCAGGATCTGGCGATAGGACGGATAGCCGGGCGCCCCGATACCGACACGGTCGCCACTGTCGAACAAAGCGGTAAAGGTCAGCAGGAATCCGCCGGACGAGCCAGGAGTGATCACCACCCGCTCGGGGTTCAGGTCGACATTGTACCAATCGCCGTAAAGCCGGGCGATCCGCTGCCTCAGGGCGGGCAGACCCAGGGCAACCGTATAGCCCAGCGGGCCTTGCTCCATCGCTGCGGCCAAAGCTTCGGTCGCACCCTTGGGCGCGCCGGTTCCGGGCTGGCCGACTTCCATGTGGATCACGTGGCGACCTGCCTCTTCGGCCTTGCGTGCCGCCTCCATCACATCCATCACGATGAAGGGATCGACCCCGGACCGGGTTGAGTTTCTCATGCCCATCTCCCATGTTGCAGTCATGGCTTTTGAGCGCGTATCCCGGTTGGCGTCAATCCCGGCCTTGATGGTTGCCGTTGTCGTCTGGCTGGCGGCAGCGGTGCAATCGCACGCGCAAAGCCTGATCCGCGACCCAGATATCGAACATGGCCTGCGTGAACTGGCCTTTCCGGTGTTGCGGGCTGCGGGGCTGAACACGAACCGGGTTCAGATTCTGGTCGTAAACGACAACACGTTCAATGCATTCGTCATCGACTACAACGCGATTTACGTGAACTACGGGCTGATTCTGACCGTCGAAAGCCCCGAGATGTTGCAGGCTGTCATCGCCCACGAGGCCGCACATATCTCGAATGGTCATCTGGCACGACGGGCTGAGAACCTGAAAGCGGCGCAGCGCAACGCCAGCCTCGGCACGGCTTTGGCCCTGCTGGCAGCTGCGGCGGGTGGGGGCGAGGCCGCCATCGGGATCGCTGCTGGCACCCAAGGCGCAGCAATTCGCGGTTTTCTGGGTCACACCCGCGCAGAAGAGGCATCCGCCGACCGCAGTGCGGCAAGTTACCTGCGATGGGCCGAAATCTCGCCCAGCGGGATGGTGGAACTGCACCGGAAGTTCGCCGGTCAGGAACTGCTGAGTGTCGCCAATCAGGACCCCTATATGCGATCACACCCGACAAGCCGTGACCGCCTGCGTGCCGCCGAGGCGTTCCTGGATGAGTTTGGCGACCGAGCCGTTCCAAACCCCAATGCGGACTACTGGTTTGCGCGGGTCAAAGGCAAGCTTTCGGCCTTTCTGCGGTCGCCCAGTTGGACCTTGCGGCGCGCTGGCGAAGAATCCTACCGAGACATCCGCCTGATGCGAGAGGCTTCGGCCTATCATCAGAACCGCGATCTGTTCCGCGCCCGTGCCGCAATTGACGCAGCACTTGCCGAACGTCCTGATGACCCGTTCTATTACGATCTGAAGGGGCAAATACTGTTGGAAAACAGACGTGTAAGCGAGGCTGTTAAAGCTTATGCTAGCGCTGTTGAAATGGCCCCGAACAATGCGTTGATCCTTGCGAGCTACGGGCGTGCCCTGCTGGCGCAGGGGGAAACGAAACAGGCATTGAACGCACTGGAACAGGCGCGCGCGCGCGATTTTCGTAACGCGCGCCTGATGCAGGATCTGGGTGTGGCTTATGCGCAGGTCGGAAATAACGGCATGGCTTCGACCGTGACGGCAGAACGCTATGCGCTGCAAGGTCGGATGGAGGATGCCGGAATTCACGCGAAACGGGCTGTAGGACAGTTGCCCGAAGGCTCTCCGGGTTGGCAAAGGGCACAAGACGTGCTGATTGCCTCAGAACGACTCAAGAAAGATAAAAGGAAACGGAAATGATCCTCAGACATGCTGCACCTGCCCTTCTGGGGCTTTCCATGGCGGCGACCTCGGCACAGGCGCTGGACCTGAACGCGATGAATGATGCCGAAAAGGCAGAGTTTGGTGCTCAGGTACGCGAATACCTGCTGGAGAACCCCGAAGTCATTATCGAGGCAATCAATATACTCGAACAGCGAAACGCAGTGGCCGAAGCGGCCGCCGACAAAGAACTGGTCGCCGCCAATGCGGCCGAACTGTTCGACGATGGCTATAGCTGGGTCGGCGGCAACCCGGATGGCGATATCACGCTGGTCGAATTCATGGACTACCGCTGCGGCTATTGCCGCCGTGCGGTGCCCGAAGTGGCAAACCTGCTGGCCAGCGACGGCAATATCCGGTTTGTGATCAAAGAGCTGCCAATTCTGGGCGACGCATCTGTTTTGTCCTCGCGCTTTGCCGTGGCCACCAAACACGTCGCTGGTGGTGACGCCTATAAACAGGTTCACGATGCCCTGATGGCCTTCAACGGCGAACCGTCCGAAGTTACCCTGCGCCGCATCTCTGACGGGCTGGGCCTGGACAGCGACGCGATCATCGCCGCGATGGACAGCGACAGCGTCACGGATGAGATCAGCCGCACCCGTGCCCTGGCGCAACGGATGCAGATTTCGGGCACGCCCTCATTCGTGCTGGGAACCGAGTTGCTGCGCGGCTATCTGCCCGCCGATCAGATGCAGCAAATTGCAGATGGCGTTCGCGCGGAACAGGGTTGATTGGTATTGGGGGCGGCACAGCTGCCCCCAGACAAAAAAGACGAACTGATCGCTGACCTCAGCCGTCTGCCGGTTCCACGGCCCGTTGATAGAGATGCCACGTTGTATGGCCAAGGATCGGCAAGGTGAAGATCAAGCCCATAAACGCCGGAACCATCGACAATAACATTGTGACCGAGATGATCGCTGCCCAGCCGAGCATGACCACAGGGCTTTCCGAGACGACGCGTAAGGACGTCAACATGGCTGAAACGAAATTGGTTTCCCGGTCCAGAAGCATGGGCATGGCGACGACAGTTACCGAAAACAGGACAGCCGACAGAAACGCTCCGACACAGGTACCGATTGCAAGGAATGTCCACCCCTGCGGAGTGAACAAGATGATGTTCAAGAATCCATCAAAATCCGAAAAGGATGAGTTCTGCAGGATGATCGCAAGCCAAAGCCGGACCTGGTAAACCCAAACCCAGAAAATGAACAGTGTGACAAAGGCCATCCAGCCCATTTCGCGCTTGCGTTGATCGGCCATGACAGTGATGATTTCATACCAGCCAAATTCCTCTCCCTTCTGTAACCGCCGGGACATCTCATATAGTCCTGCAGCGGCGAAAGGCGCGACCAGAGGAAATCCAACAATCGCTGGAATGATCATCCAGATCTTGCCAAGCCAGACCAAGCTCCAGACCATCAGGATTCCAAAAGCCGCATAGAAAAGCCCGAAGAAACCGCTCATGAAGGGGCGCGCCAGAAAGTCGGAAAACCCAGCTTTCAGCGACGCCTTTATATCATCCGAAGTAACCCGAATGACATTTGGCATGGCCTGTTGGTCTGGCGTCAGGTTCTCAGGTGGCGTAGGGCCTGCGGTCTTGGATGTCATGACACACTCCTCCCAAAGCATGGGTCCGCGCGGGTCTGTTTACCAACAGAACCAGCGGCGAAACAGGCATCGTTCAGTCACGAAACAAGTTTGCAACAGCTCAGGCATCAGGGCAAGGGATGAGTAAGGTCGCTATGCCTGCCTTACCGACACAGCCAACCCCACACTACTCTGCGGCTTCCGCAGCCGCATCCAGTTCCGCGGCTTTCTTTTCGACCTGTTCCACGATGTGGTCGATCATCTGATCGTTGGACATCTTGTGGCTGGCCTTGCCTGCCAGATAGACCATCCCGGACCCGGCCCCGCCACCGGTAAACCCGACATCGGTCATCAACGCCTCGCCCGGCCCGTTGACCACGCAGCCGATGATCGACAGGCTCATCGGTGTCTTGATGTGTTCCAGACGGCGTTCCAGCGCCTCGACGGTCTTGATGACGTCAAACCCCTGCCGTGCGCAGGACGGGCATGAGATGATGTTGACGCCCCGGTGGCGCAGACCAAGGGACTTGAGGATTTCAAAGCCAACCTTCACCTCTTCCACCGGATCGGCAGACAGGCTGACGCGGATCGTGTCGCCGATCCCCATCCACAGCAGGTTGCCCAACCCGATGGCAGATTTGATGGTGCCGGACACCAGTCCGCCCGCCTCGGTGATACCCAGATGGATGGGCGCATCAGTGGCTTCGGCTATGCCCTGATATGCGGCGGCGGACAGGAAAACGTCGCTGGCCTTCACACTGATTTTGAACTCATGAAAATCATTGTCCTGAAGGATGCGGATATGTTCCAACCCGCTTTCGACCATCGCTTCGGGGCACGGTTCGCCATATTTCTCAAGCAGGTGCTTTTCCAGACTGCCCGCATTCACGCCAATGCGGATCGAGCAATTGTGGTCGCGCGCGGCCTGAATGACTTCTTTCACCCGGCGTTCATCGCCGATGTTGCCGGGATTGATGCGCAGACAGGCAGCGCCTGCCTCGGCCGCTTCGATACCACGACGATAGTGAAAATGGATGTCCGCAACGATGGGCACCGGGCTTTCGCGCACGATCTCTTTCAATGCCTTAGCCGACGCCTCATCGGGGACTGAAACGCGCACGATATCCGCGCCAGCTTCGGCTGCGGCCTGAACCTGCGCCACTGTTGCCGCCACATCGGTGGTCAGGGTGTTGGTCATGGTCTGAACAGCGATCGGGGCATCGCCGCCAACAGGGACGTTGCCGACCATGATTTGACGGGATTTACGACGATAAATGTCGCGCCAGGGGCGCACGTGATTAAGGGACATAAGGACGGATCCGCGTCTGCCTGAGTTGCGACAGTAGATAGTCCGGCACAGGGGTTACCGCAATGGCAAGATCACTCGGCGGGCGCTTCTGTCGCCGCGGTTTGCAGTTCAGCCACCAGCTGCTTGAGCGCGCTGTTCTGATCCGCCTCAAGATCGGCAACGGCATAAACTTCCGAAACTGCGTCTTTCGAAAGGATCACCCCTTTGGCAACCGTGCCGGGTGCCCCTGCCGGGCCATAGTGCTCGCCGTTCATCGAGAAATAAACCGATCCCGACGCCCCTGCCCGCAACAGCGGCGGTTCTTCTGTCAGAGGAACCTCAAAGACACTGCCTTGCTCGACCGTTCCAAGCGTCCCTTCGAAAATGACACTGCCATCTGCCGCCGTTACCCGCATCCAAGAAGGATCGACAGCAACGATTTTCAGCATGGTATCAACCTGTTCCACGACCTGAGGCAAAGCTGGTCGTTCAACCGTGTGCACTTCGGCAACTTCGAACTGCGGCAGGCTTGGCGGGCGGAAGGTTCCGACATCGCGCGGATCAAGGGTCGAAATCGGCGCATCGCGGGCAACCAGAACCGGAACATCCAACGCCTGCGGACGATAAAGGCGGTCCAGTGCCTCGGTATTCGCCGCAGCAACCACATCATCGACAACGCCGCCGCGCACGGCATCCAGCGGATCAAGGTCGGACAGCACCACAGGCGCTTGTTCGACCGGGCTGACCTGCACCTGCTGGATCTTGTTCAGAACGGCCCACCCGCCATAGCCGATGCCGCCAATTACCGCCAACAGCACCAGCGACGAGCCGATGGCGCGCGGTTCAATCTGACTGACCAGAGATTCCTTGCCCGGAATGTACGGCGTATTGGGCGAGATGAAGGGATCGCGCCCCATTGGCCCACGCGCCGGAAGCGCGCCGGTCGGCTTTCGCACCACCGAAGCCTCGGCCGACATGCCATGCGCGACCGAAAAACCGCTTTCCGCGCAGAAAGTCGAGAATGTTTCATCCGGGTTCATTCCCAGATAACGCGCATAAGAACGCACATACCCGGCGATAAAGCCGGGCGTGTCAAAGGCGTCGGGATCCGCGTTTTCGATGGCAGCAATGTAGTTGGCTTTGATCCTCAACTCGCGCTGAACATCCAACAGGGATTTGCCCATGGTTGCGCGTTCGCCGCGCATCTTGTCACCAAGGCGTACCTCGTAGTCATCAAACCCTTTGGGTCTGACATCTACGTCCTCATCAGATTCGCGCTGTGATCTGCGCCCAATCATTCCTGCTGCCCCATTCTGCCTGTCGCGTGTTTCGCGTTAGCGGCGAATCATCCCCAAAACGATTCGTCTGCCAATTTTGTTAGCGTAAGCTTAACACGCGGCAAATACGTTGCACACTTTGGCGTGAGGTTAACCGGCAAGTTCGGCGCGATTTAGCGCACAATGTGACCAAAGTTCGTCCATCGCCTGTACCAGACGGTTCATTTCGTCAGGTCCATGCACCGGAGAAGGGGTAAAGCGCAGACGCTCGGTTCCGCGCGGAACGGTCGGGAAATTGATCGGTTGCACATAAATGCCGTAATCATCCAACAGCATATCGCTGAGCTTCTTGGTATGGACCGGGTTTCCGACGATCACGGGCACGATATGGCTTCCGTGGTCGATCAGCGGCAGTCCCATCCCCTTCAACCGCAGCTTGAGGATTTTGGCCTGCGTCTGATGCTGCTCGCGCAGTTCAGGTGCAGTTTTCAGGTAGGCAACAGATGCGGCAGCCCCGGCCGCAACCGCAGGTGGCAGGGACGTGGTAAAGATAAAGCCCGGTGCGTATGACCGCACGGCGTCGCACATCTTGGCGCTGGCCGCGATATAGCCGCCCATCACGCCATAGGCCTTTGCCAGCGTGCCGTTGATGATGTCGATCCGGTGGGCAAGGTTATCGCGCTCGGTCACACCGCCCCCGCGGGGGCCATACATGCCCACGGCATGCACTTCATCGATATAGGTCAGCGCGCCGAATTCATCTGCCAGATCACAGATTTCTTCGATTGGACCAAAATCGCCATCCATTGAATAAACCGACTCGAATACGACCAGTTTGGGCGCGGCGGGGTCATCCGCCTCAAGCAGTTCGCGCAGATGCGCCACGTCATTGTGCCGGAAGATGCGCTTAGCCCCGCCATTCCGGCGTACGCCTTCGATCATCGAGGCATGGTTCAGCGCGTCAGAATAGATGATCAGGCCCGGGAACAGTTTGGGCAGCGTGCTGAGCGTTGCGTCATTGGCGATATAGGCGCTGGTAAAAAGCAGCGCGGCTTCCTTGCCGTGCAGATCGGCCAGTTCAGCCTCAAGCCTTTTGTGATAAACTGTGGTGCCCGAGATATTGCGTGTACCGCCCGAACCTGCACCGGCTGCATCAACAGCTTCGTGCATTGCATTCAGAACGACCGGGTTTTGCCCCATGCCCAGATAATCGTTGCCGCACCATACGGTGATGTTCTGCTGTGACCCGTCCGGACGTGTGCGCACCGCATGGGGAAAATACCCATTGCGACGTTCGATATCGATGAAGGTCCGGTAACGACCTTCATCATGCAGCCTGGCAATCGCTGAATCGAGCTGAGCAGTATAGTCCAAAGGACCCTCCTTGAACGCCCGTATCCGGTTTCCCATTGGGCGATATTTTCGCCACCTCCCACAGCTTACCCTGTTTCGGTGGCTTTGTGTTCCCTTATTCAGCTGGTTACAGCCGAAAAGGTGAACCCAACTTTGATTTGCATCAAATATAAGTTTGCACCCCATCCGACAAGTAAAGTTACGGCCATCGAACGCGTGGAAACGACGCAGGTCCCGCCTCCCTACCCAAAGCTTACACCGCCGGGCCGCAATTCGTGTCAACAACTCTGGACGGCGCCGACAACGCTGCTAGGGTTCGCGGGAACAAAAAACAGGCAGGAGCCCCCCATGTCGCTAGACGCCGTGTTGAACCGGATTGACGAAGATCTGCAAACCTCGATCGACCGCCTGATGGAACTGCTGCGCATCCCGTCGATCTCGACTGACCCCGCATACAAGGCCGAGGTTAGCCGCGCCGCGGACTGGCTGGTCGCCGATCTGAACAGCATCGGGATTGCGGCAGAGAAACGGGAAACACCGGGCCACCCGATGGTTGTTGGCCACGTGGGTGAGGACGCGACTGCGCCGCATTTCCTGTTTTATGGCCACTACGATGTGCAGCCGGTCGATCCGTTGAACCTGTGGAACCGGGATCCATTCGATCCCGCCATTGAGGACACCGAAACCGGACCGGTCATCCGCGGACGCGGAGCGTCAGACGACAAAGGCCAGCTAATGACTTTTGTCGAAGCCTGCCGCGCCTGGAAGGCCGTACACGGATCCTTGCCCTGCCGCATCACTTTCTTTTTCGAGGGCGAAGAAGAATCAGGCTCGCCCTCACTGGTTCCTTTCCTCAAGGAAAATGCCGCCGAACTCAAAGCGGATCTGGCGCTGGTCTGCGATACATCCATGGTATCACGCGGCGTTCCGTCGATTGCGGCGCAGTTGAGGGGCATGCTGAAGGACGAGTTTACCATTGTGGGGCCGCGCATCGACCTGCATTCCGGCCACTATGGCGGCCCGGGCCTGAATCCGCTGCGCGAACTGTCGAAAATCGTGACCTCTTTTTATGACGACGAAACCGGGCGGATCGCTGTCGACGGGTTCTACGAAGGCGTGCATGAAGTACCCGAAGACCAGTTGCGCCAATGGCAGAATTGCGGCTTCGACGAAGCGGATTATCTGAATTCGGTCGGCTACACCCAGCCGCATGGCGAAAAGGGTTACTCCACCTTGGAGCAACAATGGGCACGACCAACGCTCGAAGTGAACGGGCTGTGGGGTGGTTATAACGGTGCGGGCTCCAAAACCGTTATTCCGTCCAAGGCCCATTGCAAAATCACCTGCCGTCTTGTTGGTGACATGGACCCGGACGCGCTGCGCGCCAAAATCCGCAAACATGTCGAGGATCAGCTATCCCCGGACGCCAAAGTGGTCTGGGATAACGATATGGAAGGGTCTCCCGCTTCGGTCATGAATATCACCCGCCCCGAATTCGAAGCCGCGCGCGGCGCATTGTCGGATGAATGGGACCGCGAGGCAGTGTTCACTGGAATGGGGGGATCAATCCCTGTTGTCGGCTATTTCAACACCGTTCTGGGGCTCGACTCGATGCTGGTTGGCTATGCAAACGAAGATGATGCCATCCATTCGCCGAACGAGAAATATGACGTGAAAAGCTTCCACAAGGGCATCCGGTCATGGGCGCGCATTCTGGATGCTTTGAACAAATAGGTCTTATGCGAGGCTCTGCCTCGCGCTCCGGGATATTTGCAGCCAGATGAATAAAGGATCCCTGCTTCATCTGGCCTAAAATATCCCGGGGGAGGCGCGCGGCACGCGCGGCGGGGGCAGAGCCCCCAACCCTGACGGGGAACTACGCCGATCTTACATATGGATCACGCGACCATAGGCATCCAGCACACTTTCGTGCATCATCTCTGACAGTGTCGGGTGCGGGAAGACGGTGTTCATCAGGTCTTCTTCCGTTGTCTCCAGCTGGCGACCGACCACGTAACCCTGAATCAGTTCGGTAACTTCGGCACCGATCATGTGGGCGCCCAGCAACTCGCCTGTTTTCGCATCAAACACGGTTTTGATCAGCCCGTCCGGCTCACCCAAGGCTATGGCCTTGCCATTGCCGATAAAGGGAAAGCGGCCGACTTTGATGTCGTAACCCAGCTCTTTGGCCTTTGCTTCGGTATATCCAACCGAGGCAACCTGAGGCTGGCAATAGGTGCATCCCGCGATGCTTTCGGGTTTGACCGGGTGCGCATGTTGACCCGCGATGAGGTCCGCGACCATGACACCCTCGTGGCTTGCTTTATGTGCAAGCCAGGGCGCGCCTGCGATGTCACCGATCGCATAAAGGCCCTCAACGCCGGTGCGGCAATACTCGTCCGTAACCACATGTGTCCGGTCGATCTTGACGCCCAGAGCTTCCAGACCAAGGTTTTCGATATTGCCAACGATCCCGACAGCCGAGATCACTGTGTCGAACTCTTGTTTCTCGACCTTGCCCTTTACCTCGATATGCGCGGTCACTTTCCCCTTGCCACGGTCCAGCTGCTTGACCATGGCTTTTTCCATGATGGTCATGCCCTGTTTGGTGAACGCCTTCTTGGCCAATGCGCTGATTTCGGCGTCTTCGACCGGCAACACCCGGTCCATCACCTCGACAACTGTGGTGTCTGCGCCCAGCGTATTGTAGAAGCTGGCAAACTCGATGCCGATCGCACCAGACCCGATGACGAGCAGTTTTTTCGGCATCCGCGGCGGTTGCAGTGCGTGCTTGTACGTCCAGACCAGATCGCCGTCAGCTTCAAGGCCCGGCAGTTCCCGCGCCCGTGCCCCGGTTGCGAGAATGATGTTCTTGGCGGTCAGTTCCTCGGTGCCTTTGTCGGTCTTGACGCTGACCTTGCCCTTTGCAGGGATCGTGGCCTGCCCCATTACAACGGCAACCTTGTTCTTCTTCAGCAGATGGCCAATGCCTCCTGACAGCTGCGCGGCCACGCCACGGGATCGTTTGACCACCGCGTCCAGATCATATCCGATCTTTTCGGCTTTCAGACCGAAATCCTTGGCGCGCTCCATCAGATGGAACACTTCGGACGACCGCAACAGCGCCTTGGTCGGAATACAGCCCCAGTTCAGGCAGATCCCCCCCAAATGCTCGCGCTCGACCACTGCGGTTTTCAGGCCCAGCTGGGCTGCGCGGATTGCAGCGACATAGCCGCCGGGGCCAGCCCCGATTACGATCAGATCATAGGATTGTGCAGCCATGTGTTCCTCTCGGCGCAGGAGTTGAAAATTTAGTTTACCATTAAACTATTATTCGGAACGCATCAACACACCGTTCCCGCGACAAATAGGACGCAGGGTAAGCGATGCCTGAACTTGCGGATTTCAGCCTATACCCCGGGCCATGCAATGGCTAGAAAAGAAACGCCGACACCGGTCGGACCTATTCTTTTCTCAACCCATTCAAGGGGCTGACCATGGCCAAAACTCTGAAAGATCTGCTGCTTGCCCTGCTCAACGCCACATTGATACTTGTTGCGCTGTGCCTGTTTCTGGGCTGGAAACTGGCGTCGAAAGCCGAAAGCATCACTGCTGAAGTCTCGCAAACGGTTCAGGCCGTGGCCCCCCTCCGGGATGAGGCAAAGGGCATTCGGGACGAGCTTGCGGCGTTGCGGACTGATTTGACGGTACTTTTACAACAAGACACGTTGGCAGACAGCCAAGCCGCGCAAAACCTCCGGGCAACGCTGGGGCGCCTGAATGCAGCAGAACAGAAGCTGCAAACGGTTCAGGAGCGGATTTCGGAACTTACTGACACGCCAGAAGTGCTGATTGCGCAGGCGATCCAAACCGGTGCCGATATCGCGGCAGAACGCGTTTTGGCATTGCGGGGATGTACACCGGAGTCATAAAGCGCAGCCGCGACCAAAGCGCGGTTGCGGCTTCGCGCTCAGCCCGTTGCCTGTAGTTCGCGCACGGTCGTGCCGTACCCGCCCATATCGACATAGGCAGTTTCATGCGGGGTCGAGCTGCGGGACAGCGCCGCGTTCCGATACGGGAAACGACCGAACTTGCGGATCACCTCGCGATGCGCTCTGGCGTGCAGAAGGTTGCTTGCGTCACTGCTCATGTTTTGGCAGATCAGACGCACACAGCGTTCCTGATCACACAGGTTTTCCGAGTGCATCATGGGCAGGTAAAAGAACTGTCTGGCCGGTTCGTCAATCTTTTTGTCCCAGCCTTTGTCGACCGCACATTTCGCTGCCGCCAAAGCCGCGCGATCGGTCGAGAAGGCACGCGCCTCCCCCCGGAACATGTTGCGCGGGAACTGATCTGTCAGGATGATATAGGCAAGCGCCCCGCTGGGGTAAGTCAACCAGAGCGAAAACCGGCCCGCTGCCGCCGCTTCCCAAGTTGGCTGAAACCGCGCCCGAATGTCTGCATCCAGCGCCTCATCCTCAAGATACCAACCCTTAGGGCCAACTTCATCTAACCAAAAACTCAATACTTCTTCAGGCGTTACCATTGCCTTAAACTCCGTCAATTGCCCGCGCCCCAGACGTAACGTCATTTAAGTCCCTTTTACAGAACTGTTACAGTAACATATTGCAACACAAACGACATAATTCCGTGTCTCAAGCGGTTTCGCGCGAACCCTCTTCGAACTCGGCTTCTGCCGCCTCTATCGCAACTTCCTGTGCAACCTCGAATGCAACGGGCGATGCGGTTGGATAAAGCGTCGACATGGTGCTGGTTTCATCAACAGGAATGGCTGCACGCTGGGTCATCCGGTAGACCGAATAGGCGGCCAACGCGACAAGCAACACGGCGATGATCAGGAAAAAGCCCGGCGGGCCAAACACTGCATCCCCCATCAGCCAACCTGTGATAACAGGTCCGGTAATTGCCCCAAGGCCGTTGATAAAGATCAGGCCGCCGGATGCCGCGGCCATATCTTCGTATTCCAGAAAATCGTTGGTGTGCGCAATCAGCAATGAATACAAAGGGTTGGTCATTCCGCCGATCACAAAAGCAGACGCCAGAAGGATTTCGAAGGAAAAGCCATAAAGCATACCACTGACGGCGCCAACAGCCCCGGTTGCCGCAACCAACAGGATCAGGAAACGCCTGTCCATCCGGTCGGAAAACCAGCCCAGCGGGTATTGCAGGACAATTGCCCCAACATAGAACGCCGCCACAAATGCCGAGATTTCAACCAAGGACAATCCGGCCTGAGCCCCATAAACCGCCGACATCCCAAACTGCGCCGAGAACACGCCCCCCAGCAGGAACATGCCGACACACCCCAGCGGAGAGCTTTTCATCAACTCCCGCAGCGTCATCGGCTTGGTGGTATCGAACGCCGGAGTTGGTGAGATCGACAGCAAAATCGGTGCGAAAGAAACCGAAACAAGGATCGAGGCGATCACGAATGTTTCGTACCCGGCCGGGTCGCCCAACAGGAAAAGGCCCTGCGCGCCGATGATACCCAACATCTGAACGATCATGTAAAGCGACAGGGCCTGCCCGCGGTTTTCATTATTGGCTGCGTTGTTGAGCCAGCTTTCCGCAGTGACGTAAACACCCGAGAAACAGAACCCGATCACCACGCGCCCCAGAACCCAGGCAATCGGGTCTGCCAGCATCGGATACATGATCATCACGGCCGAAATGAAAGACGCCAGTGCCGCAAAGACCCGCACATGGCCAACACGCCGGATCATCTCGGGCGCAAGCCGTGAACCGCCCAGAAAACCAACGAAATAAGCTGACATTACAAAAGACATCTCAAGGGTCGAAAATCCCTCAAGCTGTCCACGAACACCCAGGATCGTGCCCTGAAGGCCGTTTCCGACCATCAGCAACCCCATGCCGAGCAACAATGCCCATGCGCTGGACAGAACCTGAATCATTTGGGCCTCCGATAGGTGCCAACCTTGTTTGAGTTTTGTTCTGCGATCAAAGACCGCTTCCATCGCGCTTGTCTACGACATTCCCTGTCGGTGATGCCGTATGCGCGCCTATCCGGGGATCAAAAGCGACGCATCGCCATAAGAAAAGAACCGGTATTTCTGTGCGATGGCATGGGTGTAAACCTCGCGCATCCGGTCCTGACCCATTAACGCTGAAACCAGCATCAGCAGCGTGGATTTTGGCAGATGAAAGTTTGTCATCAGCGCATCGGTCACATGAAACCGGAAACCGGGATAGATGAAGATATCGGTGTCACCTTCCCACGGTTCGATCGCGCCCGAACGCGCAGCACTTTCGATCAGGCGCAGGGCAGTGGTGCCCACCGGGATGACACGCCCGCCCGCAGCTTTTGTGGCCTGTATCTCGGCAACAGCCTCGGCGCTGACCTGCCCCCATTCGGCATGCATCTTGTGGGTTGTCACATCCTCGACCTTGACCGGCAGGAAGGTTCCGGCGCCAACATGCAGGGTCACATGTGTGACGGCGACACCCCGTTCCGACAAAGCCTGCATCAGGGCATCGTCAAAATGCAACGAGGCGGTCGGCGCTGCCACCGCACCGGACCTGCGGGCCCAGATGGTCTGATAATCCATCTTGTCCTGCTCGTCCGCCGGACGTTTGGCGGCGATATAGGGCGGCAACGGCATTACACCGGCCTGATCCAGCGCCTTGTCGAAATCCTGACCGCTGAGATTGAAGCGCAAAATGGCCTGCCCGTCTTCCACCCGATCCAGCGTCGCGCTCAGATCGGCGGAAAATACAATCTCTTCCCCCGGCTTCACTTTCTTCAGCGGCTTGATGAGCGCAGACCAAGTGCCATCGGCCTGTGGGTCCAGCAGAGTGGCCTCGATCCCGGCGGAAACCGGGCCTTGCGCGCTGTCCCTGTGGCGCCGCCCGTTCAGGCGCGCCGGGATAACGCGTGTGTCGTTCAACACCAGCCGGTCACCCGGACGCAGGAAATCGGGCAGATCGAACACGTGGCTGTCCACTGTACCACCCCCCTGCGCCACAAGCAGGCGCGCAGAGGATCGCGGGCAGGCAGGCCGCGTTGCAATCAGGTCGTCGGGCAGGTCGAAATCAAAATCGCTGAGCTTCATGACCGCGCCTTACAACCCCACAAAAGATTCGGCCATATCCCCTCAGCGGTCACTGGGAGGAGAGCCAAAAGTCGGTTTCGGCTCGTCAGGTTCCACCGGCGCAGCATTGGGGCCGTCCGAGACCGTTGGCGCAGGCTGACGCAAGAGATCACGCAGAAAAAGGGGCGCCAGACCGGACAGAGGGTTCACCGCGACTTTGGGCGAGGATATCGGCCCGGTGAGCGTGTAATTGAACCCAAAGACGCCTTCACCCTTGCGGGTAAATACGCTGCCAACGGCATTTAGAAGGTAAATCGGTGAAATCGCCCCCCGCAGGTTCAGCAGGCTGTTCACGGTGTCGATTGTGCCATCAAACGAAAGCCCCATTGACGGGCCAACAGCGCTGCCACTCAGCACTTTGATGTCAGTGGGCGATATCCTCATGCGGCTGTCAATCGCCGAAAAGAAGATCCCCTGCCCGGCCATCTCGTCCAGCAGACCAACAAGGCTGATCGCGTTCAGGATCGCGGCCATGGCCGGGGCATCGGTGATCCGCGTATTTACGATTTTCAGGATCACGTCGTAACTGCCGGGCGCAGCCACCGGTTCAAGCTTGAGGTCCAGATCACCGCCGCGCGCCTGCGTCAGAACCCCGGCTGATCGCAAAACGGCCCCCGCGTCTTTCGACGTCAGGTCAACGGCGCTTCGATTTCCCCGCGGGGTCACTTGACCGGCAACAGCCGCTCCGCCGTTCACCCGCGCTGTGAAAGTGCCATTTACGCCACCGGTTGTCTGGAACGCCCCCCGGAAACCTGTCAGCGCGACAGTTTCGGTGACCTTAAGACGGTCCAGTGCCACGTCCAGATTCGGCCCGGGGGCCCCGCCGCCACCCGATCCTCCGCTGCTTTCCCCGAAGTTTGCACGCCCCATGTTCAGCACACCGCCTAAGACGCGGATATCCGGGACAGCAGCCCCCCGCCCGATCAGTTCCGCCGGAACCGCCAGCCAGTCCCCCAGATCGAACGAGCTGAAATGGACGCGGTCATATTCACCGTTTTCGTGAAAGGAAATGGATGCGGTTGTGCGCAGTCCCGCTGCATCGATCCGCAGGTCGTCCACCTTCAGCTGCGCGCCCAACGTCGCGTCCGCAGTCAGCGATCCCGTGGTGTTCGCTGCCTTGCGCCAGCCAAGTTCGGGGATGGCAAGTGCCACGCCCTGAAGGTCCGAAACAACAGACAGTTTCGGAGGTACCCCAGCGCCCAGGCCCAGTGTAATATCGGCAGTTCCTTTGCCCGTCAGCATCCCCGGCGGCAGACCGGCCCTGATCTCATCCATCAGACGCGGGGACAGTTCGATCTGGCCGGTCAAGGTGCTGCGCTGTTCGGTTTCGCCGTCAATGGGTTGCTGCCAAAGCGCCTCTAGCGGTACATCGCCGAACTGACCCAGTCCCTGAATCTGAACACCCGACTGATTGCCGGAAATATCCAGCATCGGGGCACTTACGGAAAATCCCGGCACCAGACGGTCACTGGACAGATTGGCCAGCGTTCCGTTGAAGTGAAATTCGGTATCCTGAAACTTCAACTCTTTTATCAACGGCAGGGACAGCGTTCCGGTCAACGCAACCGTGCCTGTGGCAACGTCAACGGGCAACCCGGCCTTGCTCAGCAATTCCAGCGGCGGTCGGTCCAGCAGCGACAACGCAGAGGTCACGCTGCCCTTTGCCTGAATACGCGCGATGCCGGGTGCGGATTTCTTGATATCCGTGTCAGGTATGATGAAGGACGTCCCCGCGGCATCCACACTCCCCCCGTCATCGGCGATCACCACCCCGTGCTGCGCAGTGACCGTAAACCGGCTGTCGATCAGACTGGCCTGCCCCTGTGCATTCTCGATCGGCGGCAGGGTCTTGGCAAAGCGGACCTTGGCCTGATCGAACCCGAAATCAAGATACAGATCCGGTTTGGAACCGGGCTCCAGACGCAGGGCGAAATCCATGTCTGACAGAACCCCCTGATAGAGGTTTTCCGTCACCCATTCCCGCGGCTTCGGCGCCAGACGCTCGGGCCAGTAACTCAGAACATTGTCCGAGCTCATCTGATCCAGATGGGCATCCAGCGCCACAGCCCAGCCATCGGGACGCCCGTGCAATACCCCGAAGGCGCGCACGGTGTGGCCCGGATCCTCGATGGTCATCTGGCCAAGGCGCAGCTGGAACGGGTTGAACGCCATCTTGAAATCCACGCTGGCGCGCGACAGCTGAATCGGCTCTGGGAACAGGTTCGCCGGGTTCACATTGATCCCGGACAAGCGCAACTGCGTCTCCAGACTGTCCAGCACACCATCCTCAGCCCCTTGCAGAAACGCCTTACCATCGGCCTGAACCTCGCCCCAGGCCGACACCACCGACACCTCATTGAAGTCCAGCATCTGGGCTTTCGGGTCATAGGTGAAATACGTGCGAGCAGATTCGAAAGGAACCGGGCGCGTTTCCGGGTTGGGCTGCACCGCCCCGGCCCCCAGATTGAGGGTTGCGAACACGGTTCCTGTGGCCCCGTTCTCATCGACACTGCCCCGCAAAGCCCCTGAAATCGGTGCGCGTAGAACCTGCAACCAGGCAAGGGCCGGGCTTTGGCCTGCTATGTCTTCGGCCGGAAGATCGGTGACCGAGATGCCAAAGCTGGCGGCAGGCGTGCCCAGCACGCTGGTATAGTTGGCCTCGATACTGCTGACATAGTCACGCCCGGCCAGAACCGAAAACCCGGTCGCAAGCCGCACTTCGTTGTCACTGCGGTTCGCCTGAATATGCCCACCGTCCAGAACCCACGACCGCCCCTGCCGCAGGTCGCGGTAATCCAGCGTAATCGCATCAAGTTCGACCGAGGTCAGCGCCGACAGGAGCGGAGACTGAAACACCTCGTCCGATCCCTCGATCAGCTGTGCAAGGTCCGGCGCTTCCTGCACCGGCGCGCTGCCCGATCCCACGGTCAGGGTCAGCGCCCCGTCCTGATCGCGGGTCATGGCGATCTGCGCGCCGCTCAGAATGATGCGCTTGGGCCGGACCTGACCGCGCAGCAAGGGACGCATGGCCAGGCTGGCGCGCATATCGGATACCTGCGCAATCTGCTGGCCTGCGGCGTCACTGATGGCAACATCGGTCAGCCGCAGACGGGGGCGCCAGCCTTCGTGGATGATGAAACTGACGTCTCCAAACCGGATTTGCAGCCCGCCCAGCGCCCGTTCCAGCCGGGCTTCGACCCTGTCGCGCAGCCACACAGGTGCGTGCATCCTCTGCCCCACGACCATGAAACCGGTGAACATCGCCAGAAGCACCAGCACGATGGCCCCACGCATGGCCCACAGACCAGCGGTGCGGCGGCGCGACCGACGGCGCACAGGCTTGCCCGGCTTTGCTTCGTCGTCTTCGTGCTGCTTCAATTTGCTATCCACGCCTTCCAACCCGCACGCGTTGCCCTATGATGAAGGGCAGCCTTTAAAAACCTTTAGCGGAGTTTCCAATGCCCGACGTTTCAGACATCGCCCCCGACTTCACTTTGCCGCGCGACGGCGGTGGCGAGGTGACGCTTTCGGCGTTGCGCGGTGGCACCGTGGTTTTGTTCTTCTATCCCCGTGATGATACGCCGGGCTGCACCAAGGAATCCATCGGTTTCTCAGAGCAGCTTCAGGCGTTTACCGAGGCAGGGGCTCACGTTTTCGGCATTTCGCGGGACAGCGTCGCCAAGCATGACAAGTTTGTCGCCAAACACGGGCTGACCACTCCGCTCTTGTCGGACGAAGGCTCGACCGTCTGCGAGGACTATGGCGTATGGGTTGAAAAGAACATGTATGGCCGGAAATCGATGGGGATCGAGCGATCGACCTTTGTCATTGATAGCGAGGGACGCATTGCCAAGGTCTGGCGCAAGGTCAAGGTGCCCGACCATGTGGATGAGGTGCTGGAAGCGGTGAAGGCGCTCTAAGCCCCCCTCGACCTGCCGCGCCATCCGGTCTATCACCCGCGCTGACATGCCAAAGGCGGAGCAACCCGGTGCCCAAAACACTGACACAGATGGCGACAGAGGTTCTGACAACAGCGGACGGGCGGGCCAAAACCGCCCTGTCCAAAGCCCATGCCGCCGCGTGGTTTGCTTCCCGCAAGGCCGAGGGTGAGCCGATCGAGATCGGCACCGCATCACCGCCCCTGTCCCCCGCGCGCCCGGACAAGCCCGCGCTGTTGTCTCCGCGTGAGGTACCCAAACGGAAACCGGGTACCGAGGCCGGGCGCATTGCCCTGCTACACGCGGTTGCCCATATCGAGCTGAACGCCGTCGATCTGCACTGGGACATCATCGCGCGCTTTGGCCATGTACCCATGCCCATCGGGTTCTATGATGACTGGGTGAAATGCGCCGAAGAAGAATCGCGCCATTTCGAGATGGTCTGCGATTGTCTGGAACAGATGGGCAGCCATTATGGTGCCCTGCCCGCCCATGCTGGCATGTGGCGCGCCGCCGAAGATACAGCCGAAGATCTGATGGGGCGGCTGGCCGTTGTACCCATGGTGCTTGAGGCGCGTGGGCTGGATGTCACTCCCGGCATGATCGAGATATTCCGCAAGGCCAAGGCCGCGCAGGCCATCGCCGCGCTCGAGGTAATCTATGCCGAAGAGGTCGGCCACGTCGCTTACGGCTCAAAATGGTTCCACTTCCTGTGTGGCCGCGAAAACGCCGACCCCAAGGATGTGTTTCACGCGCTGGTCCGGCGGTACTTCCACGGTGTTCTCAAGCCCCCCTTCAACGAAGAAAAACGGGCCGAAGCCGGGTTGCCCCCCGATTTCTACTGGCCCCTGACCGAAGACATGCCCGCACCCGGAGACCTCTCGAACTGACACTTCTGCGTCATTTTCGGCAAAATCTCGCCGATCTTTGCGGGATATCAGCGCCATTTGCAACTGATTGGTCAACAAACTTGCCCGAACGCCCCTGCCGCTTTATGCAATCGGCGCAAGGGACGGCAGGCACTCACGACCGGTTCCGATCTTGGGGATGAAAGGTAGGGCGCGTGCGAACACGTCTGGCAATAAAACTGCACTCACTGCTTGAGAGGCATTTCCCGGAACGCCGGGTCTTTCTGAAATCCGACACAGACACAAAATTTATCCGGCTCAGTTCGGAAACTCAGGTCGTCGCAGTGGCCGGCGTTGCCGTCATGGTCGGATGGACAGCTGTTGCGACAGCCATACTGTTGATGGACAGCATCGGGGCCGGGAATTTCCGGGAACAGGCAAAGCGCGATCAGGCCATCTATCAGGAACGCCTGAACACCCTGTCGGCAGAACGCGATTCCCGCGCGCATGAGGCACTGGCCGCTCAGGACCGATTCAATGCCGCGCTGGACCAGATTTCCGCGATGCAGTCGGAACTGCTGGCCTCGGAAAACCGTCGCCGCGAGCTTGAGACAGGTATTGAAGTCATCCAGACGACATTGCGCGCCACGATGAAACAGCGCGAGGAGGCGCGCTCAGAGCTGGCCCAATTGAAACAGGACACCAGCGGATCCGATATGTATGCCGCGGTTTCCAGCGCCCCGGTGCAGATGGCCTTTATGACGGACGCCTTGGCGCGAACCGCCAAAGAACGCGACCTGATCGCCACCAACGCGCAGGACGCGTTGGAACAGCGGGACGACCTGGAACTGGAAATCCGTCTGATGCAGGAACGCAGCGACGAGATTTTCCGCCAGTTGGAAGAGGCGATGGTCATCTCGGTCGAACCTCTGGACAAGATGTTCCGAGAGGCCGGAATGCCGACAGATCGCATCATCGAAGAGGTCCGGCGCGGATATAGCGGTATGGGCGGTCCGCTGACCCCTTTATCCCTTAGCACACGCGGCGAAGAAGACGAGCTTTCGCCCGAAGAAGTCCGCGCAAACACGTTGCTGCGCCAGATGGATCAGCTGAACCTGTACCGGATTGCTGCGGAAAAGGCCCCCTTCGCCAATCCCGTACATTCTGCCGTGCGTTTCACCAGTGGCTACGGCAACCGGCGTGACCCCAAGTCCGGTGGTCGTCGGCAGCATAACGGTGTCGATTTTGCGGGACCGCAAGGCACCGATATATTCGCGACCGCTGATGGTGTGGTCACGCATGCCGGCTGGCAATCAGGCTTCGGACGCCTTGTGAAGATCAAGCACGCGTTCGGAATTGAGACACTTTATGCTCATAACACCAAGATCAACGTAAAGGTCGGCCAAAGGGTCTCGCGCGGGGATCATATTGCTGATATGGGTAGCACCGGACGGTCCACCGGCACGCATCTGCACTATGAGGTGCGCGTGAACGGAAATCCCGTAAACCCAATGACTTACATCAAGGCTGCGAAAAATGTTTTCTAAAAGCAAAATCAACGAGCCCGCACCCAAAGCACCTGAGGCGGCCAAACCTGCCGCTCCGGCGACCCCAGCGGCCCCTGCTCCGGCTGACGCGAAACCTGCAATGGCACCCAAGCCCAAGCCGCCGGCCTCGGTCCTGTCCTCGGATCTGCACATCACCGGCAACATCAAGACCAGCGGTGACATTCAGGTGGAAGGCACCGTCGAAGGCGACATTCGCGCCCATCTGCTGACCATTGGTGAATCGGCAACGATCAAGGGCGAAGTCACCGCAGATGACGTTGTGATCAACGGTCGCATCGTTGGCCGCGTGCGTGGTCTCAAGGTTCGCCTGACCTCGACCGCCCGTGTCGAAGGTGACATCATCCACAAGACCATCGCCATTGAAAGCGGCGCGCATTTCGAAGGCTCGGTTCAGCGTCAGGACGACCCCCTGAACCCCGGCCGCAGCGCCAAAGCCGGATCGAACCCGGCGGCAGAAGTCAAGCAGTAAGCAGACTGCATTTCTTGTCAGGACGCCGTGGGGAAACCCGTGGCGTCTTTTCTTTTGCGTGCCCGGTTGATCCGGGTTTCCCGTTTTCGTCCCTAACTGATCACGCTACAGTCGATCCATGTTGCTTTTTCTGACGGTTGTCGCGCTGATCGCTGGCGCTGCCGCCTTTCACTTCTGGTCGAAACGACAAACCCGCCTGACCTTGCTGGCCACGTCGCTGTCCCGGCACCAGCGCGATATTGTGAACGCTCAGGTGCCGATAATCCGGAAACTGCCCAAAGACCTGCGCGGGGCGCTGGAAGGAAAGATCAACCTGTTTCTTGATCAGGTCGATTTCGTCGGCTGCAACGGGCTGGACGTCACCGAAGACATGCAGGTGTCGATTGCCGCGCAAACCTGTCTGCTCGTGGTGAATACGGACCAGTGGTATGACAACCTGACGACCATTCTGGTTTACCCCGGTGCCTTCAAGTCAAAACAGCGTCGCCACAGTGGCTATGTCGTCACCGAACAGGAAATCATCCGCAGCGGGGAAAGCTGGAACCGCGGCCCCGTGATCCTGTCCTGGGCCCACAGCCAGCGCGGAGCCCTGAATGATCACGATGGCCGGAACGTCGTCTTTCACGAGTTCGCGCACCAGCTTGATGACCTCTCGGGCGCAACCAATGGTGTTCCCGTGCTCAGCAATGGACAAAGCTTTGGCGAATGGGAAACCGCCTTTCTGAACGGTTACAAGACACATGTTCTTGCCGTGGAAAACGGAAAACCTACAGTGATCGATCCCTACGGCGCGGAAGGTCACGAAGAGTTCTTTGCCGTTTCGGTCGAAGTGTTCTTTGAACGTCCACATGCACTGAAATCCTCTGACCCGGCAATCTATGAACAGCTGTCAAAGCTTTTTCATCTTGATCCCGCTCAATGGCACAGCGGTCCGTTCTGACCCGATTGAGGAAGCGTCGAAAAAAATTCCCCGTTCGCAACAATTTAACATAAGCTAATTCTTGAATTACGGTTAACCTCATTATTGGGCGGAGGATTTTCTATGTCATCGAAACTACTTGCCGAGTTCTTCGGCACGTTCTGGTTGGTTCTGGGGGGCTGCGGCAGTGCCGTTCTGGCGGCTGGTGTGGCAGATGTCGGCATCGGTTGGCTTGGTGTTTCCTTTGCCTTTGGCCTTACCGTTTTGACGATGGCTTACACGGTCGGCCCAATCTCGGGCGGGCATTTCAACCCGGCCGTCAGTTTGGGCCTGATGATTGGAGGACGGTTTCCGGCCAAAGACCTTCTGCCTTATTGGGTTGCACAGGTCATTGGCGCAATTGCCGCCGCAGTGGTTCTGTACCTGATCGTCAGCGGGGCACCCGATTTCGCTGGTGTCGGTGGGTTCGCGTCAAACGGGTATGGTGAGGCCTCACCACAGGGATATTCGTTGATGTCGGCTTTGATCATCGAAATCGTGATGACCGCTTTCTTCATTCTGATCATTCTGGGCGCGACGTCGGACAAGGCACCCGCAGGGTTCGCTCCGATTGCCATCGGTCTGGCGCTGACCCTGATCCACCTGATCTCAATCCCGGTGACGAATACCTCCGTCAACCCGGCGCGCTCAACCGGCGTTGCCCTGTTTGCCGACGGCCCTGCACTGGCTCAGCTCTGGCTGTTCTGGGTAGCCCCCCTGATTGGCGGCGCAATCGGTGCCTTGATCTGGAAAGCAATGTCCTCGGATGACTGATCCGCGCGGGAAAGGTAATTATCCCGTTTATTGAAAAACACGGTATCCTTCCGCTTAACCTGGCTTGGTTACGGCCTTTGGTTCAACGGGAGGATACAATGAAGACATTAACCACAGCATTTTTTCTAAGCTGCGTCGCGACGGCAGGCTGGGCCGAAGACAAATGGCTGAGCATCCCGCAAGCCCCCCAGATGCCCGCCGCCACCGAAGCGGGCACGGCAGAGATCAACGGCATCGACATGTATTACGCCACGTATGGCGATGCGGGCGGCACCCCGGTTCTGATGATCCACGGTGGGCTTGCCCATGGCGATGTCTGGGCCGCGCAGGTTGCCGACCTGTCCCAGGACCACAGGGTAATCGTGGCGGATACGCGCGGGCACGGACGGTCCACCAACGATGGCAGCCCCTATTCCTACGCGTTGTTGTCGCAGGATTATCTGGCGCTGCTGGATCATCTGGGGGTCGATCAGGTGCACTTGGTCGGCTGGTCCGACGGGGCAAATATCGGGTATTCAATCTCGACCACCAACCCGGATCGGCTGGCCAGTCACTTTGCCCATGCAGGCAATGTCACGCTGGACGGGATCGATCCTTCGGTGGAAACCAACGAGGTGTTTGGCACTTATGTGGGCATGATGGCCCAAGATTATGCGGCCAAGTCCCCGACTCCTGACGGGTTCGAGGCATTCCTTGGTGGCGTTGCCGCCATGTGGGGCACCGAAAAACCCGGTGGGCTTGAGGCGCTGTCATCGATCACCGTCCCGACACTGGTGGTTCAAAGCGCACATGACGAGGCCATTCTGATGGCGCATTCACAAGCAATTGCTGACGCGATTCCGGGCGCCAAGTTGCTTGTTCTGGATGATGTCAGCCACTTTGCATCTTTTCAGGATCCCGGTGCCTATACCCGTGCCATCCGCGATTTCATCGACCAATAGGCCAAAGAAAAAGCCCGGCGTTTGAGCCGGGCTAAATCATCTTATTCGGTAACGGTAACTTTTTTCATCACATCCGGTGCACCGATGATCGCACCGTTCTGGCCTTCGCCCCGCTTGATCGCGTCGACCACATCCATACCGTCGGTCACCTGACCAACCACGGTATACTGGCCGTCCAGAAACGGGCCGGGGGCGAACATGATGAAGAACTGCGAATTGGCCGAATCCGGATCGCTTGACCGGGCCATGCCGACAACACCCCTGTCAAAACTCACGTCCGAGAACTCGGCAGGCAAATCCGCGCGATCCGACCCGCCGCGCCCGGCATAGCGCATGTCGAAGCCGTCCGCGCCCGAGTTGCCGTATTGCACGTCGCCGGTTTGCGCCATGAAGCCATCGATTACGCGATGAAACACGACGCCGTCATACTGACCGTCAGCGGCCAGAGCGGTGATCTGTTCCACATGCTGGGGTGCCACATCTTCGAACAGGTCGATCGAGATTGTGCCATTGGCCCCTTCCCCTTCGACCTCGATCTGCAAACCGCTGGCCAGCGCCGGGCTTGCCAGCAAGGCAAAAGCCGCAGCCAGTTTATGCATCTGCGGCCACCTTGACGCTGATCATGCGGTCTGGGCTTGCAGGCGGCTCACCGCGTACGATGGCGTCCACATGCTCCATACCGTCGATGACCCGGCCATAGACCGTGTACTGACCGTTCAGGAAGTGATTGTCCTTGAAGTTGATGAAGAACTGCGAATTGGCCGAATCCGGGTTCTGCGAGCGCGCCGCGCCCAGCGTGCCGCGATCATGGGGCAGCTTGGAAAATTCTGCCGGAACATTCGGCAGCGACGAACCGCCGGTGCCCGCCATGCGCAGGTTGAACCCGTCTTCCATATCACCATGCTGCACGTCGCCGGTTTGCGCCATGAAACCGTCGATCACACGGTGAAACGCCACGTTGTCATATTCACCGCCACGGGCCAGTTCCTTCATCCGCGCACTGTGCAAAGGCGCTACATCCGGCAGCAGCTCGATGACGACATTGCCGCCTTTCAGCTCGATGATGATTGTGTTTTCGGGGTCTTTGATCTCGGCCATGAGGCCCTCCTGTCGTTTATCTTGCGCAAATACCTATGACGCACGCGTGCGAATGCCAAGTGACGCATTGACCTGAGGGCAAAATGCAGGAAAAGAACCGCCTAAATCGGTTGCCAACGACAAGGATCGCACAATGGGCTGGAAAACACTGGACGATATGGACCTGAACGGCAAACGCGTGCTGGTGCGTGTGGACATCAACGTGCCCGTGGTTGACGGTGTTGTGACCGACGCCACCCGCATTCAAAGGATCGTCCCCTCGGTGCGCGATATTCTGGCCGCTGGCGGCAAACCGATCCTTCTGGCTCATTTTGGCCGTCCCGGTGGCGAACGGCGTGAAAGCCTGTCACTGAAACAACTGGTCCCGACTTTGGAAAGCGCTTTTGGCGCCAAGGTTCTGTTTGCTGCCGATTGCGTCGGGGCCGAGGCGGAACTGGCCGCCGGAGCCTTGCAACCCGGTCAGGTCCTGCTGCTCGAAAACACGCGCTTTCACGCGGCCGAAACCAAGAACGACGCCGATCTGGCCGCTGGCATGGCCAAGCTGGGCGATGTCTATTGCAACGATGCGTTTTCAGCCGCGCACCGCGCCCACAGCTCGACCGAGGCCATCGCCCGTCTGCTGCCCGCCTGTGCGGGCCGTCTGATGCAGGCCGAGTTGCAGGCGCTGGAAAGCGCGCTGGGTGCGCCCAAGCGCCCGGTAACGGCGGTTGTCGGCGGCGCCAAGGTCTCGACCAAGCTGGAACTGCTGGGCAATCTGATCGACAAGGTCGATTACCTGGTGATCGGTGGTGGCATGGCGAACACATTCCTTGTCGCCCAAGGCATCAGCGTTGGCAAATCACTGGCTGAAACCGCAATGAAGGACACCGCAGCCGAAATTCTGGCCAAAGCCGAAAGCTCGGGCTGCCAGATCGTCCTGCCGCGTGACATTGTAGTGGCCGAGAAATTCGAAGCCAACGCACCCCACAAGGTTCTGCCAGCCGACCAGTGCCCCGAGGATGGCATGATCCTGGACGCGGGCCCTGAAAGCGTCGCCGCGATTACCGCGATTTTCGACAAAAGCCAGACCCTGATCTGGAACGGCCCGCTGGGCGCGTTCGAACTGGAGCCGTTCGACGCGGCCACCAATGCCGCGGCCCTGAAAGCCGCGGCCCTCAGCCGGTCGGGTCAGCTGATTTCGGTCGCAGGTGGCGGTGACACGGTTGCGGCGCTGAACGCGTCGGGGGCGGCCAAGGATTTCACCTATATCTCGACCGCAGGCGGTGCGTTCCTTGAATGGATGGAAGGCAAAACCCTGCCCGGTGTCGCTGCGCTGGAACAATAAGTGACGCTGACCGCATTTGGCCGCTTGTCAGGGTTCATGGTATTATCCCCTATTTGAATGGGGGATTATACCATGAGGTCATTATACCTGCTCATCCTTCTCGCAATGCCGTGGCCTGCAACAGCACAATCCAGTTGCGGTGGCCAGACACAGCTTGATGCAAATTTCTGTGCCAAGGAACAATGGGAAGCCGTTGACCGCGACCTCAACCGGTTGTGGAAACAGATCAAGCCGGTCGCTGATGCACGTGGCAACGGCGATGCCCTTCTGGCGGAACAACGTGCGTGGCTAAAGGCGCGGGACGCCACCTGCGACAAGGAACTATCCGGCGGCGGCAGCGCTGCGCCCATGTTCTACTGGACCTGTATGAAAGAGCAGACGGTCGCAAGAAATCAGCAGCTTCAGTCCTGGCGCTGAGCTTTAACCGGGACGCACACGAAATACTGATGAAAAAACCGAATCAGGGGATTCACAACCCGAATCGCCTGTGACATAGTGCGATCAGAGGCTCGGAAAGAGCCCGTTATTGAGGCAAGTTTTCATACGGCGGTAAACAGAGTGTCCCGTTCCCATCGGCCCGGTTTGGGTGCAGTTCTCTTCTTCTCGGTGGCTTTCATGCTGGGTGTGTATTTCACCTTTGCCGCTGTTCAAGGGGATTACGGCCTGTTCCGGCGGGTCGAAATTGCGGCGGAACGGGACGCTCTGTCACGCAGTCTGGAAAAACTGAATGTCGAAATCGCCGAGATGGAAAACCTGACACGGCGTCTGTCCGACACCTATCTGGATCTGGACCTGCTGGACCAGCAGGCGCGCTCGGTTCTGGGCATGATCCGGTCGGACGAAATCGTGATCCGCTGATCAAGTACCCTATTCAGAAAAGGCAACTCAGGCCCGGCGTTTCGGCCGGGATGCGCCGTGGCGAACGCTGCGTCACATTTACCCTCGCCAGAAAGCCCCAAATGCTTTATGAGATAGTTTAACGCTAAACTATCTGTCCGAAAGGGGGAGATCGCCACGATGGCTGCGCGAAAAACCACAAAGAAACCAAATGTTTCTGCGGAAGAACTCCAGACATACTACCGCGAGATGCTGCTGATCCGCCGATTCGAGGAAAAGGCCGGTCAGCTTTATGGTATGGGCCTGATCGGCGGGTTCTGCCACCTTTATATCGGACAAGAGGCCGTTGTTGTCGGGCTTGAGGCCGCAGCAGAGGAAGGCGACAAGCGCATCACCTCGTATCGCGACCACGGTCACATGCTGGCCTGTGGCATGGATCCGGGCGGCGTGATGGCCGAACTGACCGGGCGCATCGGTGGCCTGTCCAAAGGCAAGGGCGGCTCGATGCACATGTTTTCGAAAGAAAAGCACTTCTACGGCGGGCACGGTATCGTCGGCGCGCAGGTTCCGCTGGGCGCGGGGCTGGCTTTTGCCGACAAGTACAAGGAAAACGGCCGCGTGACCTTCACCTATTTCGGGGACGGTGCCGCGAACCAGGGTCAGGTGTATGAGACCTTCAACATGGCGGCCATCTGGGGCTTGCCGGTGATTTTCGTGATCGAGAACAACCAATACGCCATGGGCACCGCACAGTCCCGCTCAACCTCGACCAAGGACATCTTCCATCGCGGCGAGGCGTTTGGCATTCCGGGCGAGATCGTCAACGGCATGGATGTGCTGGCGGTCAAGGAAGCGGGTGAAAAAGCTGTCGCGCACTGCCGCGCAGGCAAAGGCCCCTATATCCTGGAAATCAAGACCTACCGCTATCGCGGCCACTCGATGTCCGACCCGGCCAAGTACCGTACCCGCGAAGAAGTTCAGAAGGTCCGCGAACAAAGCGACCCGATCGAACATGTGCGCGAGTTGCTGCTGACCGGCAAGCACGCGACCGAGGATGACCTGAAAGCGATCGACAAGGAAATCAAGGAGATCGTCAATCAGGCCGCCGAATTCTCGAAAGAAAGCCCCGAGCCTTCGGTCGAAGAGCTCTGGACTGACATTTACGCCTGAGAGGACGAATAAGACATGGCAACCGAAATTCTCATGCCCGCCCTTTCCCCCACGATGGAAGAGGGCACGCTGGCCAAATGGCTGGTCAAGGAAGGCGACACCGTATCCTCGGGCGACATCATGGCCGAGATCGAGACCGACAAGGCAACAATGGAGTTCGAAGCCGTCGATGAAGGCATCGTCGGCAAGATCCTGATCGCCGAGGGCACCGAAGGGGTCAAGGTGAACACCCCTATCGCAGTGCTGGTCGAAGAAGGCGAAGACGCCTCTGCCCTGCCCGCGGCAACCCCCGCAGCCGCAGCGGCACCCGAGGCCGCCCCCACAGCAGCCCCGGCCCCGGCTCCTGCCGCAGCGGCCCCCGCTGCTCCAGCGGTGGACCTGTCACCCGACTGGCCCGCGGATGCCGAGATGAAGTCCGAAACCGTGCGCGAAGCCTTGCGCGATGCAATGGCCGAGGAAATGCGCAGTGATGAAAACGTCTATCTGATG
Source organism: Ruegeria sp. CH2 (assembly GCF_056537065.1). Classification (NCBI taxonomy): domain Bacteria; kingdom Pseudomonadati; phylum Pseudomonadota; class Alphaproteobacteria; order Rhodobacterales; family Roseobacteraceae; genus Ruegeria; species Ruegeria sp. CH2. Next base: position 705,040 of record NZ_JBQFQV010000001.1, read on the forward strand.
GGCGAGGAAGTCGCTGAATATCAGGGGGCCTATAAAATCTCGCAGGGCCTGCTGGATGAATTTGGCTCCAAACGCGTGATCGACACCCCGATCACCGAACACGGGTTTGCCGGTATCGCGGTGGGTTCGGCCTTTGGCGGTCTGAAACCGATTGTCGAATTCATGACCTTCAACTTCGCCATGCAGGCGATTGACCAGATCATCAACTCTGCGGCCAAAACGCTTTATATGTCTGGTGGTCAGATGGGTTGCCCCATCGTGTTCCGGGGGCCCAACGGGGCCGCGGCCCGCGTGGCCGCACAGCACAGCCAGGACTATGCCGCGTGGTACATGCAGATCCCCGGCCTGAAGGTCGTCATGCCCTATTCCGCTGCTGATGCCAAAGGCCTGCTGAAATCGGCCATCCGCGATCCCAACCCGGTTGTGTTCCTGGAAAACGAAATCCTCTACGGCCGCTCCTTCGAAGTGCCGCAGGTGGATGACCTGACCATTCCGCTGGGCAAGGCCCGCATCTGGCGCGAAGGGTCAGATGTGACAATCGTCAGCTTTGGCATCGGCATGCAATACGCGCTGGAAGCTGCTGACAAGCTGGCCGAAGACGGCATCAGCGCCGAAGTGATCGACCTGCGCACCATCCGCCCGATGGACACTGGCGCCATCATCAACTCGGTGATGAAGACCAACCGTCTGGTGACAGTGGAAGAAGGCTGGCCGCAGGGGTCTGTCGGCAGCTACATCAGCTCGGTCGTGATGCAGGAGGCGTTTGATTACCTCGACGCGCCGGTCATCAATTGCACTGGCAAGGACGTTCCGATGCCCTATGCCGCCAATCTCGAAAAGCTGGCCCTGATCACCACCGATGAGGTGATCGCCGCCGTCAAACAAGTGACCTACCGGTAAGGAGCGACAGACAGATGCCTACAGAAATTCTGATGCCCGCCCTGTCCCCGACCATGGAGGAAGGCACGCTCGCCAAATGGCTGGTCAAGGAAGGCGACACCGTCTCCTCCGGTGATCTGCTGGCCGAGATTGAAACCGACAAGGCCACGATGGAATTCGAGGCCGTTGACGAAGGCACCATCGGCAAGATCCTGATTCCCGAGGGCACCGAAGGGGTCAAGGTCAACACCGCCATCGCGGTTCTGCTGGAAGACGGCGAAAGCGCCGATGACATTGGCACGGCTCCGGCTGCTGCTCCGGCGGCTGCCCCCGCAGCCGTCGCGGGCAACGAGGCTGCCGCGCCAGTGGCACCCGAGGCGCCCGCCCCTGCCCCGGCCGCTCCGGCCAAGGCAGATGGCGGTCGGATTTTTGCCTCGCCTCTGGCCCGCCGGATTGCTGCGCAAAAAGGTCTCGACCTGACACAGATTGCCGGTTCCGGCCCGCATGGTCGCATCGTCAAGTTTGATGTCGAAGGCGCAACTGCCACCGCTCCGGCAGCAGCTCCTGCCACTGCTCCGGCCGCCGCCGCGCCCGCAGCTGCCCCTGCAGCTCCGTCTGGTCCATCGGCGGATATGGTCGCTCGGATGTACGAAGGCCGCCCGTACGAGGAAATCAAGCTCGACGGTATGCGCAAAACCATTGCTGCACGCCTGGGCGAGGCCAAACAGACCATCCCGCATTTCTACCTGCGCCGCGATATCAAGCTGGACGCGCTGCTGAACTTCCGTGGTCAGTTGAACAAGCAGTTGGAAGGTCGCGGCGTCAAGCTCAGCGTCAATGACTTCATCATCAAGGCCGTCGCCAACGCGCTGCAACAGGTTCCGGCCTGTAATGCCGTCTGGGCAGGTGACCGGGTGCTGCAACTGAAACCGTCAGATGTGGCTGTTGCGGTCGCAATCGAAGGCGGGTTGTTCACGCCGGTCCTGCAAGACGCTGACATGAAATCCCTGTCAGCCCTTTCGACCGAGATGAAAGACCTTGCCGCCCGCGCACGCGAGCGCAAGCTGGCTCCGCATGAATATCAGGGCGGCACCTTTGCCATCTCGAACCTGGGCATGTTCGGCATCGACAATTTCGATGCCATCGTGAACCCGCCCCATGCCGGTATTCTGGCCGTCGGCACCGGCGTCAAGAAACCGGTTGTCGGGGATGATGGCGAGCTGACCGTGGCAACCGTGATGTCTGTCACCATGTCCGTTGATCACCGCGTCATCGACGGCGCGCTGGGGGCCGAACTGCTCAAGGCCATTGTCGACAATCTGGAAAACCCGATGGTCATGCTGGCGTAAGCCATACCGACCTAAAAAAAAGGCCGCCTCGAATATCGAGGCGGCCTTTTTTGTTAGTTTAAATCGACCTACTGATCTTTGCCCAGCATGTGGTCCATCGAGATTGACGGCTGATCGCATCCGGCCTCGCCCACGATCTTGGCCGGGATACCGGCAACGGTCTTGCACGGCGGAACGTCCTGCAACACCACCGAACCGGCAGCGATACGGCTGCAATGGCCGACTTTGATGTTACCCAGAACCTTGGCCCCGGCCCCGATCAGAACACCGTCTCCGATTTTGGGATGGCGGTCTTCCTCTTCCTTGCCGGTTCCGCCCAGCGTCACCGAATGCAACATCGACACGTTGTCTCCGACCACGGCGGTCTCACCGATGACGATGGAATGGGCGTGGTCGATCATGATCCCCTTGCCGATCCTTGCGGCCGGGTGAATGTCGATGCCGAAAATCTCCGACGATCGCATCTGGAAGAAATAGGCCAGATCAAAGCGCCCCTTGCGCCACAGCCAATGCGCGACGCGATAGGCCTGCATGGCCTGATAGCCCTTGAAATACAGGATTGGCTGCAGCAACCGATGGCAGGCCGGATCACGCTCGTAAACCGCCATCAGGTCGGCGCGGGCGGCTTCCAGCAAACCGGGATCGTTTGCATAGGCCTCATCCACGATCTCGCGCAGAACCATCATCGACATTTCGTTCGAACACAGCTTGGCCGCGATCCGATAGGACAGCGCTCGCTCAAGGCTGCGGTGATGCAGGATACAGGCGTGCACAAGCCCGCCCATAAGCGGTTCTGTCTCGACGGCTGCTTGGGCCTCGGATGTGATACGGTTCCAGACCGGATCGACCGGTGTCACGGGGCTGCGTTTTTCAAACATAGCTTTTGATCCTTTGCTGCGCCTAGAATGCCATTTAGTGGCAAAAAGGCCAAACGCAAACCCGTGATCCGCGATACAACGAAAATGAATGAGTCCGAGCGCACATATTTTGAAACACGAATTCACGAGCGTCTGGCCGAACTGGATCAATTGTCCGCATCAGGCCAGCAGGCTCAGGCCGTTGTTGAGCTGGATCAGCAGGCGGTTGGTCGGCTCAGCCGCATGGATGCGTTGCAAAACCAGGCGATGGCAAAGGCGCAACAGGTGAATCGCAATGTCGAAACCCGCCGCCTTCAAGCCGCGTTAAAGCGGCTGGACGAGGGGGAATACGGATATTGCGAAGATTGCGGCGACCGTATTCCCGATGGGCGATTGTCTCTGAATCTGGCCGCCAGCAAATGCGTCAGCTGCGCGACCGGGTGATCAGAAACTCGGCAAGATGGTGCAAAACCATCGAAAAACACTGACAATATTGCAAATCGTCAAACCCCGGCTCATCGGCCAGCACCCTGTTGCGCGCAACCGCCATCAGCGATCCGTTGCCGTAAACCGGATGCAGCTGACCCGTGCGCGCCCGGTGTATGTCGGCCAGTTCCGCTTCATGGATCATCCGGACGCATAAGCGGGTCCGCTCTGGCGGCGGCGCCGCCAACAAGGCGCGCGCCGCGGCACTTAGATCACCGTGCAATAGCGGTCGCATCGTGCCGCTTACCCGACAACCAGACGCGCCATCGCACCGGGGCCGTAAATGGCCGACACCTGCGCAATCCCGACCTCATATGACCCGGTCAGACCATCTGCCGCCTTCAATGCCACCGAATATGACCACCCTGGCAGGGATGTCATCTCTTCACGGATAAGGGTTCCCCCAGCAAAGACACGCACAAGATAGGATTCGCTTTCCTCGCCCAGCGGAACCTCCAGCCCTGACCAGTCATCCCCGTCCAACCGGGCGCGCCGCACCCAGGTCAGGTGATCGCCGGTTACGTCGGATCGCACCCGAAGGTGAACCGGGGAATACGGGCGCAAACCATTGCCGTCGAATGAGGCGATCAGGTGCTGGTAAGCCGGATCGTCGTAACCACGGGTCGCCGGGCCGATGCGATAATGCTTGGCCAATCCCCGCTCGTTACGCAACAGGTTGATCTGCTGCACCTGATCGTTCAGCAACACGAATATGGACCCGTCCGGCCAGACATCCGGCATCAGGGCATCCGACCCCAACTGGCCCCTCAACCGCCCGGACAGGGCGTAAACGCCGGGGGAGTCAAGCGTGGCATCCGAGAACTGGAAAACCTCCCAGTTGCCGGGTGTTCCGTCGCCGATGGCCGCCAGATTGACACCGTTCAGAACCGCGCCACGCGGACGCGATTCCAGCTGACCGGCCAACAGTCGCACCTTCACCGCCGGGCCCTCGTCCCAAACGCCGATACTGGCGCGCCTCAGCGGTGTTTCGGTCACGCCCACAATGGCCTGACCGGGGATCACATCACTCAGGCTGTACCCCTCATCGGTTGAGGAGGAATAAACCGTTGCGGCCCCCGGCCATGGATCAGCGGTCACCGCAAGATAGGGTGCATGCGGGGTCTCTGCCCCGGTGATCAGCGGCAGGTCCAGAAACACCGGCAGCACGGGAACGGGCGCGGCATAGGGCCTGACAACCGCCGGGTCGTCGTGCAGGTGCGATGCCTTATACACGCCCTGTTCAACCCGGACCGCTTCGACCAGTTGCAGATCGGCAGATTCCAGACGGTCAATCCGGTAAAGGGGGCTGTTTTCGGTTTCTGACAACCGCACCAAATCACCTGCGCCCAGATGCAGCAGCGATGGCGGCAAGGCAAACCGCACCGTATCGCGGGAAACACGGGCCTCGCTCAACCAGCGCTCAGCCGTTTGCCGGCCTTCGGTGCGTGTCATGGACAACGGCATCTCATTGACCGAGACCGAATGCGTGCTGTCCTCGGGCAGAACCGCCTCTTCCGCAACCAGATCGTGATCCGCATCCGACTGGACAAAACGCAGGCGCACGCGGCCCGTCATCTCGGCCTCGGCTTCTCGCCGGTGCTCAACCGTGCCATCCAGATCACCGCTGATCGCCAGATGATCAGGGTTCAGGGCAATCGCGCCATAGCCATCGCGCATCTGAAAGCGCAAGATGCCGTTCCGTTCGATCGCGTCGAACCCATAGCGCAGCATCAGCGGCTGCAAAGCCGACCGCGCATTTGTCACATCTTCGATGACATATCCCCGAACCACGCCATAAAGCCCGGTAACATCGATATCCGTCACCCCTGCCGCGTGGCATATCTCAGTCACGACCGAGGCCAGCGTGCGCGAGCCGGACCGGCCGTTCAGCCAATGCCCCCGGTCATAGTTTGCCCCATCATCCCACTGGCTTCGCAGATTTGGAAAGGTCGGAAACGGGCGGGTATCCCACGCCCAGACATAGGCATTCGCCAGGTCCAGCATTGGTCCGCCATAGACTTGCGACACCGGGTTGACGTTCGGGTCGCTCCAATATCCAAGGGTCGCCGCAAGGTACTGGACCTGAATGAAATCGTCACGCAGTCCGTTTGAATATGCAGGCAACAGCGATTCAGACGATTTCGGATCCAGAAACTTGTTCGGCTGGTTCGTGCCCTTGTCGATTGCCGCACATCCCAACTCGGTAAACCAGATCGGCTTTGATCCGGGCACCCAGTCGGTCGGATTGGGCTGACGAACGCCACCGATCCGCTCGTGATGCAGATTTGACCACCAGCCGCGCAGGTCCTTGTAGCGCCAGACCCATGGCTCATCATGCTCCTGATCTTCGATGGGCGTTCTGATCTGTGCATCGGCCTCTTCCGGCGCGGCATAATACCAGTCATACCCCTCGCCCCCCTCGATATTGTCGCGCAGATACCCAAGGTCGTAGACCGACGGCGCACCACCCTCGGCGTCCACGTGATTTTCGCCATCACGCCAGTCAGACAACGGCATGTAATTGTCGATGCCAATGAAATCGATATTGTCATCCGCCCATAACGGGTCGAGGTGAAAATACCTGTCACCGCTTCCATCCGGCTGGTATCCGAAATACTCGCTCCAATCCGCCGCATAGCCGATCTTGGTGTCCGGGCCCAGAATCTGGCGCACCTCTGCCGCCAGCGCACGCAGTTGCGCAACGGCGGGAAACCCCGAGGCCCCGCGGATCTGGGTCAGGCCACGCATCTCGGACGAGATACAGAAGGACGACACCCCACCAGCCGCCTTGCACAACATGGCATAGTGCAGAATGAACCGGCGCAGGCCCCATTCCTGCGGGCCGGAGTATTTGACGATTTTCGTGGCCGGAACGGGACCATTACCAAGCAAGCCGCCAAACGTGCCGCCACCGTTTACCCATTGCAAATCGCCAGGCCCGCGATCATCCGGCCGCCCGCCAAGCACCGGGCCCGAGCCGCTGGTGCCGCTGCCGCCGCCCGTGTCCACCGGGGCGTCAAATCCTTCGTTGATCGTAAAATCCGCAGCACTTGCCGTCCCAAAGAACGCGGCCACCTGCGCGTCCGCCGCCGCGGTCTGATCAGCAGACCCTGCGCGCCCCGGCGCCACATCCAGCGTGATCCGTCCCCGCCAAGGCAGGTGGGGCTGACTTGTGGCCTCCGACCAGGGATCGGGCAGCCCGTTTCCCTGCAATTGCTCCATCAGGATGAACGGATAGAACATGACCCGCTTTCCCGACTGGTTGAGGTGTCGGATCGCCTCGACCACCGCCGGGTCTGCGGGTGTTCCGCCATAGACCGGGCGGCCGTCCTGCCGGGTGACCTGACCCGCCGTGCTTCGAACCTGATCCGACACGATCCATGGCATGTTGCGGCTGTCCGTGCCACTCTGTTCGACCTTGGGCCGGATCGTGCATGTGCCGCATCTCAGATCGTCACCGAACCACGACACCACCAACGAGGCCGCGTCGCAATTTGGCAACTCGGTCTCCAGCGCACGGGTCGAGCTCACAAGATCCGATACACCCGACGCGGAATGCGCATTGGCCGCCCAGCTTGTCCCGGATTGCGTATAATTCACCTGCGAACGGGCCAGCGCATACTCGCCCGTGCCCGGTATCATCGCAACGCCCCGCACGATCTGCGGCAGGGCGCTTGGGTAATCAGGCATGTCGCGCTGCGCGGGGCGCACCACCTCGAACGAGAACTGCGGCACCCGGTTGCCAAAACTCGCAAGCTGGAAATCCTCGATCACGACATAGGCTGTACCGCGATAGGCCGGCACCGTGCCCGTCCCTTCGATTGCTTCGATCAGGGGATCGGGCAACTGATCCTGCGTGCCGTGATAGATGCGCATGTTCAGCCCGGATCGGTCCTGTTCTTCCCCGTCTGCCCAGATGCGCCCGACATCGGCAATCTCGCCTGCACCAACGGCAATGGCCAGCGAAATCGAATAGCTGTAGCTGACGGTGGTCACTTCGGGGGTCTTGGGTTTGCCTTTGCCCCCGCCTCCGCCGCCCTGCGTTTCACGGGTCTCGGTCTCCAGAAAGTCCGAGGCCCAGATGACCTGACCGCCCACGCGCATACGCCCAAAGACCGTAGTCACCGGCGCGCCCTCGCCGGTTTCCGTCAGCCTGAACCGGTCCATGCGGCCTGTTTCGATGACTTCGCTGCCACTGCCCATGACGGACTGGCTGAAGAACCTCTGGTCGATGACCCGCCCGACCGTCGCGCCAATGGCCCGGCCAATGATCGCGGTGGACAGGCCCGCGACCGTTCCGCCAATTGACCCGCCCAGCGCCGCCCCGGCTGCGGAAAGAAGAATAGTAGCCATCAGAGCACCTCCAACGGGAATTCGAAACAGGAAACGACCCTGCGGCGCCATGGGCCGCTCAGCGCGTTCTCGACGACGCCATGACCGGAATAGGCGTGAATGAACCTTGGTTCCGGGCCTGCGACGCTGACGATGCCAAGATGCTTGGCCACGCTGCCATCGCGCATCCGGAACAGCAGCACATCTGCGACCGCAAAATCGGCGGCCGGTTTTTCGACCAGATGCCGCCGCGCCGCCGCCCACATGCGTTCCTCGCCCTGCGGCTCGGACCAGTCCAGACTGTAGACCGGAACCGCCTCGGGCTCCCGCCCAATCACGGCGCGCCAGACGCCGCGCAGCAGGCCCAGACAATCCGTGCCCGCCCCCTTGGTCGAGGCCTGATGCACATAAGGCGTCCCCAGCCAGCTGCGCGCTTCCGCGACTATATCCTGCCTGTGTATCGTCACCTCAGGCTCCCTCCGCTGTTGGCTTTGCTCTGTTTGGGGACGGCCATCACCCAGTCTTCGCCCGGAAGATCGGGAAAACCCTGAAAGTTCAGCAGGTTGTTGAACTTCAGACGGCAGGTCTCCATGCGTTTGTCGCACCCCGCCCGCAGCCTGACCGTGTCACCCGGCACAAGGCTTTCCCCGAAACCGGACCAGAGCGTGATCTGCCGCCCTTCCGCCACCTGCCGGTCATGCTTGATTGATGACCAGAGCCCCTTCGCCGCTCCCGACACAACGTCGACCCTGCCGCGCTCGAACCAGCCGTCTTCGATGGTTGCCCCGCCCGCAACAAGCAGAACGGTTCCGCCATCGAAACCGGTGACGGCGCCCTCAATCCAATAGCCGGGCGTATCCATGCCGAACCGACAGGTCCGGTCCCCCAAAACGGCAGTACAAGGCTTCTGATACACGCGCCCCAACGGGCGGTTCAGCAAATCGGTCAGGCCACGCAGCTCGGCGTGGAATGCACCGCCTGCGCGCCGCAATTCCCCGATCGAGCCCCGGAACTGAAGGATACGCTGATCCGGGTCGGCCCAGTTGACCAGCCACGCGCGCACTTCGGCCCCGTCGAACCGCCCCGCCTCGATATCCTCTTCGCGAATGGCCGCATCCGACAGCGCGCCCATGGCTTCGGTGTTGTCAATGGACAGGCCGGTGGCCTGCTCGATGGCCGCCGCCGTCAATCCGGTGCTGGCCCTGAACGTCAATCCGTCAAAGCCAAGCTCCAGATCGTGATCGGTGAACCCGTATTCCTGACCATCCCGGCGTCTGATCGCCCAACACCGGCACGCGGTGGTCATTCCGCTTTGCAGATGCGCGTGCAGGCCCTGTTCATCCACAGCCATCAGACACGCACCTCAACAACAGGAACGTTCGGCGCCTCTCCGGCCTGAAAACTGGCGACGCTTGTATGGATCTTGTCGGTGTCAAACCGCACCGGCACATCGAATTCGAACCCGGCGGTGATATCCACCTCTTCCGGTGGCGGGTCGGCAAAGGTGATCCGGCCTGTTGCCAGATCAACCTCGAATTCCACGCCCTCCCGGATTTCGTCCTGATCCAGCCCCAGACGCACCGTCCCCAGCACCGGCTTGACGATGGGGCGGGCATAGCTGACCCCGCCCGAGCTATATGTCTTGATCAGCTGAAACTCGGTCCGCACACCGTCGCCGCGAGCGATAACCTGATCTCCGACATCGACATCCAACGTGGCCTTGCCGGATTTGAAATCCGACCAGTCCTTCCAGCGAAACCCGTACATCTGGCCCTGCCGCGCCTCGAAGAACGAGATCAGCGTCTCGATATCGTCCAGCGAGCGCATCCCCAGCCCCGCGTCATACCTGCGCCGGGAATGGGCCCAGGGCGTGTTGCGCTCTTCGAACCCGTTGGCCAGCGTCACAATATCCGTGCGCCGTTCGGGCCCCCCGACCGAGCCAAAGCTCAGGCTGGCGGGAAATCTCACCTCGTGGAAAGTCATCACCTGCTCCCTGATTTACCTGTTGCGATTGCCGCGCCCCAACGCACGGCTCATCTGTGCTGCAATCTGTCCCTGCGAGCGGCGGAACCCCTGCACATCCGGGGTCGTGATGTTCATCACCACATTCACCGAATGCCCGCCGCCCTGCGTGCGCACGCCCAGCTTGCCGTCCGTGCCGCGCGCCAGCGGCATGATCGCCTCGGGGCCAGCCTCGCCCATCAGCCCGGTGCCGCCCCGCATTGGAAACATTGTCGGGCTGCTGACCACGCCGCCATTGGCAAAGGGCATCACCCGGCCCTGGCTGAAACTGCCGCCATCGGCAAAGGGCAGAAGACCCTGCACCAACCCGCCGACCGAGTTTGCGAGCAACCCACCGAAATGATCCGTCACCGGCTTGATCGCGGCGGCATAGGCCGTTTGGATCAGCGAGTTCTTCAGCACATCCAGCGCGCCCGACAGGCTCATCCCGTCCAGAACCACGCCATCGAACGCCTTGCGCAAACCGCTGGACATGCCCCGCTCCAACGTGGCGACATCCTTGCCGGTTTCCTCGAACGCGGCGCTGATCCGCTTCATCTGGCTGTCAAACGCCGCGGCCATCGTCGCAGCATCACCCAGGGCATCGCCCAGCGCTGCCCCCCGCTCCTGCAAGTCGTCAAACCCGTCACGATCCGTCATCACGCTCTCCTTGTTGCTTGTCCGGGAAGGCGGCCAGCAGCGCGTCAAGCCCTGCCCGGTTCATCGCGGACATCCCGGCGCCCTGCCCCAGCATCAGCCGCAGTTCTGCCGGGGTCAGACGCCAGAACTGATCCGGTGTCAGCCGCAGCCCCAGAAACCCGGCCCGCATCAGGGCGGGCCAGTCGAACCCGCTCATGTCGTTTCCGGCACCATAAAGGCGCGGGCCAGCAGCTCGGCCGCCGCTTTGGCCGCAGCCATCGGGCCGCCCTCGATTTCGGCATGAAACAGGTCGGCGCGGGTGGTATCCCGGCCCCCGCCCCGCAACCCGGCAACGATCAGCGCCAGCACGTCACTGCTGGAATACGCGCCACCCTCGAACCGCTGCACCAGCTCGACCAGGGATCCGGTGTTCAGCTCCTGCTCCAGTTCCGCCAAAGCGCCCAGCGTCAGCTTGAGCACCCGCCGCTCTCCATCGATGGTCAGTGCCACCTCGCCCGTCCACGGATTGGCCATGCGATTACAGCGCCGTAAAGCTCAGCGCACCGGCGCTTGCCATGCTCATCTCATAGGTCGCCTCACCGTTGTGCGAGCCTGCATATTCGATGCCCGTCACCTGAAACGCCCCCTCGACAATGCCGAAATCGGGGATAATCACCTGAAACGCCGGGGTCTCGCCGTCAAAGAACAGCTGCCGCGCGCGTTCGTCCGTACCTGCATCCTTGAACACGCCCGAGCCCGAGATCGAGGCCGATTTGACCCCCGCCCCCGACAACAGCTCGCGCCAGCCCCCCTGGCTTTCCAGGCTGGTGACATCCACGCTTTCGGCGTTGAAACTGATCCGCGTGGCCCGCAGGCCCGCAATGGTCTGGAACAGGCCCGTGCCGTTCATATCCACTTTGACCAAAAGGTCTTTTCCGTTCTGGGCAGCCATGTGCTCTCTCCGTTGATTGCTTAGTCGTCTTCCACGCGGGCGCGGAATCTCAGGTCGATCTGGCGGATGCTGCCGCCTGTCCCGGTTCGCCGGGCCGAGGCGCGCTCGAACCACAGCCCGACCAGATGCCCGCGGCTCAGAACCAGCGGCGCATTGTCCAGCGCGTCACACACCGCCCCGGCCAGCGTCTTTGCCGCGCCAAACCCGGCGGCTTCGGACACCACCGAAACCGTAAAGCGGTGGATCGCACCCGCGCCCGACCGGTCCGAGGCGTCGCGGACCTCTTCCGGGCCCAATGTCACATAGGTCTGCGGAACCGTTCCCGTGGGCACCGCGTCATAGATCGCGCCACCGGACTGGCCGCTGACATCCGCATCCGCGGTGAGGTGCTGAAACACCGCCGCCTGCAAGGCGGCTGATACGCCATAGCTCATGCCGCCACCTCTTCATCCGCGAAACAGGTCAGGTACTGGCCGCGCGCGTCGCGCTCAGCCACGGCGCGGATGACGAAACGGCGATTGCCTTCGCGAAACCGCTGATCCGGCGCCGGGCGCATGGTCGCCCCCTCGGGCGCGCCCCGCACCACGATGCGATACCCCACGCGCGAGACGGAAACGCCGGCGATCTGCCGTTCCGCGCCACTGCGCGCCGTGACCTCGGCCCACAGCGTTCCCAGCGCGGCCCATGCCTCGGTATATCCTCCGGCCCCGTCAGCGCTGCGCATCGGGGCCTCAAGGACCAGCTTGCGGTTCAGACGCGGCGTATTCATTGCACCACCCCCGCACCAAAGCGCACCATCCGATAGCGCTGGATCAGGCTGGTGACGCCAAACGGCATACACCCCGCGCCCAGCGCGGTCTCGTCCCGGTGTTCGTAATAGTGCGCGGCCAGCAACAGTACCGCCTGGCCCAGATCGGCAGGCAAACCGGCCCAATCCGTGGCCATCCCGGCCGTGAAGGCGATCTTCACCGCACCCCCCGTTGCAATCGCAGGCAGGGCCGACCCGACCGGCCGCAACCGCGGGCGCTGACCATCGCGTTCCAGCCTATACGCTGCCGCATCCGCAACGGTTTCAGAACCTGCCGCATCGGTCAGCGTCACGGCCAGCACCGATGTCACCGGAGCAACCGGCAAAACCTCGCCCGACGGATCGCGCCAACCGCTCAGGCTCCATGAAAAGTCGCGCTCGATCAGAACCTTGCCGGTGCGCGCCTCGATCGCGGCCATGGCCGCCCGCAGGAACCCCTTCAGCACCTCGTTCTGAACGTCATCCTCGGCAAAGCCCCTGCCCAGCCGCAGATGCGCCTTGAACTGATCCACCGGCAACGCCGCATCCGCGATGGCGGTTTCTTCGATCAACATCATCCATTCACTCCGCAATCTCGGACCCCACCGGGGGCCTCAGTCAGGAAAATGACGGGCACGCGCCGCCCCACGTTGCTCGGACGGAGGGGAGCAGCTAGACAACGCGGGGGATCTCACCCCGGCCCGCGCCCGCCGCCCGAGGGGCCGATGGCCCCCCGGATTCGTCACCGCTTAAGCGATGCCGAATTTCACCAGCTTGATGGCTGCAAAGTCGCTCACATCACCGCCCACACGCTTGGTCGCATAAAACAGGACATGCGGCTTGGCGCTGAATGGGTCGCGCAGCACGCGCAGATCGGGGCGTTCAGCGATAGTGTAACCGGATTTGAAGTCGCCAAACGCGATCGAAAAGCTGTCCGAGGCCGCGTCCGGCATGTCCTCGGCAATCAGTACCGGATAGCCCATCAGGCGCGCGGGCTCACCGGCGGCCAGACCGTCCGACCACAGGAAGCGGCCATCGCTGTCTTTCAGCTTGCGGATCACACCCGCCGTTTTCGAGTTCATGACGAATGTGCCATTGACCCGGTATTGCGCGCCCAGCGCATAAACCACATCGACAATCGCATCCGCATCGACGCCGCCATCGATGCCGGTGGCAACATACCCCAGGCTGCCCCAGGACCACGTGTCATCGGATACCGCACGGTGGATCATCAGACCCTTGGGTTTGTCCACACCATCACCCGTGATAAAGGCCGCCGCCTCGGCACGGGCGAACTTGTCGGCAATCCGACCGGCCAGCCAGCCCTCGACATCGAACGCGCTGTCATCCAGCAAACGTTGCGAGGCTTTGGGCAGCGCGCTCAACTCGTGCAGCGGGATCGAGATACGGTCAATCGACGGGGTTCCGGTTTCGGAAGTGGCCGAATTCTCATCTGCCCAGCCGGCACCGACATCGGTATGGTCGATCAGCACATCGAACGAATTCGCCTCGACATTCACCACCGACGCAATCGAACGGATTGACGCGGTTGCGTTCAGAACCGACTTGATCGTCTCGGCGGTCTGCGGATCGACCAGATACCCACCATCGCTGTTGACGGCGGTGGACAGCGATTTGCTCTCCATTTCCAGCCCGCGCAGCCCATCATCCTCGCCCGAGCGTACATAGGCGTCGAACGCCTTCTGGTGCGGGGCACCGTCCAGGGTCGAGGCCGCAAGATGCGGGCGCGCCGCGATGGTTGATTTACGATCCAGCATGGTCAGTCGCTCTTCTGTCTGTTGCAATTTGGTTTTAACTTCAGCCTTCAGGCCCTTGAATTCATTCACGAAGCCAGCCATCGCCTGCTTCACCTCCTGAACCAGGGGCGCACCCTCTCCGGTCAAGGCCGGGATCTCGGTCTTGCTCATCAGCATGTCCTGTTTTTGGGTGGGTTTGAGGCGCGCTAGGTCCGCGCCAGCTCCTGCCGGGCGTCGTTGAACACCTCGGCAATACTGCGCCAGGTGTTCTCGGCATCGGGGTCGCTCCCCTTTGCCGCCACCCGCGCACTGGGCAGCATCGGGAAGGTCACCAGCGACACCTCCCACAGCTCCAGTTCCGTCAGGACCCGCTGGCCCTTGTCATTCTTTGCGGCCCGCTTGGTGCGATAACCGATCGACAGGCCATCCATCGCACCCGCCCGGATCAGCTCGGCCGCTTCCCGGCCTTTCTGGGTGCTTTCCAGCAGGCGACCCTTGACCCACAGGCCCTTGTCGTCCTCGCGCACCTCGTCCCAGACACCTATGGGTTGCGCCGGGTCGTGCTGCCACAGCATCTTGACCCGCTGACCCGCCTTGGCGAGCCCCTCAAGCGAGGCGCGATAGGCCCCGCGCTGCACCATGTCACTGCCCTGATCGACTTGCCCGAACAGGCTGGCATAGCCTTCGATCACCGCATCCTCGGTCACTGACAGGATGTCACCAAACCCTGCGAACTTATGCTCCAAATCCATGAACTTCTCCATGTAACCCACTGAACTTATGGCGTTACCACCAGGAATGACTGAAACGCCTGCGCCAGGATCACTGCGGCCACACCATAGACTGTCAGCCACAGCCGTTTCTCCAGCCGCTCCATCATCTCTTCGATCTGATCCAGCCGCCTGCACAGATGCGCGTGCTGGATCTCGGCCACCCGCTCATGCGCGGCCAGACGTAGCCCCGGCGCGCAGTCGAACGGCGGATACCCCTCAGCCATCGGCACGCTCCGGCAGACCCAGCAACCTGCGTTTTTCCACATCGCTCAGGAATTCCGCCCGGTTGACCCGCGCCCATTGCGCATCCCTCTCGGCAGACAGGGCCGTTACCTGATCCAGATCGGGCTTCAGGATCAGGTCCTCGCCGGTAAAGCCCGTCAGCCACTCCGACACCGCCGCCGCCACCCGCGTCACCAGGGGCAGCACGGTAAGGCGGTAAAACGCCCGGTTGGCCTCCTGATAGTTTGAATAGGTCGCGTCGCCCTGTATCCCCAGCAGCATCGGCGGGACCCCAAAGGCCAGCGCGATCTCGCGGGCGGCGGCTTCCTTGGTCTTCTGAAACTCCATGTCTGAGGGGGAAAAGCCCATCGGCTTCCAATCCAGCCCCCCCTCCAGAACCATCGGCCGACCCGCATTGCGCGCCCCGCGATAGTTCTGCTCGATCTCGTCGGACAGGCGGCGGAACTGCTCCTCGGCCATCATTCCGTGCCCATCACCGCCTTTCCACACCAGCGCCCCCGAGGGCCGCGCGGCATTGTCCAGCAGCGATTTCGACCACCGCGAGGCGCTGTTGTGCACATCAATCGCCGTCGCCGCCGCTTGCATCGGTGAGAACCCATAATGATCATCCTGCGGGTGGAACGTCTTGATATGACAGATGGCCTCGGCCGCGAACCGGTGCGTCTTGCCGCCGACGCTGTAATCATAGGCCTTGGGCCACCCATCCGCCCCCGGCACCACGCTCATCCGGTCCGAGCGCAAAACGTGCAGCTCAACCGGCAGCCCGTCCTCGGCCTGCACCGCCTCGACATAAGCATTGCCCGACAGCAGCAGCTGCCCGAACAGGGCCTCCAGCATCTCTGCCCGCCCCTGCGCCGCATTCGGGCGCCGCAACAGAGCCAGGATCGGATGCGCATCGAAACGCTGCCCCTGACCCTGCAATATCAAGGGCAGAGCCGCCGCCGATTCAGCAATCAGCTTGACCGACCGAAACCCCACCGGATTGCCCGAAAATCCCGTCCGCGTCAGAGACACCGTGTCCCGCGGGCTCCACGCCACGCGCCCGCCAGTCTGCCACGCCACCACAGGCCCCGTCGCGCTCGCCTTCGCCTCGGGCGCGCTGCCGGCCGATCCACGACGCAAGAAATCGAATACCATCTGTGCTCCTTTCTGCCGCCGCTCTGCCCGGCTTGTTGAAAGGAGTTATGACGGAAAGACGTTTAAGCCTTGGGAATGGGGCGTACGGGGGGAGGGCAACGGGTCAATCATGCGGATCGTTTCGGTTCGCAAACCTGCTTTCGATCACGCTGAACATCAGTATCAAGTATATCCAAGGTAGGGCTAGTACGTAGTAGAGGAGCGATCGTTGTTCTGAAATCGACGCAAACAGCAAGATTGCAACGAAGATCAGTCTGACAAGTAACCCTTTCTTCAGAACAGGCAACTCAGCTGCAGACGGGAACTTCAGTACTTTTCCAATGAAATCCATGGACCTACCTGTCAAGGCAACACGACCGAATAGTCGCAACTAGATGCTCGGCATCCGGAATATAGTCTAGCAAAATGGGATAATGCGTCCTGCCAAAGAGAATTGGATGACCTGGGTGAGAAAGCCCGAGTCCGAATGGCTGTACTTGCTGTTCGGAAAGAAGAATACCAACCTCAAGTGACGGGTAAGGGCGCGTATCGACAACAGAGTACGGAAACGTTGCTGAATGCTCACACGATATGACATAGAGCCGTACACCAAGTCTCCAATTTCTACCGCGCCTACAAACAATCACGCGCCTATCTGTGACAAAGTAGGCCAGGTTGTTCAGCACATACTGACGCTGGCTCGCGATGCCTGTTGAAAACAAGAAAAAGGCGAATGTCGTGGCCCCATAAATCCAAAGCGCATCACCGGGACCAAACTGGGCGTCGGCATTGATGAACGGCAGCGTCGCCCACATGACAACACAAGCAATTAAGTTAAAGAAATGGAGCTTACGCTCGTCACCTACAACTTGAAAGTACTTGGTTCCGTAACCCGGTCCACCTGACCAAAGTAGCTTTTCGTCGGGGTCAAGAATATCTTTTAAATCAAATCTGTTAGTATTGGTTACTGTGACCTTTTGCATAGCTTGGCCTATACACTGCCATATCTCCAGAAACCAGCCGCAAACAGTTGATAGAAAAGCTTGGTTAAAGCTTTGTTGTCGTCATTACTTCGCCATCGCTAGGCTCACAACGCCCTCACCCTCGGCCTTCTAAACACCCCCGCAGGCCCCACAACCAACTCATGCAGCGCCCAGACCAGCGCGTCGACCCGGTCGGGCGAACCCTGCCCCTCGAACCCGTGCGCGGTCATCTGGCACATCTGCTCCTCCAGCGCGTCCAGCCCGGCGACATGGGCCACCCGCCCCTGCTCGTACAGCGCTGCCACAGGTTCCGCCCGCGCGACCTTGCCGCGCGACGCCCGCACGGCGCGGTAAGGGACCAGAGGGTCCACCTGTCGCACGACCTCTTCCACCAGTTGCCCGCCCTGATTGACCTCGGCCACCAGCCGTTCGGCCCCAAACTCATTCATCGCGTCAATCGCCGCCTGCGCCCAGCCTGCCGGGCCAACGCCCTGCACCGTCCGGTCAGCCAGCACATAGGCGCGCCAGTCCTCGGGCGGGCCTTGCACGTGCGCGCCAACCACCACGATCCCGCAGGCATCCGCGCCTGACCCGGACGTCACCGCCGGGTCCAGCGCCACGACGATACGGTCCAGCTCGGGCACTTGTGCGCAGCGCGCCGCCTCAAGCATAGAGCCTGTCCACAATGCCCCTTCGGCATCCGACAGCAGCACCCCGTCCAGCTCCTGCCGCCCCAGCCGCGTGCCCGCATAGCGCGCGCGCACTTCCTCCAGAAACGACGCCGCCAGATTGGCCCGGTTCGCCTCGGTCGGCGCATGGGTCTGCACGGTGGACGGCGACGCCAGCAACTCCTTCAGAACCTTCACATTTCGCGGCGTCGTGGTCACGCAGACCCGGGGCCTCTCGCCCAAACGCAGCGCAAATTGCAGCATGTCCCAGGTCTCGCCCGCCTTCTTCCACTTGGCCAGCTCATCCACCCAGGCCGCATCGAACTGCGGCCCGCGCAGCCCTTCGGGATCATGTGCCGAAAACGCCTGAGCCTCGGCCCCGTTGGGCCAGATCAGCTTGCGTTCCGATGCCTTCCACACGGGTCGCCGATCCGGGGGCGAGCATTGCAATATCCCGCTGTCGCCAAAGATCATCACGTCGCGCACCTGATCGAATGTTTCACCCACCAGCGCCACGCGGCACGCCTCGCCCTTGTCCAGCGGTTTCGGCCCCTCGACCATCGACCTTACCCACTCGGCCCCGGCCCGCGTCTTGCCCGCACCGCGCCCGCCCATGATCACCCAGGACCGCCAGTCGCCCTCGGGCGGCAATTGATGTGGCAGCGCCCAGAATTCAAACAGGAAAGGGAGGGCACACAGCCCCCCCTCCCCGATCTCACTCAGAAATCTCTCCCGCACCGCAGCATCGGCGGAGGCGAGCCAACCTGCACCCGATCTCAAATCGGGCCCGCTCAAGGTCGAGCGCGTACCCTCCTTGGGCAATTCCGGCTTGTCTGTAATGTTGTTCGACAAAGCTTGTCTCCACTTTCTGGCAACTTCGGATCAGCCCCTCCAGCTGACCGAGTTGCTTGGCTGAACCAGCAAGATCTGCATCCTCCCCGGCACCGATCTGTTTGCGCAGGTCTTCTGCCGCTTGCCGCAGATCGCGAATGGACCTTTCCAGGGACTGCAACAGTTCAGCCGTCTGGGAAATCCGCTCTTCCGGGGTAATCAAAGTCATGTTTGCCTGTGACCTCATGCGTGAGTGTTCTCCGCACGAGAGAAACGAAAAAACGGCCACCGGGTCACCCCGAGGCCGTTCGCCCACTTCTTCTAGCATGACACAACCTATACGGGATAAAGCGCGCAAAGTCAAGGGTTTACGCAACAGTCGCGCAACAGGGATCGTACGGTGCAGGTTAACGGACAGTGAATTTCCGGCTGTAGTAACCCTCGGCCTAAACGCCGCCCCGCCCTTTTGCCTCCCTAGCCCTGACCGCCTCACCGACCAGAGGGGTTAATACAGGGTTACCCCTGAGCCACTTTCAGCGTGTACAAATTGCACACTCCCCACCTGGACGCGTGTACAAACCTGACATTTTCCGAAATCGCGCTCAAAATCGCCCGCATCACCCGATTTCGGCGCCGCAGGGTCCGGCGCGCTGCAAAACCAGTCCTTGACATTTCCCCCCGAAACCCTCATGTGCCCCTCATCACGGCGCCACCGCGTGAGCATCGTCGGGCTTCAGGCCCCACAGCGCCAACACATAACTCCCAGTTCCCCTTCACGCAGGGTTCTTTAGGCGATGGCCGGATGGCGCTGGATTCGCTCGCGCATCCCGAGGTCTCGCTCAACCCTGCCGGTCACATGAACGTGGCCAGTCATCACCTGCTCGCGGGGCTTAACCTGCGGGCCGTAAAGGATAATTTTTTGTTCGACTTCGATATGCTCGGCCTCGCGCCGACACTGAATGACGCGTTGAAGCGCGCCAAATTTACACAACCCACCCCGATTCAGAACCAGGCCATTCCGCTGGCCCTGAATGGGCATGATATCCTCGGGCTGGCCCAAACCGGCACCGGAAAGACACTGGCTTTTGGCCTGCCCCTGATCGACCACCTGCTGGCACAACCTGGCAAGCCCGATCCCAAAACAGCCAAATCGCTGATCCTCGCCCCTACACGCGAGTTGGTGAACCAGATCGCCGACAGTTTGCGCACCCTCACCAAAGGAACAAAGCTGCGGGTCGCCACAGTTGTTGGTGGCCAGTCGATCAACAAACAAGTGATGTTCCTTGCCCGCGGCACCGATATTTTGGTCGCCACCCCGGGGCGCCTGATTGACCTGATGGAACGCGGCGCTGTTGACCTTGGTTCGGTGCGCCATCTGGTATTGGACGAAGCAGATCAGATGCTTGACCTGGGCTTCATTCACGCTCTGCGTCGCATCGCGCCTGCACTGGGAACACCCCGCCAGACCATGCTGTTCTCGGCCACAATGCCGAAACAGATGGAGGAGCTCAGCCGTGCCTATCTGAACAATCCACAGCGGGTGCAGGTTTCACCCCCGGGCAAGGCGGCGGACAAGATCACTCAGTCCCTTCATTTTGTTCCAAAAGCCGAAAAACCCTCTAAACTTCGCCATATCCTGTCTCAGGACGCGGATGCACTGACGCTGGTCTTCACCCGCACAAAACACGGTGCCGAGCGGCTGATGAAAGGGCTGGTCGCCGATGGCTTCAACGCAGCATCCATTCACGGGAACAAAAGCCAGGGCCAGCGTGACCGGGCCATCAATGCCTTCCGCGCTGGAGAGGTGAACATACTGGTGGCCACCGACGTTGCCGCGCGTGGCATCGACATCCCCGGTGTCGCCTATGTCATCAACTTCGACCTGCCCGACGTACCCGACAATTACGTCCACCGTATCGGGCGCACCGCCCGTGCCGGGCGCGAAGGGGAAGCGATCGCGTTCTGTGCACCGGAAGAAGTCGACCTGCTGCGTCAGATCCAGAAGCTGATGAAAATTGAAATCCCTGTCACAAGCGGCACCATGCCGGAAGGGGTCGAGGTTCAGCAACCTGCACGTCGTCAAAACAACCGCCGTCGCGGGTTTAAACCCAAACCGGCCAACGGTGATGGGAAACCTTCCAGCAGCAGACGGCGCCGTCCCAACAAAAGACGTTCAGCCGCCTAAGGACTGAACAGGCTGCCAAAGAAAACGCCGACGCCAGTTTTCATACCGGCGTCGGCGTTTTTTTAGCAAAACCAGCATTCCGCCGGGCTTAATTCCCCGAGCTTTGCTGTTCCTCAATTTCGCGCCATTTGGCAACGTTGCGATTATGCTCCTGCAGGGTTTCTGCAAACGCATGACCGCCCGAGCCGTCGGCGACGAAGAATACATAGTTGGTGTCATCCGGCGCAACCGCAGCTTCAAGGCTCGCCAGACCCGGATTTGCAATCGGCGTGGGGGGCAGCCCATCAATCTGATAGGTGTTCCACGGTGTCGGACGGTTCAGTTCGCTGCGCCGCAACCCGCGGCCCAATGTGCCCTGCCCCTTTGTCACGCCATAGATGACGGTCGGATCTGTTTGCAGGCGCATCCCCTGTTTCAGGCGGTTCACGAACACACTGGCGACCTGGCCACGTTCCTCCGGAACACCGGTTTCCTTTTCGATGATAGACGCAAGGATCAGCATCTCTTCAGGAGTGTCCAGCGGCAACCCGCCTTGGCGGCTTTCCCAAACCGCGTTGATCCGCAGTTGTTGCTTGTCCTGCATGGCCTGCAAAATCGCATTGCGATCCTGTCCGGCCACAACATCGTAACTGTCCGGGGCCAACATGCCCTCAGCCGGGATCTCGGTCACTTCACCTGACAGCGCTTCGAATGATTTCAGAGCTTCAACCACCTGCCACGAGGTCACACCTTCGGCCAGCGACACGCGATAGCGCGTGTCAGCCTCGTTGCGCTTCTCGGTATAGGCATCAGGCGTTTCTTCCTCTTCCGCATCAAATGAAGCAATCTCGACGAAATCCAATGTTGCCGGGTTCAATTCACGCACGCGGGTTTGGGTGCGTGTCACACCGATACGGTATTCGATTTCCGACCCACAAGTGCTGGCGCCGCTGCTGGTGATTTCTTCGATGATCTGCGCCATAGACGCGCCTTCGCGCACCAGAAAGCTGCCCGCTTTCAACCGCTGCGCCTGATCGGTATAGTCAGCGGCCATCCGAAACAGAATTGAACTGCGAATGGCACCCTGATCTTCCAGATCGCGACTGACACGTGTCATATTCGAACCGCTTTTGACCTGAAGGCAAATCGCAGTTTCAAGCGGGCCTTCGGCCTTGTACTGCGACTGTCCCCACAGGATCAGACCGCCCACCAGAAACAGGCCGACCACCAGGATGGTCAGCGCATTCGAAGCGATGGCCCGCCACATTTAACTGACCTTTCCGAAGATCACGCTGGCATTGGTTCCGCCAAACCCGAACGAGTTCGACAACGCCACGTTAATCTCACGCTCGCGCTTGGCGTTGGGGGCAAGATCAATCGGAGTTTCAACTGCCGGGTTGTCCAGGTTGATTGTTGGCGGTGCGACCTGATCGCGGATCGCCAGGATTGAGAATATCGCCTCAATCGCACCCGCAGCACCCAGCAAGTGACCGGTTGCCGACTTGGTCGAGCTCATCGTCGCATTCCCGGCATGCTCGCCCAACAGGCGCTCGACAGCACCCAGTTCGATCGTGTCCGCCATGGTCGAGGTGCCATGCGCGTTGATGTAATCCAGGTCTTTCGGCTCCAGCCCGGCGCTGCGCAACGCCGCTCTCATGGAGCGTTCGGCCCCGTCGCCATCCTCGGACGGGGCGGTGATGTGATAGGCGTCGCCCGACATACCATAGCCCAGAACTTCGGCGTATATCTTGGCACCACGCGCCTTGGCGTGCTCGTAATCTTCCAGAACCACGATGCCAGCGCCCTCTCCCATAACGAAACCGTCACGGTCCACGTCATAGGGTCGGCTGGCAGCCTTGGGATTATCTGCATATTTGGTCGACAGCGCCTTACATGCGTTGAACCCGGCAATACCGATCTCGCAGATGCAGCCCTCGCCACCACCTGCCACCATGACATCCGCGTCACCCGCCCGGATGATGCGGCTGGCGTCGCCGATTGCGTGCGCCCCGGTTGAACACGCGGTCACGACCGAGTGGTTCGGCCCTTTGAACCCGTGGCGGATTGATACCTGACCCGAGGCCAGGTTGATCAGTGCGCCCGGAATGAAGAACGGAGATACCCGGCGCGGACCCTTGTCGCGGATCAGGTTCGCGGTATTGGCAATCGATCCCAGACCACCAATGCCCGAGCCGATCAGAACACCAGTACGCAGGCGCGATTCTTCGTCTTCCGGCAGCCAGCCTGCATCCTTACAGGCCATTTCGGCGGCTGCGATGGAATACAGAATAAAGTCTTCGATCTTGCGCTGCTCTTTCAGCGGCATCCAGTCATCGGGATTGAAGGTCCCGTTGGTTCCGTCGCCGCGCGGCACCTCGCAGGCGTAGGTCGTTGCGACCCCGCTTGCCTCTGCATCGAAATGCGTGATTGGGCCTGCGCCGGACTCTCCGTCCAGCAGCCGCGACCAGGTTTCCTCGACCCCGCTGGCCAAAGGAGTGACCAATCCAAGACCGGTTACAACGACTCTGCGCATGAAGTGCCTCTTGCCTGCTTCCTGTTATGAGAACCGCTCATACCCCGGCCCGGGGTGCGGGGGCAAGAGCAACGGTTCTTTCCGCCCCGGCGTTCTGCCGCCGAATGCCCAAGGAAACCGGAAATTCGGCGCTTGTCAAAACCGCCCTTTCGCGCGTTCAGCCGAAAGGGCGGAGTTGCTTACTGAAACTGCGCGACTGGCTCGTGGGCCGATTTGGCAGTTTCAAGTGCTTTGGCCAAGTCTAGTGTCTTGCGGAACAACGCGCGCCCGACAATCGCGCCCGAGATATTGGGGATGTATGCCAGCCGCGAGATATCGTCTGCCGTGCGCACGACACCGCTGGCAATCACCGGGGTACGCGAATGGTTTGCCAATCGCGAGATCAGACCCAGCTTTGCCTCGACATCTTCGATGTCGCTGTCGATATCCGTCACCACGATGGCGGCAAAAGGCGCATCGCCGAACGCGTCGATAAAGGCTTCGGGCGTGAACGCACTTTGGCTGCGCCAGCCGTCAGTCATAACAAGGCCTTGCCAGACATCAACCGACAGCACGATCTGATCCGGGTAAAGCTTGGCCAGTTCCTTGACCAGGTTCGGTTCGCGCGCGGCCAGCGTGCCAACCACAACGCGGCCCGCGCCCTTGTCGATCCAGCGCTCAATCTGTTCGCGCGTGCGCATGCCACCCGCCAGCTGCACCGGAATCTCGGCCTTGCGAATGATATCTCCGACCAGCTGCGCGTTGGTATCCTTGCCCTCGATTGCGTCGAAATCCGTCAGGTGCATCCATTCGGCACCCGCCTCTGCCCAGCTCCGTGCGGTTTCTACCGGATTCACGTGCCAGATCATCGCTTCTTCCAGACGACCCTTGTCCAGCGAGACACACCGGCCGTTCTGCAGTTCCATCGTGGGGTAAATCCTCATGAGCTCGGTCCTCCGCTCAATCGTTTTGAAATCCCCGGCACCATACAACTGGAATGCCCGCCCGAAATCTCCGGGATCGGCACAGTTTGGCCATTTTGCGGCATACTGATTAAGTGGCGAATTTACGCGCGGGCTGGCGGTCCGTTGCGTCGTAACAAGTGTACCGGGGTTTCATTATACACCCCTTCCCGCATCAAAACATAGCCAAGCTTTTTGGCGAGTTTCTGCGAGGATGTATTTGAAGCGTTTATCATCGCGACCAACGGTCCGGGAATCACCCGGTCAAACCAGTCATGCGCAGCCTTGGCGGCCTCGTATCCCAATCCCTGCCCCTGTGCTTCGGGGACCAGAACCCACCCTGCCTCGGGGAAGCCGTCGAAATCGTCGCCCATGCATCGGTTGCTATAGAAGAATCCGGCTTGCCCGATCAGCTTGCGATTCGATTGCTGCATTACGCCCCACTGACCAAAACCGGCCATCTGCCAATGCCCCGCATTACGCAGGAAAGAATCCCACGCTTCGCCACGCGATCGGGGAGAACCGCCGATATGCCGCACGACGCAAGGGTTACGCCAGATTTCCGCGAACCGGTCAAAGTCCTCTGGGCGCATAGCGCACAGCGTCAAACGCGCGGTATTTATCATCGGAGTGGATCTTATCATGCCCTGTCCACTTTGAGTTTTGCCTCAGTGGAAACAGTGCGCAGGCCACAATAGCCACGCAAGTCCGAAATTCGGGCAGGCATAAAAAAACGGCGCCCCCGTTGCCCGGAAGCGCCGATTTTAATCAGAAAGAAACGCTTAGGACGCTTCGCTGATGAACTTGACGGCGTCGCCAAAGGTCTGGATGGTCTCGGCTGCGTCATCGGGGATCTCGATGCCGAACTCTTCTTCGAAGGCCATGACCAGCTCAACAGTGTCCAGGCTGTCTGCGCCCAGATCGTCGATGAAGGACGCGTTTTCCACGACTTTATCTTCTTCAACACCCAGGTGCTCAACAACGATCTTCTTAACGCGATCTGCGACGTCGCTCATGTCTATTCCTCATTCCTTTACAGGGCGGTCCGCCCGATTCTGCCCTTGCCCGCACGGGTTGGCTTTGGTTTGCCCGTTTTGGGCGGTTTCGGTCCCGGCGAACCGGGAAATAGAAGGCCGACCTGAACGACCGGCCCCGCATAGATGCGCCGCCTATAGCATAGTCGACGCAAGAGGCAAACGCTTTCGCACTCGCCCCTGTCGCGCTCACAACATGGCCATACCGCCGTTCACATGCAAGGTGCTTCCGGTAACATAGCCCGCTTCGGGGCTGGAAAGATACAGAACGGCAGCTGCAATTTCCTCCGGATCGCCCATGCGCCCGGCTGGAACCTTGAGCAACAGACCCTTTTTCTGTTCCTCGGTCAGTTTCTCGGTCATTGCCGTCGTGATAAATCCAGGTGCCACGGCATTCACAGTAATTCCGCGGGTCGCGACTTCGTGGGCCAAAGCCTTGGAAAACCCGATCATACCGGCCTTCGATGCGGCATAGTTCGCCTGCCCCGGATTACCGATTGCGGCCACAACGGACGAGACATTGACGATACGACCCCAGCGCGCCTTCATCATGCCCCGGATCACCCCTTTGCACAGTTTCATGGTCGAGGTCATGTTCACGTCAATGACGCTTTGCCATTCTTCATCAGACATGCGCATGAACAGGTTGTCGCGCGTGATTCCGGCGTTGTTTACAAGAATGTCCACCGATCCCATCGCCTCGACCGCTTGCTTTGGCAACGCTTCAACGGCTTCCGGGTCACTCAGATTGCAGGGCAGAACATGCGCGCGTTCACCCAGTTCGTCGGCCAGAGCCTGAAGCGGTTCAACGCGTGTACCGGACAACCCAACCGTTGCACCTGCGCCATGCAACGCCCGTGCGATGTGGCCTCCGATACCGCCCGAAGCACCGGTGATCAGCGCATTCTTACCTGTTAAATCAAACATTCGGTTTCCCTCTTGCTGCGTCGGTTACAACGCGAATTGAGCTTACGATTCGGCCTGAATGGCCTTCTGGACGTCTTCCGGTGTACCCACAGCCTTGCCCGCGATTTCGCGATCGATCTTGCGGATCATACCGGACAGCGCTTTGCCAGCGCCGATTTCCCATGTTTCAGTCACGCCTTGAGCCGCCATATATTGCACGCTTTCCCGCCAGCGAACCGAACCCGTCACCTGCTCGACCAGCAATTGACGGATCAGATCCGGGTCGCTGACAGCCTCAGCGCGCACATTGGCCACCAAAGGTACGACAGGGGCCTTAATTTCGACGGCAGCAAGCGCTTCTGCCATTACATCTGCAGCAGGTTTCATCAGCGCACAGTGAAATGGAGCACTTACCGGCAACATAACGGCACGTTTTGCACCTTTTTCCTTGGCGATCTCGGCTGCGCGCTCGACAGCGGCTTTTGAACCCGACACGACGACCTGTGTGGGATCGTTGTCATTTGCGGCCTGACAGACCTCGCCCTGTGCGGCTTCTTCCGCCACGGCGCGCACGGCCTCCAGATCCAGCCCCAGAATGGCGGCCATGGCCCCCTCGCCAACGGGTACGGCGCTTTGCATGGCTTGACCACGGGTGCGCAACAGACGCGCAGTATCTGCAACAGACAAGGCACCCGCTGCGGCCAGAGCCGAGTATTCACCCAGTGAATGCCCCGCCACAAAAGCCGCCTTGCTGACAGATACGCCTTCGGCTTCCAAAGCGCGCATGGCTGCCATCGACGTTGCCATCAACGCGGGTTGTGCATTCTGGGTCAGTGTCAGGTCAGCAATATCGCCGTCCCAGATCAGGCTGCTCAACTTCTCGCCCAACGCGTCGTCCACCTCATCGAAGATGGCCTGAGCTGCCGGGTAGGCCTCAGCCAGAGCTTTGCCCATACCTATGGTCTGGGCGCCTTGCCCCGGGAAAACGAACGCGAGTGTCATTGCAACCTCATGGATGGTGTCAGGTTGCGGCGGGGTGTAAACTGACTGACCGTCTGGCACAAGTATTGCCTGCTTTCTGCATTCTGGCACCTTTTTTGTGCACCCGCGCTCACTTGTGTCTGTTTCATCC
This sequence comes from Ruegeria sp. CH2, assembly GCF_056537065.1. NCBI lineage: Bacteria > Pseudomonadati > Pseudomonadota > Alphaproteobacteria > Rhodobacterales > Roseobacteraceae > Ruegeria > Ruegeria sp. CH2. The sequence goes on from NZ_JBQFQV010000001.1 coordinate 732,403, forward strand.
GGCTTTACCTTGGGCACACCCTAGAATCCCGGAGCGCCCGACATATGCAATCGACCAATTCCTTTTCAAGCTACGGCAGCATCGCAAAGACGTTTCATTGGCTGACCGCGTTGCTGATCTTCACGGCTTTGCCCCTCGGCTGGGTCGCAGATAATCTGGCGCATGCGGTACTGCACTCGGCAACGGCCCCTACCGAGTTGGAAATTGCCCGTGCGGCGCGCGTGTTCTCATTGCATAAAACCGTGGGGGTTACCGTGTTCTTCGTGGCATTGGCCCGCATTCTTTGGGCGTTCACGCAAACCAAGCCCGGCCTTCTGAATGCTGACAACAAGCCCGAAGCCTTTGCCGCTGAAACCGTCCACTGGCTGCTTTACGGTTCGCTGGTCCTTGTGCCGCTGACCGGCTGGATTCACCACGCCGCGACCGAAGGCTTTGCCCCAATCCTTTGGCCCTTCGGCCAAAATCTGCCTTTTGTACCGAAATCCACCGCCGTGGCCGAGGTTACAGGAGTTCTGCATTGGCTTTTCATGTGGGTTCTGGTTGTTTCCCTTGTCCTACACGTTGCAGGTGCGCTGAAACATCACGTCATCGACAAGGACGGCACATTGCGCCGGATGTTACCGGGCCTGTCTGATGTGCCGGAACCACCACATCAAACCCATTCACTGATTCCAGCCGTCGCCGCATTGGTGGTCTGGGGTGTCGTCGTCACCGGAGGCTGGGCAACGGGTAAGCTTACCCCTAACGTAGGTGAAGCACCGGATGTCCAACTGACCGAGGTTCAATCCGAATGGAAGGTTCAGAACGGCACGCTGTCGATTACGATTTCGCAACTGAATAGCCCCGTCACAGGTTCGTTTTCGGACTGGACGGCCGCAATTACTTTTGACGAACCCACAGAGCCGGGCCCGGCAGGGTCTGTCGATGTCACGATAGCCATCAGCTCGCTTAGTCTTGGAACCGTAACCGATCAGGCCATGGGACCGGATTTCTTCGACAACGCCCGGTTCCCGACTGCTCAGTTCAAAGCCGACCTTTATAAAACCGAAAATGGTTACGAGGCGCGCGGTCCGCTTACAATTCGCGACAAGTCGATCGATGTCGTTTTGCCCTTCTCGCTGGATCTTCAGGGCGACACAGCCACCATGGCGGGCACGACCGAGCTTAACCGGCTGGAGTTTGATGTAGGCACATCGCAGCCTACCGAAGACTCGCTGGGCTTTACCGTCGCAGTATCCGTAGAACTCACAGCGGCACGCGGTCAGTAAGGCAAAAAAAACGCCGGTGATTTGATCACCGGCGTTTTTCTGTTCGTGATTCTGTGATTACTCGGCTTTTTGTGCCTCGACCGAAATCTGGATTTGCACTTCGTCGCTGACAAACGGTGCAAACTGACCCAGGTCGAATTCGCTACGGACAAGCGTTGTTGTCGCGTTGAAACCAGCCCAGGGCTTGTTTGCCATCGGGTGGGTGTCAGCCTTGTTGAGCTTTGCGTCCAGAACAACCGATTTGGTCACACCGTTCATCGTCAGATCGCCGGTGATGTTCGCGGTGTTTTCACCAGTCACCTCGATTCCTGTCGAAGTAAAGGTGATCAAATCTCCTTCGGCCGCGCCAAAGAAATCCTCGGTCATGAAGTGATCTTCACGGGGTTTCCAGCCGGTAAACATCTCCAAAACGGGCATCGACACACTCACGCTCGAAGCGGCGGGGTTTTCCTGGTCGAACATGATCTCGCCTTCAAAGCCGGAAAACATGCCAGTCGTGGTTGAAAACCCAAGGTGGTCATAGCTGAAAATGACTTGGCTGTGGCTGGGATCCAACACGTATTTCTCGGCGCTGGCGAATGCCGTTGTCGCTGATACGGCCAATGCAGCAGCAAGAAGGGTGGATTTCATATCAATCTCCGCGGTTTTGTGAATGCAGTCCGTCAGGACTGCTTGAATACAAAATGTGCCGCCCAAGGGCGGCACACAACCTTTTTTGATTCACAACTTCTGTTCTTTTTTGAACAGAATAAAAATCAACCGAAAATTGTTACGCTTTTGCTGAGCTGCCCTTTCAGCGCCCGGCTGACATCCGCCGATTCAAGCGGCAGCTTCATCAAAAGACTTCCGTCCACGTCAAACAGGTGAACCTCATTCTCTTCAAAACGCGCCCCACCCAGCGAGTCATAGCTGCGGCGCAGGACAGTCTGAGGGCGTCCGTCTTCGTTCTTTTGCAATACCCGGACTTCGCGGCGGATCGGGTCGAAATAGGCGTCAGGGCGCGGGTCGAAAACCTCGATTGTCAACAAGGCGACGCCAACGACCAGAAACAGCATGGATGCCGCCATCTTGATCGGCCAAACATCTGCGCCAACGACCGATCCGGGCATCAACCACATTGAAAACGCGGAAACGATCAAAAACGCCCCGACCATCCGCGCCAGTATCAGGCGGGCCTTCCAGTTCGGTGCAAATGTGATCATTACCGGCACCGAATTCTCAAAGCGCGAGCCGGCAACGTTTTCCTGATATGCGTTTGTGTTAGTAGCGGTCATAACGCGTCACCCTTTTAAGGTTACTTTCGAAATTCTGTTGATCCGGTTGATGCCCGGTATGCAAAACAACTTTGAGCCGAAAAGCGTCAGCAATTGGGCGACCCAAAGGAATTTGGGCGGCGTCTCAGAGGCATGTGTGGCAGGGCTTGCCCTTGCGGCTCAGACGTGTATACGGGGCCATCCTTCGCAGTCATATGAATCGCGCAGCCTCTCGTGGCAGGGTCGCGAAGGAATGTTTGGCCCCGCCTATGAAATGCGCCTTGATATAAACAGGAGTGCACATGCCACTGTATGAGCATGTAATGATCGCGCGTCAGGATCTGTCCAACGCGCAGGCGGAAAGCCTCGTCGAACATTTCGGCACCGTTCTGGCTGACAACGGCGGCAAGCTGGTTGACAGCGAGTACTGGGGCGTCAAGACGATGGCCTACAAGATCAACAAAAACCGCAAGGGCCACTATGCCTTTCTGAAAACCGATGCCCCCTCGGGCGCGGTGCAGGAAATGGAACGCCTGATGCGTCTGCATGAAGATGTCATGCGCGTTCTGACCATCAAGGTCGACGGCCACGAAGATGGTCCGTCGGTTCAGATGCAGAAGCGCGACGAACGTGGCGAACGCCGCGAGCGCCGCTGATCAACGCCTGAGAAAAGGACTATAACCCATGGCCGCAAAACCATTTTTCCGCCGCCGCAAGGTCTGCCCGTTCTCGGGTGAAAATGCGCCGAAAATCGACTACAAAGACACCCGTCTGCTGCAGCGCTACATCTCTGAGCGTGGCAAGATCGTGCCTTCGCGCATCACTGCCGTTTCGGCGAAAAAGCAGCGTGAACTGGCCCGTGCTATCAAGCGCGCTCGCTTCCTCGCCCTGCTGCCCTACGCTGTGAAGTAAGGAGAGACTGACATGCAAGTTATCCTGCTGGAACGCGTTGCGAAACTGGGTCAGATGGGCGACGTCGTTGACGTCAAGCCTGGCTATGCCCGCAACTTCCTGCTGCCCCAAGGCAAAGCCCTGAGCGCATCGGACGCCAACATCGCGTCGTTCGAAGCCCAGAAAGCGCAGCTTGAGGCCCGCAACCTGGAAACCAAAAAAGAAGCTGAGGCCCTGGCTGAAAAGCTGGACGGTCAGCAGTTCGTCGTGATTCGCTCGGCATCGGATGCCGGCGCTCTGTACGGTTCGGTCACCCCGCGTGACGCCGCTGACGCCGCAACCGAAGCAGGTTTCACCGTCGACAAGAAACAGATCATCCTGATCGCCCCGATCAAGGAACTGGGTCTGCACACTGTCGCAGTGAAACTGCACCCCGAAGTTGAAGTCGAAATCAAGATGAACGTGGCCCGTTCGGCAGAAGAAGCTGAACTGCAGGCTTCGGGCAAATCGATTCAGGAACTGGCTGCTGAAGAAGAAGCCGCTGCTGAATTCGAGATCGCCGAACTGTTCGACGACATCGGCTCGGCCGCTTCGGATGATGATGACATGGTTGCCGACGCGGCACCGGTTGCAGAAGACGAAGCCAAAGCCTGATCTGGCCGCTTGTGAGCATTCTAAAGGCCGCGCCAAAGCGCGGCCTTTTCTTTTTTCCCTTTGTATTCACATGTCGTACCGGCAAGTTTCAGCCCATTTTCCCGTGTACGCTTGAAGGCTCATTGTCGTTCCGTATCATTGCCGCCAAAATCCAGAGGACCGAAAAATGCTTGTTTATCTGCGCCAAAGTTTCCTGGCACTGTTTCTATTTGTGTCGTTGGTTGCCTGCGGGGCAGACCAGGTCTCCAAGGCGGGTACGCCACATTTTGACCCGCCGCTCCACCCGAATGAAACGCCCGAGCTGAGAGCTTCGATCAACAGATGGGCGGACCATTACGAGATTCCGCGGGAACTGGTTCACAAGCTGGCCATTCGCGAAAGCACACACCGACCATGGGCCGTCAACCGGCCCTATTACGGCCTTCTACAGATCCTGCCAGCCACGGCGCGCTCGATGGGATACACCGGCAAAGCCGAAGGTTTGCTGGACGCCGACACCAACCTTGAGTTTGCCGGGAAGTACTTGCGCGGGGCGTGGATGCTTTCAGATGGGGACCAACGCAGGGCAATTTTTCTGTACGCCAAAGGTTTTTATCCCGAAGCTAAAGCCCGAGGAATGCTGGTCGAAACCGGGCTTAGGCCAACACCCTGACGGTCATTCGCGTCAGAATTCGATCGGAATCAGCACTTGAAACTGAATAGTGACAAAAATGTTCTATTGGGTGTCGCAATATGCGATATTGCACAGACAATTTAGACCTCTCCTTGTCATGTTTAGAAAAGTATGATGTTCTGACTTGGTGAGGTAAACGGGTTCCACTCTGTGTAATACGCATGCTCGACGACACCATCGGGCAGCAAGATGGGCCACAGCTGGTAGGCGCCACATGGAAATTGTCGATCTGAGCACCCTGCCGGATTCAGAAGTTCGATATACCGAATTTCTAAGGCAAATCTGTGAGAAGCATGACATGGATCATGCTGCCTATGCTGGTATGAATCCGGCGGCAGGAACTGTGGCTGGCTTTGTCACCTATGACGACGCCTGGACTGAGCACTACCAGAAACAGGGTCTGATCATGATTGATCCGACCATCCACATGGCTCGCCGCAGTATTGCGCCGGTGGACTGGAGCCGTTTGGAAAGAAGTCCGGACTTTCAACGCGTGTTCCGGGATGCTCATGATTTTGGCTTGCCTAGTCAGGGTGTTACGATCCCGGTACGCGGCCCTTACGGTGATATTGGCCTGCTGAGCGCTACCCGAAATTGCAGCAAGGAAGAGTGGCGTAAGCTTTACACGAACTTTATCGGCGATTTGCAGGCCATGGCCGTGCACATCCACGACAACGTCGTGTCCTCGGATCAGCTGACCGGCGCACTATATCATCCGACATTGTCCTCTCGCGAAGCGGAAATCCTGCAATGGGTCGCTGCAGGTAAGTCGCAGCAGGATATCGGCGATATTTTGTCGATTTCGCACCGAACCGTAGAAGTACACTTGCGTTCGAGCCGGGAAAAGCTTAGTGCGCTGACCACCCCTCAGGCCGTAGGGCGGGCGATAGCGATCGGGCTTATTACCCCGGGATAAACAAAAAAATCCCCAAATTCCGCCAAAATACGGGAATCCCCCAATAGAAAAATCCTTCGAGAGCGGTAACGTCAATATTACCGAACAACCACTCGAAGGGGGAAGAAATGATCATCGTGGTAGATGGCCTGAACAGACATATGTTCAGCGAAGTTCTTGACGAAATGTTCGAGTTGAGAGCACGTGTTTTTGGCGGACGTCTTGGATGGGACGTAAAGATCGAAGACGGCAAGGAAATTGATGAATTCGATCATCTGGACCCGGCATACGTAATCGGACTCGACGACGGGGGGAATGTCGTCGCAGCCGTGCGTGCCCTTCAGACCACAGGACCTCATATGTTGTCGGATGTGTTTTCGGCCATCCTCTGCGGGGAAGCACCACTGCGCAGCGCAACAATGTGGGAATCGACACGCTTCTGCGTGGACACGCAACGCCTTACACGCGGCAAGGAAAAGAACTCAGTCTCTTATGCCACCTGCGAGCTTATGATCGGCTCTCTGGAATATGCCAAGAACGCAGGTATTCAGGATATCATCACCGTAATCGATCCGGTCATGGACCGGGTTCTGAAACGGTCGAACTGCGCGCCATACGACTATGTCGGTGAAACGGTTCCCATGGGGAAAGTCTCGGCACTGGCCGCCCTGTTGGATTGCACCGATGAACGCATCTCGGGCCTGCGTGAGTTTGCAGGCATCCATGAGAACGTCTTTATGGATGACGAAGAGGCACTGGCACTGTTTGCAGCCAAGAAGGCAGCAACCCAGAGCCCGGCCAATCAGGATCACAAGCCACTGACCGAACTTGAGAAGTATTTTGTGGAACAGATGAGCGCCGCAAGAAACGAAGCTGAACGTCAGGACGTTTTGAAGCTGATCGAAGCGCTCTCGGATACGTTCACACCAGAGCAGAAGATCGCTCTGCTAGATACCCCCCGTGCTTTTGCTCATGAGGCCTGACCCCCTCACCTCATAGATACAAAAGCCACCCATGCGGAGCCGTCTGTTTACAGGCGGCTCCGTTTTTTTTACCCCTCTCTGAACAAAGAGGGAAGGAAGAGGATTATTCCTCTTCCAATGCCTCAATGGCTTTTTGCAGGTCGTCCTTGCTGACTTCCTTGTCGCTGACCTGCGCCAGCTCGAACACATAGTCGACAACCTTGTCTTCGAAGATCGGCGCGCGCAGTTGCTGCTGCATCTGAGCGTTCTGCTGCACGAACTCGAAGAACTGGCGTTCCTGACCCGGGTACTGACGCGCCTGGTTCATGATCGCCTGGGTCATCTCGGCGTCGGTGACTTCCACCTCTGCCTTCTGGCCCAGCTCGGCCAGCAGCAGACCCAGACGCACGCGGCGTTCGGCCAGCTTGTTGTGCTCATCGGTGGGTTCGATCTCACCGTGGTCATGACCGGTTACTTCAGGGTTTTCCTCGTGCCACAGCTGATGTGCAATCTGCTTGGCTTCGGCTTCAACCAGCGACGGTGGCAGGTCGAACGACACTTTTTCGTCCAGCACGTCCAGCAGGGCCCGCTTCATGACCGCGCGCGACGCGCCCGCATATTCTGCTTCGAGACGTTCCGAAATCTGAGTTTTCAGAGCGGCCAGATCCTCGGCGCCGAACTTCATCGCCAGCTCATCGTTGATCTCGGCTGCAACCGGCTCTTTCACTTCCTTGATCGTGCAGGTGAAGACCGCGTCTTTTCCGGCCAGGTGTTCGGCACCATATTCTTCCGGGAATGTCACGTTGACGTCTTTTTCTTCCTCGGCCTTCACACCGACCAGTTGCTCTTCAAAACCGGGGATGAAGCTGTTTGACCCCAGAACCAACGGGTAATCTTCGGCCGATCCACCTTCGAATTCTTCGCCATCAACCTTGCCGACAAAATCGAACACGATCTGGTCGCCATCCTTGGCTTTCGAACCCTTGCGGCGGGCTTTGAAGTCCTGAGCGGTTTCAGCCAGGTTATTCAGCGCTTCCTCGACGGCGGCATCATCCGCCTTGACGATCAGCTTGTCCAGCGCGACCGATTTCAGATCGACCTCAGGGATCGCGGGCAGCGCTTCGTAGGACATCGCGACCTCGATATCGTCGCCTTCTTTCCAGTCCTCGTTGGTCATCTTGACTTCGGGCTGCAGCGCGGGGCGGTCGCCGCTGTCTTCAAAATGCTTGTTCATCGCACCGTCGATGGATTCCTGCATCGCCTCACCCAGCAGGCGCTGGCCAAACTGCTTTTTCAGCAGCGCCATCGGCACCTTGCCTTTGCGGAAGCCTTTCATTTCGATTTCCGGCTGTGCTTCGGTCAGCTTTTCATTGACCTTGTCGTCCAGTTCGGCTGCGGTCACAACGATGTTGTAGCCGCGTTTCAGACCTTCGTTCAGCGTCTCGGTAACCTGCATTTTGGTAGTCCCCATAGGATTCGGGGCGCGCAAAACGGGCGCGCCGGGCAAATTTGACGCCTTCTATTTGCCCAGCCGCCAACGTGCAAGGGGCAAAGGCTGAATCAACCTGGTTTTGGCAAAAAAGAACGCCCCGAAAACCGGGGCGTTCGTGTTGGCTCGCTGGAAGGCAATTAAAACTTCCAGCGCGCGCCCAGTACCCAGGCTTCGTTGTTTTCGAACGACGTTCCGTCATCGAAATCGTGGTTGCGATACTTCAGGTAAACATCGGTATTGATCGCTTCGACCTTCTGCACGACAGCGATACCCCATGCCTTGGTGTCGGACCCGTTGGTTTCGAAATCCCCGCCGTCATAATAGTCGATGCCGACACCTGTCTTACCCCAGGATACCCAGTTCCCCTCGTACGAGACCTTGCCGTACCAGTAATTCGGGTCCGTCTGGCCAGCTCGGTCATCGTCACGCGTGCCGCCGGCAATCGTGAACCCCAGACCGCTGGGCAACAGCACCGAGGCCGAACCGAGTGTATCCTTGCGATCCCCTGAATTGTCATCCCGCTCCCGCACCGAATACGCGACAGCTGCCGCAAACTCTACACCGCCTGCAAAGGTGTTTTCATAGAACACGCCGACATCGTAGTAGTCATCATCGTCACTGCTGGACAGAATGTTCTGACCATATGCAAAAGCGGCCGAGAATCCGTTAACCGTTGGAGTGTCATACCGGACGCGCCCACGACGTGAGCCATCAAAGTTGCTGGAACTGTCACCAACCGTAATACCGCTCAGCACACCGTTTGTGCCGCGATAGAAAAAGCCAGAGTTCTCATCGTTTGTGAACGAATACAGCGCGGTGCCGACATAGGACAGGTCCACTTCTGCAGCACCATCTGCCGCCATGCTGCCCTGACCTGCCGAGAACTTGCCGTAGCTGCCCTTCAAGGCAAAATCCACAAACCGGATATCGTCGCGGGTCCAGCCGCTAAAGTTTGTACCGTTCTGGTTCCATTCAGTCGAATTCGGCAATCCCAACGCCGATTCCAAGCGGAAGGTAAACTCGTTCTGGCCAAATGGCTGCATCAGACGCAGGCCAACCCGGCTGTTCGACAGATCGTTGTCGAGGACCCGGGTCTCGGTATCTTGTCCGTCATCAACAGAAATCAAGGCCGGGTTAAACTGCCCGTAAAGCAGCACATAGCCGCCGCTGTTATTTTCGTATTTCAGCTCTGCGGCTGCCGGAACAGCGACCGTGGCAGTCAGAAAGGCGGCAACCGATATCTTTTTGATATTTGGGGTCATTTCACTCACCATAGTTGGTTCGGGGTTCAGATACTGCCCATTTGTTTACTGAATCCGAGCGTTCCAGTGGTCTGCGCCTTGTCTTACGCAAGAATTGTATTTTAGCAACAGAACATACTAATAATTTTGACATTTTACATTATTTTTCATTAACTTACAAGATACGGCTCCATCTCGTACTGGCAGCTTGCAAACGATTAGTGATGCCTGCCTATGCACCTGGCAAATATGCGGTATGCATCTGCACACATCTTGACAGCGAAAACATGCCATTCTGACAGAGCCTGAGCTGCTTTCTGCCCAAAACAACTAGATATTCAGCTGTTTGAAAACACCGGGCAACTGCTCAGGCAGATCCTCGGCGATCAATCCCGGCCCGAAAAGACGTGCGCATTCCACGTGCAGCCATGCTGCTGTCTCAGCCGCCGTCATCGGATCGAATCCCCGCGCCAATAGCCCGGCGATGTAACCGGCCAACACATCGCCTGACCCGGCGGTTGCAAGCCAAGGGGCTGCGCGATCATAGCATGCGGCATTGATCGAGCATCGCCCGTCCGGCGCCGCAATGACAGTATCCGGCCCTTTGAACAACACGACACATCCCGCACGTGCCGATGCCTCTCGCGTTGCGTCCACCTTGGAATAGGCGGGGCCTCTGACCGGCGTTTCGCTCAGCTTTTCCGCCAGATCGGGGAACAGCCGCGCAAACTCTCCGCCATGCGGGGTCAGAACGCAGCGGTCATGCAGCATTTCAAACAGGTTTTCTGGATCGCCCGCAAATGCCGTCAGCGCATCCGCATCCAGAACCGTCGCACGTTTCGCAATCAGGGCGACCGGCACCAGGTCCCGCGCTCGCTCCAACCCCAAACCAGGGCCAAGACAAAGGGCGTTCATCCGCACGTCCTGCAGTACGTCTGACAGCATTTGAGAACCATCAACGCACTGTAGCATGAGGGCGGTGATCCGGCTCGCCACCTCTGCCAAAGCCAAGGATGGCACCCCCAGCGTCACCAACCCTGCCCCAATTCGCAACGCCCCCCGCGCCGCCAGTCGCGCCGCACCTGTCTTGCCGGGCCCACCGGAAAGGATCAGGGCATGCCCATGGGTGTATTTGTGCTCATTCATACTCTTACCAAGGCAAACCCCAGGCAGATTATCCACAGCCTTCGAAATCTCGTCGCCCCCCGCATCCTGTCTCAATCCGATATCTTTCGTGACAACATGTCCGCAAAAATATGGTCCCTCACTCAGCACGTGGCCAAGCTTTCTCGAATGAAACGAAACCGTAAGTGCTGATCGTGCACAGCGACGTCCATGCTGAGGGAAAAGTTCTCCCACGACTTTGCCTGAGTCTGCGCAAAGACCTGAAGGAACGTCTATCGCGACCGTGCGTGGAGGAACTATGTGCGTACCCGCATCCTGACGCCGCAACTCCCTTGCCGTCTCAGCGTCATTATATGCCCAGAGAATTTCCCATAGCCTCACATCTTCAATCGATCGTGTTAGACCGGTCCCAAACAATGCGTCGATGAGAATATCCGGATACAAGATTCTGCCCCGTGCGATCTCAGATACATCCTTTGCCGAACCACCCCATCGCTCATAACTCACCCGCGCATCCGGCGGCAGCCTATCTGGATCGCCATACAGGAATACCTCAACCCTCCAGCCCAGTTCCCGCAAAAGCCGCGCCACGACAAACCCGTCACCGCCGTTGTTTCCGGGGCCGCACAATACGACTGCACGCAGCGGATCCTCTTCATCTTTTTCCAAATACTCCGGGGAGCGCGAGGGGCTGGCCCCTCGCCTGTCCAGATCCGGCCATTCCTCGAAGATCGCCTCGACAACACATTGCCCTGCCCGCTCCATCAGTTCCAAACCCGTAACCTCACCGGACCTGATGGCCGCGTGCTCGATGGCTTTCATCTGCGCTGCTGTCAGCAATTCCGTCATATCACACCTTCGCACGATTCAATTTCGATTACTTTTTGTGCAAACCGCCTAAAATTTAGCACAGAGCCTGATTTCAACGGATACCGACCCAACCGATACCGCAATCACGTTGCCGCCCGATCTTAGACGTGATCACTGCGCCTGAGACAACCATTCAAGGTGAGCCGGAATGAAAAAGATCGAAGCGATCATCAAGCCGTTCAAACTGGACGAAGTGAAAGAGGCGTTGCAGGACGTAGGTGTTCAGGGTCTCAGCGTCGTCGAAGTCAAAGGTTTCGGCCGTCAGAAAGGCCATACCGAGCTGTATCGTGGAGCGGAATATGTTGTCGACTTTTTGCCCAAGGTGAAGGTCGAGGTCGTATTGGACGATGACCAGGTGGATGCCGCCATCGAAGCCATCGTGTCGGCTGCCAAAACCGACAAGATCGGCGACGGAAAGATCTTTGTCTCTCCGGTTGAACAAGCCATTCGCATCCGTACCGGCGAGACCGGCTCGGAAGCGCTCTAACATACCAATCTTCAAGTCAGAGGAATCAAGAGAATGAGCAAGGACGCAGTTCTTCAGCTGATCAAGGAAGAGGGCGCCGAATATGTCGACGTCCGTTTCACCGACCCCCGCGGCAAGCTGCAGCACGTGACCCTGATGGCCGATCAGGTCGACGAAGACTTCCTGGACGAAGGCTTCATGTTTGATGGTTCGTCCATCGCAGGATGGAAGTCGATCGAAGCTTCGGACATGAAGCTGATGATCGATACCGATAGTGCATATGTTGATCCGTTCTACGCAGAGAAAACCATTTGCGTGCACTGCTCGGTTGTCGAACCCGATACAGGCGAAGCCTATGAGCGTGATCCGCGCGGCACAGCGCAGAAAGCCGAAGCATACCTGAAGGCATCAGGAATCGGTGACGTCGCATATATGGGTCCCGAAGCCGAGTTTTTCCTGTTTGACGATGTCCGTTATTCGAACACAATCAACAAGGTATCCTACGAAGTTGATGCAACTGACGCATCATGGAACACCGACACCGAATACGAAATGGGCAATACGGGCCACCGTCCGGGCGTCAAGGGTGGCTACTTCCCGGTGAACCCGATCGACGAAGCGCAGGACCTGCGGTCGGAAATGCTGTCGACCATGAAGCGTCTGGGCATGAAGGTCGACAAGCACCACCACGAAGTTGCGTCTTGCCAGCACGAGCTGGGCCTGATCTTCGACAGCCTGACCAAGCAGGCGGATGAGCTGCAAAAGTACAAATATGTCATCCACAACGTGGCTCATGCGTACGGCAAATCGGCAACCTTCATGCCGAAGCCTATCGCAGGTGACAACGGCACCGGCATGCACGTGAACATGTCAATCTGGAAAGACGGCAAGCCACTGTTCGCGGGCGACAAATACGCTGATCTTTCGGACGAAGCGCTGTACTTCATCGGCGGTATCCTGAAGCACGCCAAGACCCTGAACGCCTTCACCAATCCGGCTACCAACAGCTACAAGCGTTTGATCCCCGGTTTCGAAGCCCCCGTTCTGCGCGCCTACTCGGCCCGTAACCGTTCGGGTTGTGTCCGTATTCCATGGACCGAAAGCCCTAAAGCAAAACGTGTCGAGGCTCGTTTCCCCGATCCGGCTGCAAACCCCTACCTGGCGTTTGCCGCTCTGTTGATGGCCGGCCTTGACGGCATCAAAAACAAGATCGATCCGGGCGAAGCCATGGACAAGAACCTGTACGATCTGCCTGCCGAGGAACTGGCCGGTATCCCGACTGTCTGCGGCAGCTTGCGTGAAGCTCTGGAAGCGCTGGCATCGGATCACGACTTCCTGCTGCAAGGTGACGTGTTCACCAAGGACCAGATCGACGGCTACATCGCCCTGAAGATGGAAGAGGTCGAAACCTACGAGCACACACCACACCCGGTTGAATACGGCATGTATTACAGCTGCTAAGCAACCACGGCATGGATTTGCAGGGGCGCTCAAACGGGCGCCCCTGTTTCATTTGCGCCGGTCTGTCGCTGTTCAGCCTCATCGGGCGCCATAGCGCAGAATACACACTTTTTACCTTCGCCCTTGCTATGCGCCCGATGCTGAGGATCTGAAATCCTTCAAAGGCACTCCGCAGACCAATCAACAGGCATTTGCAGGAGCGGTTGGAGCCACTCCAACGAACTGCTTTGCCCAATTCAAAGCTCAAGGTAGGCTGGCCACAGATTTCAACACCATCGGATAATAATTATGTTTCGTCTTTACGTGTTAATCGCCCTGCTTGTGTCTTCGCCCCTTCTGGCCGCGCCTTGTGGGAATACCAGCGCGGGGTTCGAGGCCTGGAAGGCCGATTTCGCCCAGCAGGCCCGCAAGGCTGGTGTGAAAAAGAAGGGCCTTCAGGCGCTTGCCCAGGCGCAATACGCCACGGGCACAATCGCGGCGGATCGCAATCAGAAAAGCTTCAAATACACGCTGGACAAATTCATGCGTGTCAGAGGCGCTGATGCAATCGTCGCGCAGGGGCGCAAGCGCAAGGCAACCAATCCGGGTTTCTACGCTGCGCTTGAACGGCAATACGGTGTTCCGGCGGGCGTTCTGATCGCCATTCACGGCATGGAAACCGGCTTTGGCAATTTTATGGGAGACAGTCAGGTTGTTTCCGCAATCACGACACTGGCCTATGATTGTCGCCGGTCCGAGTTCTTTGTTCCGCACGCAATCGGGGCACTGAAACTGGTCGATGCAGGAAGCATTACCGTGGCGACAAAAGGGGCAAAACATGGCGAGTTGGGTCACACTCAGTTCCTGCCGGGCAACGCCCTGACCTATGGCGTCGATGCCACTGGCGACCGTCGGGTGGACTTCTATGACATGACCGACGCGCTTGCCTCGACCGCCAATTTTCTTCGCAAGAAAGGGTGGAAGCCAGGGCGTGGCTATCAGCCAGGGGAGCGGAATTTTCAAGTGCTGAAACAGTGGAACGCGGCCTCTGTTTATCAGCAATCCATAGCAATCATGGCCGCCCGAATCGACCAATAGCCCGGTCGCACCAAAAACACACTCCGCACCCGCTTTCGCCACATTTCCGCCACAGTGACAAACAAAAGCCTTTAGTTTCTTGGTTTCCAATGCGTAACCAATGCCGGGGTAAAATCACCTTTTTTGCATTTTCCGCCAAATTCTCCTCACGAATGGTTGTTACAGTGTTTGCTGAACAGTACGCAAAAAAGGACAGTGCAGTGGCTCGGAAGCACAGCTACCATGGCGGCCTGCAATTCAATGGCGACGCAAATGGCGCGATCGAGCGTTTTGGCACAATCGTTGCCACGACGCTGGAAGATTACGGCCATCTGGTCGAACGCAAGGCGTTGCTGAGCAATTCCGAAGCAAGCATTGTTTCAAGTCAGTACCTTGTGCGACTGACCCTGGACACAGGCACCCCCGAGCAGGAAGACCGGTACGAGCGTATGGATCGCGCCGCGGGGCTAAAAACGATAACAAAACCCCGCGCCGCAAATCCGCAAAACAGGTTGGTTCTTTCGATCACGCCGGTTTCCCCCCTGCTGGATGACTCCGAGATTTCGGAACTGATGATGGTCGTCATTCTGTATCGCATGGTCGATATCTGTTCGACCCGGCGCGTTGAATGGCTGTCGCCACACACGGTTCTGACGGTCGAGCAGTTCATGAGCGCCTTTGACACTCTGACCCCCAGCCGAACACGCGACAGAAAACAAATTTTTCAGTCGCTGACCGGGCAGTTTTCGGCAATGAATTTGCCCGAGAACGATGACACCATAAGTGTTCTTCATGCTTCGACGTCCCGCCCGATCCAGCTGACAGATGAACAATTGCTCAGCATCGCGTTTCGCAGTGAAGATACAAACAGGCCAGGTCAGGAATCGTTCGATGACGAAGATGGTGTCGTAAAGCCAAGTGACGTTTTGCGTCTCAGCAGTTGGTGCATGACGGGTGTACTGGCTGGCGTTTCGACCCCGATTGCCCTGTCAATGGCTGCTGTCAATCTGATCCGGGGTGAAGATTTTCGCCTCAACACACAGGTGCTTGTCTTTACCTTCGCGATAGTTGCCCTGAACGCAACGAACGCGTTTGCCGATGTTGCGGCCGCCTTGGGCCAATAAGAGAATTACAGAAGACCCTCCTTGGATGCCCCGCCTTTAGGCGGGGTTTTCCATTTTGGGAACCGCGTTCGCGGCCAGAATATAAGTGTGGATTGAAAAGACGACCGCATCCGTTTTCGGCAAGCGCAGCAGGGTTTGCCGCTCACTTCGCAAGTAGGACGTTTTACGTCGATCTGTGTCGCCCCGCCTGTCACTGGAGCTTCGGGGCTGAAACAGTTCGGGGTCTTCATACCAAAGCGCGTTAAAACGCCAGAGCGGACGGCCGGGCTGTATCCCGTCGAACAGGCGCTGCACCCGCTTGGCGATATTTTCGTCGTAACTTGCGACAGGCACATGGATGTCGATCAGTGGTCGCATGAATTTTTCGGACAAAAGCCAGCTGGCCGGGAAACACAGGATTGCGCCGGTCAATACATGTTCAGTTCCGCGCTTTTGCAGGATGCAAAAATCCTCCTGAACCAGCCTGCACAATGTATCAAGCGGCTGCGCCCGGTCGACTGCGACACTTACTCCGTCGGGTCTGACGACCTCCTCACCCGCATTGGGATAGACCTGCGACAGCACAAGGTCGAGCAGCTCCCGAGCGGCGGGTTCTGCCTGCGGATCAAGCGCCAGAACGTCATCGCGGCGTTCCGTCAGCAGCTTCTGCCGGCGTTGCATCTGACCTGCAAAAGCTTCGTCCCGATGCAACCAGTTTTCCATCGTTGCAGGCTGGATACCCGGTAAAGCACGTAGGTCGCCGACATCATACGGTATTTTATCTTGCAGAATTTTATTCATTCCAGTGGCTTAGCATGGGTCGAAATATTTGTCGGTCGAAAACGACAGGATCGCCGTCGCATTTTTCCAAGACGATCGATATGGGCACCTTAGGTTTGACTGAACAAGCAACGAGGTCCGTCATGAACAAGCATTACCGAGACACGCGCAAGATTGACCCCAGCCGAGGCGCTACGCTGGGTGATGGCACGCCAAACGAAAATGACCGGATCGAGATCGGACCGACACAGCTGGCTTTTGACGAATGGGCTGCTGCGGGGCTGGAACTGCCCAATCTTGCCCGGATGCGGGAACACCGCTGGAAACGACTGACGCAGGCCATCGTTGATCGCGGATATGGTGGCTTGCTGGTTTTTGACCCGCTGAACATCCGCTACGCAACCGACAGCACGAACATGCAGTTGTGGAATACGCATAACCCGTTTCGCGCGGTGCTGTTATGTGCCAATGGCTATATGGTGATCTGGGACTACAAGAACTCACCTTTCCTCAGCACGTTCAATCCGCTGGTGCGCGAGCAGCGGTCAGGCGCGGACCTGTTTTACTTCGACCGTGGCGACAAGGTGGATATTGCGGCAGATGTTTTCTCGAACGAGGTGCGCGTACTGATCGATGCGCATGGCGGCGGCAACAAACGTTTGGCTGTCGACAAGATCATGCTGCATGGTCTGCGCGCGCTTGAGGCGCAGGGCTTTGAGGTCATGGAAGGTGAAGAGCTGACCGAAAAGACCCGTGCCGTGAAGGGACCGGATGAGATTCTGGCCATGCGCTGTGCCAATCACGCCTGCGAAACCGCTGTGGCGGAGATGGAGCGCTTTGCACGCGCGAATGTCGGCAATGGAAAGACAACCGAGGATGATATTTGGGCTGTTCTGCACGCGGAAAACATCCGGCGCGGTGGCGAATGGATTGAAACCCGCCTGCTGGCATCAGGCCAACGCACGAATCCCTGGTTCCAGGAATGCGGGCCCCGCATCACGCAGCAAAACGAAATCATCGCCTTCGACACCGACCTGATCGGGTCATACGGGATATGCATCGATATCTCGCGCACTTGGTGGATTGGCGACCAAAAACCCCGCCCTGACATGATCTATGCCATGCAGCACGCGCATGAACATATCATGACCAACATGCAGATGCTGAAGCCCGGCGTAATGATCCCGGAACTTACCGCCATGTCGCACAGGCTTGATGACAAGTTTCAGGCGCAGAAATACGGCTGCCTGATGCACGGAGTGGGATTGTGTGATGAATGGCCGCTGGTTGCGTATCCGGACAAAGCCGTCGAAGGCGCATATGACTATCCGCTGGAGCCCGGCATGGTGCTGTGCGTCGAAGCCTGCGTTGGCGAAGTCGGTGGCGATTTCAGCATCAAGCTTGAGGATCAGGTTCTCATTACCGAAACCGGGTATGAGAACCTGTCCAGATATCCCTTTGACCCCCAATTGATGGGAATCGAATAAGGCCGGGCCCTCAATTCGACCAATGGGACCGGCGGACATTTCCATGCCAATCTTCCGTGGCAAGGCTGACCTGAACCTGTGAACCACCTTGGGGCGCGGGCCAGGATTGGCCAATCGCGAACCCGGCAACGCCGGCCAAAACTATAGCCAGGATCATACGTGAACGCAGGTCGGGTATCCGGGGTGCAATATCTGCATGTGACATCTGTGTCTCCTGTTTCAGCTTTCAGGAACCACAAATGGGATGTGGAGAGACATAAGTGAAACGAATGTTTGTTTGAACCATCATCAAATTTTTTGATATTAAAAGAAGGTAAGAGCTCTGCCGCCATGCGGCCCGAAGGCGGCAGGGATCTTGCGCAGTCTGTGAAACACCCATTCGTTCTCACCTTCCCGTTACGCGTGTGACTTAAGGGTTGTGACCCAAGGGGCAAATACACAGTATTGGGCGTGTTCCCCCGTACCATTCAAGGAGCCGACATGCCCACGGAACGCATCACTTTTGCCGGACATGACGGCAGCCAATTGGCGGCGCGACTGGATTTGCCGGACGGACCGGTGCTGGCTACGGCCCTGTTCGCCCACTGCTTTACCTGCTCCAAGGATATCCCGGCCGCCCGGCGCATTTCTGCCCGACTGGCTGCCATGGGCATTGCGGTGCTGCGGTTCGATTTCACCGGACTGGGCCATTCCGAAGGCGAGTTTGCCAATACGACCTTCACTTCGAATGTCGAGGATCTGATTTCAGCCGCGCAATATCTGGCTGGTCGAAAAATGGCACCTGCCCTGCTGATCGGCCACTCGCTTGGGGGCGCGGCGGTGTTGCGGGCGCGGGCTGGTATTCCGACTGTAAAAGCCGTCGTGACATTGGGTGCACCGGCTGACCCCGCCCATGTGTCGCATCACTTTGAGGCGGCGCTGCCTCAGATCGAAGAGGATGGCAGTGCCGAGGTCTCTTTGGGTGGTCGCCCCTTCCGCATAGGTAAAGCTTTTGTGGACGACATTGCCAAATCGGCCCTGTCATCTGCAATCGCCGACCTCAAAGCCGCCCTGTTGATCCTTCATGCCCCACGCGACGAAACGGTCAGCATCGACAATGCGAGCGCGATCTTTCTGGCCGCGAAACACCCCAAAAGCTTTGTAACTCTCGACGACGCCGATCATCTGATCACGCGCGCCTCTGACGCCGAATATGCAGCGGATGTTATTGCCGCTTGGGTTTCACGCTATGTGAAACTGTGCCCACCCGCTCCGCCACCGGGAGCGCCAGAGGGCGTTGTGCGCATAACCGAAGCAGATCCGGGCGGGTTCATGCAGGATATTCAGGCGGGTCCAAACCACCATCTGGTCGCGGATGAGCCCGCATCTTACGGCGGTACGGACAAGGGCATGTCGCCTTATGGCTTTGTCTCGGCCGGTTTGGGGGCCTGCACATCGATGACAATACGCATGTACGCCCGGCGCAAAGGCTGGCCCCTGACAAATGTCAGCGTCGATGTGTGTCATGACAAGGTTCACGCACAGGATGCCGGATTGGTGAATGATGGCAAGGTGGACCAGTTTCGCCGGAAAATCCGCCTGAGCGGCCCGCTGGATCAGGAGCAAAGGCAACGTTTGCTTGAGATTGCGGACAAGTGCCCGGTTCACCGGACGCTCGAAGGCTCGGCCCACATAACGACCGAGCTTCTTTCATAAGAAAGGCCGCCTGACAGGCGGCCTTTTGTTCCTTAGCGCCGCGGGCCCGGTCGATGAATGGGCGGGCGGGCAACCGGCGGACGCGCGACAGGTGGGCGCGGGCGCGCGGGAGGTTTGGCCACAGGCGGTCTCGGACGCTCGGGACGCACTGGTCGATCAGGTCGGTTGGGACGATCAACGTCAATATCCACATTAACGTCATGGTAGTAGTCGTTCCAAAGCATCGAGTCGTAAAACGGGTCATACCCGTACCCGACCCCAACCGTCACACCGTCACAGGCCGACAGCGTCAAAGTCGCGATCCCCAACCCCAGCGCAAGGGACATCCGTTTGATCAGTCTGATGCTCATCGCTCCCTCCCTCACTGAAGTGCCCGGAACGACGCGAATACGGCGTTCAGATCATCTGCATAAATCGGGTCTGCCCCGTCCCGCAGAATAGCAACTGCGATGGCAACCCGGCCTTGCGGAAGGTCAATGACGGTGGCGGTAAAGCTTACTCCCTTGCCGTCCCGGTGCCCGGTGCCCCGAAACACGCGGGCTGGCAACCCGCCAATACGGGTATCGCTGGTGCTGGTCGTCGTCGGGTCTTTGACCAGAAACTTGTCGATATCCTGCAAGTACCGGACGCCGCCCTGAATTGTTCCAACCCCCGCAGGTGATACGAAACCCATCCACACTGCGTCGTCTGTCACCGGCCGGAGCCCCATAACCCGCGCGACCGCGCGGGCATCGCCCAGTTCGGTATCCTCAATCTCGCGCGGGCCGCCGGTGCGAAGGATCCAGAAGTCGGGTACGTCAAACCGAAAAAGCGCTCGGCCTTCCTCGGTGTAGGTCACGGGTGTGTCAGCCAGTGCTGGTGCAGCTGCGCCGACGCAAAAAGCACCACAGAGGGCAAGTATCGAACGTGAAAACAAACGCATATCTCAATAACCTGATTATTTCCTTCCTTTCAGATTGAACAGTCAATGTGCTGTTTGTCCAGCATCGCTTGGCAGCAAGGTCAAGACGGGCATCAACCCCAACTGGCTGCATGATCCGGTGAGAACTAATGCGGGTACAAAACCTGCCTTGTAGCGGCACCCTGCCCGTCACTGCCTTGCCATATCCTTTGCAAGACAGTTTCCCGAACCCGTCTGCTGCTGAAAAGCCCGAACAGACGGCAAGAATCAGGGCAAACCGTCTCATATGCGCTCTCGCATCTTGTTCCCTACCTCGCACGCAGCTAAACCCCGCGCCAACGCCTCATCCAATCTGCAAAAAAGGTGCCGTCGCCTATGATTCCCCGTTATTCCCGCCCCGACATGGTCGCCATCTGGTCGCCTGAGACCAAGTTCCGCATCTGGTACGAGATCGAGGCGCACGCGTGCGACGCCATGGCGGATCTGGGCGTGATCCCGCGCGAAAATGCGGACGCTGTCTGGAAAGCCAAGGATGTGGAATTCGATGTCGCCCGCATCGACGAGATCGAGGCCGTCACCAAGCATGACGTTATCGCCTTCCTGACCCATCTTGCAGAGCATGTCGGCAGTGAAGAGGCGCGTTTTGTGCATCAGGGCATGACCAGCTCGGACGTTCTGGACACTTGTTTCAACGTACAGCTGACCCGCGCCGCCGACATCCTGATTGCCGATTTAGAAGGGCTTCTGGCCGCGCTCAAGCGCCGCGCGTTGGAACATAAGGACACGGTTCGTATCGGACGCAGCCACGGCATCCACGCCGAACCGACAACCATGGGTCTGACCTTTGCCCGCTTCTACGCCGAGATGGACCGCAACCTGTCCCGGATGCGCGATGCACGTGCGGAAATCGCCACCGGAGCGATCAGCGGCGCGGTTGGTACCTTTGCCAATATCGACCCGCAAGTCGAGGAACATGTCTGTGACAAGCTGGGTCTGGTGCCTGAGCCGATCAGCACGCAGGTCATTCCGCGCGACCGCCACGCGGCCTTTTTTGCAACGCTGGGCGTCATCGCCAGCAGCATCGAGAACATCGCCATCGAAATCCGCCACATGCAGCGGACCGAGGTACTGGAGGGGGCTGAGTTCTTCTCGATGGGCCAGAAAGGCTCTTCGGCGATGCCGCACAAGAAAAACCCGGTGTTGACTGAGAACCTGACCGGTCTGGCGCGCATGGTCCGCGCGGCCGTAATACCGGCGATGGAGAATGTTGCGCTCTGGCACGAACGCGATATCTCGCACTCATCGGTCGAGCGCATGATCGGGCCGGACGCCACAATCACGCTGGATTTTGCCTTGGCCCGCCTGACAGGCGTGATCGACAAGATGCTGATCTTCCCTGAGAACATGATCGAGAACATGAACAAGTTCCCAGGCCTTGTGATGAGCCAGCGCGTTTTGTTGGCCCTGACCCAGGCAGGTGTCAGCCGTGAGGACGCCTATGCCATGGTACAGCGCAACGCGTTGAAGGTTTGGGAACACCGCACCGACTTCAAGGAGGAACTGTTGGCGGATGCTGATGTAACTGCCGCACTCAGCCCTGCGGAGATTGAAGAGAAATTCGACCTCGGGTATCACACCAAGCATGTCGATACGATCTTTGCGCGCGTGTTTGGCGAATAACGGTTATCTTTTCAGTCTGTTAGCCGGGGGTGCTCTGCCATATGCAGAGCACCCCCTTGCTTTTTGCCAGATCAACGGAAATGCGGTATCCTGCATGTGCTTTTTCCATACGAGGGAAACATCATGATCCGAACACTCCTAAGCGCATTGGCACTGGTTCTTGTGGCCTCGGTCGGGCTTGCCTGCGAAGAGCATTCCAAACAGACCCAATCCTGCGCACCCGGTACGGCCTGGGATACTGAAACAAAAAGCTGCGCGAAATCTGTCAACAGCTGACAATTTTTGTCCAGTTCGTGAATAAAAGCGACCGTTCCACTGTTAGCTTTTTTGTAGATCACACTATGATTTCAATAAGAGCCCCGAGAACGGAGTAAAGAAATGCGCCTTTTGTTAGCTTCTGCCCTTGCCTTGCAAGCCTTTGCCTTCGCGCCAGCTGTCCATGCCGCAGGCGGTGACAGCAGCAGCCCGCCGAAACCTACGAATACGACCAAGAAATGCCTGTTCGGCCGTGTATATGACGAAACCCGTGGAAAATGCGTCAAACCCGACAAGTCAAACCTGACCGATGATCAGCTGTATAATGCGGTCCGCGAACTGGCGTATGACGGGCAATACGGGCACGCTCAGGACATTCTGCGCATCATGGATCAGGACGACGATCGTGTCCTGACCTATTGGGGTTTCACCTATCGCAAAATGGGCGAGCTGGAACTGGCAAATGTCTTTTATCAAAACGCGATCAATGCCAATCCAGACAATCTATTGGCGCGCAGCTACATGGCGCAGGGGTTTGTGTCCGAAGGCCGAACCGATCTGGCGATCGAGCAATGGCGTGAAATAAAGGCCCGCGGCGGCGAAGGCACATGGGCCGAGGCGTCGCTGCGCGAAGCGATCCGAACGGGCCTGACATACAGCTATTAAGGTTCAGGGTTATTTAACCCGACTCTCTCTAATCTGCCTGTGGTTCGAAAACTTTGGCTCCACAGGCAGATGCAGAACACCAACGCATTAATTCAAACGGTTCAAGGGGCTTCGGCCCCGTTTTCCGCAGAGGGTGGCGACAACCCGCGCCTTGTTCCCCGATCTTTGACCAGCCGTCAGAAGGCAGCTGTCGTCGTGCGCCTGTTGTTGAACGAAGGCGCCGATCTTCCGTTGGAGGAACTTCCCGATGACCTGCAAGAAAAACTGACACACCAATTGGGGGAAATGGGCCTTGTGGACCGGGTGACTCTGGGTGCTGTGGCACAGGAATTCAGCGAAGCCCTGGACAATGTCGGTCTGGCCTTTCCACATGGGCTTGCCGGAGCCTTGGATGCCGTCAGCGGAAAGATCACGCCCGCAACAGCGGCGCGTTTGCGCAAAGTTGCCGGAGTTCGCCAGATCGGTGATCCCTGGCAAAGGTTGCGCGACATTCCGGCCCAGGACCTTGCGGCCATGGCACAGGCGGAAAGCACTGAAGTGGCCGCTGTGATGCTTTCAAAAATGGATACAGCACAGGCGGCACAGATGCTGGGCCACATGCCGGGTCCGGTGGCGCGGCGGATCACCTACGCAATTTCGAAAACAGCAAATGTCACACCCGAAGCGGTTGAGCGGATCGGCTGGTCACTGGCTGCTCAACTGGATCAGCGGCCTGTTCAGGCCTTCAATGACGGTCCGGGCGCGCGTGTGGGTGCGATTCTGAACCAGTCTGCGTCCGCCACGCGCGACGACCTGCTGAACGCGCTGGATGAGGACGACGCCGATTTTGCCGATCTGGTGCGCCGCTCGATCTTTACCTTCGCCCATATCTCCAGCCGGATTTCCCCACGTGATGTTCCAGCCATATTACGGGAAGTCGATCAGCCTGTTCTGGTCGCGGCCCTTGCTGGTGCCGCCGCGGATGATGACAAGGCATCTGTCGAGTTTCTGCTGTCGAATATCTCCTCTCGCATGGCAGAAAACCTGCGCGAGGAAATCGCGGAACGCGGGCGGGTCAAGCAATCTGAGGCCGAAGATGCCATGACCCAGATCGTTGGGACGGTTCGTACCTTGTCTGACGCCGGAACAATTGCGCTGATTGAAAAGGAAGACGACGAAAACACGGGTTGAGGCAGGAAAAGGCGCACCCGCCAGATCGTTAGGGCAGCCATTTCGCCAGGGTGCTTGAGGTTACGGGTACCGGGTTGTATGTCTGAGGCAACATTTCGCAACACGCGGTGAGACACCTCCATGCCCGTCGAAAAGTCGGAGCTCAGCCGGTTTGAGCTTGGAAAATACTATGTCGCCAATCTGCTCCTGCAGGGAATCATCGGCGCTATGCGCCTGCTTCCTTATGAAAGGCGCATAGCAACCATGGGTGCAATCATGAAAACCCTTGCGCCCGTCGTTGGATTTCGCACCCGTGTCCGCCGGAATCTAAAGCTCACCTGCCCTGAATTGTCTGACGCCGAGATCACAAAGATCTATCGTGACGTGTCGGATAATGCCGGTCGGGCAATAATGGAGCATTTCTCACCCGAAGGTTTCATCGAACGTCAGGTGAACGCCAAGATATCCGGGCCCGGTATTGCTGCGTTTGACGCCGCGATTGCCGAAGGGCGTCCGGTGATGATGATCACGGCGCATTTCGGTCACTATCTGGCCGCGCGTGTTGCCCTGCAGAAACACAGCGGCAAGCCGATTGGATGCCTCTACCGGCGGATGGCCAATCCCTATTTCAACGACGCCTATGTCGAAGCCTTTTACAAAACCGGCGCGCCGATGTTCGAACAGGGGCGGCGTGGTATGGTCGAAATGGTCCGGTCACTCAAGAACGGTGGAATCATTGCCATCGTGTCCGACCTGCATGCGCTGGGGGGCGAAGAGCTGACATTCTTTGGCAAGCCTGCCGTGACATCCGTGCTGAACGCAGAGCTGGCCATCAAGTACAAGGCCGTACTGATACCGTGCTATGCCGTGCGCCAGCCTAATGGCATCGACTTTGAAATCATCCTGCATGATCCCGTTCCGCACACGGACCCAAAGACGATGACTCAGTTCACCAATGACGATCTGGAACAGATCGTGCGGCAGCATATGGGACAGTGGTTCTGGATCCATCGGCGTTGGAAAAGCTGGAACGGGCTTGGCGTTCAACCGGACGACATGCCCTGATCACTTGGCCCAAGACGCGGCAACTATTGGCCCGTGACCGGCCCTTTGCACAAGCACGACGGCTGGCAAGCCTGGTTCAAGCTGCGCCGAGTATGTCTGCGGCGTTTGCCCATCCCACCGGCCCGCAATCTGCCAGGTCTCGACAACATTGGCATAATCCAATTCCCGCCCTGCTAGTTCACCACGGCGGATCGAGGCATGGCGCAGAGGCGAATACTGAACGATACGCACGTCATAGGTCTCACCTTCGGGCAATTCTACAGGCGTCACACTCACGGTCACTTCGTCAGCGTCTCGGATTGCTGTCACCGCTGCCTCGGGGGCGGCCTTTAGATGCGCATCAATCAGACGGTCGAGCTCCTGAGCCTGAGCGCCGACAATATCGTGCTGACCATTTATGATCATCTGGGGCGTATAGATCATGGATTTTCCGTTTTCGCGGGCATAGGCCCGTTGCCGGAGCGTGTGATCAGGATCGGCATATTCGTCCTTCCAGCCGATGTAATCCCAATAGTCGACATGCAGCGCCAGCCCGATGACATCGTCGCGTTTAGCCAGCTCATGCATGATCCGGTCCGCCGGCGGGCAAGACGAACACCCCTGTGAGGTGAACAGCTCAACCACCACAGGATCCTCACCGGCCATGGACTGGGTGGCGAGCAGGCAGGATATCAGGGCGGTCAAAGCAGCGGGTCTGAACATAAAAACTCTCGGATAAAGCGGGTGTTCTCTGGGATAGCCGTTTTGCCCTTCAACCGCCAATCAACGTTTCTTGAGGGCGGTACTTGCAATTCTCCGCCTAAATGTGTGCAATGGTATACAAAATTGCAAATCCAGTGTCATTGAACCTTGAACCAGCGGCTTGGGTGATGCAGATAACATTCAGCGATGCCCGAAATCCAAGTCATTTGAGAAGGGAGGCCACCCGATGCCCATTAAAGTCGGACAGGATACCGCTAAGACACGCCGCAGCCTGAACGTGAATGGCAAATCCATTTCCTACTATTCGATCCCCGCCGCGCAGCAGGCCGGTTTGGGTGATTTCTCCAACCTTCCTGCCGCGTTGAAAGTCGTGCTGGAAAACATGCTCCGATTTGAAGACAGCGGCTTTTCGGTCTCGGTCGATGACATCAAGGCATTTGCCGAATGGGGTGCCAATGGCGGCAAGAACCCGCGCGAGATTGCGTACCGCCCTGCCCGCGTGCTGATGCAGGACTTCACCGGTGTTCCAGCGGTGGTCGATCTGGCTGCCATGCGCGACGGGATCAAGGGCCTGGGCGGCGACGCACAAAAGATCAACCCGCTGAACCCGGTCGACCTGGTTATCGACCACTCGGTCATGATCGACGAGTTCGGTAACCCGCGTGCGTTCCAGATGAACGTCGACCGCGAATACGAGCGCAACATGGAACGCTATCAGTTCCTGAAATGGGGTCAGAACGCGTTCAACAATTTCCGCGTTGTGCCTCCCGGCACCGGTATCTGTCATCAGGTGAACCTGGAATATCTGGCACAGACTGTCTGGACTGACACCGATCAGAACGGCGAAGAAGTTGCCTATCCTGACACGCTGGTTGGCACCGACAGCCACACCACCATGGTCAATGGCATGGCCGTTCTGGGTTGGGGCGTCGGCGGGATCGAGGCCGAGGCCGCAATGCTGGGTCAGCCGATCTCGATGCTGATCCCCGAGGTGATCGGCTTCGAGTTGACCGGCTCGATGGTCGAAGGCACCACCGGTACGGACCTTGTTCTGAAGGTTGTCGAAATGCTGCGCGCCAAGGGCGTGGTGGGCAAATTCGTCGAATTTTATGGCGAAGGGCTGGACCGCCTGCCGCTGGCTGACCGTGCAACCATCGCCAATATGGCGCCGGAATACGGCGCGACCTGCGGCTTCTTCCCGATCGACGGCGAGACCCTGCGCTACATGCGCAACACTGGCCGCGACGAAGACCGCATCGCGCTGGTCGAAGCCTATGCCAAGGAAAACGGGTTCTGGAGAGGCCCGGATTATGCGCCGATCTACACGGACACGCTATCGCTGGACATGGGCTTGATCGTTCCTGCAATTTCAGGACCGAAACGCCCGCAGGACTACGTCGCACTGACCGACGCCAAGGCCGCTTTCACCAGGGAAATGAAAGAGACCTTCAAGCGCCCCATGGGCAAGGAAGTCGCCGTCAAGGGCGAAGACTACACCATGGAGTCGGGCAAGGTTGTAATTGCTTCGATCACCTCCTGCACCAACACTTCGAACCCTTACGTGATGATCGGTGCTGGCCTTGTGGCCCGCAAAGCCGCAGCGCTGGGTCTGAACCGCAAGCCTTGGGTCAAAACCTCGCTGGCACCCGGTTCGCAGGTTGTATCGGCCTACCTTGAGGCCGCTGGACTGCAAGATGATCTGGACAAGGTTGGTTTCAACCTTGTTGGGTACGGCTGCACCACCTGCATCGGCAACTCGGGCCCGATCCAGAAGGAAATCTCGGAAGCCATTGCCGAGGGCGATCTTGTCGCCACGTCGGTTCTGTCCGGCAACCGGAACTTCGAAGGCCGTATCTCACCGGATGTCCGCGCGAACTACCTGGCTTCACCGCCGTTGGTTGTTGTCTATGCGCTGGCAGGTACGCTCGACATCGATCTGACGTCCGAGCCCATCGGTCAGGACAAGGATGGCAACGACGTCTTCATGAAGGACATCTGGCCAACCCAAAGCGAAATCGCGGAACTGGTTGAAGCGACCGTAACCCGCGAAGCGTTCCAGTCAAAATATGCGGATGTCTTCAAAGGGGATGAGAAATGGCAAAGCGTCGAGGTACCGCAACAGGAAACCTATGACTGGCCGCCAACGTCGACCTACATCCAGAACCCGCCCTATTTCCAGGGTATGGGGGCGGAACCGGGCACGATCTCGAACATCGAAGGCGCTAAAGTTCTGGCCATTCTGGGCGACATGGTGACCACCGACCACATCTCACCTGCGGGATCATTCGCAACCACGACGCCGGCTGGCAAATATCTGACCGACCGTCAGGTTCAGCCACGTGAATTCAACTCATACGGCTCGCGACGGGGCAATCACGAAGTCATGATGCGCGGTACCTTTGCCAATATCCGCATCAAGAACGAGATGTTGGACGGAGTTGAAGGCGGATATACCAAAGGTCCGGATGGTGAACAGACTTCGATCTACGATGCCTCGATGGCCTATCAGGCCAATGGCACTCCGCTAGTCGTGTTTGGTGGCGAACAATACGGCGCAGGCTCAAGCCGCGACTGGGCGGCCAAGGGCACCGCACTGCTGGGCGTCAAAGCCGTGATTGCAGAAAGCTTTGAGCGAATCCACCGGTCCAATTTGGTCGGCATGGGCGTGATCCCGTTCGAATTCACCGGTGGAGATACCCGCAAAACCCTGGGTCTGAAGGGGGACGAAACCGTCTCGATCCATGGGCTGGATACGGTCGAGCCGCTGCAGGTCGTGCCCTGCACCATCACCTATGCAGACGGGGCTGAGACAACCATCCAGTTGAAATGCCGGATCGATACCGCGCCTGAGATCGAATACATCGAAAACGGCGGTGTGCTGCATTACGTGCTGAGAAATCTGGCGAAGGCCAACTAAGCCTAACCGGTCTGGACAAATGACAGGGGCGCCTGCGGGGCGCCCTTTCCTTTTCTGTATTTCAGTATCCCGTTCACGCATTTTTAAGTGGATTCCTTGACCCTGCTACAAAAACCGGAGAAGCGTATGCAGGAAGTCGTCATTGTCAAATCCACGCCCCTGCCGGGGAAATTCGCGGCGCTTGCCAAACTGATCGGGGATCTGGTTGCCGAAACCCGAAAATTCCCCGGATGTCGTGCCGCTTATCTTCTGCTCTCGCCCGCAAACAACGAACAAGTCGTTGTTCACATCTGGGAAAACCCCGACGCGCTTGAAGCCTACCTGAACTGGCGTGCCGACAAAGGCGATTTTCTGCGAATCAACGATTTTCTTGAGGTCGAGCAGGATTTCCAAACCTACCAGCTCGCCTGAACCAGAGGTTGAAAGACCCTACTCTGCCGCTTTCTCAAGCGCAGGCCGGATGGTGTTTTCGATGACACGTTGCGTGATCGGGCCTGCAAAGCGCAGAATGATCGTTCCATCACCGTCGATCACGTAGGTCTCGGGAACACCGTACAAACCCCAATCAATCGCCATGCGGCCCTGTTCGTCGCGGCCGATGGCAGTGTACGGATCGCCAAGATTATCCAGGAAAGCCACGGCATTGCTCAGCTTGTCTTTGTAGTTAATGCCGTAAACCGGGATGCCTTCAGCTGCCAATGCCTCAAGGTTGGGATGCTCGGCACGGCATGGCGCGCACCAACTGGCCCAATAGTTGACCAGCTTGACCTCTCCGTCGCGCAGCGTTTCGTCGTCGAAAAGGGTCTTTCCCGGAAACTCGGTTAGAACCACGGGCGGCGCTGGTTGCCCTTCGCGGGCCGAGGGTAAGGCGTTGGGATCTTCGCGAAACATGCCGATGCCTGCGAGAACCGCAAATGCGCCAAAAATCAGAGGCGGCGCAATCATAAGGGGCGAGACTTTAGCCATTGCGCGACATCCTCTGTTCGACCTTCTCCATTTCCGCGCGCACCTTGCGCCCGCGCATCACGCTGAACGCAACTAGCGCCACGATAAGAGCGATGGAAACAGCATAAGACGACAAAACAGCGTCTGCATATTTTCCAAGATCGGGGATCATCCGCCTACCCTTTCCCGTGCCTGTAGCGCCTTGATACGACGGGCGCGAATTTCCGTTCCGGTGCGGTACAACACCAAGGCGATGAACAGCAGAACAAATCCGATGATGCAGGCCAGCAGAGGGTAGAAAAAGACATTGCTGACTTTCTCTTCCGTATCCGCCCCGGTAACGGCCCCGGCCCGCATGACCGATGCGCCCTGATGCAGGCCCTGATTCCAGAAATTCACCGCATACCGGCTGAGGATCGCAAAGACCGACCCAACCAGGCACAGAACCGAGGTCAGATCGGCTGCGGTATCAGGATCCTCGATAGCTTCCCACAAGGCGACATAGCCAAGGTAGAACAGAAACAGGATCAGAAACGATGTCAGGCGCGGATCCCAGGCCCACCATGTGCCCCACATGGGCTGTCCCCAGATGGCCCCGGTCAGCAGCGCAATCAGGGTCATTACAATCCCGATCGGTGCAGCAGCCCGTGCCGCAAGCGCGCTGACATGGTGGCGACGCACCAGCCAGACCAATGAGGTGGCCAGCATCATCAGCCAGCAATTGATCGCCATCAGGGCCGCCGGAACATGCAAATAGATGATCTTGACCGTCGACCCCTGCTTGTAGTCGTCCGGTGTAAAGAAAAAGCCCCAGGTCAGACCGACAACGATGCAGAGGATCGAGACGATCCAGAAAAACGGCAGGACCCGTTCGCTGGTTTCAAGAAACTTGCGCGGGTTGGCATATTCCCAGAGGGCGTTGGCTTTGGCTGCGATTGACATGGGCCCTATCTAGTCCGAGTTGGGGTGGTTCTCAATTGACATCCATCAAACTTGTCGCGGTTCACCGCAGATTGATACGTAGCACGGCAGCGCTGGCAAAGGGCAACAATGCGATGGTTGCCGCCGTGATCCCGGCCAGCATCAGCAGTGGCGTCTGCACCTCCATCCCTGTTGCTCCACGCCGGGCAACTTCGGCCCCGAAAATCAGGGTGGGGACGTAAAGCGGCAACACCAGAAGCGACAGCAATAGCCCGCCACGTTTCAGACCAACGGTGAGCGCAGCACCAAATGTCCCGATGACGCTCATGGCCGGGGTACCGATCAGGAGCGAGATCACCAGCCAGAAAAACCCCGGTAGCGGCAGGTTCAGCAAGACACCCAGAAACGGCGCGGCCAGAACCAGCGGCAGACCAGTGGTCAGCCAGTGGGCCAGCGCCTTGACTGTGACAACCGATTCAAGCGGCAGCGGTGCCGTGGCCAGCAGGTCGAGCGAGCCGTCTTCCCAGTCCAGTGCCAGCAGGCGGTCAAGCGACAGAAGGCAGGCCAGCAAGGCCCCCAGCCAGAGCACACCGGGCGCAATCGTGGACAGCAGCGAGGATTGCGGCCCCACGGCAAATGGCACCATCACAGTCACGATCAGGAAAAAGGCCAGACCCAGCCCAAACCCGCCGCCTGCGCGGAAAGCCAGTTTCAGGTCGCGCAGCAACAGGGCGATCACAGGAAACCTCCGTCGAAATCGTCGATGGGTTTGGGTTTGGCCTTGTTAGGACCGACGTCCAGAACCTCGCCATCAAGGCCAAGGTCGATATGGGTCGCGATCAGGGCTGACCCGCCCTGCCCCAGATGTGCCCCCACCGCATCGGCAAACATTTGCACCGCGTTCCTGTCCAGCGAGACGGTCGGTTCGTCCAGCATCCAGATTGGCCGCCCTGTGACCAGCATCCGCGCCAGCCCCAACCGCCGTTTCTGGCCCGCCGACAGATTGCCGGCGTGACGGTCGGCGAGTTCGTTCAACTCAAAAGCGTCCAGCGCCGGCTGGATGTCATATGTACCAAAGACCGCTGCCCAGAATGTCAGGTTTTCAGTCACCGACAATGTCGGTTTGAGCCCGTCCGAATGGGACGCGTAGGCGATCCGGTCCTCGGCCCCTTCGATCTTGCCTTCCAGCGGAGGCTGCAAGCCAGCCAACGTGCGCAGAAGCGTCGTTTTGCCGATCCCGTTTGGGCCCCGCAGGATCAGAGCCTTGCCCGGCGACAGCTGAAAGCTGAGGCCCTCAAGGACGGGAACACCGCCACGTGTGATCGACAGATCTGTTACAGTCAAAGTCATGAGACCCGCTTAGCGGATTGTCCGCAGGGGCAAAAGGCGAGATTTGCCGCAGGATGCCAGCGCACCACAGCTGGCACATGTCGGAGTGAGGGGCCAGCCCCTCACACTCCCCGGGATATTTTTGGCCAGATGAAGAGAATCCCGTCAGACAGGGATCAGGGCAAGTGCGATGCGGCGACCTTCGGCGAGCAGCACATTGTAGGTGCGGCAGGCGGCGGGGGAGTTCATGATTTCAACACCAAGTCCGACATTTTCCAACTCAACCCGTAGCGATTGGGGGATGTGGGCCATGTCTGCGCCCGTGCCGATAAGCAGGACGTCGATCCTGCCCGCCAGGTCCAGAAGGGGGTGTCGGTCGTCATAGCCGCCCCACTCTGCCGGGCCTGCCGGGCCTGTCAGGACAGCGCCGTGGAAGACATCGCCGCCAATTCGAAAAAAACCGGGGCCATAACCGTCTATGGGTTTGGCATCTGTAAAAGTAATCTGATTCAGACGCATGATGTCCCTTCTTCAATCCAGAAGCGGCAGTCCGGAAATGACCGCAATCAGGATGACCGAATAGGCCGCGAGGCGGTAGATCCGTTCCAGTTTCGGGTCGAACAATGCTTTGCCGATAAGCGTAGTGATCAGATAAGGCACACACAGCAGCAGGACAATCCATAGGATCGACAAATCTGCGGCACCGCTGATGAGGATGTTGAAAACGATGACAACGTCGAGCAATGCCAGAAAAATGATGGTGTTGGCACGAATCTTGCGCACATCTGTGGAACTGGCCAGATAGAACACGATGACAACCGGGCCGGTCAGCCCGGTCATGCCGCCGACAACGCCTGCGCTACCGCCGATGGCGAGACGTCCGGGCAGTCCCAGTTTACCCTCCCACCGCCAGCCAGTAACCACGGCCAGCAGGGTCAGACCGGTAATGCCGCAAACAACCCAGCGCAGCGCAACCGAGTCCACCTGCACCATGATCCACAGCCCCAGCGGCACGGTTATCGTTGCGGCAAAGCCCAGAGTGCTGATTTCGACCTTGTCACAATCCCGCCACGCCTGCGGAGCCAAGGCAAAGGTTGATGCAATACCGGTGGCGGCCATCAGAAAGACCACTTCTGCAATAGGCAGGAACTGGGTCGCCACCGGCACAAAGATCATCGCGGTGCCAAAGCCTGTGAAGCCGCGGACAAGTCCCGCGGCTCCGATGGTAAGGATCAGCCAAGTGAGGCCCGGCAGGGCCAAGGCCTGTTGTAGAGCCTCAGGCATCAATATTGGCAAACTGGTTGCCCGCCGTATTCGACGGTTTGGACCAGTCGCGCTTGACCCCCAGCCACAGCAGGATGGTTGAGGCCACGAAGACCGACGAATAGGTCCCGACAACGACACCCCAGATCATCGCGAAGACAAATCCGCGGATGACGTCCCCACCCAGCAGATAAAGCGAGATCAGCGCCAGTAAAGTTGTGACCGAGGTCATCACCGTTCGGCTCAGGGTTTCGTTGATCGATACGTTCAGAACCTCTTTCAGGTCCTTCTTTTTGTATTTCCGCAGATTCTCGCGCACCCGGTCGAAGACGACAACCGTGTCGTTCAGCGAATAGCCGACGATGGTCAGCAGCGCCGCGATGATCGCCAGATCGAAGCGGATTTGCAGTTCCGAGAAGATGCCGATGGTCAGGATCACATCGTGCACCAATGCGGCAACTGCCCCCAGTGCAAACTGCCATTCAAAGCGCAGCCAAATGTAGACAAGAACGGCGCCGATGGCCAAGACAACCGCGATAACAGCAGTCTGGATCAGCTCGCCCGACACTTTTGGGCCAACGGATTCGACGCTTTCAAAGGGCAGTTTTAGTCCGGGGTCTGCGGCAGCCAGCGCTTCGCCGACCTGGGTGATCACATCTGCGGTGACCGCTTCGGCGTCTTCCTGAGCCTGAATACGGATCATCGCGACATTTTCATCGGGACCGAAGCTTGGATCAAAAATCTCGGTGATGGTGACGTCACCCAGTTGCAGCGGAGACAAAGCATCGCGGTATACACCCACGTCGATTGCATGATTGCTTTGGGTCCGGATCGTGGTTCCACCGCGGAAATCGATGCCGAAGTTCAGCCCCTGCAGCAGAAATGAGGTGAACGCAATCACCATCATCAGGCCGGAGATTCCAAGCCAGATTTTCCAACGATTGAAGAAGTCGAACGAGGTGTTCTGCGGTACGAGTTTCAGTCTCATGTCAAACCTCGATCGTTTTCGGTCGGCGGCGTTCGAACCACATGACAACCATCAGGCGCGTCACGAAGATCGCGGTGAAGACGGATGTCAGGATACCCAGGCCCAGAGTGATCGCGAACCCGCGCACAGGGCCGCTGCCCATGGCAAACAGGATAACGGCGGTGATGAAAGTGGTTATGTTGGCGTCCAGAATGGCCGACAACGCCTTTTCATAGCCCAGATCGATGGCGCGGGCCGGACCTCTGGCGGATTTCAGTTCTTCGCGGATGCGCTCAAAGATCAGCACGTTGGCATCCACTGCCATACCGACCGTCAGAACGATCCCCGCAATCCCCGGCAGTGTCAGTGTTGCGCCGATCAGGGACAGCAAGCCGAACAACAGGCCCACGTTGATGATCAGCGCGATATTGGCGAAGACACCGAACAGGCCATAGCTGAGCGCCATGAATACCAGCACCGCGACAAAGGCCACGATTGTGGCAACTTTACCTGCGTCGATACTGTCCTGCCCCAGTTCGGGGCCGATGGTGCGTTCTTCCAGGAACTCCAGCCCCGCAGGCAAAGCACCGGCACGCAGCAGGACGGCCAGATTGGTGCTTTCCTCAACGGTGAAGTTACCGGTGATGATGCCCGACCCGCCCGGGATATGGCTTTGGATCACGGGGGCCGAGATCACTTCGTCATCCAGCACGATGGCAAAGGGTGCGCCGATATTGTCACGGGTATAATCCCCGAACTTGCGCGCACCGGATGTGTTGAACCGGAAGTTGACCGCAGGGCGGCCGTTCTGATCGAAGGACGGCTGGGCGTCGACCAGTTCCTCTCCTGTCACGACCGGAGCGGATTCGATGTTGTAATAAACTTCGTTTTCGTCAATCGACGGCACGATTTTTTCACCGACGCCTGCGACGGCATCCGGATCGGTTCCGCGCCCGACAACCGGATTAAACGTCAACTGTGCCGTTGTTCCGATAATTTCCTTAAGTTCGCCCGCACTGCCGATACCCGGCACCTGAATCAGGATGCGATCCGTCCCCTGACGCTGGATTGTGGGCTCTCGCGTACCGACTTCGTCGATCCGGCGGCGGATGATTTCCAGCGCCTGACGCACCGTGCGATCATCCGAGGCCAGTTTTTCTGCCTCGGACAGTTGAACAACAATCGTGTCGCCATCCGCACGGGCTTCGATATCTGTGGCACCTACACCTGTCAGTGTCTGCACCTGCCGGGCCAGACCGCGAACAACCTCCAACGCCTGTGGCATTCCTTCGGGCTGGCTGATGCGCACGCGAATCTCATCCGCGGCCGAGTCCTGACGGCGGATGGTTCCCACCGTGGCACGTTCATCGCGCAGCGCGTCGCGGATTTCCGGCCACATCGCCTCCATCCGGGATTCGTAGACGTCCTGCACCTGAACTTCAGCCAGCAGATGCGCACCGCCGCGCAGGTCGAGGCCAAGATTGACCAGGGATGACGGCAGCCAGTTCGGCCATTGCGCGGCTTCAGCCTGTATCTGCGGCGTGTCATTGCCCAGCTCGATCGCAGCCTTGGCGTCGTTGGATTGCTCGACCCGCGTGTAAAACGCGTTTGGCAGGGCCATGAGCAGACCGGTCACGCAGACCAGCCAGATCAGAACCCGCTTCCAGGTATCAAATTGCAGCATTACCCTGCCTTTTCAAGGAATTGTCGCGCGAAGTTACTTCGCCGGCTCGGTCTTGTTAAGAACCTGGGCGATGGTCGATTTGACCACGCGAATCTTGACGCCCTCGGCGATTTCGACCTCGATCTCGTTATCGCCTTCCTTGACCTTCGATACCTTGCCGATCACGCCGCCTTGCGTGATCACCTGATCACCCCGACGCACGGCATCAACCATGGCCTGATGTTCCTTCATCTTCTTTTGCTGCGGACGGATCAGCAGGAAATACATGATCGCGAAGATCAGGATCAGCGGGAGAAACTGGGCGATTGCGCCACCATCCATGGGACATTCCTTTGTTCTAGTCTTGCGGCACAGTTCCGCAAATTTGGGCGGAACCTATGCTTTGAAATGTCGGTTTGCAAGCAAAGGCGGTCATGTAACCCACTTGAATACAGGCATGTCCCGGCAACTACGGGCAAAGCGTTGCAGATATGTCCTAGGAACATAACCGAAACCGGGTATAGTTTATCTGAAGGGGGACACATGACACGGCCACTCAAGCCTTTCCTTTCGTTGCTTTATTTACTGACTGCCCTGTCGGTGAGCGTGTGGCTGTCTGGTGCGGCCTTGTCGCAGGAAGCACCCGCTGAATCGCCCCTGTCCGAGACTTCGGAATCGGACACGTTCATGGCCCCGGTCATCGTGGACGGGGACGTTCTGTTTCAGGTGCGAGGATCAAGCGCTCTGCCTGCTCCGGAGCGCGCCGAGGACGTACAGAACAAGATCATTGCGGTTGCGGAAGCGTCGGAAGCACCTTTGGTCGAGATCACATATGAAGAGACCGAATTTGGCATCTGGATTCTGGCCGATGGCCAAAGAATCTCGATCGTTACTAAAGCTGACTCTGAACTGGATCAGATGGAACTAAGTGTTCTGAGCGTTTTGCATGGCAATGCGATCAAACAATCCATTGAGGCGTATCGAGCCAACCGAACCGATCAGGCGCGCGTTTCCGGTGCTATCGAAGCGGCTGCCTGGACGTTGGGATTTGCCCTGTTTGTTGTCACAATCCTGTGGCTGCACCGTCGGATCAGGCGTCGCACATTGAAGCTGGTAAAACGCTACTTAAAGGATGTCGAAACGGCGACAGCCAAAAGCGTTCAGGCCGAAGCAATCGCGGCCCTTATCCGCTATGGTCTGAACTTCGTGCTGCTGATCATCTTCTTTCTCGGTTTCTACTATTACCTGTCCTTTGTTCTTTTGGCTTTTGCGGAAACCAGATATTTCGCACAGCTTCTGCTAACCTATCTGACCGAGCCGGTGCTGCTTATCTTCCGGGGCATCCTCAGCTATATCCCCAATCTGATTATGCTGGGCCTGATCACATGGGTCACGCTGTATATCATCAAAGGTCTGCGCGTGTTCTTTGATGCGGTCGAAGCCGGTTCGTTCGAAATGGGTGATTTCGAAAAACACTGGGTCAACCCGACGTTCAACATTGCCCGTGTCGTCGTTATTCTGATCGCGCTGGTTTTTGCGGTTCCCTATATTCCGGGCTCAGACTCGGCCGCGTTCCAGGGGTTAACCCTTCTGGTCGGCGCCATGCTGTCTTTGGGCGCGAATTCAGTCGTGTCCAACATGCTGGCCGGGCTGTTTGTGATTTACCGCAGGTCTACCTCAATCGGCGACCGTATCCAAATCGGAGACCATATCGGCGATGTCGTTCAGATCAAACTGATGGAGACCCATCTTAAGTCGATCAAGAACGAACTGATTTCAATCCCCAATGCACAGTTGATGAATTCAGATGTCGTGAACTTTTCGAAGAAAACTGATGGTAACGGGCTGTTGCTGCACACGACCGTTGGCATCGGCTACGAAGAACCCCCTGAAAAGGTTGAGGCGATGCTGATTGAGGCCGCCAACCGCACCAAAGGTATCAAGGCCAATCCTGAACCTTTTGTGCTGTGGACGGCGTTGGCCGACTACGCGATCAACTATCAGATCAACGGCTATACCACCCGCGGCAGCATCATTCCCAAAATCCGTTCGGACCTGCATCGAAACATTGTTGCGGTATTTAACGAAAACAATGTGCAGATCATGACGCCTTCTTATGTGGCTGACCCGCCTGAGCCTAAAATACCGGCCGGGGCATGGGAGGGCCATCTGGCGCATGAAACCCACGAAGACGCTGATAAGTCGTAACCGGTGCTACACCCTGCCCCGCAGATGGTGCATAAGCGGGTTCAGTGATTCACGCATTCAAGGATCTGAGACATGCACGACATCCGCGCCATTCGCGAAAACCCTGCCGCTTTCGACGCCGCCCTAGCGCGCCGTGGGGACGCGCCGGTGTCGTCAGATCTGCTGAGGCTGGACGAAAGCCGGCGTGCCAAGATTCTGGCAGCCGAAACCGCACAGGCCGAACAAAACAAGGCCAGCAAGGAAGTCGGTGCAGCCAAAGGGCGCGGCGACGGGGCTGAATTCGAACGCCTGCGGGCGCTGGTCGCCGAGAAAAAGGCCGAAGTCGCCCGGATGCAGACCGAGGCCAAGGATCTGGATGCCTTGCTAACCGATCAACTGGCCCGCATCGCCAACCTGCCCGCCGATGACGTGCCGCAAGGCGCGGACGAAAACGACAATGTCGAAGTCAACCGCTGGGGCACCCCGCGCGATTTCAGCTTTGCACCGAAAGAGCACTACGACATTCCCGCCGTCGCAGCCGCAATGGATTTCGAAACCGCCGCCAAAACCAGCGGCAGCCGGTTTGTGAACCTGTCCAAGGGGGTTGCCCGGCTCCACCGTGCGCTGGCCCAGTTCATGTTGGACACACATATCGACAAGAACGGGCTGACAGAAATGCAGACACCGGTTCTGGTTCGGGATGAGGCGATGTATGGCACTGATAAACTGCCTAAATTCGGTGACGACAGCTATCAGACGACCAATGGCTGGTGGCTGATCCCGACCTCCGAGGTCACGCTGACCTATTCAGTGGCCGGTGACATTCTTGAAGAGTCTGCCCTGCCCATCCGTATGACCGCCCATACCGTCTGTTTCAGGTCCGAGGCCGGAAGTGCGGGCAAGGACACCGCAGGGATGCTGCGCCAGCACCAGTTCGAAAAGGTCGAGATGGTCTCGATCACCCATCCCGGCGCGTCAGATGACGAACAAAAGCGCATGTTGCGCTGCGCCGAGGATCTGCTGGAACAGTTGGGTATCCCCTATCGCACTGTTGTTTTGTGCACCGGTGATATGGGCTTTGGCGCGCGCCGCACCTATGACATCGAAGCGTGGCTGCCCGGACAGGACACCTATCGCGAGATCAGCTCGGTCTCGACCACAGGTGCGTTTCAGGCGCGTCGGATGAATGCCCGTTTCCGGCCTGAAAGTGGTGGCAAACCCGAATTTGTTCATACTCTGAACGGTTCCGGTCTGGCTGTCGGGCGTTGTCTGATCGCAGTTCTGGAGAATGGGCAGAATGAAGACGGCACTGTTTCGCTGCCCGAGGTACTTGGCCCCTATCTGGGCGGCAAGCTGACCCTGCAACTTGACGGTACTTTGGCCTGACACACAAAACCGGCACCGTCAGGCACCGGTTAGGACATCAACTGAAGGCGAAGAGGTTTTACTTCTTCGCTTTTTTCTTGTCCTTCTTCTTTCCGCCTATCTTGCCGTCTTTCTTTTTTCCGTCCTTTTTTGACTTTTTGTCCTTTTTGGACTTGGCTTTCACCTTGTCTTTGGCCTTGGAAAAGGCGGCTTCCATCTCTTTGCGCTTCTTCGCGGCTTTTTCGGCCTTAGCCTTGGCTTTGGCCTTTTTCTTTTCAGCAGCCTCGGCTTTTTCGGCGGCTGCTTTTTCTTCTGCCGCCTTGCGTGCGGCTTCCTCGACCCGTTTCTCGGCTGCGGCTGCGGCGATTGTTTTGCGGGGTGCGGCTTTGCGTGCGGTCGGTCTGCGCGTCGCGGGCGTCCGGGCCGCAGTTCGGCGTGTTGCCGGTTTCGCAGCAGGCGGTTTTGCAGCAACGGCATCTTTAGCAGATGCAATCAAAACCAGCGCGCGCGCCTCACCGATCCGAGGGACCTTGACCAAATCAGCAGGAGTGGCCTTGGCTATCGCCTCGGCCGTCTTGAAGCCATTGGCAACAAGGGCCTGGCCAAGTGCCTCTCCTACACCTTTTATGTCGGTCACTGCGGTCATTATAGGTCCTCTCTCTGTCTCGTTACCGACTCGTATATACAAAAGATACACGAGCCCGCAAGCTGTGTGGTGGTCGCCTCTGTTCTGCCAGCTTAGTTATGGGCAAGACCAGCGGCTCGGTTGTCTCTCGGAAAGGGTACAAGGCGCTTGGCATTTTCGTCCCATAGCTTCAGGTTCAATGCTGCCACGGCCTCGGGAAACTTGATCCGGCGAGGGGTGTATTCCGGCGGCAGGTTATAGTGGCAGGCACGCAGGCGATATGATGGGATACGCGCGTTGAAATGGTGGATATCATGCAACGTGATGCAAGCCACAGCCATATCGAACCACCATCCGAAATCCAGCGCGGATGACCCCTCAAGCGCTGCTGTCTGAGGATTCAGGTCAGGGCGGCGATCCCAATAGGTGTCTTCGAAGTTGTGCTGAAGATAAACGAGGAAGACGCCCAGCATTCCACCCAAAAAGGAAAACACCAGCCAGACCCAAATGCCCGTCATACCCGCGATCAGATACAACAATCCAAGAAAAACAACGATCGACAGGTTGTGCAACACCACACCTTTGGCGCCAAAACGCGCCGTATTCTTGGGCCAGCGGTATCGGATGAAGTAGGTGAACAACGCGCCGACCGGAACCAGGATGAACGGATTGCGATACAGCCTGTAAAACAAACGCGTTTTCCAATCAGCAGCATTCCACTCTCGCAGAGTCATCGTATGAATTTCACCCGTCTCGCGATGTTCAAGATTTCCGATGCCCGCATGGTGCAGATTGTGGTTCTGCTTCATCACCTCGAACGGGGCGAAAGTGAAAGGTGACAGGCCATGCCCTGCCCATTCGTTTTGAATCCGTGTTTCAAACAGAGAGTGATGCCCACAATCATGTTGCAGCACATAAAGCCGTACTGCGGCAAAGGCGAACACGATCCCGGCGGGTATCATGATGTACCAGCGATCAACAAAGGTGATCGCAAGGGTCAACGACGCAAAATACACCGCAAATGTGCCAAAATAACTTGCCGCGGCCAATCTGTTGTCCTGCACCGCGTAATGTCTTGTATGTTCCCTCAAATCCATCCAGCCGTCTCCTTACGATGGCCGTTCAGTTTTCTGTTCAAATCTAGGTGCGGCTAGTCCGCGTGCAAGCAGTGCGTGCCCAAACAAATGCACACGCATGAATGCTAGCGTGGAGAACAGAAACTGTCACGCCCCCGTGAGGTAAGATGCTGAAAATTGGCGCAGTTACGCGCGGCCCTTAAGATGTTTGGCCAGCGCGCCCGCATTTTTCTTGCGCCGCCCCTTATATGGGTTCTTGTCGCCCTGCCCGCGCAGCGTCAGCCGGATTGGGGTGCCAGGCATGTCAAAGTCCTGGCGCAACCCGTTGACCAGATAGCGGGTATAGCTTTCGGGCATCTTATCGGGATGAGAACACATCACAACAAAACCCGGCGGCCGCGTTTTCGCCTGGGTCATATAGCGCAGCTTGATGCGGCGGCCCTGTGGGGCTGGCGGCGGGTGTTGTTCCAGCATGGCAGTCAGCCACCGGTTCAACGCCGCGGTTGGCACACGGCGGTTCCAGACGTCATGGGCGCGCAGGATGGCAGCGCGCAATCTCTCAAGCCCGCGGCCCGTTTTCGCCGAGACGGTTACCAGAGGGGCTCCGCGCAGCTGCGGCAGCAAGCGATCGAAGGCTTCTTTCAGTTCCCGCAGCTTTTCCTGCTTGTTTTCCTCGACGTCCCACTTGTTTACAGCGACAACAACAGCCCGACCTTCGCGTTCGGCCAAATCGGCAATTCTCAGGTCCTGTTGTTCAAATGGAATGGCTGCGTCCAGCAGTACGACGACAACCTCGGCGAACTTCACCGCGCGCAGACCGTCTGACACCGAAAGCTTTTCAAGCTTTTCCTGTACCTTCGCTTTCTTGCGCATTCCTGCCGTATCAAAGATCCGCATCGGAGTGCTTTCTCCGTCCGGGTCGGCCCAATCGATCCGCAGGCTGATAGCGTCACGGGTGATCCCAGCCTCGGGCCCCGTCAACAGGCGGTCTTCGCCGATGATCTTGTTGATCAGCGTGGACTTGCCCGCATTCGGACGGCCAACCACGGCCACCTGCAAAGGCTTGGCAGCGGTGATCAGGGGCATTTCGCCCTCGCCGACTTCATCCAGCTCAATATCTGTTTCCGGGGCTTCTTCGACCTGTTTTTCCTCGGCGGCATCCGCCAATGGCATCAGCTGAGCATAAAGGTCGGTCATCCCCTCGCCATGTTCACCCGACATGCGCACCGGTTCACCCAGACCCAGATTGTATGCCTCGAGCACCCCGGCATCCGCTGCGCTGCCTTCAGCCTTGTTGGCCGCAAGGATCACGTGCTTGGACCGCTTGCGCAGGATTTCTGCAAACATCTCATCCGTGGGCGTCAGCCCGACCCGCGCATCAATCATAAACAGGCAGACATCGGCCATGTCCACGGCGCGCTCGGTCAGGCGGCGCATCCGGCCCTGCAAACTGTCATCTGTCGCGTCTTCAAGCCCGGCCGTGTCGATTACGGTAAATCGCAGATCGCCCAGACGCCCTTCGCCCTCGCGCAAGTCACGCGTCACACCAGGCTGATCGTCGACCAGCGCCAGACGTTTGCCCACGAGGCGGTTGAACAATGTGGATTTGCCCACATTCGGGCGCCCCACGATGGCGAGGGTCAGCGACATGATACTCTACTTTCAAGACTCAAGTTGCGCCCTTTAACGCATCTTGCCGTCAACGGAAAGCGTGTAGATCACCTTTGGTCGAAACAACATACAGCGTCTGCCCGGCCACAACGGGGGATGCTGTCGCGCCTCCGGGAACCTCAGCCTGATGTACCAGTGTTCCGTCAACTGGATTGAAGAACCGCAGATACCCGTCGTTGGACGCAACCACGATACGACCCCCGGCCAGAATTGGGCCGTAGTGCGCGAAGATCGGTCCCCGGCGGCCACGCTTGTCCTTGACAAAGCCCGGCAGGTCCTGCGCCCAGATGACAGACCCGTCCGCCGCGTTCAGGCGCACCAGCTGGCTGCGATCACTGATCAGGAAAATGCTGTTGCCCGCAGGCCAGACAGTATCGACCGCACCTTCGTCTGCTGTCCACCGGCGTTCACCGGAAGCGGCATCAAATGCGACGGTCCGGCCCGAGTGATTGCCGATGTAGATACTGTTGCCAACAACCATCGGACCGCCGGTCACATCGACGATCTGCGCCGCAGC
Source organism: Ruegeria sp. CH2 (assembly GCF_056537065.1). Lineage (NCBI taxonomy): Bacteria > Pseudomonadati > Pseudomonadota > Alphaproteobacteria > Rhodobacterales > Roseobacteraceae > Ruegeria > Ruegeria sp. CH2. Next base: position 775,639 of record NZ_JBQFQV010000001.1, read on the forward strand.
TCGCCCGCGACGCCCCCCCGCCACAGACGCGTTCCATCGACGGATACCGCCGCGGCGGAATGTGGCGGCTACGTCGCCCGAGCCAAAAGCAAATACGGCCAGATCAGACGCAATTGCAGGCGCAGGCGCACCCAGAACGTTCCCGACGCTTGGTGTGCCTTCGAATTGCCAGGCTATGCGTCCGTCCTTGGTGTTTACAGCCCAGCCGGTTTCGTCTCCGGCCACAACGTATAACAGCCCGTCGTTCACCAGCGGTGCGCCGCTGCCAGTCGCTTCCAAGCGTTTTTGCCAGCGCACAGAACCCGATTTGGCGTCCAGCGCAGTCAGCCGACCGAACCCTGACGACACATAAAGGACGCCGTCGGCATAAGCCAAGCCACCACCTGTTGCGTCCGAGTCGCCATCACTTGGCGGGATCAGATCGGTTTCCCATGCCAACTGCCCCTGCTGGGTGACCGCTGAAACCGTCGCCCCTGAATCCAGTGTAAAGATCAATCCGCCCGCAACCACCGGCTCGGCGGTAATGCGCTGCTTGCGCGAGTCACCCTGCCCGATCGAAACTGACCAGATCCGCTGTGGCGTCGCGCGCAAAGCGGCATGCGTGGTCCGGTACGCGGGCGTTCCCGGACTTTGTGACCAGTTGGCGTTGACCTGTTGCCCCGGCAAGCTGATCGGTTGCGAGCCGCGCTTTTCGACCGTTTCCAGATCTGAAACAGGGCGAATATCCTCGCGTTCACCGGGCAGAATGGCTTCGGGCGGCTCACAGGCCGCCAATGCGGTCAGGGCCAGCGCCGCAAAAGGCATTCCCGTGCGGGAAAAAAATCTTTTTACCATGATACTCCGAACTCGCCTGTCGTTAAGTCTTTTGTCCCGCCTGGTCAGCCTTGCTGCGCCACCAATGGTTCAGGTTCCCCACCCAAAGCAATGATCATTTGCGCGGCGCGCTGTTGCAGGTCGATACCCACCTCGGCATCCTGCCGCAGCGCCTGCAACCGGTCCAGCGCAGCATCGACATTGCCGTCGGCCACGTCAATCAGGGCCAACTGTTCTTCCGCCAGCAACCGCAGAGGAGCTCCGGGGGATGCCAACGCCTCGAACTGTTGCCGTCGATCGGCGGCAGGCAAAGTATCGCCTTGCAACAGCAGCGATTTGAAGCTTGCAATCGCGCGGTAAATCTCCGGCAGGTCGCCCTGAACGGCAACCGCGTTCAGGCTGTTGACCGCGTCCTCTCGGGATCCGGATTCGACCTGTGACGCGGACAGCAACATATCCAGCACGGCTTTCCCGCCCGGTGACATCGCCTCTGCCTGCGCAAGACCAGCAGCCCTTGCAGCCGGGTCATTTTCGGACAACGCAGCAAGAATGGTGTCACCCAATTGCTGAGCTTGCGCCGTGTCCCGCGCCTTGCGGTATTCATTGAAAGCGGCACCGCCTACGATCAACACGACGGCGACGACACCCACCCAGCCCCAGCGGCGCAGCAACAGATAGATCCGGTCGCGGCGCACCTCTTCGGTGACCTCATCAATGAAACTGTCAATATCGCTCATCCAAGCCCCCGGGCTGTCTATCTTGTATAAGTGCGCCATGTCATACCCCGGCACCAACGCCAAGCCAAGGGTCCGATTTTGCACATTTTGACCGCTTTGCTTCCCTCTTGCGAAAAAATGCAAACCGAACTATTCAGTTCAGTATGGAAAAGATGCCGAACAGACCCCATTTCATGGCGTGACAGCCCAAGTATTAATGGCGCAGATTCTTAGGAGAAACACTGTATGCGTTTGATTTCATTCATCAACGCCCTTCTCGTGATTGTTGCACTGTATTTTCTGGTGTTTGAACGTGACACCTTGTTCGCCTTTGCCGGACGCGGTGATGCCGTGGAAGCAACACAAGACGAAGCAGCGGAAACCGATAACTCCGATATCTCTGCAGTGGGTGTTGTCGCCCTGCGCTCGCAAGCGCGTGAAATTGACAGCGCCGTGCTGCTGCGCGGTCAGACCAAGGCAAACCGGCAGGTCGAAGTACTTTCGGAAACCACGTCCACCGTTATCTCTGAACCTAAACGTAAAGGTGCGTTTGTTGAGGCGGGCGATATATTATGCGAGCTTGATCCCGGCACGCGCCCGGCACAACTGGCCGAAGCCATGGCGGGCAAACTGGAAGCCCAGAGCCGCATACCCGAAGCCGAAGCACGCCTGACAGAGGCACATGCGCTTGTTGCCGAGGCCGAGATCAATCTGACAGCCTCGCGCAAACTGGCTGAAACCGGCTATGCGTCGGAAACCCGTCGCATCTCCAGCGAAGCGGTGATGAGCTCAGCGGAAGCCGGTGTGAAAACAGCCGAAGCCGGACTGGAAGCCACGCGTGCAGGCATCGAAGCAGCCGCGGCAGCAGTCGAGGCCGCACAGCGAGAGGTTGGCCGCCTGACCATCAAAGCCCCCTTCAAGGGCTTGCTGGAAAGCGACACTGCAGAACTGGGAAGCCTGATGCAGCCTGGATCACTTTGCGCGACTGTCATTCAACTGGACCCGATCAAGCTGGTCGGCTTCGTACCCGAGACCGAAGTCAATCGGGTGCTTGTTGGGTCCGAAGCATCGGCAACACTTGTGACCGGTCGGCAACTGGGCGGTCGGGTCACGTTCCTGAGCCGGTCCGCGGACGAGACAACACGTACATTCGAGGTGGAAATCACCGTTCCGAACCCCGACTTGACCATTCGCGACGGTCAGACGGCGACAATCAGCATCGCCGCCGAGGGCGCGAAAGCCCACCTGCTGCCGCAATCGGCGCTGACTCTTAGCAACGAAGGGCAATTGGGTGTGCGCACAGTTGGCGCAGGCAACGTTGTTGACTTCATGCCAGTCCGCATCCTGCGCGACACCGCCGAAGGTGTCTGGATCGACGGTCTTCCGGAAACGGTTGATATCATCGTGGTCGGGCAGGAATTCGTGATCCGCGGTGTTACCGTTGCACCAACTTATCGGGAAGCCTCGCAATGACGGGTATCGTCGCATGGGCCGCAGGCAGGGCCCGAATGGTTATGGCGTTCATCGCCATTTCACTGGTCGTAGGCGGCTTAGCCTATGTCTCGCTTCCGAAAGAGGGTGAACCGGATATCGAAATCCCTGCCCTTTTCGTTTCGGTGCAGTTTCCCGGAATTTCAGCAGAAGACTCGGAAAACCTTTTGGTCAAGCCGATGGAGACCGAGCTGGCGGATCTCGACGGGCTCAAGGAAATGACGTCGACTGCGGCCGAAGGCTATGCCGGGGTCGCGCTGGAGTTTGAATTCGGCTGGGACAAGACCTCGATCATGGCGGACGTGCGCGATGCCATGAACACGGCCCAGGCTGATTTCCCTGAAGGTGCGGAACAATACTCGCTGACGGAAATCAACTTTTCCGAATTCCCGATCGTCATCGTCAACCTGACCGGAGCTGTTCCGGAACGCACAATGGCCCGTGTCGCCAAGGATTTGCAGGACGAGCTTGAGGCGCTGGATTCCGTTCTCGAAGCGGGTATCGCGGGCAATCGTGACGAGTTGCTTGAGGTCATCATCGACCCCCTGCGGCTTGAGGCGTACAACGTGACCGCGGCCGAGTTGATCAATGTCGTGCGAAACAACAACCAGTTGATCGCAGCGGGCGAAGTCGAAACCGCACAGGGTACATTCTCGGTCAAGATCCCATCGTCATTCAAAACGGCGCAGGATGTCTATGCCTTGCCGGTCAAGGTCAATGGCGACCGGGTTGTAACGCTGGGTGAGCTTGCACAGATCAACTACACTTTTGAAGATCGCGAAGGTACCGCCCGTTTCAACGGCGAAGCGACCGTCGCGCTGCAGGTTGTCAAACGCAAGGGATATAACCTGATCGACACCGTAACGCAGGTGAAGGAAACCATTGCTGAGGCCAAGACAAAATGGCCGCCCGAGCTTCAGGCGGCGGTCGAGCTTGGGACGTCAAACGACCAGAGCCGCATTGTCGGTTCAATGGTCAGCCAGCTTGAAGGCTCGGTTCTGACTGCAATCGCCCTGGTGATGATCGTGGTTCTGGCATCTTTGGGTACGAGGGCCGCGCTTTTGGTCGGTTTTGCGATCCCGACCTCGTTCCTTCTGTGTTTCGCGTTTCTTGCGGTCATGGGCATCAGTATCTCGAACATCGTTATGTTCGGCCTCATCCTGGCCGTGGGGATGCTGGTCGACGGTGCCATCGTGGTGGTGGAATACGCAGACAAACGCATCAAGGAAGGTGTCGGCCCGATGCATGCCTATGTCGAGGCGGCCCAACGTATGTTCTGGCCCATCGTATCCTCGACCGCGACGACGCTATGTGCCTTTCTGCCCATGCTGTTCTGGCCCGGTATACCGGGCGAATTCATGGGGATGCTGCCGGTCACGCTGATCTTTGTTCTGTCGGCTTCGCTGATTGTGGCGCTGATCTACCTGCCGGTCATGGGAGGCGTTTCGGGGCGTCTGAGCCGTGTTTTCGACCGGTCTTCGAACTGGCTCCGGGCGCGTACCCGGTGGTGGGTTCGGGCAGTGATGGTACCCCCGTCGCTCTACATGATTTTCCTGGGTGCGATGCAAGTTCTGAACCCTGACTATCTGCTGCCCGGAGGAGTGGTCGCTGGTGCCCTGCTGTTCCTGTTCGGGGCCTTTGCCGGGTCTGTAACGCTGAGCGCAGCCAAGTTCGAGCGGGCGGAAGAAAACCACGTTCACACGGCGGACGAACACACACCTTTCGGACATGTGATCGGGTTCCTTGTCGGCAACCCGATCATGCCGATCGTGTCGCTGGCGGCAGTTTTCTCTGCCGTGTATTTCGTGACCTTCGTCTGGTTCCCGCAGGAATCCCGAGGTGTCGAATTCTTCGTTGAAAGCGAACCGGAACAGGCAACTGCTTACGTCCGTGCCCGTGGCAACCTGTCACTGGCCGAAAAAGACGAGATGGTGCTGCAGGCTGAACAGATCATTGGATCTCATCCGGCAGTAATCAACGTCTTTTCCTTTGCAGGCGAAGGCGGTCTGAACCAGAATACCGGCGGCGCGCAGGCACCGGCCGATACGGTGGGGCGCGTCCAGTTCGAAATTATCCCATGGGAAGATCGCCCGAACGTTTCAGAATCCGCTTTGTGGGGATTGTTTGAACGCCACTTTGTAGCTCCTGAATTTGATGGCGATTACGTAATCGACGATCTTAACGACAAACTTGCGACAATACCCGGTATCGTTGTTGAAATTCTGGCATTGGAACAGGGCCCAGCCTCGGCCAAGCCCGTTCACCTGCGCATCAAGGGGGATGGTTGGGACGAGCTTACATCGGCCACCGTCACCGCGCGCCAGGTCTTTGACGAAACGCCGGGGCTGATCAAAACCGAAGACACCCTGCCCTTGCCGGGCATCGACTGGCAGATCGACGTCGACGTGGCCAAGGCCGGCCGGTTCGGTGCTGATGTGGCCACCGTCGGTGCCATGGTGCAGTTGGTAACACGCGGCATCCTGCTGGGTGAGATGCGCCCCGACAGCACGGATGAAGAGATCGAGATCCGTGTCCGATTGCCGGAACAGGATCGCGTGCTGTCGACATTGGACACGCTCAAGGTCCGCACTCCGGACGGGTTGGTTCCGCTGTCGAACTTCGTGACCCGGGAACCCGTGGCGAAACTGGCCCAGATCAACCGTGTCGACCAGCAACGTTATTATGACGTCAAGGCGGATGTCGAACCGGGGCTGAGCAAGGTTGTGACCAAAGGGCCGGACGGGAAAGAAGAACGTCTGGCCGTAATGCGTGAAGTGACCGACGGTTATACTCCTACCGGCACCGTGCTGGACGGCGACGGTGGAAAGTCCTACGAACTGGTTCAACTGACCGGTGCAGAGAGTATTGACCAGCTGCGTAGCGCGATTGACGCAGGAGACGCGCAGTTCGCCCTGATTAACCCGAATGAGCGGATTGCGGTTCTGACCGAATGGCTTGAAACCAGCCCCTTCGCCAACTCGATCAGTTGGCAATGGACCGGTGATCAGGAAGAGCAGGAAGAATCCGGCGCATTTCTGGTGAACGCCTTCATGGGCGCATTGGGGCTGATGTTCGTGATCCTGCTGGCCCAGTTCAACTCGTTCTACAATTCGGTGCTGGTGCTGTTGGCGGTTGTTCTTTCGACCACCGGGGTGCTGATCGGCATGATCGTGATGGAGCAACCCTTTTCGATCATCATGACGGGCACCGGCATCGTTGCGCTGGCAGGAATTGTGGTGAACAACAACATTGTTCTGATCGATACCTATCAGGAATACAGCGCCTATATGCCAAGGATCGATGCAATCGTCCGCACTGCGGAATCCCGCATCCGCCCGGTTTTGCTGACCACGTTGACCACGATGGCCGGTTTGACCCCGATGATGTTTGGGCTTTCGCTGGACTTTATCAATGGCGGCTATTCCATCGACAGTCCCACTGCCCTGTGGTGGAAACAGCTGGCCACAGCGGTTGTCTTCGGTCTTGGCATCGCCACTGTTCTCACGCTGATCGTGACGCCGTCACTTCTGGCCCTGCGTGTCTGGGTGACAACTTACGCTGTCTGGCTCAGCCGCGGGCTTGCCCGTGTGACTGCGGGGCGGTCCAGTCAGATCGCGCAGGACATGGCTATTGGTCGCTCGGCCCGCAAACTACAGGCGACCGAGATTGTGTGGGACGAACCGTCACAATCCGAAGCCCGGTCACGAGACGAGCCTATAGATCAGGTTCCGGGATCGCCGCTAAAAGCCGCAGAATAAGAATGAAAGGACCGGGATTCCCGGTCCTTTTCGTTTTCTGCCGTCACAGTCGGGACCAGGTCTGGTGCGCGCAAATCGCATGTTCACAGCCTTTGACCATGAGCTTGTTTCCCTGCAACGTCATCTGAGGAACAGCGTCAACGTCGATCAGGGGAACCCAGAACTCACCCCCGCCGTATTTTCCACCGCCTTCGCTCGACACATCCCAGAACAGCTTTTTCCCAATATTCGGCGTTTGAACCTCCTTGCCTGATGAATCAAAAGCCGAAAGTATCGTGCCGCAGAACTTGCCCGCGCAGGCGGATATCTTGATATGCGAGATCAGGTTCTTGCGATCAGGCTCGGTCTTCCAAACGCCCTCGATCGGGTCAGCTGCGACCATAGCCGGAAGAAGAACCGCAACAGCGACAGGTACTATTCGTCTTGCTAATCCATTGATCATGGCGTTCCCCTTCATGCACGGCGCATCCTAGCACATTCCGCAGGGCAAGATGAGCCCCTCAGGCGGCCTCACTGTCCGACTGCTGGCGGTTCCACAGTTGAGCATATCGCCCAGACCGTGCCAACAGCTCGTCATGTGTGCCCTGTTCGATGATCTCACCGGCCTCAAGAACAACAATCCGATCAGCCTCGGCAATGGTGCTGAGGCGATGGGCAATCGTGATCACGGTGCGCCCTTCCCCTGCGCGCGCCAGCGCATCCTTGATGTCCTGTTCCGTGTCGGTATCCAGGGCCGAGGTCGCCTCGTCCAGCAACAGGATCGGAGGGTTCTTCAGCAATGTCCGCGCTATGCCAACCCGTTGTTTTTCGCCGCCGGACAGTTTCAGACCGCGCTCACCCACCATGGTGTCGTACCCGTCGGGCAGCGAAGTGATAAAGTCATGAATCTGAGCGGCGCGGGCTGCGGCCTCGACATCCCCAGGGGTGGCATCGTCGCGCCCATACGCAATGTTGTAGCGAATGGTGTCGTTAAACAGCACTGTATCCTGTGGCACAACGCCGATCGCTGCATGCAGGCTGGTCTGGGTCACGTCCCGAACGTCCTGCCCGTCGATCTTCAGCGCGCCTTTGGTCACGTCGTAAAACCGGAACAACAGCCGCCCGATGGTCGACTTGCCAGACCCAGTCGCCCCGACGATTGCGACCGTCTGTCCGGCCGGAACCATCAAGGAAACACCCTTGAGGATTTCCCTTTCGGGGTCATACCCAAAATGCACATTCTCAAGTGTGACCTCACCACCTTTGACAACAAGCTCGGGTGCATCAGGCTGATCGGTGACTTCGGCAGGTTGTTCGAGCAGATCAAACATCTGCCCCATATCAACCAGCGATTGCCGGATCTCACGATAGACCGTCCCCAGAAAGTTCAGCGGAACGGTGATCTGGATCATATACGCGTTGACCATGACAAAGTCGCCCACGGTCAGGTTTCCATTCTGAACGCCAATTGCTGCCAGAACCATAACTCCGATCAGACCGCAGGTAATCAGGAAGGATTGGCCGAAGTTCAAAAACGCCAGCGAATAGGCGGTTTTCAGCGCCGCCCCGGCATAGGCTTTCATCGACACGTCGTAACGTGCAGCTTCGCGCGCTTCCGCGTTGAAATACTTGACGGTTTCGAAGTTCAGCAAACTGTCAATGGCGCGCTGATTGGCTTCGGTGTCCTGGTCGTTCATCTCACGCCGCAGCTTTACCCGCCATTCGGTCACGGCAAAGGTGAACCAAATGTAAAGGCCGATGGTGACGGCGACGACGACCAGATACCAGACGTCGAACAACCACATCAGGATGATCGCTACCAGCAACAGCTCAAGGATCAGCGGCCCGATTGAGAACAGCAGGAAACGCAGCAGGAATTCAACGCCTTTGACGCCCCTCTCGATGATACGGCTCAGCCCGCCGGTGCGGCGCGAGACGTGATAGCGCATGGAAAGGTTATGGATATGTCTGAACGTCTCCAGCGCCAGCGCCCGCAAGGCCCGCTGTCCAACAGGGGCAAAGGCGGCGTCCCGCAATTGCTGGAACCCAACCGTCATCATGCGCGCCACGCCGTAGGCAACCGTCACACCCACTGCGCCCAGCGCTAGCGGCGGCACGCCTTCACCTGCCAATGAGTCAACGGCGCCTTTGTAAAGGATTGGGGTATAAACCGCGATCAGTTTGGCCAAAACCAGCATCGCCATGGCAATAACCACGCGGCGCTTTACCCAAACCTCGTCCTGCGGCCAGAGGTAGGGCGCGACCTTGCGGATTGTGCGCCAGCCTGAACTGCGCCCGCCGCCCTGCACCCCGTCACTCGAGGCCATCGGAGATGTTCGTCTCATCACGTACCTTGTCTGCGGTCAGAGAAAGGCTCTGGCCCGCAAAGGGCCAGCGCGTTGATTATTCCGGTATCGTAAAGATTTGCCCCGGATAGATCAGATCCGGGTCGCGGATCAAGTCGCGGTTGGCTTCGAACAGGCGCACATACAGGATGCCATCACCAAAGCGGTCACGCGAGATCGCCCACAGCGTGTCGCCCCGCTGCACAGTGACCGACCGGATTGCCGGGGCATTGTCCTGCGCGGCCGTTCCGTCACCGCCACCTGATGCTGCTTCCAAAACTTCCACAGGCTCGCGTTTGAACGGGGTTTCGACCCGGCTGAGGACCTTCCCGTCCGTGTTCACCGCGTCAACACGCAACGTGTAAACACCGGGGTCGATACCGTCCAGATCACTCCGCCAGGATCCATCCTGTTCCGGAGTGAGGTCGGCAACCAGACGATTGTCCAGATACACCCTGATGGCCGCGCCGTCCTGTACTCGCCCGGTCAACTGGACATCACCGGTCTCAGAATACCCGATGGTATCCAGCGCGACCTGTTCCGGCGGGGTATCCCGAACCACGGGTGGCTGCACGAGTTCAACGCCTTCTTCGCCCGACCGCAGTACCGCGATCTGCTGACCCGTTTCAGATGTCTCTGCCGACTGGTCGGCAATCTGCGCTTCGCTGGGTTCTGGCGCGGTCGCCACAGGGTCTGATGTTTCGGTCTCAGCTTGGGTTTCGGTCTCTGGATCGACAACCGCCGAGGCTATCTGTTCTTCAGCTTCGGTTGTTTCGCCCTGATCGGCAGCATCAGGTTTCTGCGCAACCGGCTCTTCTTCGACCGGCTTCGGCAGAGCGGCGATCAGATAGTCGTCAGACCGGGTTGTTTGCCCGCCGTTTTTGCTGTGCAGGATTAGCCCCTGCGCGGCATCGCTGAAGGGGATCGAGACGAACTCGGCGAACTGCCCGCTGCTGTCCACCGTGAACGTGTGCACGGTTTCACCGTTCAACAGAACTTCAATCTGGCTGCCCGGTTCGGCGTCACCTGACAGAAGCGCCGTTCCATCTGCTTCAACAAAAATCTGATCTAAAACCGGGGGGGCCGTGCGTGCCGGTGCATTCTCTTCCGATTGAGCCGCCGCAGGTTCAGTATCTGGAACAACATCTGTTGCCGCAGCCGTATCTTCGACAGGTTCAGCGGTTGGTGCCTCATCCGGTGTTACGGTGGCCTGCTCAGCTGGTTCTGTTGTGGCGGTTTCTGCGGGCGCTTCGGCGGCTTGTTCCTGCGGCTGCGTGGCTGCAACGGACGCGGGTTCCTGCGGTGCATCCGCCTCAGGCTCTGGCGCTTTGGTGAAAGCGCCGGACAGATACAAACCCCCAACGCCCAGCACGGCAACCAGACCCGCAATCACACCCCAGACAAAATTGCCCGAGCTTCCGTTTCCCGATTTGGCGTCCATTGTTTTCCTTTCACCCCGCCGTACAAAAGCTTTGTCTTCAAAAGCCTTCCAGCGGACAGTTGAGCCAATCTATCAATCCCGCTATCAGGGGTCAAAACCTCTGACACAACCCCGGAGCGTCTCTTTCATGTCTCAGAAATCCGTCTGTGTGTATTGCGGGTCACGCAATGGGGCCGAGAAGGCTTATTCTGAAACCGCACGACAGTTTGGCAGCCTGCTTGCGCAGGAAGGCTGGCGGTTGGTTTACGGTGCCGGAGATGTCGGGCTGATGGGCGAAGTCGCCCGGGCCGCGCAACAGGCCGGTGGCGAGACCTTTGGCGTCATTCCGGTGCATCTGGTCAAACGAGAGGTCGGCAAGACCGACCTGACCCATTTCGTGATCACCGAAACCATGCACGAGCGGAAAAAGGTCATGATCATGAACGCTGACGCCGTTGTTGTCCTGCCCGGTGGGCCGGGATCACTGGACGAGCTTTTTGAAGCGCTGACCTGGCGGCAGCTGGGCCTGCACGACAAACCCATCGTCATCGTCAATGTGAACGGCTATTGGGATGCGTTGAAAACCCTGTTGCATCAGGTGATCGGGCAAGGCTTTGCTGATCGATCACTGGGTGACTTTGTCATTTGGGCTGAAGATGCAGAAACAGCGATGACGGCCCTGCGCGACAAGCTGCGGTAAACCCGGCAGGTCGCGAAAGAGTCTGACCGAAAGCAGCTGTGCATCGTTGCCGCACATATGCGGGCAAGACATTGGGCTGGTCGATTTGGTGAAGCCTCAGGTCTTTAGGCAGACAGTTCGATAACCGTGATCTCGGGGGTTACACCAAATCGAACCGGAAGGATGGAACATCCGATTCCGCCGGACACAACCAAATCACGCCCGCCTTCGCGCACATGCCCATAGGCATATCTGTTGCCGTATTTGGAGGGCACGATCGGCGACCAGCCAAACAGACGAATCTGACCGCCATGCGTATGACCGGATAGCGTCAAAGCCACCCTGTCGGGCACTTGAGGGAAGATGTCGGGCTCATGCGCCATCATCACAACCGGGGCATCATCGGTGATTTGCGCCAGTGTCCCCGACAGATCATCCAGCCCCTGCGGTTTACCGTTGCGCCAGATCGCAAGCTGATCTTCAAGACCCGCCAACCAGAAACCAAGAGCTTCTAGCTTGATGGCGGTATTCGACAAAACCGTAATTCCGCTCTGCTCCAGCGCATCGACATATTGGTTGGGGCCAGCACCACGGCGCTGCGCCTGCCGGTCATCCCACCAGTCGTGATTGCCAAGTACAGCAAAGACGCCGTTCTTGGCCTCAAGGTTGGCAAGAACCGGTGCCAGATCTTTCATTTCGACAGGACGCAAAACGCCTTTGTGGCTTGCGAAGAAATCACCCAGAAGCAGGATCATATCCGGCGCAAGCGCATTCGTACGCCGTACCACCTGTTTTATTCGGTCCAGCCCGACCAAAGGTTCGCCCAGATGCAAATCTGCCAGTACGGCAATCCTGAGCGGCGGCGCAGTCCAATCCTCTCGCCGGACGCGCCATTTTCGCACGCGCAGCCGCAGGGCGGGTTCGATGAAAAACCCGTAGACTGATGTGATTAGGCCTGCCAGCGTCACCGCCAGCAGGCCCTTGATAAACCGGCGTCGGTTCAATGACTTACATCCGCGACGCGACGTTCTCCCAGTTCACCAGATTGTCGAGGAAGTTCGACAGATAAGCCGGACGTTTGTTGCGGAAGTCGATGTAGTATGAGTGTTCCCAAACGTCACAACCCAGCAGCGCAGTCTGACCAAAGCACAGCGGATTCACGCCGTTTTCGGTCTTTGTCACGGCCAGCGAACCATCCGCGTTCTTGACCAGCCACGCCCAGCCCGAGCCGAACTGACCGGCACCAGCGGCGCTGAACTGCGATTTGAATTCGTCGACCGAACCAAAGCTTTCGGTCAGAGCTTTCTCAAGCTCACCGGGCATGGCGTTGTCGCCGGGGCCCATCATTTCCCAGAACTGGTTGTGGTTCCACAGCTGGCTGATGTTGTTGAAGATACCGTTCTGCGCGACGGCATTTGCGTCGTAGGTGCCAACGATGATCTCTTCCAGCGACTTGCCGTCCCATTCGGTGCCGGCGATCAGTTTATTGCCATTGTCGACATAGGCTTTGTGGTGCAGATCGTGGTGATATTCCAGTGTTTCCGCGGACATACCCTTGGCTGCCAGCGCGTCATGTGCATAAGGAAGATCAGGAAGTTCAAAAGCCATGTCGGCCCCCTGTATAAATTTGAGTTGCGGTTCCCAAGGTTAAATGCTTTGGCAGCCGCCGCAGGTCAAGGGCCGAGACAAGAAAACCCGGAGGCAGGCGATGCTGACACAGGCGCGCAAGATGTTCTACCGCGCCCGCGGTTACTATGCGGGCAACCTGAACGGTGAGCCGTTTCGTCTGGACCCTTATCACTCAAAGTTCTGGCGCAAAGCCTCCACAGGCCAGTGGGAGCCTGAAACCTTTGCTGTTCTCGACCGGTATCTTTCGCCTGAAAGCGATTACCTGGATATCGGCGCATGGATCGGACCGACCGTTTTATACGGCGCGCGCAAGGCTCGCCATGTCTGGTGTTTTGAGCCAGATCCTTCGGCCTATCGATTTCTGGCGTGGAATCTGGACCTGAACCAGATCAGGAATGTCTCAGCCTTCGGGGTCGCTTTGTCTGACAAGTTCGGCGTGGCCCGCATGGCGTCGGTCTGGGGTGAGCCCGGGGATTCGACCACATCCCTGCTGCACAATGAAGCCCATGGGAATGACGCGCTGACGATTACATGGGAGCAGTTCCAGTCGACCTGTGATCTGTCGAAGGTTTCACTGGTCAAAATGGACATTGAAGGGGCGGAGTTTTTTGTACTTCCCACGCTAATACCCTGGCTCAAACAGCATCGTCCCCCATTGCTGCTGTCAACACATGCGCCACTACTGAATGAGGAAGACCGAGCCGACAGAATGAAGCATCTGGCCGACCTATTGTCGTTTTACGATACATGCCAGCGGGAAGGTGCTGCGTCAGATCACTCGATGACGGATGAGGGTGCCTTGACCCGCTTCCAGACCTATCTTTTCACGTCCTAGTACGATCAGAAACAGCTGTCTGCGGATTGGGAAGAACGCGCGAAACGCTCCCCCCTTCCGCGATCCGAATATCAGTATAGCGTGTGGGTATTGACCGCTTTGCAGCGTCCGACACCGCTTGGCCGGTTAGTTACATTCGCCTGCGGAAAACGCGCAATCATCTCGAACTCATTCGTTTGCGGGTTCATCATTGCGGTGTAGGACACACGCACTTGACCGCCCGAGTTCGCCATGAGGCTGACCCGCCAATTCATCTGGTATTCACCGCGTCGGTTGACCTTGAACTTGGTGTCCTTGGGTTGCTGTTCGTTCCTACCCGCCGATCTGTTGTCTTCGCCGATCACCCAATCATAAGCCCGAGCACGCTTGTTTTCAGCATCAACACTCAGCCAAACCTCGGGCGGGATCCACCCCCGAGCTTCCATACTATGAAGCTCACACATATAGTTCGCAACTTCGGCTTGCGCGGCAGCGGCCAATACAGAAAAACCAATAGCAAGAAATTTTCTTTTCATTTTCAGCACCTTTTTGTCAACTGGATGGTGTGGGTATCTGTTTGCATTTTCCTCGGGCAAAACCATCTCGCGGCAGGTACGCACTGTGTGAGGTTGATCGTGTGGTCGCCTTCAAAGTTCGGCGGTCCAGAAACACTGTGAACTCGTGATTGAGTAGATCGATCGCGTCAATACGCGACTCGTTCGACGCGTAGCTTCTGCCAGTCGCAGAATAGACATAGTCTCGACCGACCCAGGCAACCGACAAGTTTCGAATACTGTCGCGCTTGACCCTGGCTGGTCCTGGCTGTGTATCGATATCTGGCATCTCGATCTCATGGATATAGGCGGAACGACCATATTCATCGACCGAAAACACAAGGAATTCGGGAGTCGGTTTGTTGACAAGGCCATGGCCAAACTTGCACTCATACGTCTCTGTAAAGGTTTGAGAAGCTGAAACAACAGGTGTGGACAACAGTCCAAGCGTCAATGCAAATGCTATCTTTTTCAAAGTATTACTCCGCTCTTTCCTTACCTTTGGAATGGTATCTCAACGCAGATCCCGTTTGCGTTTCCGTCATGTGAAGATTGTACATCCGAATTCGAGCTGGCTATTGCCTTCATTGTTTCGCGATTCAGGAAAATCGAAAACTCTTGGCGCCCTAAATCAAGAACCATCCTGCGAGGGTCACCGCTTCTGGTTCGTCTGCCAGTTCGTGAAAACGTATAGGCGTCGCCCGGCCAACTGATCGAAAGTACCCGAAAGCTGTTTCTGTTGATAGAAGCCGATCTTTTCGGCGTGTCTATACCCCGCATTTCAACTTCGTGGAGCAACGCCTGGCGCCCGTACACGTCAACTGAAAAAACAACGCGGGTCGGAGTTGGCCGATTTGCCAGGCCTTTGGCAAAAACACACTCAAATGTCTCTGAATAAGTCTCGGCTATGGCCACATTAGGTATAGTTGAAATAGCAATTAAGCCGCTTGCGATTAGTCTAAAGAAATTCATAATAAAGTTCTTATTTTTCAGCCTTTTGGTGATCGTTAGCCCAATCACACCGCTCCCGCAACAGGAGAAATCGCGCAACGAAATTCTCGACAGACCCTGTTGTGTGTCCCACACTCAAATCGCTTTGCAGCAGCACAAAATTCGATGGCCGCCTGTCCAGGACGAGGCGGCCATCGAATAAAACGTCAGATGTGTAGACAGGTCAGTAAACGCCAACCTCACTGCCCGGTTGCGCCGCAACCTTCAGCAGTTTGAAAACGTAATCCGCAGCCGAACGAAAGCAGACCACGCGGAAAGTTTCGGCATCGTCCATCCAGAACGCACCTGCCACTTGCGCCAGGCGCGAACGGCGGATTTGGCCGAGTTGGAAGGCCTCGGCCGACAGATCAACCGGAGCGACTTTGCCCAACACTTCTCGTGCGCTGGCGCCTGATATTGTGAAGACCGCGCGGGCATCCGAGACGTTGACGGCCAGTGCGTGAGTTTTTCCCAAAGCTTTGATAATTGCGGCCAGTTTGGCCTCGACCTCGGCATAAGGGACCAGCACCAGCAGCTCGTCCGGTGACATCCAGCATACGCCGGTATCTCCGCTGACCAGCGCCTCGCGCTGACCGGGTACGTTCTGCCCAGTCGCGTCCTTGACGGCCTTGGCGAGGCTTTTGTCGGACAAGTCACCGCGCAGGGTGATCATGCCTTGCAGGCCACATTCCCTGACATTAGCGATGCCATCATAGCTGGCGTGGTTCAATGCGCTGATAGGTTCAGACATTCTGCTTCTCCCCGTCCTTATCGAAGAAGATCGGGTCCACGATCTTGGCTTTGTAGGTTTTGCCGTCGGTGCCCGGGAACTCGACCACGTCGCCCATCCGGTCCGGGCCGTGCTTGATCAGGCCCATAGCGATCCCTTTACCGAGGTTGGCCGAGTAATAGGTCGAGGTGACCCGCCCGATCATATTGCGCTGACCATTGGCATTCACACCCTCGCCCACTGCATATGCGCCATCAGGCAGAACAGAACCATCCACAGTCTCAAGCCCAACCAGTTTCCAGCGCTCGGGGTCCGCCATATGGCTGCGCAAATGGGCGCGTTTACCGAGGTAGTCCTCTTTCTTTTTCGACAGCGCCCAGTGCAGCCCAAGATCCTGCGGGATCACGGTGCCGTCGGTCTCGTCGCCGATCATGATAAAGCCCTTCTCGGCCCGAAGAATGTGCAGACATTCTGTGCCATAAGGCATCACACCGAATTCCTTGCCTGCTTCCATCAGGGCATCCCAGAACGCCTGACCCTGCGAGGCGGGAACGGCGATCTCGTAGGACAACTCGCCCGAGAACGAGATGCGATAGGCGCGGCAGTCGAACGCGCCGATCTTGCCATCGCGCCATTCCATGAAGGGCAGCGCCTCGCGGCTGACATCCATGCCGCCCAGCTTTTCAAGAACCTTACGGGCATTGGGGCCGACTACAGCGACCTGAGCATATTGCTCGGTCACGTTGGCGACATAGACTTTCCAGTCCCACCATTCGGTTTGTAGCCATTCTTCCATGTGACCATGGATACGCTCGGCACCGCCGGTGGTGGTGTGGCACAGCCATGTGTCCTCATCGATGCGTGCGACCACGCCGTCGTCGATCAGAAAGCCGTTTTCCGAGCACATCAGGCCATAGCGGCATTTTCCGACCTTCAGCGTGGACATCATGTTAGTGTACAACATGTCCAGAAACTTGCCAGCGTCGGGGCCTTTGACGATCAGCTTGCCCAGCGTCGAGGCGTCCAGCAGGCCAAGGTTTTCGCGGGTGTTCTTCACCTCACGGTTCACGGCGTCATGCACGGATTCACCAGGACGGACATAGGCGTAGGTCCGGCGCCAGTGGCCGACCGGCTCCCAGTCCGCGCCGTTCTTGTCGTGCCAGTTGTGCATTGGGGTCTGACGGATCGGCTGGAACACTTCACCCCGCGCTTCACCGCCGATCGCGCCCATCGAGATGGGTGTATAAGGCGGGCGGAAGGTCGTGGTGCCGACCTTCGGGATTTCGGACTCCAACGCATCAGCGAGGATCGCCAAGCCATTGATGTTGCTCAACTTACCCTGATCCGTCGCCATACCAAGTGTGGTGTAACGCTTGGTGTGCTCAACGCTCTCATAGCCCTCGCGCGCGGCCAGCTGCACGTCCGAGACTTTGACGTCGTTCTGGAAGTCGAGCCAGGATTTCATGCGCAGCTGGATTTCGGCGTTTGCCGGCATCAGCCAGACAGCCTCCATCGGTGCTTCTGCAGTGGTTTCGCCAACCGGAGCCTTGATGTTTTTCGGCTTGAACCCGGCCGCCTTGGCTGCTGCTTTTCCTACAGTGTGGGCGTCAGTCAGAACATCGCCCAGCGCCAACGCGCCATTCGATGCCCCGGCGGCCAGAACAAAGCCCTCACCATTTGCGCCCAGCGGCGGGCGTGAGGGATCGGGGCGGAAAAAGGCATTCGCGTCATCCCAGGTCAGCTTGCCACCGCAATGAGACCACATATGAACGACCGGCGACCAGCCGCCCGACATGGCCACTGCATCTGCTTCAACCTCTTCACGAGCGCCTCCAACACCTTCCTGGTTGCAGATGGCGACTTTTTTGACGCGCTTGCCGCCCTTGACCTTGGCAATGGCCTTGCCCGGATCGACGCGGATACCCAACTGGCGGGCTTCCTCTGCCAAAGGTCCAGCCGTTGCCCGTGCGTCAACAATACGCAAAACATCCACACCCGCTTGCTTCAGCGTAATCGCGGTGCGATAGGCGTCGTCATTGTTGGTGGCGACGATGACACGTTCGCCCGGGGTTACACCCCAGTTCACGGCATAATCGCGCATGGCCGAGGCCAGCATCACACCCGGAACATCGTTACCCGCAAAGGACAACGGGCGTTCAATTGCGCCGGTTGCAGTCACAATTTGCTTGGCGCGGATACGCCAGAGGCGGTGGCGCGGGCCTTGCACGCCCGGCGTGTGGTCTGTCAGGCGCTCATAACCCAGAACGTAACCATGGTCATAAACACCTGCGCCCATGCAGCGCGAGCGCATGGTGACGTTGTCCATTGTTTCGAGTTCGGAAACCAATTGCTCCACGAACTTATCCACAGGCTCATCATTGACTGTGCCACCATCAACCGGAGCGCGACCGCCCCAATGTGCGCTCTGCTCAATCAGCAGAACCTTGGCTCCCGAAGCTGCCGCCGCCTTTGCCGACTGTAGGCCAGCCACACCGCCACCGATGACCAGAACATCGGTGAAGGCATAGAAGTGCTCATAGGTATCGGCATCGCGGCTGTCCTTGTCGGGCGCTTTGCCCAGACCGGCAGACTGACGGATGAACGGCTCGTAGACGTGCTTCCAGAACGGTTTGGGGTGGATGAACGTCTTGTAGTAGAAGCCAGCCGGCAGGAACCGGGCGAATGCCGTATTCACCGCGCCGATGTCGTGTTCAAGGCTTGGCCAATGGTTTTGCGAAACCGCAGTCAGGCCGTTGAACAGCTCGGTCGTGGTGGCGCGCTGGTTCGGTTCAAACCGGTTGCCCTGCCCCAGCCCGACCAGAGCGTTTGGTTCTTCCGCACCGCTGGCGACAACGCCGCGGGGGCGGTGGTATTTGAACGACCGGCCCATCATCATCTGATCGTTGGCCAGCAGCGCCGAGGCAAGCGTGTCGCCCTCATAGCCCTGCATCGACGTGCCATTGAAGGTAAACGTGACCTTTTTCGACCGGTCAATCAGCCGGCCTTGTTTTGCGAGACGGGTGCTCATTGTGCGGACCTTTCGCGGGTGGAGGCGTCGGAGCCTCCGGCGGGAGTATTTTTGAAAAGATGAAGCATCAGGAGAACTCTCTCCAGGTCCGTCCGGGACGCTTTGCGGCGATGGCCTCTTTGATGTCCTGCGGTGGCTCGGAGGTCTGAGCCGTGTAAGTGCCGAACACTTCTAGCGTGCTTGTGCAGCGCGCCGCGTGAAACCACTTGCCACAGCCATTGGCATGGCGCCAACGTTCAAAGTGCACGCCTTTGGGGTTTTCGCGCATGAACAGGTAGTCGTGGAACTCGTCATCCGACGAGCCGGGACCAAAACGCTTCAGATGCGCCTCGCCACCGGCGGCCAGTTCTGTTTCTTCGGCATCAACGCCGCAGTAAGGGCAATTCAGGATCAGCATGTTGTCATCCTTTTGGCGGTTGGTTGGCGCAGCGGCCAACCAGAATTCTGTTTCTTGGCAACCTCGGACCCACCTTCAGTGGGCCACCCCGGCAGCCACGCTTTCGTCGATGAAGCGGCCTTCCTTGAAGCGGTCCAGCGAGAAGGCCTCGGTCAAAGGTGAATGACCTGTGGCCATCAGCTGCGCCATGCCCCAGCCCGAGCCAGGGATTGCCTTAAAGCCGCCGGTGCCCCAGCCCCCATTGATAAAGCAGCCCTGCAGCGGAGTTTTCGACAGGATAGGCGAGCGGTCACCGGTCATGTCCACAATCCCACCCCACTGGCGCAGCATCTTCAGGCGCGAGATCATCGGGAAGGTTTCGACCAAGGCGCGGACGGTTTCCTCGATATGATGGAAGCTGCCACGTTGGGTGAAGTTGTTGAACCCGTCGGTACCACCACCGATCACCATCTCGCCCTTGTCAGACTGCGACATGTAGCCGTGAACGGTGTTGGCCATCACGACCACGTCCATGCAGGGTTTGATGGGTTCGGATACCAGTGCCTGCAATGCGACGGCTTCCAGCGGGAGACGGAAGCCCGCCATCTCGGCCAGTTGACCGGAGTGGCCCGCAACGACGATACCCAGCTTGTCGCAATCGATGGCACCCTTGGTGGTGTCTACGCCGACGACACGACCGTTTTCCGAGCGTACGCCGGTGACCTCGCATTGTTGGATGATATCCATACCCATCGCCGAACAGGCGCGCGCATAGCCCCACGCCACGGCATCGTGACGCGCAGTGCCCCCGCGTTCCTGCCAGAGCCCGCCCAGAACCGGATAGCGGGGACCGTCCAGATTGATGATAGGCACAAGTTGCTTGACGCGTTCGGGCCCGATCCATTCGGTCTTCACACCTTGAAGGGCGTTTGCATGGGCCGTGCGCTGATAGCCGCGAATCTCATGCTGGGTCTGCGCCAGCATGATCACGCCACGCGGGCTGAACATGATGTTGTAGTTCAGATCCTGGCTCAGATCCTCATAAAGGCCACGTGCTTTCTCGTAGATCGCCGCTGAAGGATCCTGCAGGTAGTTCGAACGGATGATCGTTGTGTTTCGACCCGTGTTACCACCACCCAGCCAGCCTTTTTCGATCACCGCGACATTCTGAATGCCGTAGTTCTTGCCAAGGTAATACGCGGTTGCAAGACCATGCCCGCCAGCACCGATGATGATGACGTCATAACGTTTCTTGGGCTCGGGCGAACGCCAGGCGCGTTCCCATCCGGTGTGATAGCGCAGGGCCTCCCGCGCGACAGCAAAGGCTGAGTAGTGTTTCATAAGCGAATCCATCCGGTTCGGTGATTGCGCGCAGATATGCCGCGCGGCGACAGTTTAACCGCGCCGCGCAACGCCGCAATATCGCACTATTGCGACATGTCGTTCATTCGCGGCCATTTGTCCCTTTTGTCGGACGCCCCACAGGTCTAAGTCAGGGCAGTATCTTCGGAGGGGCCATGACGTTCTGGGTTCTGATTTTTCTTGTCGCGCTTCTGATTGCGGCATTTCTGAGCTTCACATTGCTGCGCAAACGCCGCGGGGATGAACCTGCGGCGGCGTACGATCTGCGGGTGTATCGCGAACAGCTGACCGGTGTGGACCGGGATCTGGCGCGCGGGGTGATTGGTGAGGCAGATGCGGAACGGGTCCGCACCGAAATCTCCCGACGAATTCTTGCCGCTGACGAACAGATGAAAAAGGGTGGCTCGGGTGCCGGGCCATCACGGACCGTCTCGATTGTGACAATCCCGGTTGTCATGCTGATCATCATCGGGGGCGCGATGGCGATGTATCATCGTATTGGCGCCGTCGGGTTGCCCGACATGCCCCTGACCGCGCGACTGGAACTGGCCGAGGAGGTCCGTGCCAATCGCCCGTCCCAGAACGCCGCAGAAGAACTGGCGACCCCACCTCAAGCGGCGCAGCTTGACGAAAATTACGCGTCCCTTCTCAAGCAGTTGCGAGAGACCGTTGCGGCCCGCCCGGATGATTTGCAGGGGCAGATGCTTTTGGCGCAGCATGAGACCAATTCAGGGAACTTCAAGGACGGATATACCGCGCAACAAAGGGTGATCGAACTGTCAAGCGACGCAGCCACAGCCGAGCATTACGCGGATTTTGCCGAGATGATGATCCTGGCTGCGGGTGGATATGTGTCGCCCGAAGCTGAACAGGCCCTTGCCGAAGCTTTGAAACGCGATCCTCATCACGGTCCGGCCCGGTATTACTGGGGGCAAATGCTGGTTCAGACCGGACGACCAGACCTTGCCTACCGCATTTGGGTTGAAACGCTGAGGGAAGCCCCAACAGGCGCACCATGGGCAGGTGCGATCCGGGATCAGATTGATGAGTTGGCCTTTCGGGCAGGGGTTTTCAATGCACCGGACATGAGCGCACCGTCCGGACCAAGTCGCGAAGACATGGCCGCAGCAGCGGAAATGAGCCCCGAGGAACGGCAGCAGATGATTCAGGGAATGGTGGATCAGTTGTCCGACCGCCTGGCGACAGAAGGCGGCGCACCCGAGGAATGGGCTCGTTTGATCGCCGCACTGGGTGTTCTGGGTCAGGGCCAACGGGCCATGGATATCCACAATGAGGCGCTGGAGGTGTTTGCCGGAAACACCGAGGCCTTGCAGATCATTGATGCCGCAGCCCTGCAAGCAGGGATTGCGAAATGATCCACGACGTTTTCGAAGACTTCGCCAAGGCGCTGCCCCCGATGCAAGCGCTGATTGGGCTGGATCTGGGCGAAAAGACCATCGGTGTCGCAGTTTCCGACCGGATGCGGGGCGTGGCCAGCCCGTTGGAGACTGTAAGGCGCAAGAAATTCACACTCGATTCCGCCCGGTTGATTGAAATTGCTACGGATCGCGAGATTGGCGGCATTCTGTTGGGTCTTCCCAAAAACATGGATGGCACAGAGGGGCCGCGCTGCCAATCTACGCGGGCATTTGCGCGAAACCTGTCCCGTCTGACGGAATTACCTATCGGATTCTGGGATGAACGGCTGAGTACGGTTGCGGCAGAAAAAGCACTGCTTGAGGCGGATACGTCACGAAAACGTCGCGGACAGGTTATTGATCACGTTGCAGCAGGTTATATCTTGCAGGGAGCGCTGGACAGGCTGCGCTTTTTGTAACAGGTCGGAGACCGATCGATGACGAACATGGTTTGGAAGCGCAATGAGGTCGAAAGCCCTTGTGTCCAGATTTGTGTTGTCCATCCAGCCGAGCGTATCTGCACCGGATGTTACCGCACGATTGACGAGATCTCTCGCTGGTCCAGGATGGACAGCAGCGAACGCGCTGAAATCATGAACGACCTGCCGTCTCGTAAACCGCGGCTCAGCAAGCGGCGCGGCGGGCGTGCCGCTCGCATGAATGGCTCCTGACCGATCAGCGTAGACGTTTTGATGACATTTCTGCCGACTGTGCGGCCCTTTTCGGGATAGGTGCGTTCGGCGCGGTGCCACGCAGTTCTTTCTGAAACAGAAGCGCAATCTCGGATTGGCTGGTTTTGGGCCGCCGATCATCATTGCGCGCGCATTCCGATTGCAGCACGTCAGCCGCACGTTTGGTCTTTCTGGTATTAGTGAGTCTTCCGATCAAAGTCTTAAGTGGCATTGCGGACGTCCCGTTTCCAGTAACCGTGCCACTGCGGGTCGAGTTCGAGCTCCGAGGGGGTCTAGCTCTTGAACATTGAGGTTCAACGTGAGTGGTAACCCGCAGCGACAGGGTGTGGCTAAAGGTATTTCCCGTCACAAGTAGGGGGAAAACACGCGGCCTTTGATCGTTTTTGACGCCTCAATCAAGAAAAACTCACAAAAGCCCATAATTTCCTTACGTCACTTTTCGATTCGACTTTGCCAAGACTGGGAAAGTTGGGGCTGAAGCTGTGAAAATCCGCCGTCAGCAGTCGAATCATGCCTGACATCGCACAACCGGATTTGAGGCTGCATCACGAACCTTGACCGATTGGGTGTTGCCTGCTCAGGCGTTCCACAGTCGAAGGTTTTATCCGGCGGCAAGCCAAGCCCTGGCGTTCTCGTACTCTTCGGACGGGAAAAACTGTGTCCGGGTCCCTAACACATGGCTGGCGACCTTCTGCGCCATGCGCTGCCAGCTTTTGTCCCCAACGATGGCAGCTCGGTCCAGTTGTCCGATATGTCGGCTGGCCAACCGAAAATGCGCCGCAAGCGCTGACAGCCCTTGCCAGCCGTCAAACTCCCTGAGGTCTATCAGCAGGCGAAACCCTGGCCGGTCCTGTAACAATGCATCCAGATCACGTTCTGCCTGTTTGTACCATTCAGGGTCCAGCTTGCCCAATAGGCTGATCTGAACACATGGGCCGCTCAGGTCAGTCACGTGGATCGATCCCAGGGACTCACGCATCCAGCGTCGGGCCGCCTCAAGCTCGACCAGATCGAACACCTGAACCGGACAGGGCAGGATGGGGGCAGCCAGACGAACGCTTGTCTGCACCCAGCCCTGGTCAGCAACAACTGCGATCCGGTCGAAACCTCGCCAATGGCTTAACCCCAGCTTGGTGTCGGACCAGGCCGCGCCCAGATCGTACCCCTGGAATTCAGGTTGGATTATTGCCAGCAGCCGAACCGTGTCATGTTCGGTCAGCGCAGCCTCGATCGCGGGAACCAGAGTATTGGCGTAGTCGGCGCTGGTCACTTGCCCCGACAACTCGACTTCTATGAGTGCACCGTCAGAATTCGTATGAACCGTCATCATCGGTCAAAACCTCCAAAGCCAAATAATGACAGGACGTTAGGCGGATTCGATCCATTCGGCTACTCCACCGGAGCATTCGGGGCGGAAATAGGCGATCATTCGACCATCCTGCCCCGCCGTCGCCCCTGCGGCCCAGGGAGCAACCCCGTGCAGGCAATGGCGGTGCAGCAGATAGGCCTCTCCCGGCTTTGCAGGCACCTCGATCCTTGGGCAGGTCGCAAACACCTCGCGACGGGCGGATTGGTAGATATCCGTTATGTCAACTTCGTGCAGGACCTCAGGCGGTATCCCTTCAAGCGCCCGCCTGAACGCGGTCCGTAGAATGTCATGACTGCCGTCCCACACCACCATCGGAGACGCGTCTGCGCTGGCCTCGGTCAGTGGAATGCCCAGAATCCAGGCATGAGGTTCATCAACCCGGCGGCGGCGATCCGGCCCTGTTGGGCGCAAACCGTCCACATGGGCCGCATCCCTGTTTCGACGGTAGCGGGTGGCCGCTTCATTCTCACCCCGGCGCGGGCGCGGATAACCCGGATAAACAACAGAAACCTGCCCCTTGTGCAGCGGTAAATCTCCAAAGTGTTTGTCGATGAACGCCATGGCCTTGCCGTTCAACGGCCCGGACTGCCCGACCCTGCCCTTCGTGTCATTGGGCAGTGCGTCGACACCGATGAACCACGTCCCTTCGCAATCCAACCATTCCGCGTGGACCGGATCCTTTGTAGACGCCCGTGCGGCAGGCAAAGCGTGGCTCACCCATTCGGCCAGCACCGGATCATACGGGAATTTCACCCAGCCCCGGGCCGAAAAATCGCTCATAAGCCTACAGCCTTGCGCAGCATGTTCAGCGCGACCAGCGTCAGGAACACGGCGAAGACACGTTTCAACGGTTTTGGGTCCATTGCATGGGCCAGCTTTACCCCCCATGGCGCGGTGATCATTGTCATTGCGACAACGATCCCGAAGGCCACAAGATTAACCGCGCCAATGGTCAACGGGGGGCGATGCTCGGGCGCGATATCCACAAACAAGAACCCAATGACCGACGGTACGGCGATGATCACCCCAAACCCGGCCGCGGTCGCGACCGCGCGGTGGATAGGGGTGTTATAGAGGCTCATCAGCGGCACACCGAAACTGCCGCCGCCGATGCCCATCAGAACGGAAAGAAACCCGACCAGCGGGGACAGGACGGCCCGTTTGATACCGCCGGGCATTGAGTCGCCCACCCGCCATTCTGCGCGACCCAACCCAAGATAGGCACCGATCACCATGCCCAGAATTCCGAAAAGTGCCTGCAAAGCCTCGGTCCGCAGCGCCGATGCGACCAGCACTCCGACAATTGCGCCGACGACAATACCCGGACCCCAGCCGCGCAGGATATCCCAATCCACCGCACCCTTCTTGTTGTGGGCAAGAACCGACCGCAAAGACGTTACAATGATCGTGGCCAGCGACGTCGCCAGACAGAGCTGCATCAATTGCGGACCGCCATAGCCAAGCGTTTGAAACGCATAGAAGAACGCGGGGACCAGCACGATACCGCCGCCCACTCCCAACAGCCCGGCAAGCACACCGGCCAGCGCGCCGATCACAAGCAAAAGGCCCATCATCTGGGCCAGCAACATTGTCTCGGGCATCGTCCCCCCTTTTGCCGTCTAAACCTCGGCCATCGGCGCTATGTGGTTCAGGGCCTGTAGCATGACTTCTGGCCCGGCCCCTTCATGCACGGCCCCTTCGGACAATGCGCGCCGCCATGCCCGCGCACCGGGACGCCCCGCAAAGAGACCCAGCATATGCCGTGTGATCTGGTGCAAACGCCCGCCATTGGCAAGGTGCATCTCAATATAGGGCACCATTTCTTGAACAACCGTCATCGGATCGGGAACGGTTCCAACGCCAAAGATGCGCCGGTCGGCATCTGCCAGGATATCACCGGGCTGATGATAGGCCGCCCGACCGATCATGACGCCGTCAAGACCTGCGTCCAGATGTGCTGCTGCTTCGTTCAAACTGGCGATACCACCATTGATCGATATATGCAGATCCGCAAACGCGACTTTCATCCGATGCACAAGGTCATAGTCGAGCGGTGGAACATCGCGGTTTTCCTTGGGGCTCAACCCCTGCAACCACGCCTTGCGCGCATGGATCGTTACTCTTTGACAACCTGCCGCACTGATCTGCTCAAGAAACGCAGGCAGAACTTCTTCGGGCTCTTGATCATCCACGCCGATGCGGCATTTGACCGTGACATCCACATTTACCGCGTCGCGCATTGCTGCGACGCATTCTGCAACCCGCGCCGGATCTTTCATCAGAACCGCCCCGAAAGTACCAGACTGCACCCTGTCCGACGGGCACCCACAGTTCAGATTGATCTCATCATATCCTGCATCAGCACCCAAACGCGCCGCTTGCGCCAGCTCCTCCGGATCGGACCCACCCAACTGCAAAGCCACGGGATGTTCCTGCGGTGAATGATCCAACAGATGCAGCGCCCCACCCCGAACAAGCGCCGGTGCGGTTACCATCTCGGTATACAGCAGGGTTTCCGAGCTAAGCAGCCGATGAAAATACCGACAGTGGCGGTCGGTCCAATCCATCATCGGCGCAATGCTCAGCGTGGCATGGTGTTGAATGTTATCTCTTCCACGTGCAGTCAACTCAACTATCCTCAAGAGTACGAAACCCGCAGCTATCATAGAAAAATCGTCGAAATAAGCCAATTTTCGAGGAGTGGTCAAAAGAAGCTGCTTTGCGGATTCAGGCGTCGCATCAAATCCGATCGCCGCGCTTTCAACACTGGGAAAATCTAACCACTCTCTGACTTGCCGCAGACAACGCCATTGTGGAATATGTTCAATGGATTAACAGATACTCCCATGATGTTTTCACTGCTGGAAATGCGAGACGCGAGCTTTGTCGGCAGGACCACTTTTGCACTCAACCAAAAATCTATGTCGAGCAGCCGCATCTGACCCAAAAATCAAAATTTGATCAAATTTGGTGACAAATCCGATCCATTGAAGTACATCACGGGGAAACAGAATTGACGGAGCCCCAAATGGACCTGAGCGCCCTGCACAGTTTTCGTGTGACTGCCTGTGACCTGAACGGTCAGATGCGGGGCAAGCGCGTGCCCCCTGAATATGCGAGCAAGCTGGAGAAAGGTGCAGTGCGAATGCCGTTCTCGGCGCTCAATGTCGATCTCTGGGGCGCGGACATCCACGGCAGCCCGCTGGTGTTTGAAACGGGCGATGCTGATGGCGTGCTGCGACCAACCGACCGGGGCCCGGTGCCTGTCCCCTGGCTTCCGAAAGAAACGGCGCTGGTTCCGATGAGCTTGTTTGACGATGCAGGCACTCCGTTTGCGGGTGATCCGCGTCACGCTCTGTCTGCCATTCTTGACCGATATGCCAAACGCGGTTGGTCGGTCGTCGCGGCGACCGAACTGGAATTCACACTCATCGATGCCTCGGGCGCGCAACCGCAACCTCCGTTGAACCCGATCACCGGGCGCCGCCTGCTGCACGAATCCGTTCTGTCGGTCGCTGAAATGGATGCGTTCGAGGATTTCTTTACAGACCTCTACGATGGCTGCGCCGCCATGGACATCCCCGCACAAACCGCCATCTCGGAAAGTGGCGTTGGCCAGTTCGAAATCAACCTGAATCATCAGGATGCCATGCGCTGCGCCGACGATACGTGGCTTTTCAAGGCGTTGACACGCGGCCTTGCGCGCAAACACGGGTTTGCCGCAACATTCATGTCAAAACCCTATGCCGATGATGCGGGCAATGGGATGCATGTGCACTTCTCAGTGCTGGACCAACGCGGTCGCAATGTGTTCGACAATGGCGGGCCTGAAGGGACCAGCATTCTGCATTCCGCTGTCGCGGGTTGTGTGGCGGCCATGCCAGGCAGCACGTTGATTTTTGCTCCGCATGGCAATTCATACACCCGGCTTGTACCGGGTGCGCATGCGCCGACCGGGGCCTGCTGGGCCTATGAGAACAGAACAGCCGCAATTCGCATCCCGGGTGGAGCACCGGCAGCGCGGCGCATCGAACACCGCGTCGCGGGTGGTGACATCAACCCTTACCTGATGCTGACGGCGGTATTGGGCGCAGCCCTTGTCGGGATCGAAGACGGCCTGCACCCCCCTGCCCCGATCACAGGCAATGCTTACGATATTGAAGACCTGCCCCAACTGATGCCGGACTGGGCAACTGCAATTGACAGGTTTGAAACCGACCCCCTGGTCGCCCGACTTTTCTCGGCTGACCTGATCCAGTACCTGACCATGACTAAGCGACAGGAAGTTGAACGATTTGAGCGCATCACTCCTGAAGATCACTGGCTGAGCTATCTCGAGGCGGTTTGACCCCCCTTGCCGCCTCATTGGGACTCAGCTAGAGTGAATTTGATCAAATTTGGTGACACATGAAAATCGGCATTTTACAAACCGGCCACACACCAGATGCCTTGCACGGCGAATTTGGCGACTATGATGAGCTGTTTCCTGAACTTCTCGGTGGCAACGGATTTGAGTTCCAGACCTTTGCCGTGGTCGACGGCATATTCCCAGGCGGCGCATATGACGCAGATGGCTGGGTCATTACCGGTTCGCGCCACGGCGCGTACGAAGACCTGCCGTGGATCGCCCCACTGGAAGACTTGGTCAGAGAGATTCAGCAAAGCGGAAAGCCACTGATCGGCGTATGCTTTGGACATCAGATCATCGCGCAGGCACTGGGCGGCAAGGTCGAGAAATTCTCGGGCGGATGGGCCGTCGGACGCACTGAATACGAATATGACGGCAACACAGTCTGGCTGAATGCCTGGCATCAGGATCAGGTTGTCGCGCTGCCCGAAGGGGCGCGCGTTCTGGGTCAGAACGCATTTTGCGAAAACGCTATGCTGGCTTATGGAGACACGATCTGGACGGTTCAGGCCCACCCCGAATTCACCAATGGTTTTGTCGCGGGCCTGATGCGCACACGGGGAAAAGGCGTCGTCCCCGAAGACCTGATGCGCGAGGCCGCAAATCGCGAAACCGCTCCGGATGACAACGCCACAATCGCGCGCCATATGGCCGAGTTTTTAAAGAAAGAGAGAGCCTGATGGCTGATTGGACTGATAAACTGCCGGAAGCCGCCAAAGCCTATTTCCACGGACAGCGGCTGGACGAGGTTGAATGTATCATCTCGGACCTTCCCGGAATTGCGCGTGGCAAGGCCGTGCCTGCCACGAAATTCGCCAAGCAATCCTATTTTCACCTGCCCGACAGCATCTTCTTCCAGACCATCACGGGGGACTGGGGTGAAGCCGCGGGTGACGACGGGTTCATCGAAAAGGACATGATCCTGAAGCCCGACTATTCGACGGCTTCAGCCGCGCCCTGGACCGGGGACTGGACGCTGCAGGTGATCCACGACGCCTATGACCGGGATGGTGATCCGATCCCTTATAGCCCACGCAACGTGTTAAAACGCGTGGTCCAGCTGTATCACAACCGAGGCTGGAAACCGGTTGTTGCGCCAGAGATGGAGTTCTTTCTGGTCGCCCCCAACGTCGATCCCGCACAGGAAATCAAGCCGATGATGGGGCGTTCTGGCCGCCCCGCTGCGGCGCGGCAGGCGTATTCGATGACTGCGGTGGACGAGTTCGGCCCGGTCATCGACGATATCTATGACTTCGCCGAGCATCAGGGGTTCGAAATCGATGGCATCACCCAGGAAGGCGGTGCGGGCCAGTTGGAGATCAACCTGCGCCACGGCAACCCGGTCAAACTTGCTGATGAGGTTTTCTACTTCAAACGCCTGATCCGCGAAGCGGCATTGCGGCATAATTGTTTTGCAACCTTCATGGCCAAACCGATCGAGGAAGAGCCGGGCTCGGCCATGCATATCCATCATTCAATTATCGACATGGAGACCGGCCAGAACATCTTTTCGGGCCCGCAGGGCGGCGAAACGGACGCGTTCTATCACTTCATTGCCGGGTTGCAGAACCATCTGCCCGCCGGTCTGGCCGTGATGGCACCTTATGTGAACTCGTATCGTCGTTACGTGAAAGACCACGCGGCGCCGATTAATCTGGAATGGGCTCGCGACAACCGCACTACAGGCATTCGCGTTCCTCTGTCCGGACCTGAATCGCGCCGTGTCGAAAACCGCATCGCCGGTATGGATTGCAACCCGTATCTGGGCATCGCCCTGTCGCTGGCGTGCGGCTATCTGGGTCTGGTCGAGCAGGAACGCCCGCGTCGTCAATTCTATGGTGACGCCTATGAAGGCGAAGGGGATATCCCTCAGGTCATGGGCGATGCACTGGATCTGTTTGACGAAGCCACCGCCCTGCACGAAATCCTTGGCCCCGAGTTTGCCCGTGTCTATGGCATCGTGAAACGGGCCGAGTATGAAGAATTTCTGCAGGTCATCTCTCCGTGGGAACGGGAACATCTGCTGATCAACGTCTGAGACTTTTCGTGAACCTGCTCTATTCCAATGACCGCAAGGGCGAATACCCTGCCAGCTGGTATGCCGCGACGGCAAACCCAACGGCACGCTTTCCTGTTTTGGCCGAAGATATTGTGGCGGATGTCTGCGTTGTGGGCGGCGGCTACACAGGCCTGTCCGCAGCATTGCATCTGGCCGAGGCGGGGTTCGATGTCGTTCTGCTTGAAGCCCACCGTGTCGGATTTGGTGCCTCGGGGCGCAATGGTGGTCAACTGGGCAGCGCGCAGCGGATGGATCAGGAAGACCTTGAGCGTCTTGTTGGCGACCCGGATGCCGCAAAGCTGTGGGACCTGGCCGAAGACGCCAAGGATCTGGTCAAATCACTGATCGCCAAGCATCAGATCGCGTGCGACTTGCAACCCGGTGTCGCGGTTCTGGGTCTGTCAGCTTCGGAACGAAAAGAGCTGCATGACCATGCAGGCCATCTGTCCGACCGGTATCACTATGACCAGATCAAGCTGCTGGATGAAGACGAAGGCCACAAACTGTGCCCCTCGCCCGCTTATAAGGGTGGGTATCTGGACATGGGGGCCGCTCATCTGCACCCATTGAACTTTGCGCTGGGGTTGGCACAGGCTGCGGCCAAAGCGGGTGTTCGCATCTTTGAGGGTACCGAAGTCATCGGTATTGACGAAACCCGGCCTGCCCTGATCCGGACCGCCAGGGGGAACGTTAGGGCCGACCATGTTATGCTGGCCTGCAATGGCTATCTTGGCAATCTCAACCGGACCGTCGCGGCCCGTGTCATGCCCATCAACAACTTCATTGCAGCGACCGAACCCCTTGGCAGCGAGGCTGCGCGGGTCCTGACTCAGGATGTCGCGGTCGCGGATACCAAGTTCGTGGTGAACTATTTCCGCCTCAGCGCCGATGGCCGGCTTTTGTTCGGTGGCGGCGAAAGCTATGGCTATCGTTTTCCTGCGGATGTCGCTGCGAAGGTCCGCAAGCCGATGACCGAGATTTTCCCACATCTGCGCGATGTCAAAATCGACTATGCATGGGGTGGGACGCTGGCCATTACCATGCGGCGGATGCCTTATCTGGTGCGTATCGCACCCAACATTCTGTCTGCTTCCGGCTATTCCGGTCATGGTGTAGGCACCGCGACCCATGCCGGGCAACTGATGGCGCTGGCCATTCAGGGACAGGCAGAAGGGTTCGATACAATGGCCCGCGTGCCAACTCTGCCCTTCCCCGGCGGGTCCGCCCTGCGCAACCCGCTGCTGGTGCTGGCAATGACATGGTTCGCCTTGCGGGACCGGCTTGGGATCTGATCCACGTTACTTGTGACAAATTGGTGAATTTCCGCTGGCGCGGCGATTGAGGGCTTGGATTGCCACCTGAATAGCTTTATCTTTACCAAAGATAGAATTCGGGAAATCCAAATATGACGCTTCCACCAAACGTTCATGACGCCGAACCCATCCCAGAAGCAGCAAAAGAAGCCATCGACGCCCTGATGCAGTCGGGCGACTTGTTTCGTTATACCGCCCCGCAAGATGCCCCGGTGTCTTTGCTGGAGGCCGAGTTTGCCGAACTGCTGGGCACAAAATACGCTCTCGCTGTTTCATCCTGCTCTGCTGCGCTGTTCCTGTCGCTCAAGGCACTGGGTCTGCCGCGCGATGCGCGCGTCCTGATCCCCGGCTTCACTTTTGCGGCGGTTCCTTCGTCAGTCATCCACGCGGACTGCATTCCGGTTCTGTGCGAAGTAGGCGAGAATTATCGCATCGACATGGCCGATTTCGAGGCCAAGCTCGACAGCGTTCATGCGGTGATCATCAGCCACATGCGCGGCCACACATCTGATATGGACGCGATCATGGCACTTTGTGACGCGCATGACATCCCGGTGATCGAAGACGCCGCGCATTCGCTGGGCACGACCTGGCATGGCAAAAATATCGGAACCATCGGCAAGGTCGGCTGTTTCTCGTTTCAATCCTACAAGATGATCAATGCGGGCGAAGGCGGTATTCTAATCTCAAACGATGCTGATCTGGTGGCTCGTGCCGTCATCATGTCGGGCGCGTACGAACATAACTGGAAGAAACACAAAGGACCGCACGGCGACAACTCGCCCGAGTTGGAAGAGGCCTTCGTCCGCTGGCAGAACAAGTTACCACTGTATAACCTGCGTTTAAACAACCTGAGCGCCGCTGTGATCCGCCCGCAGATCCCAGAACTGGCCCGTCGTGTCCGCGATGGTCTGGCGAACCACGACTATGTTGCCGGGCGCTTGAATACCTCACCCCATATCGACGTGCCAGCGCCACTGCCTCCTGAGCGGCGCGCGCCGGATTCGATTCAGTTCAATCTGGTTGGGTTGCAGGAACACGAGATTCGCGCATTTGCCGCCGCAGCCGAGGCGCGCGGCGTCAAAGTTCAGGTCTTTGGCCTGAGCCAGGACAATGCACGCGCCTTCTGGAACTGGCAATTCCTGCCGGAAACGTTCGAACTGCCGCAAACACGTGACATGCTGATGAAAGCGTGTGACGTCCGACTGCCCGTACGCCTGACACGCGCAGAGTTGGACGTGATCGCGGATATTCTGCTGGCCGCCGTCGGCGAAGTGACCGGCCCAATGCCGGTCTACGGCACCTGAGACTAGAACTGACCCACTTAAATGGTGGGCCTTTTCCTCAGGCTCACCTTAATTCAGTTTTGAAAGCTTCTGTTGAAGTTCGGCCAACTGTTTCTTGATATCGTCAAGATCCTCTTTCGGCTCTGACTTTTCGCTTTCCTTCTCTGGCGAGGACCATCTGCCAGACAACCCACCAGTCATAGCCTTCAGAAAGGCCTGCTGCTGTGCTTTCAACGCTTCAAAACCCGGCATCTGGGACATCGGGTTCATGGCGTTCATGTTTTCCATCATCTTGCTTTGGCTTTCGCGCAGCATATCGAACGAGCTTTGCAGGAATTGCGGCATCATGCCCCCGCCAGGCAGCATGTAACTGCGCACAAGATCGTTCAGAACATTGACAGGCAGCACATTCTCGCCGCGGCTTTCATGTTCAGCAATGATCTGCAGCAGATACTGCCGCGTCAGGTCGTCGCCGGATTTCAGGTCGATGATTTGTACTTCGCGCCCGTCACGGATGAATCCCGCGATATCTTCGAGCGTCACGTAATCGCTGGTCTCGGTGTTATACAGCCGACGGCTGGCATAGCGCTTGATCAGCAGCGGTTTTTCTTGGTCCGACACCGGGTACCCTCCCCAAGGATGATGCGTTGCAGCACAGGTTATGCGAGTGCAGCACAAAAAGAAAGGGCAGGTCAATGGACCTGCCCAACGCGATTGCACCTATAGGGAGGGTCGGGTGCGTTTCGCTGACTTTTCTTACTTCGCAGCAGCAGCTTTTTTAGCGGCTGTGGTCACGTCGTTGGTTGCTTTTTTAACAGCGGCGGATGCTTCTTCCGCAGCTTCTTTACCAGCAGCCATCAGCAGTTCGACGGTTTCGGTCTGAACTTTTTTCGCGATTTCTGCGAAAGCGGCCATGTTCTCGGCTGCAACTTCAGCAGACGCGCTTGCGAAATCGGTTGCTGCTTTTGCGTAGTCGGCAGGCTCTGCCTTGGCTTTCGACATCTCGGTCAGTTTGGCCAGCGTGTCTTTGGTCCATTTGCTCGAGATTTCTGCCGATTTCTCTGCTGCTTCCAGAGCAACGCCCGACAGCTTTTCATTCAGCGAAGCGGTCGATTTGAATGCGCCTTCCATTGCGGTTGTGTCCACAGGGAATGCACCCATCATGTCTTTCATGATCGCGGTAAAGTCTTGGGTCTTAGCCATTGTCATAATCCTTTTAGCCAGTCCGGGCCCACCCCGGGTTTCATCAGCTTGAGGACAATATGATTGCTGCAATGCAGCATTGCAAGTTTTTTCTTGCTGCATTGCAGAAAATTTTAAATTTCAGAATGAAATCAGTCGTTTGGTTTTGCCACTACATACGTTCCGGGTGCAGCAGCCAGGCTCGGGTGCTTCGAATCGCCGGGTTTGCGGGCCGGTACCTGCTTGCCCGACCGTTTCTTCAGCCAGGCATCCCACATGGGCCACCATGACCCTTCATGAAAATCGGCTTCCTTTAACCAGGTGGCGGCGTCTGATTTCAAATCCGGGTTGGTGTAATGCCCGTACTTTTTCTTGCTGGGCGGGTTCACAATACCCGCAATATGACCCGACTCGGAAACCACGAAAGTTTTTGATCGCGAGCCCATTTTTTGCACACCGCGATAGCAATCTTTCCACGCCGCGATGTGATCGGTTTCGCATGTAATGGCCATAAGGGGCACATCAACGTCACCAAGCTTTAGCTTATGCCCCAGCAACTCAAAGCCATCGGTGGCAAATTCGTTGCGCTGGCATAGTCCACGCAAGTACTCCACCGCCATTTTCGCCGGCAGGTTGGCTCCGTCACCGTTCCAGTACAGCAAATCAAAGGCCGGGGGCACTTCACCCATCATATAGCTGCGAATGGCCGGGCCATAAATCAGGTCACGTGATCTCAGGAAGGACATTGTGCGCGCCATGATCCACGACCGCAGAACACCTTCCTTTTTCACTTCTTCTTCGATTCCGTCGATAAAATCGTTTTGAAGGAAGGGCGTGAACTCTCCCTGATCGGAAAAATCCGTCAATGCGGTGAACAGAGTCGCCGATTTGACCGACTTGTCTCCTCGTTGTTTCAGCAGTGACAGCGTCAGGCTCAGGGTGGTGCCCGCGATGCAATACCCCACAGCGTTGACCTGTTTGACCTTGCAAATCTTCTTGGCCGTCTCGATTGCGGTCAGGAAACCATCCTGAATGTAGTCTTCCATGCCTGTTTCAGCATAGCTTTCGTCCGGATTGACCCAGCTCACAACAAACAAGGTATATCCCTGCTCGGTGATCCATTTGATCATACTGTTCTGGGATTTCAGGTCCAGAATATAGAACTTGTTGATCCAGGGCGGGAACAGGACAATCGGAGTCTCATAAACCGTTTCGGTCGCCGGCTTGTACTGGATCAGTTCCATCATCCGGTTGCGAAAAACCACCTCCCCCGGCGTCGTCGCCAGGTTACCGCCGACCTCAAAGGCACTTTCATCTGCCAGTTTGACGACCAGTTCTCCATTATTGGCCTCAAGATCTGACACAAGGTTTTCCAACCCCTTGATCAGTGACTGGCCCTCGGTTTCGACCGCTTTTTGCAAGGCATCCGGGTTGGTCGCCAGGAAATTTGTCGGCGCCATCATGTCGACGATTTGTTGCGAGAAATACTGCAGCCGCCTTTTGTCCTTGGCATCCAGATCGTCCACGGACGCAACAGCCTGCGCGATCGCTTGCGCATTGGTCTGGTATTGCTGGCGGATCAGACGGAAATAGGGGTTAGTTTCCCAAAGGGGGTTCGAAAATCGCTTGTCTTCTGGCTTGGGTGCTTCGCCTTCCGCGTCAGACGCAGTCAGCGCTTTCTGCGCCTCGGCAAAGTTCAGCACTGACTTACCCCAGAATTCTATCTGCTGTTCCAGTAATTTGGCGGGATTTTGCCAAGCCTCGGCCCAATAGGCACTTGCTGCTCGTGCGAAAAGCTCTTGATTCGGGCCGTCTAGCGCGGGAGTGTGGGGCCGTTTTACAGCCATGACCTCAATCAGGCGCTTCGATAACTTCTCGACCTTATCCATATTTTCTTTAAGGCGTTCAATGTGTTCTTCGGATACGTCTGGCATGTGGTCTTCACTAGTTGTCATTTTAACAATTCCCCCCTAACCTCGCTGCTATGCAGAATAACGTCGTGGGTGCTGGGGGGCAAAGCGACGAATGGTCCGAACTATCAGGCTGACACTCAGGAGGCCCCGTTTATGCGCTATATGATGACCTACGACCTGATGGAAACTGCGCGAAACACCAACCAATGGCTTGGTGCAACCGCCAGCGCGATGGCGTCCTATCCGATGTTTTCGATGGTGCCGAACCCCGCATTCAACTGGATGGCCGCTTGGGGCGAGGTTACCGAGCGTACGTTCCAGCGGATGGTTGCAAAGCCCGATTGGGGTATTCGCACGTTCACCTGCGAAGATGGCAAGGATCATCTGGTTGAAATCACGACTGTTCTGGAACGCCCTTTTGGTGATCTGGTACATTTCCGCGTCAATGGCCGGAAAGAACAACCCCGCAAAGTGCTGTTGGTTGCCCCGATGTCCGGGCACTATGCAACGTTGCTGCGCTCGACGGTCAAAAGCCTTCTGGTCAATTGCGAAGTCTACATCACCGATTGGCATAATGCGCGTGATATCCCTGTGTCCGCAGGTAAATTCGATGTCGAAGACTACACGCTCTACCTTGTAGATTTTATGAAAGAGCTTGGACCGGACACCCATGTTGTTGCCGTTTGCCAACCTGCGCCTCTGACATTGGCCGCAACGGCATACCTGGCCGAAATCGAACCCAAAGCGCAGCCAAGCACTCTGACGCTGATTGGTGGCCCCGTCGATCCGGACGCAACGCCGACCGATGTGACAGACTTTGGCCGTCGCGTCACCATGGGCCAGTTGGAAGAAACAATGATCCAGCGCGTTGGCTTCAAGTACAAAGGCGTTGGACGTATGGTCTATCCGGGTCTGCTGCAATTGGCCTCGTTCATGTCCATGAATGCAGATCGTCACTCCAAAGCGTTTTCCGACCAGATTCAGCGCGTCATGCGGGACGAGGCCTCAGATCAGGATGCGCATAACCGCTTCTACGACGAATACCTGGCCGTTATGGACATGACCGCCGAGTTCTATCTTTCGACGGTCGAGCGGGTCTTTAAGAATCGAGAGATTGCGAGAAACGAGTTCGTGGTCGCGGGTCACAAGGTGGACATCAGTAAGATTACCGATGTTGCGGTGAAGACTGTCGAAGGTGCAAATGATGACATCTCTGCACCCGGCCAGTGTATTGCCGCGCTGGATTTGTGCACCGGCCTGCCCGACAGCAAAAAGGCAAGCCACGTTGAACCCGGCGCCGGTCACTATGGTATCTTCGCAGGCCGCAGCTGGCGCGACAACATTCGTCCTCTTGTGATTGATTTCATGAACGAAAATGCGCGAAAACCAAACCGTCGCGCGGCCAATTCCAACAAGGTTGCCTAACCGAAATGAGTGGGTCAGCGCAAAATGGCCTTACCTTTTCCTGCCAATGCGGCAACTTGCAGGGACGCATTTCACCCCGCGGTGTTCAGCAAGGGACACATGTTGAGTGTTTCTGTCACGATTGCCGTGCCGCTCAACTATATTTCAAGCAACCCGACCCTGCACCTGCGCCTGTCGAGATTTTTCAGATCGCACCGGATGAGATCGAAATCAGCACCGGAAGTCAGTATCTTGCGGCGATGCAACTCAGCCCCAAGGGCATGCTGCGTTGGTACGCCAGTTGCTGTAACGCACCTTTGGCGGCAACGCCCAAAACCGCGAAACTCCCGTTTGCTGGCGTTATCGTCGGCAGGGTTGCGGGAGGTGCTTCAGCGCTTGGGCCCGTCACGACACGTGGGTTTGTTCCCCAACCGAACGGAAAGCAAAAGCACGAAAATCCCGGCCCCGCTATTTTTGGACTGTTGCGCAGGGCCGTCGGATCGCGCCTGTCTGGGCGATGGAAGAACACACCGTTTTTCGACCGAGAAACCGGTAAACCCGTAGTGACGCCAACTGTCATTTCAAAGACCGAACGCGCGACGCTTTACCAGTAATCAAACCGTTGCTGGGCGTCCAACCAGGTTTGCAGCGCCTCATTGACGATGTCGGGCGTTTCGAGGGTCGGCAAGTGACCCGCCTTTTCAATAACCAGCAGTTCCGCTCCGGTAATGAGCTCTGCCATGAAAGAATGTCGTTTAACCGGTGTCAGAGTGTCATGCGCACCGCACAGAACCAACGTGGGCACCTTGATGCGGCGCAATGCGGCCTGTTGATCCGGGCGGCGTTGCAGAGCACGCATTTGACGCACGAAGGTTTCAACACCCAAATCCTGTGCCATTGCCAACAAGCCGTTCAGGATGGGAATGCGCTGCGGGCCCGGTGCCAGCGTGTCGGACCCCACAAGTTTCCGCAGGACCTCCTCCAACCGGCCACCCTGCGCGCCAATGATCAGGTCTTCGCGACTGGCAGCCATTTGAGGCGTGTCCGCCTGTGCATCAGTGGCCATCAGGCACAGGCGTGACACACGTTCCGGTGCCCGGCGGATCAGCTCTAACGCGACCACACCACCCATGCTTAATCCGGCCAGTGCAAACCGATGTGGAAGCTGGTCCAGCAAACCCGAGGCGATCTCTTCGATACGCTCACCTGCGGAAATCGGCGCAACGGTTACGGGTCGCGTCTGCGAAAACACCTCGATCTGAGGGCGATACAGTCGGGCATCGCACATCAGTCCAGGTAGCAGTACCAGCGGCTCGATCACACGGGGCCTCCATGCGCTCGGTTTTCCGAGTCTTTGGGTTTGTAGTCAGGTTGAGAGTTTATTACATTCAAACCAGCGGAACGTCACGGATAGGCGATTGCCAGAAAAGCCGGAAAGTCAGCATAGCGGGACCGTCGTGAAGCTGTACTTTCCTCGGGCTCAGCGCCCGGTTTCAGCAGGCATCCGCGTGGCGCAATGTAGCTGTCAATCCGGCGCTGCGGTTTAGGGCGCCACACCAGATTGAAAGCGCAGAGTTTCGGAAAAAACCAGATCTCGGAGTAATCCAGGTGATCATGCATCCACCATGCCAGATCCCGCCAATCCCTGCCCTGCGCATACTGATCCGCGAACCAGGGAATTACAACAGACGCCCCGGCAATCCGCGCATCACCGGCCCCACGATCCCAGATGTGGCATTCCAACGGGTGATCATTCCGGGCGCAGTTCAGTTTGTTTTCATTCCCAAACCTGTTTAGCGACGGTGAGCGATAGCCCGAGCGCACGGCGATCCTGCCAAAGGTCTCTTCCAGAGGGTCCAGCAGAGTTTCACAGAACGCACGTCCTGTCTCGATTGCCAGATCCGGGTTGTCTGGAATGTTCTGTTTCTGGTGAAAGTTCCCGATCTCGGAATAGAGGAAATCGCGCATGAAGAAATACCGGGACAGACGAACGCGCCCCAACGTCTCAAGGCTCCACATACTGCCCGGCTTTCGCATCGTCCCACGACCCGAGGCCGCCATCATTCCACCCCCAGCCCTTTTAGCCAATCCAGAATACCGTCCACAGCCGCGCCGGTCTGCCCTGGCGACATCAGGCGACCGGCAATAACATGAGATGACGGATCATCCTCGGGGCCCATTGTCACCAGTTTGACGGATGTTGGTGCACCCCACAGTTTGGCGACCTCGTGGGTTCGGTCAGGGCGCACCACCTGATCGTTGTCCGAGAACCAGAACAGCACGGGCACCAGGGCATTCGAGAAATCCAGCGCATAGACTTTTTCAACCAGAACGGACATCGGTACGACCGATTCCCACGGATAGACAGTAGACCAATATTTGTTCTTCTCCGGGTCTGGCCCCGATACATCGCGTTCGTCCCCCATCAGGACCGGTAACCAATCCCTTGCCCATGGCAAAGTGGGGATCCAGGCCGCAGACGTGTTGACCCCGAAATTAGGTGAGACAAAGACCATGCCGACAACATCTTTGCTGAGGCTGGCATCCAAAGCGGCGGCGGCTGCAAGCGTCGCACCGGTCGACGTTGAGATCACAATCACCTTGTCCCCAACAGCACGTGCGGCTGCCAATCCCTCGGCAGTGTCCAGCATCCAGCCCGAGGCAGTGCCTTCCGCCATGGCTGATCCGGTTCGCCCGTGACCTTGCAAGCGTGTGTAAACCAGATTGGCCCCCAGCGCGTCTGCCACAAGGTCCGGCACTGGCCGGATTTCCTCGGAACTTGCTGAAAAGCCATGGATGTAAAGAACGGAATACGGGGTGCGCCGCTCGTTATAACCATCCTGCCAGATCACTCGTTTTTCGACACCCGGAACGATATCGTCAAACGCGGCTTCGTTGCTTTCGAAATAAACCTGCACGCCCTCACCAAACTTTCGAGGATCAAAGCTTGGGCTCAGGTTCACCTCTTCGCGCGGGCCAAACCAGTAGATAAGGCCACCAACGGCAATCAACGCAAGGAACAAGCGTCCTAGAAGCCTTCCAAAACGCCGCATCACGCGTCTCCCAACACATCCAGAACCGCCGCCTCGATCATGCCAAGACATGCATCGTCCGAGAACCTGTGATCGGCATCCTTGACCAAAAGAAGCTGCATGTCCGGCCCTGTTGCGTGGTCTAGCAACCGAACGGCCGTTTCAGTCGAAACGGCTGTATCCGCTGTTCCCTGTAGGAAACGAACCTTGAACGGCAGGTTCAACGTGTCGCGCAGTACAAGGCGCTGCCGCCCATCTTCGATCATCCGTTTGGTGACGATGTAAGGCTCCATGTAATCGGACGGCAACTCGACATGCCCGACAGTTTCCAGGGCGGCTTTCTGGTTATCGGTGAATGAAGCCCAATAGCCATCTTCCGTGAAATCCGGCGCGGCTGCGATCGTGACCATACCTGCTATCCGGTCCGGCATGGCCTTGGCCAGCAAAAGCGCCTGCCACCCCCCCATGGACGAGCCGACA
This sequence comes from Ruegeria sp. CH2, assembly GCF_056537065.1. Classification (NCBI taxonomy): domain Bacteria; kingdom Pseudomonadati; phylum Pseudomonadota; class Alphaproteobacteria; order Rhodobacterales; family Roseobacteraceae; genus Ruegeria; species Ruegeria sp. CH2. The sequence goes on from NZ_JBQFQV010000001.1 coordinate 816,879, forward strand.
ACAATCAGCGGCCCCTTGGTCAAGGCATCGACCGCAGCAACAGTGTCCTCATGCCAATCCCCAATGCAGCCATCCGTGAAAGCACCAGAGCTTTCGCCGTGACCGGAATAATCAAACCGCAAAAAGGCCCGCCTCCGCGCCTGCGCCCAAGCTTCCAGATGGACTGCCTTGGTGCCTTCCATATCCGACATGAGCCCACCCAGAAAAACGATGGTCGGCCCTGCCCCTTCGGTCTTGTGATAAGCCAGTCGCCGCCCCTGCGGCGTCTCCAGAAAATTCGTCGCTGCCATGAAACCTTCTTTCCTTTTACTGCATCATGCACGCCCCACCCCCGAGTGCAATTCCGCCCACTTCATCTTTTTTCAAATACTCCGGGGAGCGCGAGGGGCTGGCCCCTCGCCCCTACACTTGACACAGGCATATCCACCTGCCACATCAGCCAGACGCAAATAACCCGCAACCGGGCGTTCAGTGGGCGCCAAACCGACGAGGAGAGCCGACATGGCCCTGGATTCAAAATCCGTCTCTCTCACTTTCCCAGATGGCAACGCACGTTCCTATGACGCAGGGGTTACGCCTGCGCAGGTGGCTGCCGATATTTCAAGTTCGCTGGCCAAAAAGGCCATCTCAGCCACCGTTGACGGCAAACACTGGGACCTGCAATGGCCCATCGAAGCCGATGCACAGATTGCCATCCACACCATGAAGGATGACGTCCAGGCCAACGAGCTGATCCGCCACGATCTGGCCCACATCATGGCCCGCGCCGTGCAGGAAATCTGGCCTGCGACCAAGGTCACCATCGGACCCGTTATCGAAAACGGCTGGTATTATGACTTCGACCGGGACGAACCGTTCACGCCCGAAGATCTTGGCCTCATCGAGAAAAAGATGAAAGAGATCATCAACAAGCGCGACCCTGTCACCACCGAGGTTTGGGACCGCGAACGGGCCATCGAGTTCTACAAGGCCAATAACGAGCCCTACAAGGTCGAGCTGATCGAAGCCATTCCCGGGGATGAGCCGTTGCGCATTTACTGGCACGGCCACTGGCAGGATTTGTGCCGCGGTCCGCATCTGCAACATACCGGTCAGGTTCCCGGTGATGCGTTCAAGCTGATGTCCATCGCCGGTGCCTATTGGCGCGGCGACAGCAACCGCGCGATGCTGCAACGCATCTACGGCGTGGCCTTCACCGGCAAGGAAAAGCTGAAAGACCACCTGCATATGCTGGAAGAGGCCGCAAAGCGCGACCACCGCAAACTGGGCCGCGAGATGGACCTGTTTCACATGCAGGAAGAAGCCCCCGGTCAGATCTTCTGGCACCCCAATGGCTGGTCCATCTACACCCAGTTGCAGGATTACATGCGCCGTCAGCAGCGCAAGGGTGGGTATGTCGAGGTAAACACGCCGCAAGTCGTTGACCGCAAACTGTGGGAACGTTCAGGCCACTGGGACAAGTATCAGGAGAACATGTTCATCGTCGAAGTGGACGAGGAACATGCCCGTGAAAAGGCCGTTAACGCGCTCAAACCGATGAACTGCCCCTGCCATGTCGAGATTTTCAAGCAAGGCCTGAAATCCTATCGCGACCTGCCGCTGCGCATGGCCGAGTTCGGGTCGTGCAACCGGTACGAACCCTCTGGCGCGTTGCATGGCATCATGCGGGTGCGTGGGTTCACGCAGGACGACGCCCACATCTTTTCAACCGAAGAACAGATCGAGGCGGAGACCGCCGAATTCATCCGTTTCCTCAGTGTGATCTACAAGGATCTGGGATTCGAGGATTTTTCGGTGAAGTTCTCAGACCGTCCCGAAACCCGCGCCGGATCGGACGATGTCTGGGACAAGGCCGAAGCGGCGCTTTTGTCCGCCACCCGTGCCGCCGGGATCGAACCGGAACTGAACCCGGGCGAAGGTGCATTCTATGGTCCGAAACTGGAATTCGTGCTGACGGACGCCATCGGGCGTGACTGGCAATGCGGCACCTTCCAGGTCGATTTCGTTCTGCCCGAACGGCTGGATGCCACCTATATCGGCGCCGACGGGGCCAAGCACCGCCCGGTCATGCTGCACCGCGCAACACTTGGTTCGTTCGAACGCTTCATCGGTATCTTGATCGAGGAACACGCAGGCAAATTGCCGTTCTGGCTGGCCCCGCGTCAGGTCGTCGTCGCGTCCATCACGTCCGACGCGGACGACTATGTCACCGAAGTGGTCGAAACCCTGCGTGCTGCGGGTGTGCGGGCCGAAGCCGACATCCGCAATGAAAAGATCAACTATAAGGTCCGTGAGCATTCGGTCGGCAAAGTACCTGTAATTCTGGCCGTCGGTCACCGCGAAGTTGACGAACGCACCGTAAGCGTGCGGCGACTGGGTGAAAAACAGACCCAGGTACAACCGCTTGATGTTGTAACAAAAGAGCTGGCACACGCCGCCACCCCGCCAGATCTGCTGTAACAAACAGCACCATTTCCAAAAAAATCCGACCCCTACTAAGGGGTCGGATTGTAACATTTCACCCTTTCTTCATCAAAAACAGTGTATTACGCTGCAAGGGGGCAGGCCGCCCCATGACGCGCTTGTGAGACACGGGCTCGTGAATTCAACTCTGCCCACCAAGCCACTACCTTTGTCATTGTCACAAGCAGACATACCCAGTCATCAAGAGGATTACCGAGATGTCGAACACAGCTAAGTCCCTGGTTATCGCAACCGCAGTCGCAGCCGCCGTATCGGGTGTCGCAACCACAGCAAGCGCACAGGCAAAAGAAAAGTGCTATGGCGTATCGCTGGCCGGTCAGAACGACTGTGCCGCAGGCCCCGGCACCACCTGCGCGGGCACCTCGACCGTTGATTATCAGGGCAACGCATGGACCTTGGTTGACGCAGGCACCTGCGCCGACATCGAATTGCCTGCGGAAGCAAACGGCACACCGCGCAAAGGTTCGCTGGAAGCACTGGACCGCGACCTGCCGGCATAAGACTGGCCTGACGATTTCAAGGGGCGGGCACCATCGCCCGCCCTTTCCCTTTCGTGATCAAGGAACTGGCCCATGTTGGATGACAGCCACCGGTCAAACCGCCTGCCCGCAGCACCGGGCGTTGGCTACAAGCCGCAGCATTTTGCTCAGATACTTGAACACGCACAGCCCGTTGCATGGCTGGAGATCCATGCCGAGAACTATATGGGCGACGGCGGGCGGCCCTTGGCGCAGCTGCGCCACCTTTCCGAACATTTCCCAATCTCGGTCCATGGCGTTGGCCTGTCCATTGGCGGTGAAGGCGCGCTGGACCCCGATCATCTGGCCCGGCTGAAACACTTGGTCGGCTGGCTGAACCCCGCAAGCTTTTCCGAACATTTGGCTTGGTCCACCCATGACAGCCATTTCTACAACGACCTGCTGCCCCTGCCCTATACAGACGAAACTCTAGCGCGGGTTTGTGAACATATCGATCAGGTCCAGCACACTGTCGGGCGGCAGATGCTGCTGGAAAATCCGTCCAGCTATCTGGCCTTCGAGGAAAGCACCTGGTCCGAACCTGATTTCCTGAGGGAGATTGCAAAGCGCACCGGATGCGGCCTGTTGCTTGACGTAAACAATGTCTTTGTCTCAGCCACCAATCTGGATTTCTCGCCGCAAGGTTATATTGACGCTTATCCGCTTGAAAAGGTGTCGGAAATTCACCTTGGCGGCCATGATGAGGATGAAGACGATCACGGTCATCCGCTGCTAATCGACAATCACGGACGAGAAGTGGTCGACCCGGTGTGGGCTCTGCTGGATTATGTGCTGGAGCGTTCGGGGCCAAAACCCGTTCTGATCGAATGGGACACGGATGTGCCGGATTGGCCCGTTCTGCGGAATGAGGCCGTTCGCGCGCAATCCGCTCTGGACCGGATACCGGTATGAGCGTTTCGCAATCTGAATTCCGCGCGGCCATGATGGATGCGTCAGCGCCCGTTCCCGGTGGATTGCTGGACGGCGGTGCGCGACCGGCCGGTCGCAGATTCAGCGTTTACCGCAACAACGTTGCGGTGTCGCTGACCGAAGCGATGCATCAGGCGTTTCCTGTGATTGCCAAATTGCTAGGGGCGCAGAACATGGATGGGTTGGCCGGGATTTTCCTGCGTCAGCACCCGCCCTCCTCTCCGCTGATGATGTTTTATGGCGAGGCGTTTCCTGATTTTCTGGCAGGAATGCCCCAACTTGCCCATCTTGGATACCTGCCGGACGTGGCCCGGTTGGAGATTGCCTTGCGCAAGTCCTACCACGCCGCCGACAGCGAACCTGCACCGGCAGATGTTCTAGCCGTCGAACCCGAACAGGTCATGCAGGCCCGGTTGCAGTTTGCACCGGCCATGCAGGTGATCCGCTCGGATTGGCCAATTTTCGCGATCTGGCGATTTAACAGCGAAGAGAACGCACCGAAACCGAATGCCGGTGCAGAGGACGTGTTGATCACACGCGCCGAGTTCGATCCCACACCCAATCCACTTCCGGCGGGTGGTGCAGACTGGATCGCCTGTATGCAGAACGGCGACACAATCGGTGACGCATATGAAAAAACGACTGCCAAACTGCCTGAATTTGATCTTGGAACCACTCTGGCACTGCTGTTGCAGGGCGGTGCAATAACCTCTGTGACTATCGAAAGGCCCGAGACATGACTGCTTTGATCTCAACCTACAATAACACCATGGGAAAACTGGACCTTGCCTCTGGCTGGTTGACCCCTACGCTGGCACGACTGGTCTTTGTTGCGGTTCTTCTGGTTTATTACTGGAACTCAGCCATGCTGAAGATCGACGGATCGATCTTTTCGCCTTCGGCAGGTGCCTTTGGTCAGATATTCCCAAAAGCGGCCGAGGCTGTTCTTTATGACGTCTCCCAAATGACGTTCTTCCAACGCATCGTCATCTTCATGGGAACAATTGCCGAATTTGTTCTTCCGACCCTTCTTCTGGTTGGACTGTTCTCGCGTCTGGCGGCTTTGGGCATGATCGGTTTTATCTGGGTACAGACTCTTGTCGACGTCACCGGCCATGGCGTGAAACTGGGCAGCCTGTTCGACGCGGCGCCGTCCCTGATGGATCAGCGCACGATGTGGACCTTCCTGATGCTGGTGATCGTCATCAACGGCGCAGGGCCGATCTCGCTCGACCGGATCCTTCGCCTTAAGTAACTTAGAAATGTGCCTTGGGCTGGTCCGGTTTTCCCGCGGCCAGCCCAAGTATCCCGGCGATCCCGGCAAATGTGATCGGGAACATGGTGAAAACACCAAAACCAAAGGCGTAGTACATCGCAGCCGCTGACCCCAGCAACAAGATCCCGCCAATCAACGCGCGCGCTGGTGCCATGGCCCCGCCCGCGATTGCCAGCAAGGGCGCGATAATCGAAATGGCTTGCACCAGATCAGGATTGTCGACCTGGCTTAGAACTCCGTCAATCTCGCCGACATGGTCAACCACGACCACCTTTGCATAGCCGAAGAACCCGACGATCATTCCGATCAACCCGGCGATTACACCCAATAACATTGCGGCATTACGCATTGAAAACCCTCATTGTAGCTTTCACGCAGATAAGCACCCGTTCAGGAAATGCCAAGCTGAGCACGGGTTTCAGCTGTCCAACCCAACAACAGCCTGCCATCGACTTCGATCAATGGGCGTTTCATCAGGGTCGGGTGCTCTTTCAAAAGCTCCAAAGGGGGCTTGGCACGCTGGGTTTCGTCCAATCCGCGCCATGTCGTCGATCTGGTATTAAGCAAGTCATTGCCGAACTCGGCAAAGGCCCGTGACAGCACCGAACCCGGCACACCGTCGCTGCGTACATCAGAAAATTTGACGTCTGGCAGCGATTTCAATGCCTTGCGACAGGTGTCACAGTTTTTCAATCCATAAAGCTGCATGTCTTTGACGCTCCTGCCCATGCTTTGATTTTAAGCAATCTTGCCCGCTTCTTGCGGTTATTCTTGATTTTTTACTTCACCGTGCAATGTTGAAAAAGGCGAAACACACGAATTGGACTGTTCAGCCAGTGCCAAAACAACTTTTTCGTGGTGACGCTGACCACAGCCCCCACCAATTTGTGGGACAATGCGTAAGTAGAAGGAGACACGGGACATGCCAACCGGCACCGTGAAATGGTTCAATACCACTAAAGGCTATGGATTTATTGCCCCTGACGAAGGGGGCAAAGATGTGTTTGTACATATCTCGGCCGTAGAACGGTCCGGCCTCACCGGACTCGCAGACAACCAAAAAGTTTCGTACGAGTTGCAGGACGGACGCGACGGCCGCCAAATGGCAGCTGATTTGAAACCACTGTAACGACATCCCGCTAAACACGCGGTTGATCATTAAGGATGACGGCCAATTTCCGGCCGTTATCCATCCCCCACCGGTTTCGTTCCATTACCCTCGCGCGGGCTTGGCGTCGGCGTGGGTATTCCAGTTTTCGCCCATGGCAACGATGCAGGATGTGCCTGTCGCGTAGGTGACAACCATGGTCCAGTCCCCGTGCTGACTTGCCCAGACTTCCATAATCTGTTCCGGCCCGCGAACACCCGATGCCACGCGCCGCGCACCGAACTGCCTTTCCAGTTTCTGGTGCAACCGGGGCGTCGGTTCGCACAAAACCTCAGCTATGGGGGACTTGGCCTGCGCAGGCAAGGCGAGACCAAGAAACAGACATAACAGAGCAAGATGCAAAATGCGGGCCATGGAACAAGTGTAACAAATCCATGACTACACGTATAGACAAAAGCTATGCAGATCGTCAGCTCTATTTGCGAATGATCGCCTCGAACTCACGCCACTCGCGCGCTGTCATCCCCGAGTTTTCTTGCGTGACCGCCTCTCCTGCCAGCATGCGTTGCAGGCTTTCGACCATCTGGGCAGACAGGTTCACCGCACCCAGCCGGTAATCCTCGAACGCCTTATACGCAAACGGCACCCAATCAGCGACGATCTTGCACATCGCCTCGGCATAAACGCGGATTTCATACTGAGCATGCGGGTCGGCCCGCAGGCGCAGGAAGTGGAACAGATTATGCAGATCCACCTTCCAATACCATTGCGTATAAACGTTTGCGGGTAGGTTCATGCGGGCCAGTTCACGTGCTAGCCCCTGTTGCCCGTCCTGGCTGATCATGGACTCGTAATTGTCATAGCACCGCGTGCTGTCGGCCTTGAGGGTTTCCAATACGCGAGCGGCCTCTTCGCCTTCCAACGTTGCCCCACGGCCCTGATTGTTCACTTCGGATTGTGCCGCCACATGTTCTGGGGCTGGGATATAAAACTCCCGATCCAGAATTGAATACCGTGCCGAGTATTCATTCACATTGGCGGTCCGGTGCCGGATCCACTGCCGCGCCACGAACACAGGCAATTTCACATGCAATTTGACTTCGCACATTTCGAATGGCGTGGAATGCCAGTGCCGCATCAGATACCGGATCAACCCCTCGTCATTCTGAACGGATTTGGTGCCTGTGCCGTATGAAACGCGCGCAGCCTGACAGATGGCCGCATCGTCCCCCATATAGTCGATCACGCGGACAAAGCCATGATCCAGAACCTGATGCGCCGTGTACAGGTGGTCTTCCATTCCCGCCGAGACAACTCGACGCGTGGGATGCGATTGCGCGCGTTGCGCGTCGATCTCGGCCTGTTGGTCAGGGGACAGCGGCATCGAATCTTCCTTTCTGGCAATGAGTCGCCCACTACTATATATCGCCGATCCCGACACAGGAACCGCGATATATGCCGCAACCGGCGCAAAAATCAAATTGCTGCCGAGGGCTCTATCGACACATCGAGGCGGAGCGCTAAGCTCTTGGCAATGTGAGTCGAAAAAGGATGGCCGAAATGGCGCTGAAATATCTTCACACCATGGTCCGCGTGAAGGATCTGGAAAAATCCATGGCATTTTACGAGCTTCTGGGTCTGAAAGAAACACGTCGGTATGACAGTGAAACCGGCCGATTTTCTCTGATCTTCATGGCCCCTCCGGGACAGGAAGAGGCGCCGATCGAGTTGACGTACAACTGGGACGGCGATGACGCGCTGCCAGCCGACAGCCGTCACTTCGGCCATCTGGCCTACGGTGTCGACAATATCTACGAGGTTTGCCAACATCTTCAGAACAATGGCGTTACGATCAATCGCCCGCCAAGGGATGGTCGCATGGCTTTTGTTCGATCGCCCGACAACATCTCGGTTGAGCTTTTGCAGAATGGAGAAGCACTGGAACCAGCCGAACCCTGGGCCAGCATGGAGAGCAGTGGTCACTGGTGATCCGTTGGCTGATAGCGTTTGGGCTGGTCGTTCAGGCCAGCCCTGTTAAGGCCGAGCAATGCCGCTTGGCGCTGGCCTTGGCGATGGATATTTCCGTTTCAGTCGATGAGGCTGAAGATGTGTTGCAACGGCAGGGGTTAGCCGCCGCCTTGATTGCACCCGAAGTGCAAGAGGCCTTCTTTTCTTCACCGATGCCCGTTGCCCTGGCGGTATATGAGTGGAGTGGCCGCTCAACCCAAAATGTCGTCCTGAACTGGACAATGATCGATGACGTGGGTGATCTGCTGTTCGCATCCAGCCAGGTCAGCCAATCCGTCCGATCTGACAGCGGATCGGCAACAGCTATGGGCTATGCGTTGGCATACGGTGCAAGTCTTATGGAGCAAGCGCCGCAATGCTTGTTTCAAACCATTGACCTGTCCGGCGACGGCACGAACAACGATGGCTATGGGCCGCAGATCGCCTATCGGCACTTTCCCTTTCAAAACACTGTCGTGAATGGGCTTGTGATCAACGCAGCCGATTTCGAGGGAGAATTGTTCCTGATCCCTTTCTTCGAAAATAATGTCCTGCACGGGCCCGGCGCCTTTTTGGAGATTGCGACCGGGTTTGAAGATTTCGAGCGCGCCATGCGAAAGAAACTGAAACGGGAACTGAGCGGTCTGCAAATCGGTGCATTACGGAATGAAGGCCCATGATACGTCAGGTGGTCGTCTTTCTGGCTTGCCTGATATCAGGACCTGCCTTTGGCGAATGCCGGCAGGCCCTTGCGCTGGGGCTGGATGTGTCGGGTTCGGTGGACAGCCGGGAATACAGGCTGCAACTGGACGGGCTGGCGTCGGCCCTGAGCCGCCCCGAAGTCAGCCAGCTGATGTTGTCGGACGGCGCAACCTCCTTACGTCTGGCGATCTTCGAATGGAGCGAGCGGGGACATGAACGGATGCTGCTGGAGTGGACAGAAGTACGGTCCCCCGCCGACCTGATCGCAATCAGTGATCGCTTGATCCGGACCTCGCGCAGCACAGCACCGCAAGGAACGGCGGTAGGGTCGGCCATGTTATTTGGCTCTTCCCTGCTTGATCAGCAAAGGGAGTGCTGGCGCCGTACGCTGGATCTGTCCGGAGATGGTAAACATAACCTTGGACCGCATCCACGGGATGTGAAAGCCAGTTTACGACATGGCGGGATCACGATTAACGGGCTGGTGATCGGCGCTGACGATCCGAAGGAAGGTGATCGGAGATATGTTCAGGTGGGTGAACTTTCAGCTTATTATTCAGCCTGGGTCATTTTGGGGCCAAACGCGTTCGTAGAAGTGGCACTGGGCTTTGAGGCGTATGAAGAGGCCATGACTCGCAAACTTCTTCGTGAGCTGGACAGTCTTGTCCTGTCTGACGCCCGCCACTGATCAATAGATATACCTTATCTGATCCGTCCAGTACCGTTCAACGCGACGCAGCGAACTGGTGATATCTTCGATGCCTTCAAGCCCAAGCACCCCCCTGCCTTGCAGGCCTTCGGCGTGACGCGCAAACAGCTTGGACACGATATTGCGGATTTCCCTGCCTTGCGGCGTCAGGCGCACGCGAACTGAACGGCGATCAATCTCGCATCTTTGGTGGTGCATATAGCCCATCTCAACCAGTTTCTTGAGGTTATAGCTGACATTGCTGCCCTGATAGTACCCACGGCTTTTCAGCTCGCCTGCCGTGACTTCGTGATCACCGATATTGAACAGCAACAACGCCTGAACCGCATTGATTTCCAATACGCCGACGCGCTCAAACTCATCCTTGATGACATCCAGCAACAACCGGTGCAGTCGCTCCACAAGGGCCAGCGCCTCAAGATAGCTGGTTATGAAACCCTTAGTCTCTGGCGTGGAGACCTGCATTTCCATACTCATCCGACCCTCCGATTCAGTCGCGCTGTTTGACACACGATGAACCGAAAATCCGAAAAATCGGTTAAGCGGAACTTTGCCTTATTTCTGAAAGGTTTGAGCTATGTCTGCAATCAGGCTGGCAAATCGCGCCGGAGGCTGCACCTGCCCTGTAACCCATTGATAAAGGTCCTGATCGTTTTCATGCAACAGCGCGTCATAGACATCCAGACCGTCGGCATCCATGTCGGCCAGGTTGCGCCCCGCATAGGCGGACAGGATAATGTCCATCTCTTTGATGCCGCGTCGCATCGACCGCATTTGCATGCGCTTGATACGCACATCCCGGGGTTCGCTCAATTCTTCTGCTCCAGCATCTGACGCATTTTCTTTTCCAGACGCGCTGCACGTTCAGAACAGGCGCGCATTTCCGCACGGATGGCGCGCAGTTCGGCCACGGCCGAGGACAGTTCCATCCCGCCTTCGCCCTCATCCACGGGCGCATCCATGCCGTCGCCCTCGCCGGTCAACAACCACATGATTGAGACATTGACCATGCCCGCCATCATTGACAGCCTGTTGGCCCGGGGTTCGGACAGATCGTTTTCCCAATCTGAAATTGTCGCCTTTTTGACCCCAAGACGCCGCGCCAGTTGCGCCTGCGTCATTCCCGCGGCTTCGCGTGCGCCTGCCAGACGGTCTCCGAATGTCGCAGAATCCGGACCGTACCAGTCGTTTTCATCATTCATTCGGGTCTCCATCTCACATTGTCTATACTGCTTGATCGTCACTCGGACGCACCCTATGACAGTCGGGCTGAACATACAAACCGAGGCCGAGCATGAGTTTTCTGTCTGCGACACTGTCACGCGTCAAACCTTCACCCACCATCGCCATGACAGCCAAGGCAGCCGAGCTGAAGGCCGCCGGACGTGATGTCATCGGCCTAAGCGCTGGTGAGCCGGATTTTGACACGCCCCAGAACATCAAAGACGCCGCTGTTGCGGCCATCGCAGCAGGCAAAACCAAATACACCGCGCCGGACGGTATCCCCGAGTTGAAACAAGCGGCATGTGCCAAGATGAAACGTGACCACGGGCTGGACTATTCGCCGGCCCAGATCTCGGTCGGGACCGGTGGCAAGCAAACGCTGTACAATGCTCTGATGGCGACGATGAATGAAGGCGACGAGGTGATCATCCCTGCACCGTACTGGGTCAGCTACCCCGATATGGTGCTTTTGGCCGGTGGCACCCCTGTTGTGGTCGAGACGACGCTGGAAAACAGTTTCAAGCTGACCCCAGAACAACTGGAAGCCGCCATCACGCCCAAGACAAAGTGGTTCATCTTTAACTCGCCTTCGAACCCAACGGGCGCAGGGTACAGTCGGGATGAACTGAAGGCGCTGACCGATGTTCTGATGCGTCATCCGCATGTCTGGATCATGTCGGACGACATGTACGAACATCTGGCCTATGACGGGTTTGAGTTCTGCACCCCGGCCGAGGTTGAACCCGGTCTATTTGACCGAACCCTCACCTGCAACGGGGTTTCAAAAGCCTATGCCATGACCGGTTGGCGCATCGGTTATGCTGCCGGTCCGGTCGAAATCATCGCGGCCATGCGCAAGATCCAGTCGCAATCCACCTCGAACCCCTGCTCGGTCAGTCAGTGGGCTGCCGTCGAGGCCCTGAACGGAACTCAGGATTTTCTGGCCCCGAATAACGAGACATTCAGGCGCCGGCGCGATCTGGTGGTTCGGATGCTGAACGAGATTGATGGCGTCACCTGCCCCACACCCGAAGGGGCCTTTTATGTCTATCCGTCTATCGCCGGATTGATCGGGAAGACGACGCCCGCTGGGACCGTTCTGGTAGACGACGAAGCCTTTGCAACCGCACTTCTGGAAGAAGCCGACGTGGCCGTTGTGTTTGGCGCCGCCTTTGGCCTGTCGCCGAATTTCCGCGTCAGCTATGCTACGTCCGACGCGGCACTGACCGAAGCTTGCAGCCGCATCCAGCGTTTTTGTGCTTCTCTGAGGTGACCATGTCCGCCGAACTGCCTGAGTATTACTTTCGCATACGTGAAAACGGTGCTGCGGTGTTTCGGATCGATACGGAAAACCGTCAGCGCCGGATCGAGATGGACCAGATTGCCGTCATCAATATCCGCAATGGCGAGGTCAAGCCGCACGGGCAGCGGACGTTGTCAGACCGGGATCAGGCCGAGATTGCCCAATGGATGGAAGAGCGCCGGGCCCTGCTGGCCCAGCGCGACATTGACGATATCCATCGCGCGGTCGACTATCTGAATCTGACCACGCAATGGGCACAGTCCAAGGCAAGCGACACGCAGCTGGAGGATGTGACAGACAGGTTATTGATGGCCATGCACGACCTGCGTACGGTACTGGTGCGAAAAAAGGCAGATCGGCTGGACAAAGACTAGGCGGGCTCGGCCGATGCCTGTATCTGCTGTACCGAATACATCCAGAATCGGGTCATGAGAAGCACGGCTGCGAAGGCGAGACCAAGCACCAGGCCCAGCCAGACGCCGATGCCGTCCATATGACGGACAAAGCCGAAATAATACGACGCGGGAATCCCTACGACCCAATAGCTGAGCGCCGCCATGACCATTGGGATCTTGGCATCCTGCAACCCGCGCAGCAGGCCCAGCGCAATCACCTGCGCGCCGTCGACCAGCTGAAACAAAGCCGCCATGGCAAGCAATCCGGTACCGATAGTCAGGATTTGGCCCCGCTGCGGGTCATCTGTTTCCATGAACAGGGAAATCAAAGGCTCGGCGCAGGTCAGGAACAGAATGATGGTTGCCACCGACATGACCAGCGACATACCAGTCACGGAAATTGCACCCTTTTCCAGATGCGCCCTGTCCCGACGACCCAGCGCATTGCCAGCCCGGATGGTCGCCGCATTTGATAACCCCAGGTGAACCATGAAAGTGGCAGAAGCCAGATTCAGGGCGATCCCATGCGCAGCCAGCGGGACCTGACCCAGCCAGCCCATCATCACCGCAGAAGTCGCGAACAGTGAAACTTCGGCCAATGTGGTCAAGCCGATGGGTACACCCAACTTCCATACGCTGGCAAACATTTCCCAATCCGGTCGCCAGAACCGTTGGAATAGGCTGTGCTCCGGCAACGTCCGGATCACATAGATAACGACCGCGATCAGCGAAACAACTTGTGTCGTGATTGAGGCGATTGCCGCCCCTGTCACGCCCAGTTCGGGGGCACCCCAGTTGCCGAAGATCAGCGCATAATTGGTCAGCCCGTTCACAGCCGCCGCCGCAATTGTGATCCACAAAACAATCTGCGTTCGCTCCAATGCCGCCAGATAGCTTTTCAACACCATCACAACGAGGGCCGGAAACAATCCCCAACCGGCAACTCGCAGATATTCGGCTGCGGTTTCAGCAATTTGCGGTTCCTGTTTCATGGCGATCAGGATCGGATAGGACCACCACAGCAAGGGCATGACAACCACGGCATACAGCAACGACAACCATAGCCCCATCCGGGTCGAGCGGCGAATGCTGGTTTCATCCCCTTCCGCCGCCGCTGTGGCAACCATGGGCATGACGGCCCATCCAAATCCCGCACCAAACAAAAACAACACGAAATAATAACTGTTGGCCAAGGTAACGGCCGCCAACGCCTCGACCCCGTACCAACCCAGCATGATGGTGTCGGTCAAGCCGATTGCGTATTGCGCCAGATGACCGCCAACCAGTGGCAGGCCGAGAACGGCAATTGCCCGAAAATGGGCCGGGTATGTCATCACCTTTGTCATCGCTCCAGCCATATGCGCGGCTTTGGCGCGGGACAAGAGCGGATCTGCAATATTTCAGATTGAGACTTTGGTGCCCGACCTTTCCCTGTGGCCGGGCATTTTGATGCTCAGCGGGCGTCGGGATGCAACGCGGTGCCCAGAATATGCTCGGACCGGTGAATAACGTGATGCGCCTGCCCTACGATCAGCGGATCAGGCTCGCACACGATATCGTGATCCTTGCCAGGGTAATCCAGCGAGGACAGGAAGTGACGCATGCAGTTCAGGCGTGCGCGTTTCTTGTCATTTGACTTGATAATCGTCCAGGGTGCGTCAGCCGTATCCGTGTAAAAGAACATGGCTTCTTTCGCCTCGGTATAATCATCCCACTTGCTGAGGCTCGCCTTGTCGATGGGCGACAGTTTCCATTGCTTCAAGGGGTCGGTTTCACGGCTTTTGAAACGGCGTTGCTGCTCTTGCTGTGTAACCGAGAACCAGTATTTGTATAGCTGAATGCCCGAGCGCACCAACATCCGTTCCAACTCGGGCGTTTGCCGCATGAACTCAAGATATTCGTTGGGCGTGCAGAACCCCATGACCCGCTCCACACCCGCGCGGTTGTACCAGGACCGGTCATAGAACACCATCTCGCCCACGGTCGGCATCTCTTGAATGTAGCGCTGGTAGTACCACTGGCCTTTCTCTTCCCAGGTGGGTTTGTTCAATGCAACGACACGGGCCTGACGCGGGTTCAGGTGCTCCATGAACCGCTTGATCGTACCCCCTTTGCCGGCGGCATCGCGCCCTTCGAACAACAAGACAAACCGCTGCCCCGTTTCCTGCGCCCACAGCTGAACCTTCAAAAGCTCGGCCTGCAGATTGGCTTTTTGCGTCTCATACACCGACCGGGCCATTTTGCGGCCATAGGGGTATTTCCCACTTTCAAACGCCTGCCGGATTTTCTCGGGGCTGGGCGCTGAAGGGTCGGTGTCTTTGGTGAGCGTGGTCTTGATCTGGGTGGGTTCTGCGTTGGTCGTGGCAATGGCGTCCATACATCCTGTCCTTTTCTACTGTCCTGAAGGGTGGCTAGCAGAAAGCTCGGAAATGCGCTTTGATTGGTGTCAAATAGATGCCTCAAAAACCCATGATTTCCAGCGCGGATCCCTTGTTCCAATGCAGACGTCTTTTTTCAAGCTGAACGGCCATTCTTTCCACGTCAGGACATGGGGCGACAAAGCCGCGCCACCATTATTGATGCTGCATGGTTTCCCCGAATACAGCGGTGCCTGGGCCGATCTTGCGCCTCATCTGGCAGAACGCTTTTATTGTATTGCTCCGGACCAGCGCGGTTATGGCCAAAGCTGGTGTCCCGAAGGGGTGCAGAACTATACCCTGTCGCAACTGGTCACAGACATGGCCGCACTGATTGAAACCTGCGGCGCGCCAGTTGCGCTGCTGGGTCACGACTGGGGCGCATCGGTGGCTTATGGCGTTGCCATGTTCCGCCCGGAACTCGTTGATCGGTTAATCATTGCAAACGGCGTACATCCGGTGCCGTTTCAACGCGCCATGGCCTCAGGTGGCGCACAATCCACAGCCTCGCAATATATCAATCTGCTGCGAGCACCCGATGCCGCACAAAAACTGTCCGAAAACAACTTTGCGATGCTGGAACAGTTCTTTCGCCATGGTATGGGGCTGGACTGGTTGACCGAAGCTCGCATGGCCGACTACCGCACTGAATGGGCCCGACCCGGTCGGCTGCAGGCGATGCTGAACTGGTACAGAGCCTCTCCGTTGGTTGTCGCCAAACCCGGTGTCCCCGCGACAGACCTGCCTGACCTGCCGCTCGACCGGTTGCATGTCAGGTGTCCGCACTTGTTGATTTGGGGGCCGGATGACAAAGCCCTTTTACCAGAAGCCACTGAGGGGCTGGAGGCGTTTGCCACCCACCTCACCCGTGTCACGATCCCTGGGACCGATCATTGGTTGCATCATCAAAACCCGCGGGCCGTGGCGCAGGCCATTCTGGAATGGACTGGCCTGACGTAATCAGGCCGCGCCCGCGCGCAACGGCAAGCCAGGCAGCCTTTGTCGCAGCGCCGACGACATCTTTAGCACCTTACCGGTGCCCCCAGTCGTCAGGGTTGTCAGAGTTGTTCGGCGACAACCCCAACTCATCACCATCGGTTGAGCACCCAAGCCCCAGAACCGTCCGGTTTGCATATGAAAAATAGGAGCAGACCTGATTGATCTCGAGGATTTCGCCATCATCCCACCCCGCGTCGCGCAGGGCAGCGACGTCCGCCTCGACCAGATCGCCCGGCGCTTCGGTCAGCTTGCGAGCATAATCCATCGCAGCCATTTGCGCCGCATCCAGCGGTGCAGCCGAGGGATCGCGCGCCTCAATCGCTGCCCTGATCGCGTTGCCACGCACCGTATCACCCAGCAAGCGCTGAAGACCTGCAAAGTGATGCTCGACGCAATACCCGCACCGGTTCAGTGAGCTGACCCAAACCCCCAGCACTTCCAGAAACCATTTCGGTATCTTGTTGCCCGAATGATGCAGCACTGCCTTGTACATGGCCATATGGCCTTCCATCGAATGCGGGCGAAGGCTGTGTGCCATCATGATGTTGTCTACGTTATTGTTCGGCCCGGTCACGCGTTCGTAGAGTTTCTTCAACTTTCCAGTCGCGTCTTCGAACGGAACGGTTCTGATCCAGCTCATTTATTCACCTCCGCTTTACCGGGATCAAAGGACTGGTTATCTGCACGGATTGCAAGCGGCTTGACAGAAAATCCACAACACCTCGCGTCCCCCTTCCCCCGGACCACATCACCTGCCATAATGGCGGAAACCCAAAAACAAGAGCAGCACCCATGCCCGAAGATCTGTTGACGCCCAGCGCCACTTCTACCTATGACGCCTCCTCGATCGAGGTGCTCGAAGGGCTGGAACCGGTTCGCAAACGCCCCGGCATGTATATTGGCGGCACGGATGAGCGTGCGCTGCACCATATGTTGGCCGAGATCCTCGACAACTCGATGGACGAGGCGGTGGCAGGCTTTGCCAACCGGATCGAGGTCGAGCTGCATTCCGACTACGCCCTGACCGTCCGTGACAACGGGCGCGGTATCCCGATCGACCCGCATCCAAAATTTCCGGGCAAGTCCGCGTTGGAGGTGATCCTGTGTACCCTGCACGCGGGCGGCAAGTTCTCGGGCAAGGCTTACCAGACCTCGGGTGGCTTGCACGGGGTTGGTGCGTCGGTGGTGAACGCGCTGTCTGATTCGATGGTCGTGCAGGTGGCGCGGGACAAGCAGCTATATGAACAACGTTTCTCGCGCGGTATCCCACTTGGCCCGGTCGAAAAGGTTGGCGCGGCCCCGAACCGGCGCGGCACAACGGTGACCTTCCACGCCGACCCGGACATCTTTGGCCATCACAAGTTCAAACCCGCGCGGCTGTTCAAGTCCATCCGCTCCAAGGCCTATCTGTTCTCGGGCGTCGAAATCCGCTGGAAAACCGCCATCGATGACGGTGAAACCCCGCTTGAGGCCTCGTTCCACTTTCCCGGCGGCCTGTCGGATTACCTGAAAGAGACGATGAACGGCTCGTCTACCTATGCCGAGCAACCCTTTGCGGGCACCGTCGATTTCAACGAGAAATTCGGCACCCCCGGCAAGGTCGAATGGGCGATCAACTGGACACCGTCGCGTGACGGGTTCATCCAATCCTATTGTAACACCGTTCCCACCCCCGAAGGCGGCACCCATGTGGCCGGTTTCTGGGCTGCGATCCTCAAGGGGATCAAGGCCTATGGCGAGTTGATCAACAACAAAAAGGCCGCGCAAATCACCCGCGACGACCTGCTGACAGGTGGCTGCGCGCTGGTGTCGTGCTTTATCCGCGAGCCGGAATTCGTGGGCCAGACCAAGGACCGCCTGGCCACGGTCGAGGCGCAGCGGCTGGTCGAAAACGCGGTCCGCGACCATTTCGACAACTGGCTGGCGGCTGATACGAAATCCGCCGGCGCGATCCTCGACTTCCTCATCCTGAGGGCCGAAGAACGCCTGCGCCGTCGGGCCGAGAAGGAAACACAACGCAAGTCCGCCACTAAGAAACTTCGTCTTCCCGGCAAGCTGGTGGACTGTTCCAGTTCAACACGCGACGGCACCGAATTATTCATCGTCGAAGGCGATTCTGCGGGCGGCTCGGCCAAGATGGGTCGCGACCGCAAAACGCAGGCCCTGCTACCCCTGCGCGGCAAGATCCTGAACGTGCTGGGTGCGGCCAGTTCCAAGCTGGGCACCAATGCCGAGATCAACGACCTGACCCAAGCGCTGGGTGTCGGGCTTGGCACCAAGTTCAACGTTGACGACCTGCGCTATGACAAGGTCATCATCATGACCGACGCGGATGTGGACGGGGCGCATATCGCGTCCTTGCTGATGACGTTCTTCTTTACCCAGATGCGCCCGATGATTGACGCGGGCCACCTGTACCTGGCCTGCCCGCCTCTGTACCGCCTGACGCAGGGCGCCAAACGCGTCTACTGTCTGGACGAGGCCGAGCGCGACGAATGGCTGAAGAAAGGTCTGGGCGGCAAGGGCAAGATCGACGTGTCCCGCTTTAAGGGTCTGGGTGAAATGGACGCCAAGGACCTGAAAGAGACCACGATGGACCCCAAATCCCGGAAATTGATCCGGGTCACCATCGACGAGGACGAACCCGGCGAAACCGGCGATCTGGTCGAGCGTCTGATGGGTAAAAAACCCGAACTGCGGTTCCAGTATATTCAGGAAAACGCGCGGTTTGTGGAGGAGTTGGATGTTTAGGTATTCGAAGGAATAAAAACCAAATGAAGGTTGGAAATAACACGGTAATCTTTGCTGGGTCTCTACTTACACCAAACGACGAAGTTGCATTGTTTTCGATAAAAAACGACTTCGCGAACTTAGAAATTGCAGTTAAGTTTTCGAACCATTCGAACAATAGAGAACAACGTTTGAAAGTTGACAGAATAGACGGCGTTCCCACTATAGAATTGATCAATTGGAACAACAGCTTAGGGACCGCAACTACTGAACCACTTGAGTTGGGCGTAACGAACACTGGTCAGAGAATTCTCTTTCTATGCTCGAACAAAACAATCGGTAGTGTTAACGACGTCACTCTTCAGCTGATGCTGGAGGAAAACAAAAATGACTGACCAGATAAACGTCACTCCTACTTCCGTTCCTGTTGACAAAACATTCGACAACACAGGTCAAGAATTGATCTACGTTACTGTCGACAGATTAAGACTGGTTCTTACCGAACACAAAGAATGCGTAAGTGAACAAAGATCGCTTTGGGCACCGGTCGGGATTGGGGTTTCGATTCTAGCTGCCTTGGTAACCTCCAGTTTTAATCCAATATGGGGGATCCCTGCGGACAATATCCAGAGTTTCTTTGTCGGTTGCCTTTTCGTCTGCGCTTGGGTTGCGTTTTCTAGCATTTACAAAGTTGGGAAAGGATACCTTTCGGGCAAACGAGTAGGTGACATAGAAAGCGTGATTGAGAAATTGAAACCTGAGCTTCCTCCAAATGAGAAGGGAAAATAAGTACTTTGGCAAGTGTAAGATGGGTACTTGCACCCATAGTGTTTCTTTTGTCGAGCGAGTTGAAGGCACCTACTCTACTTCTTCTACTTCGCTATGAATCTTGGGCCTTGCCGGCATAGTGCCCCGCTTCACATGTTAGGTGAACGTGGGACACCCCAACACCACACGCGCCCTCAAAAAACCAAAATCTACTGCAATTCAAATTCCTTCAGTTTATTAATCAAACCAAGACCTGGCTTCCCTGTGGCAAGCTGGTTTGGATTTAACGATTAAGGATTTGCAATGGCCCGCCTTTATGACAGTCGAAAACGTGTTCTCGTAACCGGTGGGGCCGGGTTTCTGGGCTCGCATCTGTGCGACCGGCTTCTGGATCAGGGGCATGAGGTTTTGTGCGTCGACAACCTGTTCACCGGCACCAAGCGCAACATTGACCATCTGCACAACAACCCGCGGTTCGAGTTCATGCGCCATGATGTGACCTTCCCGCTTTTTGTGGAGGTTGACGAGATCTATAACCTCGCCTGCCCGGCCTCACCCGTGCATTATCAGCACGATCCGGTGCAGACGACCAAGACCAGCGTGCATGGCGCGATCAACATGCTGGGTCTGGCGAAACGTCTGAAATGCAAGATCTTTCAGGCCTCGACCTCTGAGGTCTATGGCGACCCGACGATCCATCCGCAGACCGAAGACTATTGGGGCAACGTCAACCCGGTTGGTCCGCGCTCGTGCTATGACGAGGGCAAGCGCTGCGCCGAGACGTTGTTCTTCGACTATCACCGTCAGATGGGGCTTGAGATCAAGGTCGCCCGCATCTTCAACACTTACGGCCCCCGAATGCACCCCGCCGACGGGCGCGTTGTGTCGAATTTCATCATGCAGGCCCTGACGGGCGAGGCGATCACCATCTTTGGCGACGGCACGCAGACCCGGTCATTCTGCTACGTGGATGATCTGATCGAAGGGTTCATCCGCCTGATGGACACCGGCAAGGAGGTCACCGGCCCGGTCAATCTGGGCAATCCCAACGAATTCTCGATGAACGAGCTGGCCAGCGAGGTGCAGGCGCTTGTTGGCGCGGAAACCCCTATCAGTTTCAGGGAGTTGCCCGAGGACGATCCGAAACAACGTCAGCCCGATATCACGCTGGCGCGGACCCTGCTGAACTGGGAACCTACAGTACAGCTGAAGGAAGGGTTGGACGCAACGATCCGGTATTTCCGGACGCTTCAGTCAGAAGGCGCAGCCGGATAACGCGTCTTGCCATGGCTCGGGGACCGGATCAGACCGCCGTGCCGATCAGCGCGACGCCAATCGCCATGAGGACCGCGGCGCCCAGGCGTCGCATCCAGTTGCCTTCTTTCAGGAAAATGAGCCCGATCAGCGCCGCAAAGATGACCGAGGTTTCCCGCAGGGCCGAAACCGCCCCAAGCGGCGCAAAGTTCTTGGCGTAAAGCACCAGACCATACGCTGTCATCGAAACCAGCCCACCCAAAAGGCCCGTCATCCATATTCTGACTGGCAGGTCTTTGAGGGTGGTGCGTTTCCTGACCCCGATAAACCCTACAATGAACAGGTGCAGAAAGGCCCCCCACGCCCAATAGCTGAGCGTATTGCCTGACAGCCGCACCCCAATCCCATCAACCACCGAATAGATCGAAATGCAGAACCCGGTTCCCAGCGCAAATCCCAGCGCGCTGCGCCCGACACCCGAACGCAGCGCCGCCCAGCTGCTCAGCTGAATGCCAACCGCGATTAAGGCGATCCCACCCCAGGCTTGCCAGGGCAGAACTTCGCCCACCAGCGCCATCGCCCAAAGCGAGACCAGTGCCGGAACAATCCCGCGTGCTATGGGGTAAACCACACTCAGATCGCCATGCTGGTAGGCCTTGCCCAGCATGAAGTAATAGCCGAAATGCACGACGGTCGAGAGCAGGATATAGACAAAGCTCTGCGTGTTCGGCAGCGGCAGCACCATCACCATAACCGCCGCCGGCAAGACCTGACCCAACGCGACCAGACCCAGCATGGTGGTGCGGTCCGCTGCCGTTTTCACGATGGCATTCCATACGGCATGCAGCAGCGCCGCCGACAGAATAATCAGAATGACGAACAGGGTCATACCCGAACCTTTCCCGCAGAATTCGTGCGTAAAAAGGGTCTTTGGCCCCATTTCACTTGGGCGTGGTGTCTGCCAAAACCGGGATTTTTGTCAAGCCGGATTCCAGTGGTCAAATTACCGCCACTGTTGGGGACGTGTCCGCAAGCCGTTTCCGGTCTCGTCCTGCACCCTTGTGCCCGGTAAGAAGTTACAACTGCACGTGATCCCGGTTGCAGGACGCGCATCACGTTCTAAGATCGGGCACATGAGTTTTGTGACAGACAACCAATTGCCCCTGCTAATCCTGTTTTTTCTGTCAGGATCGATCGGCACCGCCTTTTTGTTCCGCAAGCCAGCAGGGCACAGGGCATGGAAACTGGCCGATCTGGTCTGGGTCGTGCTGGGTGGCATCGGCGCATTGGTGGCTGTTCTGGCGGGGCTTTATACGTCGGACAGTTCGCGACTGGATCGCCAGATTGATGTAGCCTACGCCGCAACATTGGCATTCGACCGGGATGCCGCACGGTTTCGTCTGCGTTTCTGCGACCCTGCTTACGATCCTGACACGGCAGTGCTGTGCGACAAGGTTGAATTCCTGTCGGCATCAACTGCCAGCAACTCGGAATTGCCCCTGTTCATCGCCGTAACCAACGAAGTGGCCCCCCTGCAGGGCCTGCACTTCCTGTTCGGAAGTCAGGGCAAAGATGAAATGGACGAGCTGCGGGATATGACGGCAAAAGCTGATGCTTTCAATATCGACCAGTTCCTCGTATTCACGTCTCTGGACGACAAAACTCAGGTGGCCATCGACAACATGCGCCGTAAGGTACCCGCGATTGCCGGAGATTATCAGATCCTGGCACAAAGCTATGACGATCTGATCCAGCAGGTCGGCAAGTTGAAGGACGAATGGGAATACCTGCAGGCCAATGCCCATATTCTGGTTCTGCAAATCGTGGCGCTTTGTCTTGTTAGCTTTGCTGCCCCGTTTCGACTGGGAAAATCTTTGGTCGAATTGCGCCGGGCGCTCAACGTCGATAGCCCCGCGCCAACACCTGTGGATCAACCCCCAGAAAATAGCGCAGAAGTGTCCACAAGTTCCGCATGCCCCGTCGAGTCCAACCTGCCTGTTCATAGCGCTCCGCGCTCGTAAAGGCGCGCGACTCGAGTATTGCGATCCGTGGCAATGCGCGCACCAGCGCCACATCTTCCATCAAGGGTTGGTCCGGATACCCACCAGCCGCCAGATAGACATCACGCGGAACCAGCAACCCCTGATCTCCGTACGGTAAACCGAACAGCCTGCTGCGCAAATTGGCCCATCCGGCCACCCAGGTCGGCGCAAACCCACGCGCGCGAAAAGCCAACCGAAACGCAGCTGGTGCGTTGGAGGGTAGATGGGCGCTTACGCTCTCGGCCCATCCCTGTTGCAGCACGGTATCGGCATGAAGGATTAACAACCATTCACCATCAGCCTGCGCACACCCCCGGCGCAATTGACCGCCGCGCGACGGCTCACCTTTCAGAACAAGCGCGCCAACATCTTCTGCAATTCTCAACGTCTGGTCTGTTGAGCCTGCATCGCTGACGATCAGGTCCCTGATCAGCCCGGAATGCACCCCTTCCATCAGGGCTTCAAGGCACGCAGGCAAGGAACCGGCGGCATTCAAGGTTGGAATCACTACAGTGACGGGTGCGGGCACGTCCGATAACCTCTGGTCTTGACTGCGGGACTTCCTATATCACGAGGCCAAAGGCAATGACGAGGACCAAGCCATGCTCACCCGCCGCATCCTGCGCCTGACCGGCTCGGACACCGAAGACTTTTTGCAGGACCTTGTCACCAATGACGTTCGGGGGCTGGGCAATGGGCTTGTTTATACGGCGTTGCTTACTCCACAGGGCAAGTATCTGGCCGATTTCTTTCTGAAACGCGATGACGGTGGAGTGCTGCTGGACGTGGCCGAGCCTTTTGCAAATGACCTGATCAAGCGCCTGAACATGTACAAACTCCGGGCGGATGTAGTAATCGAAGGCACGGATCTACATCTGCAACGCGGCACTGGGCCAGCACCGGACACCGCCCTTCCTGACCCTCGTCACCCGGATATGGGTTGGCGCGATTACTCGACAGCTTCGGAAGGCGATGACGGAACCGACTGGGACGCGCTGCGCGTTCGACACTGCATCCCCGAGGCTGGGGTCGAACTGACGCCAGACAGTTATATCCTCGAATCCGGGTTCGAGGCGCTGAACGGCGTGGACTTCAAAAAGGGTTGCTATGTCGGTCAGGAAGTGACTGCGCGCATGAAGCACAAGACAGAATTACGCAAAGGCTTGCGGCGGGTCTTTGTCGAAGGCTCGGTTCCGGTGGGGACTGAGATTGCCGCAAACGGCAAACCTGTCGGCACCCTGTTCACGCAATCAGGCGGACACGGAATCGCGTATCTGCGCTTTGACCGTGCGAATGCAGACATGTTGGCCGGAGACGTCGTGGTTCGCCTGACGGACCAAGAATAACTTGTTGCCAAATCGGCACGGCCTTATCCGCCGTTTATCTCGTAAAGTTTGAACCCGTTACCCAGCCCTGCCAATGTGTCGGCACAGGGGCAACACGGATACCCGCATGTTTCAGCTTTACTCCGCGATTTGGCGCGCCAGCGCCGGACGGCAGATTGTCCTCATTCTGTTATCCATTGCCATTGCTGCGCTTGCCGCGGTTCCGCTTGAATTTCAACGCGATATTGTCAACCACCTTACGTCCAACGATCTTCATGTCGAAAAGCTGGTTCTGCTGGGCATCGGCATGATGATTGTCATCCTGCTAAGCCTCGCCCTGAAATGGGTTCTGGGTTTTCGCGCAGGGATATTGGGCGAAGACATGATCCGGCTGATCCGGCAACGCTTGCTCTGGCGCGCTACTGACCTGAAAGAAACGGGTGAAAACCTGCGCAAGGGCACCATGACGACCGCCATCTCGGCCGAAGCCGAGGAGTTGGGCAAGTTTGCCGGGGGCGCATTCTCGGACCCGGTGGTTCAGGTTGGAACGCTGATCAGCGTGATCGGGTACATATCCTCAACGCAGCCAGGCCTTGGCCTTATCGCGTTTTCCATGATTGTTCCGCAGATCATTATCGTTCTGGTGTCGCAACGCAAAGTGAACACGTTCGTCGCCGAACGCGTCCGCCTTTTGCGCAGCGCCACTGATAGGCTGACCACCGAGGATATCGATGCCGTCGAGCGGGATATCAATGCCCTGTTCGACGACATCTATGACACACGACGGCGCATGTTTCTTTGGAAGCTTTCGGCCAAGTTCCTGTTGAGCGTGATCAATGGCGCCGGAACCGTCGGTATTCTGATGTTGGGCGGTTATCTGGTGCTGCACGGCAAATCCGATGTCGGCACAGTGGTGGCCGCGACCAGCGGGCTTGGTCGGATACAGGGCCCGACCGCGTTCCTGATCGCCTTTTACAGACAAGTCAGTGCCAACCGCATCAAATACGAGCTGATGCTGGAACTATTCGGCCCGGACCCCGCGCATTACCGGTACCGCAACAGTGCATAAAAAAGACCGCGCAGCGGCTGTCTGCGCGGTCTGATATTAAAAGCGACGAAACGTCACGCGCGTTCGGAATATTCCATGGTTTCGGTGTTCACGATGATCATTTCATCCTGACCGATGAACGGCGGCACCATGACTTTCACGCCATTGTCCAGAATTGCAGGCTTGAACGAGTTCGCGGCGGTCTGACCTTTTACGACCGGCTCAGTTTCGACGATCTTGCAGGTCACTTTCTGCGGCAGCGTCGCGTTCAGCGCTTCACTTTCGTAGAATTCGACAACAATCGTCATGCCATCTTGAAGGAACGGACGACGCTCGCCCAGCAAATCCGCTGGCAATTCAATCTGTTCGTATGTTTCGGCATCCATGAAGACCAGCATGCCATCGGTTTCATACAGGAACTGCTGATCCTTCTGCTCAAGGCGCACACGCTCAACCTTGTCAGCTGAGCGGAACCGTTCGTTCAGTTTTGAACCATTGCGCAGGTTGCGCAGTTCGACCTGCGCGAAAGCGCCGCCCTTGCCGGGCTTCACATGGTCAACCTTGACCGCGGCCCAAAGGCCGTCGTTATGCTCAAGCACATTGCCGGGGCGAATTTCGTTCCCATTTATCTTGGGCATTACATAAATCCTTCACAAACGGTTGATGCGTCAGTTGCGCCTCCTATATCTGGCGGGAACATACCTGACAAGACAACCAAACCTAGTGCTGCAGGTGCAGCGAGATATGCAAGTGACGCAACGCAACTATGCATATTAGCTGTATCCGAATCGCACTTTATCGGTCATAAGGACCGTCACGCCGAAAATTGCAAGAGCAAGAAAAACAAGGAAGACGAGATGAGAGATTTCGTTGACGGCACTGCCTTTAACAACGAACAAGGCAATCGTGCTCGCAAACTTTTCGCGGCCGTTGTGTTGGCTGCACTCGATGACGCTATTGCCGATGACAAGAAATATGGCAATGGCCCGGAACAAATCGCCCGTTGGGCGCGCTCGCGCGATGGACGCGAAGTGCTGTCTTGCGCGGGAATCGACCCGAACGAACGGGTTGTCAGCGGACTGATGGAGTTCGTTGGCCGTGGCGTGCGGACCTCGGTCGCGCTGTCGCGTGAAGAAAGCGAGCGTCGCAATGCCGCTCAGCAGGCTGAAGCTGCCTGATCCAAGGCTGTTTCAACTCAGAAAAAACGCGCTCTGCCATCAGAGCGCGTTTTTCTATGCGTATCCCACCACGATCCCGGGCGTCAGGATGAGTTCGGGGCTTCCCCTGCCCGCCCAAATCAGGTCATCTGCGCCTTGACAGGTAGGAGACAATCCATGGTTCGCGCCATCATGATTCAAGGCACCGGCAGCAATGTCGGAAAATCCGTTCTGGTGGCGGGGCTTGCGCGGGCTTTTACACGGCGGGGTCTTCGGGTTGCGCCCTTCAAACCGCAGAACATGTCGAACAATGCTGCTGTTACAGAAAACGGTGGGGAAATCGGTCGCGCACAGGCCCTTCAGGCACGGGCGGCAAGGCGGGCGACGCATACGGATATGAACCCTGTATTGTTAAAACCTGAAACTGATACCGGCGCGCAGATCATTGTTCAGGGGCAGCGCGCGGGCACCATGAAAGCCGGTGATTACCGCAAGGATAAATCCAGACTGCTAAGCGCCGCACTGGAAAGCTTTGACCGGCTGTGCAACGACGCGGATCTGGTTCTGATCGAAGGGGCGGGCAGCCCGGCCGAAACAAACCTGCGCAAGGGTGACATCGCCAATATGGGCTTTGCCTGCGCTGCGAACATACCTGTAATACTTGTCGGCGACATTCACCGCGGCGGTGTGATCGCACAGATCGTTGGCACTCAGGCGGTTCTGGACGACGGCGATCTTGCGCGAATTCGGGGCTTCGCCGTCAATCGGTTCAAGGGCGATGTGTCCCTTTTTGACGAAGGGCGCGATGATGTTGCCTCTCGTACTGGGTGGCCCTGTCTGGGGGTCGTGCCATGGTTTCATGACGCCTGGAAGCTACCGGCCGAAGATATGATGGACATCCGTTCTCACACAGGCGGCACCTGCAAGGTTGTTGTGCCACAGCTTGAACGGATGGCGAATTTCGACGACCTTGACCCATTGTCGGCCGAACCCGGTGTGAGTGTCGAGATCATTCCAGCCGGACGCGCATTGCCGGGCGATGCCGATCTGGTTTTGCTACCGGGCAGCAAATCCACCATCGGAGATTTGGCCTATTTCCGTGCACAAGGCTGGGACATCGACCTGTACGGTCATGTTCGGCGCGGCGGGCATGTGCTGGGTCTCTGTGGTGGCTTTCAGATGCTGGGCAAGACCATTTCCGACCCCGATGGCGTAGACGGTCGACCGGGTAAGGTCGACGGGTTGGGGTTGCTGGATGTGGACACAGTCATGGGAGGACAAAAGCAAGTTGTCCTGCGTACGGCCCATGCGTTGCCGGGCCGAGAGCCGGTCACCGGATACGAAATCCACATGGGCCATACAAACGGGCCGGATTGCACCAATGCATGGCTTGAGGTCGAAGGCCGCCCTGAAGGCGCGGCCAGCGCAAACGGGCGGATCAAGGGAAGCTATCTGCACGGTATCTTTTCGTCCGACGCATTCCGGGCGCGGTATTTGTCAGCGTTAGGCGTGACCTCGGACCTGTCCTATGAGGACGGCGTCGAGCAGGCGCTGAACGATCTGGCCGATCATCTGGAGCGCCACATGGACCTTGACCTGCTGCTCAGCCTCGCGCAGCCTCCGCACCGTGGCTGAGAGTTACTCCAGATCCTGAGCCGCAAGAGCGCGGGCGATCTCTCGCCTGACCATCTTGCGCACATTTCGTGTAATCCGCTCACCCATCGTTCCTTGCAGCTCGGCGCGGACAACCTCTGCGATCAGGGTGCGCAGAGCGTCTTCATCCATGTCGATCGTCCTGACGTTTTCGTCGGAACCAGGTTCTTCGGCATCAGCATCAGACACAACAGCTTGAGACGACCGGATGAATTCCGCCTGATAAGGTGCGTCTTCGTCCTGCTGAACCGCGTCTGGTTCTTCGCCACCGGCAGCATCAATCGACATCGCAGCGGCAAATTCTTCTTCGACATCCCATGGCAGCGCGTGAGACGGTGTGCCCGAATATGCATCCTGGCTGTCACCGTCCGGTTCCCACTGATCTTCTGTTTGCGCAATGGCCGCTTCCAGCGCTTCGATCTTTGCACTCAGGCTGCTTGTTGCATCATCCGCCGCGACGCGTTTCGTCTCGGCTGTTTCTGGCTTGTCCTGGTCGGCGTTCGCGGGTTGACCCGTCTGAACGATATCGCAGGTGCGCAGCAACATCGGCTTCGCAGCATCTGAAACTTCGGCTTCTGATACAGCTTTAGCGGGAATCACCCCCAATTGATCTGGTGTGCTGATCCGCAAAGCATCTGTAAGCACCAGCCGCCCCGGCTTGCGTGCCTTAGTCGTTTGATCCGCGACGGTTTTATCACGACTGTCTTCACTGACCAGACGTTTGACCGAAGACAGAACGTCTTCGATCCCTGCTTTCACGACATTATCAGACATTGTTCTCTACCGCTCTATCCTTGGATCGAGTGTAGCCAAACAATCCGCGCCTCACAACAGATAGTATTGGCGATCAGTCCCGGCGCAATGCTTTGAGAACGCGATCCAGATCCTTGCTTTGCTTGCTGACCTGTGCCGGCGCATTCTTGACCAGATTGTAATACAAAGTTGGATCATAGATTTGCACCGCCAGCCCAAGACGCTCGGCTGTCAGAAGGCCCTGCGCCTGCAACAACTGATAGGCAGCCCGCGACCGTTCGGTGCGCGAAGCGACTTCTGCCAGCTGCGCATCCAGCAAATCCTGCTGCGCATTCAATACATCCAGAGTTGTTCGCGCGCCCAGTGTTGCCTCTTCCCGGATGCCATCAAACGCCACCTGTGAGGCGTTAACACGCTCGGTTGACGCCCTCAGACTGGCGCTGGCCGCCTGAAACGCCGCATAACGGTCGGTCACACCCTGCGTGATGTTCTTTTGAACGTTCAGAAGATTCGCACGCGAGGCATCCCGGCTGGCCATTGCGCGGCGCACATTTGCCGCCAACCGGCCACCCGCGTAGATGGGTTGTGTGAAGTTCAGCGACACGGTGGCGTCGTTCACATAGTCATTATTGTCATAGCGCTCGGACACGCCAGCATCGGCATTCAGGCTGACATTCGGCCCAAGGTTTGCCCGTTGCTGCTGCACGACCAGATCAAACGCCCTGACCTGATGCTGCGCCGACAGAATGGCTGGGTGGTTGCGCTGCGCCAGATTCACAGCTTCAGCTTCGGAACGCGGCAGATTGGGCAGGCTCGGCTGACCAGCCGTTCGCCCCGGTGCCTTTCCGACTGCGTTCACGTATTCGGCCTGCGCAATGCTCAACTCGCCACGTGCCACCGCCAGATCCGCCTGAGAGCTTGCCAGCTGTGCTTCGGACAATGCGACGTCCGTGCGGGTTACTTCGCCCACTTCGAAGCGGTCATTCGACGCCCTAAGTTCCTCTGCTGACACATCCACGTTGTTCTGGCGGATCGCCACGGTCTCTTCCTGCAACAGGACGCCCAGATAGGCATTTGCTGCGCGAATAAGAACCTGTTGTTCGATATCAATCAGGGTTTGCCGGGTAGACAGCACCGTTTCCTGCGCCGACTGCTTGCCCAGCACAGACGCGCCGCCATCGTACAAAAGCTGGCTCAGCGTCAGGCCCGAAAAGAATCGCGACGGTTCGTTTGTCGTCACGACGTTATTGACCCGCGACCGGGTGTAATCCTGGCTGACCTGCACGGTCCAGTTGATGATTGGTCGCAACGCAGAAAGCGCAATGGCCACATCTTCATCCGCCGCGCGCAGCAACGCCCGGTTCTGTTCAAGCAAACCACTGGTGTTATACGCGCCGATGAACGCATCCGTTATGTTGTCTGCCCACGCTGCACGCCCTGGCATCACGCTCATGGCAAGTCCTGCGGTCACAGCAAACGCCCTGACCAGCTTACCTGTCGCCGAACCACGCATACCAAAATCCTCTCAAACGAAATTACACTGCCCTGCAGGCAGTTTGCGGCCTTCTTTTCAACTAATCAAGGCGATAGAAAAATCTATCGGCGGACTATAGCGAAAATGCACACTCTGCCGAAAAACCTTCCAGAACCGGCGCATTGGCATTGAACACATCACGCCAACTGACGCGACCACCGGTTTTTCGACCGATCCGCACGGTGCCCAGGTTGCCGTTGACAAACAGACACACGATCCGACCGTGATCCTTGAGTTGATCCAACAGGGCATCAGGCACCTGCTCGACACCGCCCTGCACCATGATTGCATCATAGGGACCGTGTTCCGCCACACCCTGTTCCAGCGCGCCAACGTGAATGATAGCGTTAAGCACTTCGGCTTCGGCCAAAAGGTTTTGCGCCTCGGTTGCAAGGGTTTCGTCGCATTCAACACCCACGACCAACTCAGCCATCCGTGCGGTAACAGCCGTGGAATACCCCATTGCCGGAGCGATATCTAAGACCATCTCATCCTTGGATATGTTCAACACGTCCAGCATTTTAGCCAGGGTCCGCGGCTCCAGCATGCTGCGCCCGCCACCCAGATCAATCAGGCCGTCCACATAGGCCGCCTCGCGCTGAGAATCGGGTACGAAGCTTTCGCGCGGAACACTCAGCATCGCCTCAATGATCGGGAACTTGGTGACGTCAGACGGGCGGATCTGCGTATCAACCATTGTGCGGCGCCGGGCTGCGAAGTCAGTCATTGGATATCTCGTCTCATTCCCAAAGATGTCGGGCTTGTGCCATATCCTGAACCTTCCAGCAACGCCCCTGTTGCCGCAACCTGAATCTTGATCACCTCCTTGGGCGTGGACGTCGGCAAATTTCGATCTTGCCGGCAATTTCGCGCGCAATCCACTGGACGCCCCAGAGGAAAGCTGTTAAAAACCCAATCACACCACGGCAAGTATTTGATTTTACTTGAAAAGGCGAGTTGGCGGAGTGGTGACGCAGCGGATTGCAAATCCGTGTACACCGGTTCGATTCCGGTACTCGCCTCCACTTTTGAAGCAAAAACAAATGGTTAAGATGGATCTATCCATCATACCCCCTATTGCCCCCAACTTACCTCAGTTCTTAAACCTCGTTAGCTTCGCCCATTCCATGAGTAATGAACAATAGCGACAAAGCAGTACATGAGAGGCAAACATGGCTTTGCGATTTTCCTTCTCGCAACAGACCACTGAGACCAAATTTACATGAAAGTGGTTACTTTTCAAAATATTAAAGGAAGATAGCACCACGATTGCAAGATCGGTGTCACATTGATCATTTGCGTGTTTGTTGAATCTACAGAGAAACGGGTAACCGACATTCAGCTTGTTTGATGTGCAAGTAGCAAGTAAGAACATACTAAGAACAGGTAACCGAACTCCTACACGTGCTTGATCTACCAACAAACACGTGATTCTATGGTTGGAAAAGGGCTAGTTAATGCTGTCATCTGTAGAGCTGTGCGCTGGTGCGGGCGGCCAAGCGCTCGGCTTGGAGAGGGCCAAATTTGAGCACACTGCGCTCGTCGAAATCGATAAGCATTGCTGCGCGACTTTACGGCATAACAGACCTGGGTGGAATGTCATTCAAGATGACATTCGAGTGTTTAAAGAGCGGGCAATGGACTTTAAGGGCGTTGACCTGCTAGCAGGCGGTCTCCCTTGCCCCCCGTTTTCAGTTGCTGGCAAGCAACTTGGAGAACAGGACGAGCGCAATCTTTTTAATGATGCGATTGATATCGTCGACGCAGCAAGACCACGCGCAATAATGATTGAGAATGTACGGGGCTTTTTGGACGCCGTTTTCCATGACTACCGTGAGCGCTTGAAAAAGCAGCTTAAGAAACTAGGGTACCATACTGACTGGCGGCTGCTAAACGCTTCGGATTTTGGCGTCCCCCAGCTCAGACCTCGCGTAGTTATTGTTGCCGTTGAATCTAAACGCTCTGATTTTTTCGATTGGCCCGAGGCCAATCCGCATAATCCGCCGACAGTCGGTGAAACACTATGCGATATGATGGCCGCTCGTGGCTGGCGTGGCGCAGAAGACTGGGCGAAATCCGCAGATGAAATTGCTCCAACGATCGTTGGCGGTTCAAAAAAACATGGTGGCCCCGACCTCGGGCCAACACGTGCACGACGAGCATGGGCTTCTCTTGGTGTAGAAGGTCGAACTATTGCACCTGAAGCACCTGACCCATTCCATAGCGGGATGCCTCGCCTTACAGTGCCGATGGTTGCGCGCATTCAGGGTTTTCCAGATGATTGGCATTTCACAGGCGCAAAGACCAACGCATACAGACAAGTAGGCAACGCCTTTCCGCCACCTGTTGCACACGCAGTGGGTGATCAAGTCTCGAAGGCGTTGAAAAGACGTACTTTGAGATCGTTGGCTAGCTAGTCGCTTTTATTTTTTTCGCTCAAAATCTTTTATTATTCGAACATGATCTTCGGGTAGGTCACGCCAGTTTTTCAGTGCGTAAAACGATTGCACACCTTTTTCGTCTCGCTTCTTTGATACCTCTATTTTCAAACCGATAGGCTCATAACGAAGCTCCCGCAAACGCTTTCGCCAATCGAGCTGTTGCTCTTTCGCATTTGCAACAAACTCTATTGCGTAAGCAGGTACCGGATTCGGCATATGTAGCCTCAAAAAACGTGCAATTCTTTCGTGCACTGACTCGAAATTAATGACTTGCTCCATCTCCTTGTCGTCAAACGAAGCAAAGTAGTTTCGCTTGCCGCGATTACATGCTTCACACAATGCCCACAGGTTTTCGAGAGTAGTTGGTCCACCCCAACTCTGAGGTATTCTATGGTCTGCTTGAAGCTTTATTCCGTCGTCCGAAATTGTCTTTCCGCACATCTGGCAGCGCCCATGCGCGGCATGCAAAACAGCAGCACGAAGCCTTTCTGATACCTGCCCGGAATCTACCGTAGGCGTCGACTTTCTTTTGCCTAGCGTATAGATTGATACACCGCCTTCGACGTGTCGATTCAAATCATAGTACTTACGGATTTCACGCACACGCCTATTGAAGTGCTCCTGAGTCTCAGCATCGGCATCGAGAATATCACGCATCTGAGCCATGCTCAGGCCGCTTGAGCTCTTCTTCAAAAGCGCCAACGCCTTACTGGCTATATGCCCTAGTTTTATCGGTTCTTCTTTCGACATGCCGTACTGTTCATCGGGTGCGGGGTGAGGTCAAGCCATCTAGTTCGCTGCGCGAAGCACACCTATAAATTGTGAAGCTAAACCAAATAGGTTGTGGAACTTCGCCACAAATGTTCTTGGGAAAGTGTCCCCCCTTCCGATAGGGGTAAATCTGCTTGCAGACTGGCAAACCAGAAGTGATAGTCAACAAAAAGAAATTTTGTAGGATTACAACACGTGTCGAGCGCAGGAAAGTTCTGCTGTTTCAGCTGCCCCAGAAGCGACTTTAGCATAAAACCTATTGAGGACCTCTGCCCTGAATGCGGCAGACCATACAACTATGAGCTGCTCAATCCCCCCAAGAATGTAGGTGATTTTCGAATTCTGAAGTCGTTGGGCCGAGGGTTTTATGGCGCAACATTTATCGCTGAGAAAACCGGCCCAATCCCAAGAAAGTACGTTCTTAAAATTGTGCCGAAGAAACTTTACGAACACTTTGGCAAAAACTTTAACGAGGAATGTACAAACCATGCCACAACGGCGGAAGGTGCGGACTATATCGTAGATATCGCCGATGCGTTTGACAGCATCGCGACGTTTGGCGAGAAAACCATCGAGGTTCATGTAGCTGTTCTTGAATACCTGAATGGGAAGCCACTACAAAAGTACCTGAATGGCAGCGAAAACTTACAACCCAGCCTCGTTGCCCAAATTTCTTGTGACTTAATCAAAGTGGTACACGAACTGAGGGCGAGAGGACAGAACCACAACGATTTTCACGCGGGCAATATTCTCATTGAAGAGCTGACAAAGGAGCGCAGTCGTGATGGCGCTATCGAAACCTCAATTCGTGCGGTTGCGATTGACTTAGGATCGACGTCGGGTGATCGCAGGTCTGGAGGTGGGTATAAGAGTGATCTACACTGGGTCGCCGAACACATTGAAATTCTTTCGCGGAATCTAGTGGGTTCTTCCAAGCAGCCTTCCGACCTGGACGCACGAGTTTCGCTTGCTCTTCAAGACGTTGCAGCTTCTATTTCGGCTCCAGTAGAAGCCCAAAGAACGCCATATGCAGAAGACTTAATAAGGGCAATCGAAGACGCCTATTACCGCTCGGCTGAGCCATGGCGGCCTTGGCGAAAACAGCTGGCGTTTCGTAAATTTGACGAGTCTTACAATGCCCAAACTTTGGCACCGTGGCATGTTCCCCAGCTATTGGTTGACCCAGAAGGCGAGTGGCAAAAAAGAACGAGTTCAAAAGGCCCGTTAATCGTGACGGGCATGCGGGGTTGCGGTAAAACCATGCTCCTGCGCTCCTTACAGTTTCATGCTCGCGCTCGCCAAGGTACAGGAGAGACCGATCAAACTGTTTTGAAGCGGCTTGAGGAAGATGGCTTTGTAGGTTTTTTTGTTTCAGCTCAAATCCTGGTCGACAGTGTAAGCGGAGCGTCTGTAGCAAACGAACAACTATTCGCTCGACTGACAGTAGCATATGCACTTGAAGCTGCTCGGGCACTAGCTCACCTAAAGGACATTGATGAGGCACAGGTTGCGCCGCGAAGCCCGGCGATACTTTCAGAAGTACTCGAGCAACTACTGACTAATTTCAAAATCGAAGCGCAAACCACTTCGATTGAACGCTTTGAGCACACGCTTATTCGAAAGCTATTAGAGGTCAGCAGAGCGGACAGCCCATGCAGACTAGAAATACACCCGTCAAAGGCGTTTCCAGTACTTGCCAAAGCAATCGTTGACTGCTCGAAGCTGTGGGAGGCGTCACGGATATTGTTCCTTCTGGACGATGTCTCCACCCGATACCTTGAACCAAACAAAATCGAGGAGATTCTGTCGGCCATTATTTTCCAAACCACGGACCAAACCGTGGATTGTTCATTCAAGCTTACTTCCGAAACCCAAACAATTTTCCTGTCTCTGAAATCATTAGGCGGAATCGAGCAAGCCGCCCATTGGCGTGATTTCGAGACATTTGATTTAGGTGCCGAAGTTTACAAGAGATTGAAAGGTAGAGGTGGAAAAGACTTCATCGGCAAAATTCTTGCCCAGCGGTCTGACTA
Source organism: Ruegeria sp. CH2 (assembly GCF_056537065.1). Taxonomy (NCBI): domain Bacteria; kingdom Pseudomonadati; phylum Pseudomonadota; class Alphaproteobacteria; order Rhodobacterales; family Roseobacteraceae; genus Ruegeria; species Ruegeria sp. CH2. The sequence goes on from NZ_JBQFQV010000001.1 coordinate 852,460, forward strand.
CTTCCCAGGACATCCAGAAGAACAGCCTGCTTCAATCTTGGGTGACAAAACGCTTAAAAGCATCGCTGAAACGATTTGCAAAACTTCGCCAACATCCGCGAGCCGAAAATCAGTTTACTCAGGAATCTCAGCTCTGAAGGCGGTTTGTGTTGGGGACATTGGTAGCGTGATCTCAATATACGAGAGTATTCTTCAGCGAGGAGAAACCAAGTACCCAGTGTCAGCTCGAGCGCAGTCGGAGGTTTTTCAAGACCATTGCTCGCAACATCTGTACGTCTTGGACCGGCGCGGGAGCGAACTGAAGAGCGCGGCCAAGTCCTTTGCGTCCGCCTCTAACCGCGCGCTGCGCGATTCATATAAGAAGGGCGAGTCAAGAGGCCTGCGCCAGTACACTTCCATATACGTGCGTGTTTCAGCGGAGGATGAAAGAGCCCAAAGCGACCATCTCAGAGAACTCGTTGATGCAGGCGTATTTGTATTCCACGGAGGAACGCCGAGGAGCAAAACACACGATTCTGACCCAGTGCAGCAATTTCAGCTCGTATTCAGAAAGATTTACGGCCTTGCCGATTTCTTGCCGTTGGCAGATCGTGATCGTTTCGAACTATCGGGGCACGCACTCTCTGAGTGGCTGACAAAGCCGGAAGACGGCGCAGATCTACTATGCCGGAATTTGGGGGAGGCTGTAGACGAAGATGTAGAAGAAGATGAAGAAGATGGCGATGTGGATGAAACCGACGGCAAGCCGGAGTTGGCTGACCAGATTTCTTTCGAGTTTCTAGCCCCACAAAGGTCCAAAGTGAAAGCTGCACCAGAAAAAGGCTTAAACGTCCCTAGCATTAGGGAACTCTACCAGAACGACATGTCGTTAATACCAAATGTTTCGTACCTTGCTGGACTTGGGTTCGAAGAATGCTGCAAGATTTCCGTTCAGCGCAGCCTTGAAATTCTAAATCCGCATCAGATTAGATTTGTCAAATATGAGCTTTCAGGACGAAGCGAGCAAATCTTGGAACTGGTTGGAGGACGTGCGGCAAGCGTTTTCTTCCATGAAGAGACAGAAAACAAGTTTTTTCAAGATTCGGAAGCCTGCGAGAACACAGTGATAGATATCTCAGGCCTATCCAAATCTCTCATATTCAAGACCATTTCTGAAACATTACGGACTCGACGTAAAGTCATAGTTTGTTACACCGAACCTCAAGAAACTGGGCCTAGCGAACAATCCTTGCGGGGAGTTCTTAAAGCTCAAGAAATGCTTGAACAAGTTTCGGTGGTTGAAGAGTTGAGGAAGATTGTGGGAAGTGAGTTCCCTCCATACAGTAATCATTCGATTGAAAACATTGAATCTGACGCAACGCGTGCAAGGTCTTTGTTAGCGTTCTCGTCACCTGCGCACGAAAGGCTTGTGCATTTGGTAACCGACCGGAGCTACAACCACGTCGACGTTCTAACCAGTTCGGGAGCCGATGCTGGATCCAAGGTTGCCGCTATGGTCGCTCAAGTTGCTGTACGTGAGGCGGAAACTCACGAGATAATCGAACGCAACATGTCTGACCTTCCTCTAATCATTGAAACTATTGAGGAATCTTACAGAAAGAAATATTATCAGGGTGGCATGAATTTCGAGATAGGATTGACGGGAGGCAAGCTTTCAACGCTTGCAAGCGCCGCCTTTTGTTCAATGTATCATGTCAACAACGTTTGGTATGTGCGCCCGAACGGGTTTGACACTGACAAGTTTTCAACCGGCGCCAAAGAAACTCGGTTCTTCGAAATTTCCATATAACGCCATAATATAATCGCTTAAGATTGGCGGTACTGAATGAAAAAATCTCCCTACCTAAAAGATGATGCCCGATTGGCAGATGTAATTGCGGCGATTCAAGCGATGAGCATCTACAAGTTCTATAAACTAGATTTCGCGGGGTGGGCAGATAGGATCTCTGGTGACCCCAACATGGGAGAGCATTGGCGTCAGGTTTTTGTGGATCATCCCGAGTTTTTTAGGCTCGATAGCGTCAGAGTGAAAGCTTCACTTGTTGCACGCAGACAGCACCCAAAGAACTACGATGTAGATACGCGTAAACAAGTAGAAAAAGTCGAGTTCAATGCCATGAACTCGGAGCAAAAACAAAGGATATCTAGGAGTCCCCTTCGGCAAGACGAGATAGCCTCATTAATTCAAACCGCAGTCGAATTGCATTCTAGAGCTTTAGAGCAATCAAAAGATCGCAGATGGTGGCTACCTGTACTCACCGCATTGATTGGTGCAGCATCCGGTATTGCGGGAACTTTGATCGGGGCTATTTTCACTTAGAAACTCCAAAAAAGTCGCTCACGCAATCGCACGAATCCAATGTAGCCAAAGTGAAGACGGCTACCTTTCTGAGTGAAGGCGTTGGCTGCTACTATGAAATTCCTCTCTTTAGCCAAAATTGGTATCTTTTGGGCCAATCTGAATGCTGCGACAGCACTAAACGTGATTTTTCGCACCTTCGATGCTGTGTACCAATTCGGAATGAGTTAGGCGTTCAGCGTGCTCACACAGTTTCCTCAGGAAATCAGTGGCGAACCTGATCAAAGGCGTTGTCTGAGGGTAGTCCCCAAAAATACAAGCCTGTACACGTTCCAACCGATCAGCAGCTACAGGGTGGGTATCTACCTCAGCTCTGGAAATGAAATCATCTGCAGTGCGTTCTTTGATGATGGAACCCGCTTTCTGAATAAAATCCATGTATAAAAACAGAAGATTCATAGCTTCAATTTTTTCATAGTAGCTAGCTATCGGAGAAAACTTCTCGTTTTCAACCTCTGCTTCATTAAAGTATCCTGGGTTCCGCATATTATTTATCAAATTGGATCGAAAAAGTTCCAAAGAAAACTGATCAGCTGCGAATTCGAACTCGTGCCTAATACTACCTAACTGGCTTTCGTTGTTTTTTTGAAACTCAGCTAAGCGCTTTGGATGGTTAAGTACCGCATGTCCAAATTCATGCCCGACAATAAAATCAACTTGATCAACTGTGAGATGTTGAGCCTTTTGCACGTTTTCCATTCCAATCATCATTGGTGGTCGGACTGCTGACGACGCGTATGGCCTAAGCGCGTTCCAAAAATATAGAACGATTGGAACAATTTCTCCCCATGCCCGAGTGTAACGCTTTGGGCCTGCCAAGTGTTGGGTGCTAAAATACTCTAGTAGGAACCGATTCAGTAGCTTTAACAAAGGTTGGAGAGCATAGTTTAAGCCTATTACAGAACTACCGGACAATGAGAAAGTCGTCGCGTTAAGACCTGTCCTCTTAAGAACCGTTATCCCAACGCTTGGAAAACTTGCACTGCTAACCGTGTTTGGCGGAAGTCGACTCAGCACGTTCAAAAAGCTGAGGCGTGCCCAGTAAGGGTGCTTGGAGTTTTCAAACTTGAGATTCTGAGATATCTCTTGCGACGAATTTCTCATCGCCTTCAACAACAACGCATCGCAAGTCGCAGCCTTCAATAATTCTTCTTGAAACTTAGGTTCTGGCCAAAAAAAGGTGGCAAGCGATGAAAGCGCCAGGAAAGTGATGTCTTCGGGATCTATAGGATCGCTGATATTCTTTGCCGCAATGAAGTCACGCTGCTCAGTGTTTAAGTCTTCAAATTGAGTGTAGTTGGCAACCTGAAGTAACTCTAAGTCCAGTGCAACAGAGGCTTTATACTCGTCGCCTTCTAAAGGATCATTTTCCCCGAAGTACGCAGGAACTTGAGAAAATATCTGGCCAAGTTGCTGTTTCGTAGCGATCGGAACGCAGTGAGAATAATCCGTTTCAAAGTAGTTTCTGTAGAAGTTTTCTGTAGAACTCAAATCATCACCTCCAATATTTCTCGCGCCGTGTCCGATACCGGCGCAATCTTAGGCCATGCACTTGAGTACTTTGCCGTCAGTCGTTGCATGACCTGTTTTTGACGCCTTGAAAAGACGTTTTTCCACCCTCCCCGGCTTGGGAATTTGAAACTAAAAATCAACACCTTCGCAGTGTTTACCCCAACGCGATTGCGCTTTCGATTCCCAGAAATTCGAGCTAGGCTGCGTTCAGGATTGGCAGATAGAGTCAGTCTCGGGGCGTAGTAACCCCTCCCGTAGCGGTCGGTGCAGACCGTAATGCACCTCCTCGAACCTTATGGTCGGGGAGGCACTGGCGTATGTCCAGGGCTTCGGCCTAAAGGCCAGCGCGGTTGTCTACGGGCGGCTTACTAACTCCCCGGCTGCCAGAGGAAACTCTGGTGGCCGATTTCGTTAGTAGAGGAACCGCTATGAGCAGAAAAATTGCACTCTCGTATTTATTTGTGGGCGTGATGTATGCGGGTGCCGCGCATGCATTGGATGCCGAAGCTTGGATCGCCAAGTCGGATGATCTGGACCGACATCACGAAGCATTCCTGATCGCTGCCACAGAGTTGGTAGAGAACGGCACATGCACACCGACCGAGTTTGTTGAGCACGGAGGATGGGTGAGGTCGGGCTCATTTGAATCTAGGCCCGTGTACTTCATGTATTGCGGTGGACCTACAGTCGCCAATCGTTTGTATCTCGACGCCTCCACCGGCGAAGTATTTCGTTAATTTTCAATTCGTTAAAGAGAATAAACCACATGAAGAATTCAACACGACTCTGTCCGTTCTGCGCAGAGGAAATCAAAACCGCCGCCATCGTTTGCAAACACTGTGGCAGCAACCTTGGCGATCTTTCGGCACCTAACACGAGCAACCAAAATGCTGACAGGGTTATCACTAAACCATCGAAGCATCATGGAGTCGCAAAACTTGGCAAGTCTGCGGTGGGTGGGTTCATCAGGTTCCAGATACTGATTTTGGAACTTATTGCGTTCGGGTTTGCTCTCCATCTACTGCAAAAACAGGACGCTGATATCCAAACCGGTGTCGCGATGCTGCTTTTCGTACTGTTTCTATTCACCTTGATAACAGGCATTGGTATCCCTCACTTCCGGCATCGTGGAAAAGCCCTGTTGTTTCTGGCGGTCGCGACATTCTTTTCGCTCCAAGGTGCTGGGATAGTGAGCGAACAACGGGAGGCTCGTCTCGCCGAACTCCGCGAAACCGATCCCGCTGCGTATCTCGCCGAGCTTCGGAGCCTTGACGAAAATCGCTGGTTTACGGAACTCAGAACATTGGACCCTGATGCCCATGCAGCGGAAGCCGAGCGTCGCGCAAGGAAAGCCAAAGCAGAACGCCTTTCCAAATGCACCGACAAGAACAAGAGCCTCGCATATGTGATGATCCAAACCGACGTGCGAAATTCTCTGCGCTCACCGTCTACGGCGGAATTTCCCGGTCGATACGGTTCGGGGACAGGTCACATTGGCGATTGCGTTTATCAGGTTGTTGGAAACTTCGATGCCCAGAACGGATTTGGCGCGATGATCCGAGGCAGTTTCACTGGAACAATTCAGTATTATCCCGAGCGTGGTAGTTGGCGAACACTAACACTGGACGTGCAGAGCTAGTTGCCCAACTGACGATGAACCTAGTTGACGGCCCATCACGTTGCGGAGGTGCCCAGCGCGTCCTCTGGCGTCCGCTGGGTCGGTTGGCAGCCCAATGGCAGGGGTTGCACCCAGCAAACGATATTAAGCGCCCAGCGCGGCGCTAATAGGCTGCTGATGTTTGGCTAAGGATGTTACCTGTAACTGTTACTTTAGGTTGAACAGCAGCAAACAAAAAAGGGGGGGCCGCAACACCCCCCCCAATTTGGAACAGCTAACAGTACGTGGCCAAGTTACGGGTAACAGGTAACGCCACCCGCAACACTAACCTCAAAACGGCGTATCCGTCGGTGTCACTCGACCTTCAACTACGACCACTACACCATGCTTTGCGGTTGCGAATAGTTCAGTGGCACGTTCGTTAATACTACCCCGAGCGAACCCCTTTTTGGGGCGTCTATCCCCACCAGACAGATCGTGCAGGCGATGGGTACCATATTCCCAGCCTAGACGATCCATAGCCGCCTTGATGCGGTGGGCATTATCTTTAGTCATCCGGGATGTGTCGAGGTTCAGCAAAAGCTTAATGCTGTCCATCGAAACTCTGCCGGTACGGTTAGCAAAATTGTCAGTAAGAACCTCGGCAAATTCGTCCTCTACCATCCGTAAATCTTGAACACGGCTAGCTTCGCCCCAGAGATGTTTGGACAGGACGATAGATCCGCCTTCTCTTTCCCGCACCACAGCTTCGGCCCAAAGTTGGTTCACGGTGGCACTGAATCCCTCCAAATCAATCTCGCCAACTCTGACAGGCCAGATCCGGCGGTTGCCAGTACGATCACGCAGATATGTGTCTTCGTTGGTGGTACCTATGATGACGCAGTGACGCTTGAAGGATAGCACCGTTCTTCCATACGCAGGGCGAAACAGATCAACACTCGTGCTGAGAAATTTCTTCAGGCCTTGGCTGGTGGTCTTATTCATCCCATCCAATTCCTGGCATTCGACGATCCATGCACGGGAGAGAAGCTCAGCTTTGGTTTTGTCATCACTACGAAGGTCAAGGCTGCCACAATACCATTCGCTGCGGACCGCCAACATGGCCGCCAGTTGGGATTTCCCCGCACCTTGAGAACCTTCCAACACCAGCATGGTATCAAACTTGACGCCCGGTTGTTTGATTCTGCGCACTGCTGCGACAAGGAACTTACTGCCGAATTCACGATTCAGTTCTGTGTCTTCTGCCCCGCAATACGACGCCAACCAAGTATCAATGCGAGGGATTCCATCCCACGACACCCCTTCGAGATAGTCTTTGACTGGGTGGTAGGTATTCTCGTGAGCGACAGCCGCAATTTCCCGCCGGATAACTTCCGGGTTAGCACTAAAATTGAATTCGCGACTGAAAACGCTCCACAGGATGTCACCGACCTCATTCAGGTCGCGATTTTCAAGTTTGTATCCTGTTACTTCGTTTGTTTCGGTGAATTCATTGCGCTGAACATCAATGCCCAACAGGGTAAATGCATGGCGGATGTTCTCAGGCACCCGGGGAATCGGCTTTCCGTCATCATCAGCCACGGGCCAGCCACTTTGTTTGGTTTCCAGCAGTTCGTAAGCCCTCTTGATCTGACGGCGGCCATATTTCAGCGGGTTCGGGTTTTCGAGCACATGGGCGCTGATGCCGAAATCAGAGTCAGTGATGATTGACAGCACGTGACCGGGTTCCATACCTTTCCCCAGCATCCAAAGTGTGGCCGCAAATACCAACTCAGACCGGGAACTGTATGCTTTGTCAGGTGGAATCTGACCGGTCATAAGCACTTCTACCCATTTCTGATCCAACGGGATGATAGAACTCAAGTCGTCCGGCAACGGCAGAGCCTCGAAGTCCAGCGGCACATTGGTTGTGCCACCAGTCGCTTGCGGAAGCTTCGGTTCAGGGTCTGCACGGCGCATCTGGAAGTCATCCACGGCAAAAGATACCGGAGGAGACTCGAAGCTAATTGGATGAATGGGGTGTGCCACCTTCGGCACCCGACCGCTATCGCGCTTCTTATCGTTCAACCAATTCGTAGTCCAAGGCAAACGCAACAGGCGGTTGGCGTCATGCGTTCCTGGACCACCTTGCAGCGCGAACAGCAGAGATTTATTCAATGCTTCTGCAGCGTCTACGCTGATTGGTTCTTTAAGTTTCCAAACCGCCTGAAATCCGCCACCGGTAAACCAGATTGCGGATGGGTGCGGTATTCCTTTGGGCCGGATACCTTCTTCAGTTAGCAAATCGATAATACGTTCTTCTTGTTGGTTTTCGTCACCGGGATAATCCTTGTTGTCCAAGTCGACGTGCAGGTAACCCACCGCCTTCAAGTTGGCTTTGCTGCGTTTACCCTCAAGGTATTCAGCGTTCGGCAGGAAATAGAGGTTGCGCTGATAGGTGTCGTTGTTGTTGCCGGATACAAAGCTAACGGCAGATGCGGTTTCACCAACGCCGTAGGATTTATTTTTAGGATTGGCTGTTCCGTGGCTGCTCATCTGTTCCAGATAAAGTGGTGCATTTTGTGTGAGCCAGCCGACGAATTCGACGGCTTTCTGCGGGTCGCGGCGAAGATCAATTGGCATCAAAACTTCCTTCGCGGCTACGATCCTCAAGCCATTGGTCAATGTCGGAGCGGCGGTAGAAAACACGCGCACCGATTTTCACGTAGGTAGGGCTTTTGTTGTAGGATCGCCGCTTCTCAAAAAAGGAAGCACTCATGTGTGTATACTGGGCGACCTGCGCGGTCGTCAAAAGGTCAAGTTTTTTGGAATCAGCCATAGTCATCTCCAAGCTGAAACGGTCCTGCTGCAGAGGCAGCAAGATGTTTAGTGGGTGACTACGGTCAGTGGGTCATACGTTTCTTTAAGGGGCCTCCCAGCCGTCTCGGCCCCGCCGTCCTACTACCGGCCTCTCACCGGCCCTGCGTTTGTCGTTACGCGCTTGGGACAAATCTCTTGTAGGCAAGCTCAAAATATCAAATCGGGCACGTCCTTCAATCACAAAATCAACTATGTGCAAGCCCGTCCAAAACAATCTAACACACGTGTCACACGCGCTCGCGCGAACAGGCAACCATAGGATCAGTCGATAAATACTAGATTGGCGTCTCTGGCCTCTTTTTAGAAACAGGATTGCACTCGTGGATGTGACCTGAACTGGAACCCGGTGATGCGCCCTTGCCCTGATAGCCGTTGATGGGGTGGGGTCGCCCTGCCCTCCTGAAACCACTAGTGCAACAACAGGTCCTACCGAGCCCCACCGATCCTTCTTCCTTCTTTAGGCGATTACACCCGAAGTTTTCCAAGCGCCCCTAGCTTCATACCCGGCGCAAGAAATGGTCCGAATTTCACCACCGCTCTGATACAGCGTGACGACGGACTTGGCTTCCACTTTCAACTTAGGCCACCATTCAAGCAGCACCCCGGCAAGTTCCTCACAGCGTTGATCACTTGCGACTTGCTCCATGGTAGCGTCAGTCAATTCCACGTCGGGCAGCGTCAACAGTGGAGCGCCCCGTCGAAACTCGTCCCAGCTTTTGGCGTCAGCATTCTTGGGAAGCTGCAACATCCGCCGTTGAAACGGGAACGGAGAATTGGCTGCCGGGAAGATCTCAGGGTAAAGTGGTGACATCAGGTCAATGATATGGGTTTCCGTTTGAATCCACATATGGAAACCAGCCTGCTTCGCGCCCGCGCAATCGCCAATGGCGCTTCCAATGCCTAGAACACTCAGCCCATCTGGATGGTTGACATACCATTCGCCTGCAACTGGGCGGCAATGAACACCAAGCTTGTTCCTAATGATGACAGCTCCAAGTATTGCAAACAGCGATGCACTTGTCTCGTGATCCTTCACCAGTCCGGTTTTTGATAGAAGCCCTTGGATCGCCGTCGAGATTAGGTTGAAATCCATCTCGGTGATCGTGCTTTGTTTGGTCATTTTGTTTTCCTCATTTAGAGAAACCTATCCATCCGATGTCCGGATTTCTCTCGAATTGCTTTGAAGTGTGTGTCTTGTGGGATAGGTCTGCGTTTGCAGCTCGGATCACAGACGATGCGCGTCCGAGCCCCACAGCGTTAACTTTCAACAGGTGTTTCCTGTTGAGCCGCCAATTCCAACCATGCCCGGATTTTGGCCCATGGCCAGACACGGTTGCGCCCGTGGTAATTGGGCATAGGGAAGCGGCCTTGAGCAATCCTGCGATCAAGGACGGCTGGGGACATCGAACACAATGTCCGTACTTGTTTTGCGTTCAACAAGGCTTGGTCCGGCAACGTTGCAAAGTCGATTTGCATTGTCCGTGACCCAACCCCGGCATTTTTTGCGGATGAAGTCATATGTGCACCTACAATCTAGAGTGGTGGGTGCTGGGAATTTGTAGCAATGATGTAAGCACACGGATTCCCAGCAGTTGTTAACTGATTGGGACATCTACGCGGTTCACGACCTAGTTTTGGGTCAGTCGCAGCCTTGTCAAAGGCCCGGTGGTCATTGGCGTATCAAGCCTATGTAGTTCTCGATCATAGACACAAGGTGCCCCGCCATACCCCCAAAACAGGCTGGCGGCCTAAACTGATCGCTAAAGACTTATCGAAAAGATGTCAATTCAAAGAGATTTTTGGCTGCTGGTGCTTTGTTTACCATAAACAAAATTCGCCCAATCCTGCATCATAGCCCGACGACGCTCAAGCATATCTGACCTCCGGTAAGCACGCTCGACTGCTGAACCCATATTGTGAGCAAGAGCAATCTCGGCCATTTCCCGTGGCCATTCGGTTTCTTCAGCGGCCCAATCCCTAAATGTCGAGCGAAAACCATGGGGCGTAGCGACCCTGTTTGTTTGGCTATCCTTCCAACCATCGCCACCGGCAGCTTCCTCTGCTGCATTCATCTTTTTGATAATCGCAGCAATTGTCATATCGCTCATCGGCTTCCCAGAAGTTCCAGTCCAGATGATTTCGGCACCAGCAATTCGCGGTGTTGCCTTCAAAACAGCCAATGCTTGCTTGGACAATGGAACACGGTGACTTTTGCCCGTTTTGGTGCGCCCAGCAGGTACATTCCAGACCTTTTGCTTTAGATCGATCTCTTTCCATTCCGCGTTTCGCACTTCGCCAGAACGGCTAGCCGTAAGAATAAGAAATTCGAGGGCCAGCGCCGAGTTTGAAACTTTGCGCTTCTTGAGAGATCGCATGAACGCAGACATTTCCTTTACCGGCAACGCCGGGTGGTGGCCTTGCTTGTGCAACTTGCTTGGCGGAGCCAAAATCTGATCCAGATGGCCACGCCACCTTGCCGGGTTTTCACCTTTCCGGTGTCCGCTGACGGTCGCCCAATTTAGAACTCGCTCCATACGGCTTCGCACCCTTGAAGCAGTATCTGGCTTCTCCTTCCATATTGGACGCAGAACTTTCAGGACATGATCGAGTTCGATTGTTTCGACAGGTAAGTCGCCTAAGATAGGAAAAGCGTAGGCCTCCAATGAGTTCTCGAACTGTTGGCGCGCGCGGTAAGCGTTCTTTTGGTGCATGATTTTGTCTTGGCAGAATTCCAGAACGCATCGCTTGAAGGTTTTGGCCACTACCCTCTCTACGGTTGGTTTTGACTTTTCTCTTAGCGTGCGTCTTTCCTCAACCGGATCAAAGCCAGCCCACGCGCGGTCAAGCGACATACGCGCCCGTTCGCGAGCCATACTCAATGTTACAGAGGGGTAGCTTCCAAGGCCCAAATCACGGCGCTTACCACCAAAGGTCATCCGCAACACCCACGACCGGGAGCCTGAGGCCTTTACTTGCAAACATAACCCGCTGACCCCGCCAACCCTGTGGTATCCAGGCTTGTCCAGCTTATCGACCTGAAAGGCCGTCATTTCTTTGAGAGTACGACGCGGCAAATCTCACTCCTATTTACCCCTCTATTCTTCAGTTCGAAAGATAGCTTGAGAGGAGTAAAGAGGAAAGGCAAATCGTCACAAATCCGAAAAAAGGTATTAAGATCAATTATGAGGCCATCGGATGGCCGTGGTACTCGCCTCCAACTACATCCAAATCGCTGACTTGGCCCCGCAGTACGCGCGTGCGACGCTTGGTATTTTCAGACGTTCATGGCCCGCGATTCTGTCGAACTGCGGGCCAGATATGGCGTGTTTTTTCGGAACACCAGCCTACCCCTGCTCGTTCACGGGGCGCGATGTAGTCTGGTATGTGGCTTACCCACAGGCGCGCCCTTGTGGCACAACCTCGTATCCCGGCTCTTCCGGCTCATCATCCGTCATTTCGGCTGGAAAGCCCGGGGCGGTGATATCCAGGCCGGTTGCCTCTTCCAGCCGTTTGATAATATTTGGTGAAAGCTCGCGTTCGCCATAGCGCGCGATACCATCGTTAAAGATGCTGATCATCACCGGGTTTATTTCCAGCGGCACCCCGGCGCGGTCGGCGACCTCCTGAAACAGACCGATATCCTTCTTCACCAGATCCATGGTGAAGGAAATATCGCGCGACCCGTTCAGGATGACCTGACTTTCGGTTTCGTGCACGAAGGACGTGCCGGACGAGATTTTGATCGCCTCATAGGTCGTGTTCAGATCCATCCCCGCAGCCTTTGCCGTAACCAGTGCTTCGGCGCAGGTGATCAGGTTGGCGGTGGCAAGATAGTTGGTCATCACTTTCAGCACCGACGCCGAGCCCAGTTCACCGGTGTGCAAAACCCGGCGGCCCATTGTCGTCAGGAACGGCAGAATTCGTTCAAACGTTTCCCGGTCGCAGCCCGCAAAGATCGAGATATTGCCCGTCGCGGCACGGTGGCACCCGCCAGAAACCGGGCAATCGACGGCCGCACCGCCGCGCGATATGACTTCGGCACCCAGGTGTTTGACTTCGGCCTCGTCCGTGGTCGACATCTCCATCCAGATCTTGCCGGGGCCCACTTCGGGCAACATCTCCTGCATGACTGCGTCCGATGCTGCCGGAGACGGCAGACAGGTGATCACCGCATCGCAATCGCGCATCAACTGGGCGGGCCCTTCTGCCGCCTTTGCGCCTTTGGCGACAAACTCGGCCACCAGATCCGCGTTCAGGTCATGCACAGTCAGATCAATGCCGTTGCGCAAAAGGGATCCCGAAAGCTTGCCGCCTACGTTACCCAGACCGATAAATCCCACTTTCATATGACGCATCTCCAAGTTCGTCGTTTTCCCGTCATGCGACCATATACCGAACACGTTCTTCATGCCGCCGAACGACGCCTACAGGTCGCTTTTTTCACCTTGGCTTATTTGTTGCGCGCGAACCGCTTGACAAGCGGGTCAGCGGTGCCGCATGTCCCTGTCGTTGGTGTCGGCGACAGCCGATGAAAAGGGAATGCGTCAACGGTTCATCCGCCAAACGCAGCCGCCCCCGCGACCGTGACCGGAGAGGATGCCCAATGCCACTGGCCTGTGCCGGGAAGGCGGGACATCCGACAGAGCGACCGCTCTGGCATCCGCAAGCCGGGAGACCTGCCAACACCCGAAGTTGAAACCGGGCGGGGTGTTCCGGTGTCGGGTCCATGTGCAGACGTGGTGCCCGCATGAAACCCCGTCCCCCGCGAAGAGGATTTGGGGGGATGAGAGACATGACCGAGACCGCACCGGTAGAATTACTGGTCTGCACGACTTGCCGCCGGGGTCTGCCCTTCGAGGATGATGCTGAGCGTCCCGGCACATTGTTGCACAAGGCCTTGGAACAGGCTGCCCTGCCAGATGGCATCATTCTGAAACCTGTCGAATGCCTTTCGAACTGCGATCAGGGCTGTTCCATCGTTCTTCGGGGCGGGCCGGATCGCTGGACCTTTGTTTACGAGAACCTGAACGAAGTCGATCACGTCGATGTCATCATCGATGGTGTGACCAAGTATCTGGCCACAGACGATGGTCTGGTGAAGTGGCGCGACCGTCCTGAACATTTCCGCAAAAACTGCGCCTCGCGCATTCCCCCGATTGGAGGCTGAGATCATGTCGAACCTAGAAAAACTTCCCGTCACCGTGATCACCGGCTTTCTGGGCTCGGGCAAAACCACGCTGGTGCGCCATCTGATGCAGAACCCGCAGGGAAAGCGTCTTGCGATTGTTGTTAACGAGTTTGGCGATGTGGGTGTTGATGGCGACATTCTGAAATCCTGCGCGATACCGGATTGCCCTGCGGAAAACATCATGGAACTGGCAAACGGCTGCATTTGCTGCACCGTGGCCGATGACTTCATCCCGACCATCGAGGCGCTGATGGCGCTGGAACCGCGCCCGGATCACATCCTGATCGAAACATCCGGCCTTGCACTACCCAAACCGCTGCTGAAAGCATTTGATTGGCCTGATATCCGTTCGAAAATCACCGTTGATGGCGTGATTGCGCTGGCCGATGCCGAGGCTGTGGCCGCCGGTCGCTTTGCTCCGAACGTTGAAGCGGTGGATGCCCAACGGCTGGCTGATGACTCGATCGATCACGAAACACCCTTGTCCGAGGTGTTCGAAGATCAAATCTCGTGCGCGGATATCATCCTGCTGACCAAGCCCGATCTGGCAGGTCCCGAAGGTGTCGCGAAAGCCAAACAGATCATCGCCACCGAGGCGCCGCGCCCGCTTCCCGTCGTCGAGGTTGCAGAGGGTGTCGTCGACGTACGTGTCGTGCTTGGCCTTGAGGCTGCCGCCGAAGATGACATGGACGCGCGCCCGTCACATCACGATGGCCATCACGATCATGAGCATGACGATTTCGAGAGCATCATCGTCGAGTTGCCGGAACAGACCGACCCTGCGGAACTGGTAGCCAGAATCGAACGTCTTGCGACTGAGCTGAATATCCTGCGCGTCAAAGGCTATGCCGCCGTCGCTGGCAAACCGATGCGCCTGCTGGTTCAGGCTGTCGGCGCGCGGGTTCGTCACCAATACGACCGCCCGTGGGAGCCCGGTGAAGAGCGCCGCTCGCGCCTGGTCGTGATTGCCGAGCATGACGACATCAAAGAAGCCGAAATCCGTGATATCCTCGTGGGTGTGACCGAGGTTGCCGAGTAAGTCATGCACGTCGTCTTTCGCGAAAGCCACGGGCTCGAGGAAACCGAGACCCCAACCGATCTGGGCCAAAGCCCGGGTGATCTGGTTGTGCTGTCCTTTTCCGACAGTGACCTGGGCGCTTTCGCGGCGGGCTGGCATCGCGGCGGCGGGCCTGAGGGGCGGATGCCCACGATGCGGCTGGCCAATCTTGCGGCGCTGAAGCACCCTCTGTCCGTCGATACCTATGTCGAACAGACACTTGAGGGCGCAAAGGGCATCCTGATCCGTCTGATAGGTGGCGTGCCCTATTGGTCTTACGGGCTGCAACAGGTTCTGGCACTGGCGCAAGCCAAAGGCATCGCGTTAGCCGTTTTACCGGCGGATGGGCGTGAAGACACTCGGTTGGATGAGTATTCGACCCTGCCCCTCTCGACCCTGAGGCGGCTGGCACATCTGTGTGACACCGGCGGCGAAGTCGCCGCGCAGGCCGCATTGGCCCAGATGGCCTTGGCAGCAGGGCTTTATGCCGGGCCAGTGATGGGCGCGAAAACCCTGCCCGAATGCGGTGCGTGGTGTCCAGATCAGGGTGTCGTCCCGGTGGGTTCCGCATTCCAGAGCGATACGAAACGCATCCTTGTCACCTTTTATCGCGCGTATCTGACATCCGCAGACACCGCCCCGGTCGCGGCCCTGATCCGCAGCCTGCGCGCCCGCGGGCTTCAGGCGGTGGGTCTGTTTGCCCCGTCGCTCAAGACCCCAGCCGCTGCCGACTGGCTCAGGGAACAGGTCGTCGCCTTGCGACCGTCGGCGATCATCAACGCCACTTCATTCTCGGGCAAGGGCGCGTCCGGCACGTCGCCTCTGGACGCAGCGGATGTGCCGGTGTTTCAGGTCGCTCTCGCCACCTCGCGACGCAAGGCCTGGGCGGAGGCCGAACGCGGCCTGTCACCCGCCGACCTCGCCATGCATGTGGTATTGCCCGAAGTGGACGGGCGAATATCGGCAGGCGTTGTCTCTTTCAAAGAACCGGGCAAGCGCGATCCGCATTTGGAATACTCGCGTTTTGCGCATCGGGCCGAGTCGGACCGGATCGAGGCGATCATCGATCGGGTATCGGGCTGGCTTGCCCTGAATGACAAACCCAAGGCAGACCAGATCCCCGCGTTGGTACTGTCCACATATCCCGGCAAAGACTGGCAAATGGCCCATGCGGTTGGTCTCGACGCGCTGGCCTCGGCTGAGGCGATGCTGTCTGATCTTTGCGGTGAAGGCTACGACATCGCGGCTGGCGATCCGGTTGCCGACGCACTCTTGGACGCCCGGATATCGTGGCCGCTTGAGGATTATCTGAGCGCACTCGCTGAATTGCCCCAAACCCTGCGCACCGATCTGCACACCGTATGGGGCAATCCTGAGCAAGACCCAACTTTCACTCAGGGTGCGTTTCACTTCACGGCTTTGCGACGCGGCAAGGCGCTGGTCGCACTGCAACCAGAGCGCGGAACACCCGAACTGCGTGATGACGACTATCACGACCTTTCGCGTACCCCGCGCCATAGCTATGTCGCCTTCTATTTGTGGCTGCGCAAAGGTCTTGGCGCGGACGCGCTGATCCATATCGGTGCGCATGGCACACTGGAATGGCTGCCCGGCAAATCGGTCGCCCTATCAGCAGACTGCTGGCCCGAGGCGCTGATCCGTGACCTGCCGGTGATCTACCCGTTCATCGTCAACGACCCAGGTGAGGCCGCGCAGGCCAAGCGCCGGATCGGCGCGGTGACCCTGGGCCACATCCCGCCCCCCATGAAAGAAAGCGGAACGCCTGACCGGATGGTGCGACTGGAAGCCCTGCTGGACGAGTTCTCAAACGCGGACGGCCTTGACCCCAGACGCCGTGACCGGTTGCAGGAAGATATCCGGGATGAGGCGCAAGCCATTGGGCTGGAGCACGATCTGGGCCTGAACCAGGCCACCAGCACCGCGGAAGCAATCACGCGCATCGACCGCTTTGTCTGCGATATCAAAGAAAGCCAGTTTGGCGACGGGCTGCACGTCTATGGGCGTGTTCCGGATGTGATCGGCAGTTTCGACCCAGCCCCATCCGCCCATGCCGAACGCAAGGCACTGATCAATGCGTTGGCTGGCAAGCGGATCGAGGCTGGCCCGTCCGGCTCGCCCTATCGGGGCCGCTCTGACGTGCTGCCGACCGGGCGAAACCTGTTCACCACCGACCCGCGGTCTGTGCCCACCCGCGCAGCCTACACGCAAGGCGTGAAACTGGCCGAGGAACTGGTACGGCGGCACTTGCAGGAGGAAGGCGATTACCCGAAAGGGCTGATTGTCGATCTGTGGGGATCGGCCACCATGCGCACTGCGGGCGAAGAATTCGCCATGGCCCTGCACCTGCTGGGTGTAAAGCCGGTTTGGGATAAGGGATCCGAGCGGGTTTCGGGTATTGAAGTGCTGCCCATCACCGACCTGAGCCGCCCGCGCCTGGACGTCACCTTGCGGGTTTCGGGCTTGTTTCGCGATGTGTTCCCCACGTTGTCAGCCCTCTATGGTCAGGCGGTTCGGGCATTGTCAGAGCGTGACGAAGCGACCGACTGGAACCCCTATGCCGGTCACGCCCCGGCTGCGCGGGTGTTTGGCCCGGCACCCGGCAGTTACGGCCTGAACATGACCCATCTGTCCGAGACCTATACGGACGAGGCGCGCGCCCAAGCCGGGGAGGCATGGCTTGAGGCCAGTTCGTACGCGCTGGAAGGTGAACACATCGCGCAGGACAAAGCGGGGATCACGGATCGTGTCGCCAAGGCCGACAGTTTTGTTCACCTCCAGGATCTGACGGAAACTGACCTGCTGCTGGCCAACGATTATGCCACGCATGAGGCCGGTTTTGCCGCCGCCAAGAAATTCGTCGGCGGATCCGCGCAGCTTTACCATCTGGACAACACCAACCCCGATAATCCGCGCGCCCGGACTCTGCCGGAAGAAATCAGCCGCGTCGTTCATGCCCGTGCTGCCAACCCTGGCTGGATCGCGGGGATGCAGCGCCATGGTTTTCGCGGCGCCGCCGAGATTGCTGCGACGCTGGATCACATGGCCTCTTTTGCGCATCTGTCCGGAACCGTCGCTCCGCATCTATTTGATCTCTACCACGAAGCCACATTGGGCAATGAGGCCGTTGATGCCTTTCTGCAAGAGGCCAACCCGAAGGCCCATCAGGCCATGCAAGACAGGTTCCGTGCATTGCTGGAAGCGGGGCTTTGGAACACACGCCGGAATTCGATCCGTGCCGACTTGGAGGGTTTGGGATGAGTGCACCTATCGTTCAAGGCTGGTGCCCTGGCGCACATCGCCCGATGATGTCAGGCGACGGGCTGGTCGTGCGGGTCCGTCCGCGTCTGGCGCGACTGAGTGCCAGGCAGGCTATTGGTTTGTGCGAACTGGCTGAACGGTTCGGCAACGGCACCATTGACCTGACCAATCGTGCCAACCTGCAACTGCGCGGCGTGGATGAGCGCGACCACCAGCCGTTGCTTGTGGAACTTGCAGCGCTGAACTTGCTTGATACGGAACCCGGCATCGAAGTACGCCGCAATATTCTGGTCACTCCGCTCTATCAGGCGGGCGATTTGACCGCGCGGCTGACACTGGAGTTGATTGATCGACTGGCCGAATTGCCTGCTCTGCCCGCTAAGTTTGGTTTTGCCATAGATACAGGCCCGAAGCGCCTGTTGGCCTCGGATTCTGCAGATATTCGTCTGGAGCTGGGTGCCGGCGGTCCGATCCTGCGCGCCGACGGCTGCAAAACCGGGCGGTCTGTGACCGAGGATAACGCCATTGACAACGTGATCGCATTGGCCCTGTGGTTTTCTGAGACTTACACGGCCGAGACACGTCGCATGGCGCGGGTCACCCACGCGTTGCCACAGGAATGGCAGGGATTTGCCCCCGGTCCTTTCGGTGAAAAACTGCAACCCGGCCCCTGTGAACTGGGTGCTCTCTACGGCGCGGCTTTCGGCTCGCTGCCTGCGCACAAGCTTTGTGAACTGATCGAAGCCAGCGGCGCTTCTGCCTTGCGTGTCACACCGTGGCGGCTGATCCTGCTGGAAGGCGGGGCGGCGATACCCGCCCCGGATTTTGTCACTGACGGAGCCGATCCGATGATGACAACCGACGCCTGCCCCGGCGCGCCGTTCTGCCCGCAAGCGCAGGTGGAAACGCGCGACATCGCCCGTGCATTGGCCCGGCGCATTCCCGGTCGCCTGCATGTCTCGGGCTGCGCCAAGGGATGCGCCCATATGGGCCCGGCCGACATCACTGTGGTCGGCAACAACGGGCGATTTGATCTTGTCAAACAGGGCCGCGCGGGGGATGAGCCCAGCCAACGCGGGCTCGACCCGGAAACACTCATGACTATGGACTTCACCTGATGCCCTATACATACGAAACTGATGGCGCGGCGATCTACAAGGAAAGCTTTGCCACCATCCGGTCCGAGGCTGATCTGGCCCGCTTTGATGCCGATGAAGAGCAGGTCGCCGTTCGGATGATCCACGCCGCCGGCATGGTCGGGCTGGAGGAGTTTGTACATTTCTCACCCGGGTTTGTGCAGACCGCACGCACGGCGCTGGAAAACGGCGCGGCGATCCTGTGTGACGCGCGCATGGTCAGCGAAGGTGTGACCCGCTTCCGTCTTCCTGCCGACAACGAGGTAATCTGCACCCTGCACGACGAACGCGTGCGTCCCCTGGCCGCCGAGATGAGCAACACCCGTTCCGCCGCTGCGCTGGAATTGTGGCGGCCGCATCTGGAGGGCGCGCTGGTCGCCATCGGCAATGCGCCCACCGCGCTGTTTCATTTGCTGAACATGCTGGAAGACCCGGATTGCCCGCGCCCTGCCGCGATCATCGGCTGCCCGGTCGGATTTGTCGGAGCGATGGAATCCAAAGATGCGCTATGGCAGGCGCAACCGGTGCCGTCCTGCATTGTCAAAGGTCGTCTGGGCGGCAGCGCCATCACCGTGGCGGCCATCAACGCCATTGCAAGCCGGGCAGAATGAAGATGGGCACCATATACGGTGTGGGCCTTGGCCCCGGCGATCCGGATCTGATGAGCGTCCGGGCTGATCGCCTGCTGCGCAACGCCAAGCATGTGGCATTCTTTCGCAAACCGGGTCGCAGCGGTCAGGCCCGCAAAATCGTCAACGGGATGATCCCCGAAGGCGCGATTGAATTCCCGATGGAATACCCTGTGACCACCGAGATCCCGGTCACCGATCCACGTTATAACGAGTTGCTGGCCACATTCTATGAAGAGTGCACAGCACACCTGAAGACGCTGTCGGAACAGGGCGAGGATGTGGTGGTCCTGTGTGAGGGCGATCCATTTTTCTACGGCTCGTTCATGCATCTTTACAATCGGTTGCGTGACGAAGCTCCGGTCGAGGTTGTTCCAGCCATCACCGGCATGTCCGGTGCGTGGACGGCCACGGGCGATCCGATCACATGGGGCGATGATGTGCTGACCGTGCTGGTCGGCACCCTGCCCGAGGAGGTTTTGGCTGAACGTATGGCGCAGACAGATGCTTTGGTCGTGATGAAAATCGGGCGGAACATCGACAAGGTAAAACGCGCACTGAAAACCTCGGGGTTGTACGACCGCGCTTGGATTGTCGAATATGCGCAAATGCCGAACCAGACGGTGACAAAACTGTCCGAAGCCTGCGGGAAGATCACCCCGTATTTCTCGATCATCGTTGTGCACGGTCAGGGGCGGCGACCATGAGCGGCTGGGTCAAGATCGCAGGCCTTGGTCCGGGGGACGAGACGCTGGTCACCCCCGAAGTTACAGCGGCTTTGGCCGACGCCACCGATGTGGTGGGCTACATCCCTTATGTAGCCCGCGTGGCCGACCGACCCGGCCTGACCCTGCACGCCAGTGATAACCGGGTTGAAATCGACCGCTCGCAACACGCGCTGCAAATGGCCGTCGAAGGCAGGCGGGTGGTTGTTGTGTCCTCGGGCGATCCCGGTGTGTTTGCGATGGCTGCCGCTGTGTTCGAAGCGTTGGAGAATGGCCCAACAGAATGGCGTGACATTCAGGTAGATGTGCTGCCGGGGATCACCGCAATGCTGGCCGCATCTGCCCGCGCGGGCGCTCCGATGGGGCATGATTTCTGCGCCATCAACCTTAGCGACAACCTAAAGCCTTGGACGCTAATCGAAAAACGCCTGCGCTTGGCTGCGCAAGCCGATTTTTCGATGGCCTTCTATAATCCCCGCTCGAAGTCTCGCCCGGAAGGCTTTGTAAAGACACTGGAAATCCTACGCGAAGAATGCGAGCCCGAGCGGGTGATCCTGTTTGCGCGCGCCGTGTCACGAGCGGATGAGGTGATCCGGGTTTCTACCCTGGCCGAGGCCACGCCCGAGATGGCGGATATGCAGACCGTGGTTATTGTCGGTTCGTCGCGCACCCGAGTCATCGAACGCAAAGGCACGCCGATCGTCTATACGCCACGCTTCACCCCGGTCGAGGATCAGGGATGAGACACCCAGTCCAGCACCTGTGCGACAGTCGAAAGCTCGGTCCGCTTTGGCAGAACAGGGCGCTCGATCATAAGCACTGGCAGGCCCAGCGCCCGCGCTGCGTCCAGCTTGGCGCGCGCGCCCAAGCCGCCCGCGTTCTTGGACACCACAAGTTGCGTCCTGTGTTGCTGCATCAATGCGCAGTCATCGGCTTCTGCAAAAGGACCCCGGGCCACGACAACCTGCGCCAAAGGAAAAGGCACGCTGTCAGGCTCGTCCACCAGACGCAGCAGGTAGTGATGCTGGGGCTGGGCTGCAAAGTCTTCAAGATGCATACGCCCGACAGCCAGGAACACACGCTGCGGATCACCTGCAAGCGCATCGACGGCGGCAGTGATATCGGGCACGCGGTGCCAGACATCGCCGGGTTGCAGCTTCCACGCCGCGCGGGTCAAGGCGGCCAGTGGAACCTGAGTTGTGTGACACGCCTCAATCGCGTTCCGGCTCATCTGCGCCGCAAATGGATGGGTCGCATCCACGACATGGGTGATCGCGTTTTCACGGATGTAGTGGGCCAGACCTTCCGGGCCGCCAAACCCGCCAACTCGCACCGGCAACGGCTGCGGACGCGGGGTTTCCACCCGTCCCGCATAAGAATACACAGCCGCAATCCCTTGTTCCGCAACAGCTTTGGCCAAAGCGTTGGCCTCGGTCGTGCCGCCAAGAATCAGGAGGTTGAGCATGTCTGAAACTCCGTGGCTGACCGTTCTGGGATTGGGCGAAGATGGGTTTGATGGCCTGTCGCCTGCAAGCCGTCAAGTGCTGGACCGGGCCGAAGTGATCATGGGGCCGCCTCGTCACCTGTCGCTGCTGCCGGAAAACGAGGCTGAGCGCGTCGAATGGCCGGTGCCGTTCTCGGACGGATTGCCGATCCTGAAAGGCCTGCGCGGACGGCAGACGGTGGTTCTGGCGTCAGGTGATCCGTTCTGGTTTGGCGCGGGGTCCGTCATCGCGCGTAACTTCGATGCCAACGAGTGGACCGCCCTGCCCGGCCAGTCCACATTTTCGCTGGCCGCTGCGCGGCTGGGCTGGCCTTTGGAAAGCACGCTGACCTTTGGCCTGCACGCTGCGCCTTTGACCCGATTGCGACCGCATCTGGCCCCGGGACTTCATGCCATTGCGCTATTGCGTGACGGCAAGGCAGTTGCTGAACTGGCGACATATCTTAGCGAAACCGGATTTGCCGACAGCGCGTTGCATGTGATGCAGGCCCTCGGCGGCCCGCGTGAAAGCGTCCAGACAGTGAGCCTGACCGAAGCTTTGCTGGGAACCTTTGATCATCCCGTCTGCGTCGGGTTGGAAGTGACCGGCACTGGGCGGGGACTGTCCAAGGCCTCGGGCAAGCCAGATGATCTTTTTGAAACCGACGGCCAGATCACCAAACGCCCGATCCGGGCGCTGACCCTGTCCGCATTGGCGCCACAGAGAGGTGAGCATCTGTGGGACATTGGCGGTGGCACCGGCTCGATCAGCATCGAATGGCTGATGTGCGACCCGACCATGACCGCCACCAGTATCGAACCCCGTGCCGACAGGGCCGAACGCATTCGTCGCAATGCCGACGCGCTGGGGCAGGATCGGTTACAAGTTGTCCACGGTACCGCACCCGAAGCGCTGGCCGGATTGCCCCTGCCGGACGTGGTTTTCATCGGCGGTGGGCTCAGCACTAGCCTGCTGGCGTGGCTTCGCGATGCCTTGCCCGCTGGCACCCGGTTGGTCGCCAATGCGGTAACGCTGGAAAGCGAAGCCCTGTTGGCGCGATGGCACGAAGACCTGGGCGGAGACCTTTTGCGGATCGAACTGGCACATTCTGCACCGCTCGGACCGCGGCGCGGCTGGAAGGCTGCCTATCCAGTCGTACAGTGGAGCGTGACGCTATGATCGTGGCAGGTTTGGGCTTTTCATCAGACGCGACGACAGACAGTTTGCGCGCCGCCTATGACGCGGCAGCGGCCAGCCATGATGTCCAAGCTCTGGCGACGGTTGCCGACAAAAGCGGCCACTCTGCGCTGGTGGCCTTTGCGGAAAGCCTTGCTCTTCCGCTGCATTTCGTGGCGGCTGCCGATTTGGCCGGACAACGCACCCTGACATGCTCTAACCGCAGCCGCGCCACTTATGGCACCGGCAGCGTTGCCGAAGCATCGGCCCTTGCCGCCGCCGGGTCCGGCGCGCGGCTGCTTTCACCCAGACACATTTCGGACGACCGGCTGGCCACCTGCGCCATCGCCATCGGAGGACAAACATGACCGTTCATTTCATCGGCGCCGGACCGGGCGCTGCAGACCTGTTGACATTGCGCGGGCGCGACATCATCGCCTCGTGCCCTGTGTGCCTATATGCCGGATCACTGGTGCCCGAGGAAATTCTGAGCCACTGCCCCAAAGACGCAAAAATCATCAACACTGCGCCCATGGATCTGGACCAGATCATGGCCGAGATCGAAGTCGCGCATAAAGCGGGTCAGGATGTGGCGCGGCTGCATTCGGGCGATTTGTCAGTCTGGTCGGCGATGGGCGAACAGATCCGCCGCCTTAAAGAAATGGGCATTCCGGTCAGTGTGACCCCTGGCGTACCATCCTTTGCCGCCGCCGCAGCGGCCCTGGGCGCCGAACTGACCCTGCCGGGACTGGCGCAATCGGTGGTTCTGACCCGGACGCCGGGGCGCGCGTCATCCATGCCCGAAGGTGAAACGCTGGTGAATTTTGCCCGTACCGGCGCGACTTTGGCTATTCATCTGTCAATCGGCAATCTGGACAAGGTTATCGCAGACCTGATCCCGGCTTATGGCGCCGATTGTCCGGTGGCCGTTGTGTATCGCGCAAGCTGGCCGGATGAAAAGATCATCCGCGCAACGCTGGAAACCCTGAAAGGGTCGCTGGACGAAAGCATCTCGCGCACCGCTTTGATCATGGTCGGCCCCGCGCTGGCCGGTGAGGGATTTGACGAAAGCTGTCTTTATTCCAGAGATTACGACCGCCGCTATCGCCCGCAAAGTGCCGACAGCCCTTGGTCAAGCTGGAGCCATGGTGATGACTAACCCTCCGGGTATTCTGATTTCAGCACCATCTTCGGGTACCGGCAAGACGACGGTCATGCTGGGCCTTTTGCGCGCGCTGGCCGAAGATGGCCTGACCGTGCAACCCTTTAAAAGCGGGCCGGATTATATCGATCCCGCCTTTCACCGGGCGGCTGCCGGGCGGGCTTCGTTCAATCTGGACAGCTGGGCAATGACGGATCCCCTGTTCAGCGCTATTTCCGCTCAGGCTGAAGGCGCTGACATTGTGGTGGCCGAGGGCTCGATGGGTTTGTTCGACGGTGTCGCAAAGCCCGGCGAAGTTGGACACGGTTCAAGCGCCGAGACCGCCCTGCGCATGGGCTGGCCCGTTGTGCTTGTGTTGGATGTGGGCGGGCAGGCACAATCAGCGGCGGCAACGGCGCTGGGGTTCAGGATGTACAATCCTGACCTGCCCTTTGCCGGAGTGATCCTGAACCGATGCGCCAGCCCCCGCCATGAACGCCTGACCCGTCTGGGGATGGAGCGCGCGGGCCTGCCTGTTCTGGGCGTCCTGCCCCGGCGTGGTGATTTGACCCTGCCCGAGCGGCATCTGGGACTTATTCAGGCGGTCGAACATCCCGATCTGGAAAGCGCCATTGTAGGTTATGCCGCGTTCTTGCGAGAACATGTGGACCTTGACGCAATCAAGCGGGCGGCTTCCTCAGGCCCCGGCGGGCCATCGTCAGCCGCGCTGCCGCGCCCCCCCGCCCAGCGGATCGCGCTGGCCCGCGATGCCGCCTTTTCCTTTACCTACCCCCACCTTTTGCAGGGGTGGCACGATGCGGGTGCCGAGATCTTGCCTTTTTCCCCCTTGGCGAACGAACTTCCGGCGGCGGATGCCGATCTGGTCTGGCTGCCCGGCGGGTACCCCGAATTGCACGCCGGAACATTGGCAGCGGCCACCACCTTCCTGAGTGGTTTGCGAAAACATGCGGAAACAAAGCCGGTGCACGGAGAATGCGGCGGCTACATGGCACTTGGTCAGGCGCTGATCGACAAGGACGGCGTGCAACATGAAATGGCCGGCTTGCTGGGGCTCGTCACATCCTACCAGAAGCGCAAGTTCAATCTTGGCTACAGAAAAGCCGAGTTGTTGGCCCCCATGCCCGGCTTTGCCAAAGGCGCAGCCTTGCGCGGGCACGAGTTCCACTATTCCTCGATCGTGGATCAACCGGACGCCCCATTGGCACGCGTGTTTGACGCCGAAGGGGAAGAAGGTCCGCAAACCGGATCACTGCGTGGCAATGTCACTGGCACGTTCTTTCACCTGATTGCGGAGGCGTCGGCATGAGCGGCTTTGTTTCTTTCATCGGCTCTGGCCCCGGTGATCCGGAACTGCTGACACTCAAGGCGGTGGACCGGATGCAAAAGGCCGATGCGATCCTGTTCGACGATCTCAGCAGCGGCCCGATCCTGAGCCATGCGCGCGACGATGCGGATCTGGTTGGCGTCGGAAAGCGGGCCGGTCGTCCGTCCCCCAAGCAGGGCCATGTCAGCCGGTTGTTGGTGGATTACGCGCAGTCCGGTCAGCATGTGGTGCGCCTGAAATCAGGCGACGGCGGTATGTTCGGACGGCTTGAGGAAGAGCTTGTCGCCCTGCGCACAGCCGGAATCGCCTATGAGATTATTCCCGGCGTCCCCTCAGCAGTGGCAGCGGCAGCGGCCGCAGGCATTCCATTGACGCGCAGGCTCACGGCCCGGCGGGTCCAGTTCGTGACCGGCCATGACGTCAGTGGTGAGTTGCCCGACGACCTGAACCTCAAGGCGCTGGCTGATCCGCAGGCCACGACCGTCGTTTTCATGGGCAAGCGCACCTTTCCCCTGCTGGTCGAAGCCCTGCACACGCAAGGATTGCCGTTGGATACTCCGGCGCTTATGGCCGAATCCGTCTCGACCCCCGAGCAAAAGCTGCAACGCGCCACGATTGGCGCGCTGGCAGAGCAGCTAAGAACCGAGATTGGCAAAGCACCGGCGCTGATCCTTTATGGTCCGCTGGCGGAGTTCGACGATGATTGATCTGAGCTTGATCGGTATCGGTACCGGCAATCCGGATCATGTAACGTTTCAGGGCGCGCAGGCGATCCGGGCGGCGGATTTGATCCTGATTCCACGCAAGGGGGAAAACAAGGCTGATCTGGCCGGGCTGCGTGAAGCGATCATCGAGCGTGTCGCCGAAACGCCGCCGCAGATTGCCTATTTCGATATTCCCCAGCGCCGGGCCGACGATGGCTACCTGCGCGGTGTCGATGAATGGCACGACGCCATCGCCCTGCGCTGGCAAGCGGCCATAGCCGCTCATCCAGAGGCGCAGCATGTCGCGCTGCTGATTTGGGGGGATCCGTCCCTCTATGACAGCTCACTGCGCATCGCTGCCCGGTTGAACCCGCAACCCAATACCAAGGTTATCCCCGGCATCACCGCCTTGCAGGCGCTGACCGCCGCCCATGCGATTCCGATCAATGATCTGGGCGCGCCCTACGTTGTCACAACCGGTCGTCGTATCCGGGATGAAGGCTGGCCTGATGCGGCCTCGAACGTCGCTGTGATGCTGGACGGCGAATGCTCGTTCCAAACCCTTGATTTGGCAAGTTATGACATTTGGTGGGGCGCCTATGTGGGTATGAAAGAAGAGGTTCTGATCAGTGGCCCGCTGGATGAGGTTGCGCAGAATATCCTTGAGACCCGGGCGAAAGCCCGCGCCGAACATGGCTGGATCATGGATATCTACCTATTGAAGGCTCGACGGAAGTAACGCACGGGCACATGAACACGGGTTTGTGATGTCGCGGGTCGGTCAGGTCTGGCACACAGGTTGCACCTCAATACAGGATACGTGACAATGAAAGCCCTCATTCCCTTGCTCTGCCTGATCGCTTTACCCGTTTGGGCACAGGACGCCCCAACCGGTTGGACCGTGTTTCCCGCGGACAAGACCTACTCGGAACTGGTCGATGCAACCAAGGCTGCGATCAAGGACAACGGATTGATAGTGGTGACGCAGGCTGGACCCACCAAGGCAGCTGCGGCACGAGGGATCACCATTCCGGGTAACATGGTGATTGGCGCGTTCAACAACGATTACGCCGTAAGGGTGCTGGAAACCTCTACCAATGCGATGATCGAAGCACCGATCCGTTTCTATGTCACCGAGAACGAGGACGGAACCGCAACCCTGTCTTACAAGACCCCCAGTTTCGTGTTTGACCCTTACATGGCGGAAGGCGGGCAAGCCTTGCAGGACATTGCCGCGGAACTGGATAAAACTTTTCAATCCGTCGCTGAAGACGCAGTCAAATAGTCACACTGACGTGATCCGCCTTGCGTCTGGTGGCGTCCTCCGCAATCTGCTTCGAAACGGTTATCTCGGAGCATGACTGATGCAGGACCCCACGCCGCGCGCCGCCGATCTTCTGGCCCAACGCCTGTACGAAGCGGGGTGCCGCCACGCCTTTGGAATGCCGGGGGGTGAGGTGCTGACACTGGTGGATGCGCTTGAAAAGGCGGGCATCACTTTTCATCTGACAAAACATGAAAACTCGGCCGGATTCATGGCCGAGGCCGTGCATCACCGCGACGGCGCGCCTGCGATTCTGGTCGCCACTTTGGGTCCGGGCGCGATGAACGGCATCAACGTGGTGGCCAATGCGTTGCAGGACCGTGTTCCGATGATCGTTCTGACCGGTTGCGTCGATGCGGACGAAGCGCTGACCTACACCCATCAGGTTATGGACCACAGCCAGGTTTACCGTTCCATCACCAAGGGCACGTTTACACTGACGGCCAAGGGCGCGGATATCATCGCAGACAAGGCGGTGTCACTGGCCACGCAACCGCGGCCGGGCCCGGTCCATATCGATGTTCCGATCTCGGTCGCCGATACGCCGGTGACGGGTGTGAAACGCCGCCGTCTGGCCAAGGTCGCGCCTGTCAGCCCCAATGGCGAATGCCTGGAAAAAGCCAGGCGCTGGGTGGCCGAGGCCGAGCGCCCCATCGCCATTATCGGTCTCGATGTCCTCTATGACGACTCGCGCAGTGTGGTGCAGGCGTTTTTGGAACATTTCGGAATTCCATTTGTTACCACCTACAAGGCCAAGGGTGTTGTTCCCGAAGATCACCCTTTGTGTTTGGGCGGCGCGGGCCTGTCGCCTTTGGCAGACAAGCACCTTGTCCCATTGGTCGAACACGCCGATCTGGTGCTGTGTCTGGGGTATGACCCGATCGAAATGCGCCCCGGCTGGCGCGAAATCTGGGACCCCGAAGAAAAGCGCGTCATCGACATATCAGCGGTGATCAATGACCACTACATGCATCAGGCGGGTCTTAATCTGGTGGCCGACACGGGCGAGACGCTGGAGGCCATCGCCAAGGGAAACCCTGCCCGCGCAACGTGGCCGGGTGGTGAGCCCGCGCAGGTCAAATCTGCTCTGGCACAGGCCTTTCCCACCGATGAGGACTGGGGACCCGCAGCGGTCATCGCCGAAACGCGCGCTACCCTGCCCCCCGAAACGCTGGCAACCGCCGACAGCGGCGCGCATCGCATTCTGCTGAGCCAGATGTGGGACTGCCGCGAAGAACGTGGGCTGATCCAATCCTCGGCGCTCTGCACCATGGGCTGTGCTGTCCCAATGGCCATTGGTCTGAAACTGGCCGAGCCCGACCGCCCGGTGATCAGCTTTTCGGGTGATGCCGGGTTTCTGATGGTCGCCGGGGAAATGTCGACGGCGGCTGAAATGGGCGGCAATCCGATCTTTCTTGTCTTCGTAGATGCCAGCCTTGCCCTTATCGAGTTGAAACAGCGGCAGCGGCAGATGGGCAAGAATGGCGTGGATTTCGGCCACCATGACTTCGCCGCCATGGGCCGTGCATTTGGTGGGAACGGCCACACTGTCCGCAACCGGGCAGAGTTGCGTGCAGCACTTGAAGCTGCTGTAAAGGCCGAGACATTTACCGTCATCGCCGCTGAAATCGACCGTGGAGGATACGATGGCCGCATCTGAGGGCCCCCTGAAGGGCGTCAAGGTTCTGGACCTCAGCCGTATTCTGGCCGGGCCGACCTGCACGCAGTTGCTGGGTGATCTGGGCGCAAGCGTCATCAAGATCGAAAACCCTGCCACCGGGGGCGACGACACGCGGCAATGGGGTCCGCCCTATGTCACCGATGCCGACGGCAACCGCTCGGACCTGAGCGCCTATTTCATGTCAGCGAACCGAAACAAGAAATCCGTGGCGCTGGATATCGCGACTGAGAAAGGTCAGGCGGAAATCCGACGGCTGGCCTCACACGCGGATATTCTGATTGAGAATTTCAAACCCGGCGGTCTGGCGAAATACGGGCTGGACTATGCCACCCTGTCGCAGGAGTTCCCCAGCCTCGTTTACTGCTCGATTTCGGGTTACGGCCAAACCGGACCAAATGCCAGCAAGCCCGGCTATGACCTGATGGCGCAAGGCTATGGAGGGATCATGTCCCTGACCGGCGACCCGGAAGGCGCGCCGATGAAAGTGGGGGTCGGAATCGCTGATGTGATGTGCGGAATGTATGCGAGCGTTGGTATTCTGGCCGCACTGCGCCACCGCGACCTGACCGGTGAAGGTCAGCAGGTCGATCTGGCACTGGTTGATTCTCAGATCGCATGGCTGATCAACGAGGGCGTCAATTACCTGACTTCTGGCAACGTTCCGCAACGCCGCGGAAACGGGCACCCCAATATCGTGCCTTATGACGTTTACGAGACATCCGATGGGCATGTCATTCTGGCGGTTGGAAATGATGGCCAATTCAAAAAACTGTGCGGTTTCCTGGGACAACCCGAACTTGCCGACGACCCCAGATTCGTGACCAACCCGGCGCGACTGGAACACCGTGATGCGCTGAACGCCATTCTTCGGCCGGCTGTTCAACGGCTGGATACGCGATCCGTAATTTCCGGTCTTGAAGACGTGAAAGTGCCTGTTGGTCCGGTCCAGACGCTGGATCAGGTTTTTGACACGGAACAGGTAGCAGCACGAAATATGCAGATTTCGATGCAGGCCCAGCCCGGTAAGGTGAACCTGATCGGGAATCCCCTTAACCTGTCACGTACGCCTGTAACATATCGCAGCGCACCACCCACCTGCGGGGCGGACACTGACTGGGTATTAAACGCTGAAAACCCGTTCGACGATTGAAACACTTGCACAACTAGGCGGCAAGTTGCTGAAACATGCCTTTGAATCGGCGGATTTTTTCGACTTTTTCACACACGACATTTCACCAATTCGAGAGCGGGGTCGATACTGATACGCCGCTCTCGCACACTCTGTTACATCAAACAGTGTCAAATACCGCAATCAGATTGGACCCAAGTATGAAACAAGACATTTTTGGACAGATGAACACCTTGGCGCAGCCTGAAGCTGTCGAAGCCTGGAATGGTGTTCTGCTTGGGTTCATGGCACATGCCGCGGTTACGCCCCAACATCTGGGCAAAGTGTTGGAGCTTGAGCCCAATTTTGCTTTGGGCCATGCCGTTAAAGGCCTGTTCATGGCCCTTCTCGGTCGACGAGAGATGATGGCGGTTGCGGTCGAGGCTTTGGCAGCAGCCAATGCTGCGATGAAACGGCAGCCCGTCTCGACGCGCGAGCGGCTGTTTGTCGATGCATTGGGGCTGTATCTTGCGGGCCAACTGACACAGGCGGTGCAAAAGTTCGAAGCGGTCCTGCGCGACCATCCGCAGGATACGTTGGCGATGAAACTCAGCCACGCGACCCGTTTCGTTCTGGGCGATCCGGACGGAATGCGCCGTTCGATCGAACGGGTTATGCCTGCATATGAACCCGATCACCCCGGTCGGGGTTATCTGCTGGGCTGCCATTCCTTCGCGCTGGAAGAAACCGGAGCCTACGAAAAGGCCGAAATCGCGGGACGTCAGGCGCTTTGGATGGTGTCCGATGATGCCTGGGGTCTGCACGCGGTGGCCCATGTCCATGAAATGACCGGCAACGCGCAGCTGGGCCTTGACTGGCTGGCCGGGCGCGAGGCGGCCTGGGCCCATTGCAACAACTTCCGCTATCACGTCTGGTGGCACAAGGCCCTGATGCATCTGGATCTGGGTCAGGTCGATCAGGTGATGGACCTGTATGACAACCACGTCCGCAAGGACAAAACCGACGATTACCGCGACATCTCGAACGGAACTTCGCTTCTGATGCGGCTTGAATTAGAAGGCGTAAATGTCGGAAATCGCTGGGAAGAACTGGCTGACCTGAGTGCCGCACGCACCGAAGACGGCTGCCTGATCTTCGCCGATCTGCATTACCTTTTGGCACTGACAGGCGACAATCGCGTCGACGCCACAGCCAAAATGCTGAACCGCATGAGCAAGGATGCAGCGCGTGCCAATGACGACACCACCCGCCGTATGGCTGATCCCGGTGTCGCGGCCGCCATGGGCCTTGAAGCCTTTGGTGACGGCCATTATGGCACGGCATTTGATCACCTGTTGGCAGCGCGCGGTTCAATGCAACTGGCTGGTGGCAGTCACGCGCAACGTGATGTATTTGAACGCATTACCATCGATTCCGGGCTTCGGGCCGGTCGTCTTGATGCGGTTGAACGCATTCTGGATGACCGTCGCGCCAAGCGCGCCGGGGGTGAAGACAATTATGCCATCGCGCGCCGCGCCCTGATTGATGCGGCACGCGACGGCGGAGACATGCAAAGCGTCCCCGCCGAATAACAAGACGACCAAGAAGGACAGAGACCGTATGGCGACCATATCGCCCGCTGCTGATTTTGCACCCGTCGCAGCCCCGGCTGCGGCCCCCGCCCGCACGCGTGACCCGCGACTGGATTTCTATCGCGGCATCGCGATGTTCATCATCCTGATCGCCCACATTCCCAATGATCCTTGGGCGAATTGGATCCCGGCGCGCTTTGGGTATTCGGACGCAACCGAGATTTTCGTGTTCTGTTCGGGCATGGCCTCGGCCATCGCCTTCGGCGGGGCGTTCCTGTACAAAGGCTGGTGGATGGGCACGGCCCGAGTGGCCTATCGCATCTGGCAGGTTTATTGGGCCCATATTGCCCTGTTCTTCTTTGTCGCCATGACAATGGCAGCGCTGGACCTGACCGGCGCGTTCGGGAAAACCTATGTCTCGTCCCTGAACCTTCAGCATTTCTTCAATGATCCCGCCCCGCAGATGGTGGGGATCTTTACCCTGACTTATGTACCGAACTACTTTGACATCCTTCCGATGTATCTGGTGGTACTGGCGCTGATGCCGCTCTACATCGCGCTGTACCGTGTCAGTTTCTGGCTGATGGCGGCTGCATCTGTGACCATCTGGTGCATCACTCAGACCGGCGCGCTGGCCCTTCCGGCCGAGCCTTGGTCGGATCGGCAATGGTTTTTCAACCCGTTTGGCTGGCAATTGCTGTTCTTCACCGGATTTGCCTTGATGCGCGGATGGATTCCCGCTCCACCAGTATCGAAATCTCTGGTCTGGGCGGCTGCCTTGTTCCTGATCCTGTCAGCTCCGTTTGGATCTTGGAAGGTCTTCCTCTGGGTTAACAGCGCTGCGCCTGAGTTGGGCGCTGCGATCCGAAAGATCTGGCCACTGACCGACGAATTGCGCGACAAGACCGAGTTTGGTGCGCTGCGATATGTCCATTTTCTGTCACTGGCCTATCTGGGCTGGGTCGCGGCAGGCGAACATGGTCACCGCCTGATAGCGACGGGTCACGGAATAGGCGCGCGTGTCTGGCAATTCCTTCTGACTGTCATCACCAAAGTCGGTCAGCAATCCCTTGCGGTGTTTGTATTTTCCATGGCAGCAGCACGACTTATCGGCGTTGCCCTCGATCAAGCTGGGCGGGATGTTGCCACCGTCTTTGTCGCCAACATAATTGGCTTTGCCATGATCATCGGTGTGGCCTATCTGGCAGCTTGGTTTAAGTCTCAACCCTGGAAATTGAAGAGATGAATTTCACCCGTCGCGCATTCCTAGTCTCGACGACTGCCTTGGCCTTTGCCCCATCGGCCTATGCGACCGGGGGCGCAGTCCCCTTTGACCGCGACCACGTGATCGAACTGGCCCGCGAACTGGCCAGCCGCCCCTATGCGGAACGCGAAATGGTTCCCCAAGAATGGCAGGATCTGACTTACGAACAATATCGCTCGATCCGTTTTCGGCTGGACCGGGCGTTGTGGTACGAAACCGAAACGCCATTCAACGTCGATTTCTTCACACCGGGCCTGTATTTCCCCCGGACCATCAAGGTGGAAACGGTCGAAAATGGCATGACAACACCAGTCGATTTCGATCTGGGGATGTTCGACAAATCCGAAGATGTGCCGCAATTGCCCATCGACGAGACTCTGGGCTTTTCAGGCCTACGGCTGCGGACCGAGATGCACCGACCCGGCAAGACGGATGAGTTCTGCGTCTGGCAGGGTGCCAGCTATTTCCGCGCTATTGGTCTGGACGAGGTCTACGGTCTGTCGGCACGCGGTCTCGCCCTGAAAACAGGCGACCCGGATGGCGAGGAATTTCCTGAGTTCATCCGTTTCTGGCTGGAGCGCCCCAAGCCCGGCCATCGGAATATGGTCGTACATGCGCTGATGGACAGTCCCAGCGTGACTGGTGCCTATCGCTTCAATGTCACGGCGGGGGCGGATTGCATTATCGACGTCGAGGCCACGCTGTTTCCCCGCGAAGACCTACCTCATGTAGGTATCGCGCCGGGCACCTCGATGTTTCTGTTCGACCAGACCAACCACAGCCGGTTCGACGATTTCCGTCCGGCCGTCCACGACAGCGACGGGCTGTTGATCCGCAATGGCGCGGGCGAGGTGTTGTGGCGTCCGCTGGCAAACCCGGCCCGCCTGCAAATATCGTCTTTCGTTGACGAGAACCCGCGCGGCTTCGGGCTGATGCAGCGCAAGCGCGAGTTTTCGGACTATGCCGACCTTGAGGCGAATTATCACAAGCGCCCGGGTCTGTGGGTCGAGCCTCGGGACGACTGGGGCAAAGGCACCGTTACACTGGTCGAGATACCGGCCGATCAGGAAATCTATGACAACATCGTCGCCTATTGGCGTCCGGCAGAGCCCTATGCGGCAGGCAGTCGGGTTGATCTGTCCTATCGTCTGATCTGGGGTGAGGAGCCTCAGCGCACTCCGATGCCACGGGTGACCAACACCGCCATGGGCGAAAACACCTTCGGTGAGGGGCGTTTGGCCGTCATCGATTTCGAAGGCAGCGATTTGTTCGATGATATCGAGGCGATCAGTGTCTTCGTGGATTCCCCTCATGCCGAAACCTCGGACGGTGTTCTGCAACGCAACCCGGATACGGGTGGATTGCGTCTGGCGTTTTCGTTCCAGCCTGATGGGCGCGATCATGTCGAATTGCGCGCGCAACTGCTGAAAGACAAACAGCCCGCCTCTGAGGTGTGGCTTTACCGATGGACCATATGAACCGCGATCTGCATATCATGCCGCCTGAAGCACCTCTGGCGATGCCCGCGCAGAATTTCAACGTGGGGTTCCACGATGCCGATGCCCCGTCGGGCACAGACACGGGCGCGACTGGATTTTGGCGCGCGCTTGCGTTTTCACCGGCGATGGTGGCGACATTGGGCCTGCTGTGGATTATGAGCGACTGGTTCAGCGCCCAGGGAATCAATCTGATCGAGGGCATCCTGTTGGCGCTTATCTCGTTCAACTTCTTCTGGATTTCGTTCACGGTCTGCACCGTTCTGCTGGGTATGGTTTCGCTGTCGCGACAGGATCGTCCGCAGCGCAAGCGCACAGCACAGCCCCTACGCGTGGCCCTTTTGACACCGGTATACAACGAAGTGCCATGGAACGTACTGGGCAACGCCCGCACCATGCT
The DNA here is from genome assembly GCF_056537065.1 of Ruegeria sp. CH2. NCBI lineage: Bacteria > Pseudomonadati > Pseudomonadota > Alphaproteobacteria > Rhodobacterales > Roseobacteraceae > Ruegeria > Ruegeria sp. CH2. The sequence goes on from NZ_JBQFQV010000001.1 coordinate 887,537, forward strand.
TGAAGATTTGCAGGCACGCGGAGGGCAGCATCACTATGCCATGTTCATCCTGTCCGACACACGCGACCCTGAAATCGCGGCACAGGAACAAGCCAGCGTCGAAGCCCTGCGCACCACGCTCGCCCCGGGGCTGGAGTTGTATTACCGCCGCCGCGAGCAGAACACCGACCGCAAGGTGGGTAACATCGCCGACTGGGTCAGTCGCTGGGGCGCAGACTGGGACGCGATGCTGGTTCTGGATGCGGACAGCCTTATGACCGGTCGCGCCATACACCGGCTGACCGATGCTTTGGCGCGTGATCCCGGTGCCGGGCTGATCCAGAGCTATCCGCAACTGATCGGCGCGCAATCGGTATTTGCCCGGATGCAACAATTCGCCAATGGGGTCTATGGCATCGCCTTTGCCGAAGGGTTGGCGCGCTGGTGCGGGCAAGAGGGCAATTATTGGGGCCACAACGCCATAATCCGCACCAAGGCTTTCGCCACCAGTGCCGGACTGCCCAAGCTGCGTGCGTTCAACGGTCAGGACAAGCTGATCATGAGCCACGATTTCGTCGAGGCTGGATTGCTGCGCCGTGCCGGATGGGCGGTGCGGTTCCTGCCGCGCATTCGGGGATCTTACGAGGAAACGCCCCCCACACTGATAGATCATGCGATGCGGGATCGGCGTTGGTGCCAGGGCAACCTGCAACACCTGAAACTGCTGGGCTCGACTGGATTCCGGGCCGTCTCGCGTTTTCACATGTTCCACGGTGCCGTAGGATACCTGATGTCACCGCTGTGGTTTGCGCTGCTGTTGATGTGGGCACTGATCGGTCAGGGCAAAGACGCCTCTGTCCTGCATTACTTCAGCCCCGATAATCCGCTGTTCCCGCAATGGCCGGAAATGTCGGAAACCCGGCACGTTCTGATCATTCTCGTGATGTATGCAATGCTGCTGGCACCCAAGGTGCTGGGAGTTCTGGCTTTGCCGCTAAGCGGTGTGCGTTATTCCGAGTTCGGAGGCGGCCTCAAGTTCCTGACCTCGTTTCTGGCCGAGGTCATTCTGTCGATCCTGTATGCGCCGATCTTGATGGTGCAACAGATGATCGCCGTTTTCCGGACAGCGCTTGGCATTCAGCGGGGCTGGTCGCCGCAAGCACGCGACGGTGGCAGTTACGGATTGCGCACGCTGATCCTGTGTCACGCATTGGAAACCGTCAGTGGCATAGCCTTGAGTGTTGGTATCCTGTCCGGGCTGGTCTCGATCTGGCTGGCTCCGATTGCCATCAGTCTCGCACTTGCCATTCCGCTATCGGCACTCAGCGGTGTTTCGGCCGGTGCCGCACGCCGGATGGTCGGAATGCGCGAGGATTTCCGCGAACCTGCCATCACCCGGTCGGCCCGCCGTTACCGAGCCGAGCTGAAGCAACTGGTTGAAGGCAAGATCAACATGACCCCGGCAGAGTGATCAGCTACCGGGAAGCCCTTCGTACCAATCCACGACCATATCAGCCCAACCGGCTGGAACTGTATGACCGCCCGGGAACAAGGCAAACTCCAGCGCGCTGCCTTTGGCACAGGTGGTCCAGCGGCGGCGCATAAAATTCCCCGTTGTGCTAAAGCCGGCCGGTTTGTGATCGACGCAGCCATTTGCCTCGCGCCAGATTTCGAGCCCGGCATAGATATCGCCCTGCCGAAACCGGCCACCGCCCAGTACGCGCCCCTCAAGCGGTACCACGTTGTCCGTCCAGCCATGGGTATGAAACATCCGGATTGGACCCTTGCAGGTTTCCGGGTGTGGCCTCCAGAATCCTCCGGACACCGGAACATATGCCGAAAATGTCTCGGGCGCCTTGCAGGCGAGATAGTTGACCATAAAGCCACCAGCCGAAAACCCGCCCAGCATGACCCGGTCCGCATTGATTCCGAACCGGTTTTCCGCGTCCTGAACCACTTCGGACAGAAAGGCGGTTTCATCCCGTTTGCCAAATCCTGGAATAAAGTTCCAGCTTTTTCTGCCGCCCCGGTTGGGCCTTTCCGAACCTTCCGGTGCCATCACAGCATACCCCCGCGCCAGCAGAGGTTCGACCATCCCGCGATTTCGCATCGTGCCAGATCCACTGCCGCCATACCCGTGCAGAAACACCAACAACGGCGGGTTTTCCGCACCGGGCAATTCGATGTGATACGCGCCCAAGGATGTTTCGCAAATTTCCCCCTGATCAGCACAATCCGCCAAGGCCAACTGCGCGGTGAAGGCAAATACTGCTGCCAGGCTGATTTCCCTGATCATCCTGCATCCTCACTGTATTTACGGACCGGTAAACCGGTCCTTACCCATCCCGGCCCGGCCGCCGAGCCCAACATACCCTCGGGTACGTCGATGATATTTGTGAATCCGGCTTCAATCAAACGATTGCTGAGGCGCGCGGACCGCACCCCTCGGGCGCAGATCAGCGCCACGGGCGCAGCCTGATCACCGCCGGTCATTTGTGTCAGAACGTCGACGAAATCCTCGCGGCGCATGTCCAGCGGTACCGCGCCCTCGCCTATTCCCGAGGCGCGCCACTCGCGCGGTGTGCGGATATCAACCAGCAGAACGCGCCCGTCCGCGGCCTGCTCATGGGCGTCGGCCACACTGATCCGGCCACCGCTGTGATCTTCAGGGATCAGTCTGTATTGCCTGATCGCAAACCCGGCAGCAATCGCGGCACCGACGCCAATCACTACCCACCGTCGGGATCGGTTCATTTTTTCGGCCACACCTCAGCCTCCTGTTCGCTGGTGCTGTTTCTATCACAACCAAACAGCAGGTTGCGCGGTGAAAGACAGCTCGCAGATCAAGATCGCGTCATTAATGCGCTGCGCCGCCAATACCTTGGTGATCCATTTCAGCTCGTTAAAAAGTTGCCATCTCTGGACAGTCGGCAAAATATCCTTACAAAATTGACCTCACCCTGACCGCCCAGACCGGAGTATCGCACTTGTCCCTATTCCTTATTGCGGCCCTTCCCTTCCTTGGTGCTGTATTTCCCGCACTGCTGATCCGCGCGGGCCGAAATGCCGCCGCATCCGCAGCCGGGTTGACCACATTTCTGGCCCTGATGGGGCTGCTGATCCACATCCCTTCGGTAATACGCGGAGACGTCGTGACTGCCCGGTTTGACTGGATACCGAGGTTGGGCCTGAACGCGAATTTCATGCTGGACGGGCTGGGATTTCTTTTCGCCTTGCTGATCCTTGGCATTGGATTGCTCATCATCCTCTACGCACGGTTCTACCTGTCGCGCGAAGATCCGATGGGGCAGTTCTATACCTATCTGCTGCTGTTTCAGGGGGCGATGGTTGGTATTGTCCTGTCCGACAATATCCTACTTTTGATTGTTTTCTGGGAACTTACATCGCTCAGCTCATTCCTGCTGATCGGCTATTGGAAACACCTGCCCGATGGCCGTCAGGGCGCGCGCATGGCTTTGGCCGTCACCGGCTCGGGCGGGTTGGCGATGATCGCCGGGATGCTGATCCTCGGCAATATCGTTGGATCCTATGACCTGAGTGTCATTTTGCAGAATAAGGAGCTGATCCAGGCGTCCCCCTACTACCTGCCAGCGTTGATCCTGATCCTGCTGGGCGCCTTCACCAAGTCGGCACAGTTCCCGTTTCACTTCTGGCTGCCCCACGCAATGGCCGCGCCGACGCCGGTGTCTGCCTATCTGCACTCGGCCACCATGGTGAAAGCCGGTCTGTTCCTGATGGCGCGGATGTGGCCTGTTCTGGCAGGAACAGATGCGTGGTTCTACATCGTGGCCACGACTGGTCTGATCACCATGCTGCTGGGTGCGGTCATCGCGCTGTTCAAGGATGATCTAAAGGCGTTGCTGGCCTTTTCGACTGTATCCCATCTGGGCCTGATCACCATGCTATTGGGCTTTGGCACTAAAATTGCCGCCGTGGCCGCCATTTTCCACATAATCAACCATGCGACCTTCAAGGCCGCCCTGTTCATGACCGCCGGGATCGTGGATCACGAAACCGGCACGCGGAACCTGAAACGGCTGGGGGGTCTGCGTCACCTGATGCCGATCACCTTCACCATCGGCACCATCGCGGCCCTGTCCATGGCGGGTCTGCCGCCGCTGAACGGCTTTTTGTCGAAAGAGATGATGCTGGAAGAGACCGTTCACACCACTTGGTTGCATTCACATTATCTGGTTCCGGGGCTGGCACTTTTGGCAGCGCTGTTCTCGGCCGCTTATTCTTTCCGCTTCGTCAGCCATGTTTTCCTTGGACCCAAGCGAGAAGACTATCCCAGCCATCCGCATGACCCGCCTGTCGGGCTGTGGCTGGCACCCGCATTGCTGGTGGTGCTGGTCGTCCTGATCGGTCTGAATTCCGCAGTAATCGTTGGCCCCCTGATCGCCGTGGTTTCCAGCGCGGTGATAGGCGGCGAGAAGCTGCCGTATTACTCGCTCAAACTGTGGCATGGCTTCACGCCTGCACTTTACATGTCGGTTGTTGCGACGTTGGGCGGCCTGTTCCTGCTGGCAATGCACAAACGCGGCGAGCAGGTCTGGAATGCCCTGCCCCGACCCGAGGCCAAGGTGATCTTTGAGGCAATCATCGACGCGCTGACCAGATTAAGCCGCTGGATCACCGATGAAATGCATAACGGTGTTCTCAGCCGCTATGCGATCATCTTCGTCGCTTTCACCGTGGGCCTTGGTTATTACGCCTATTCGACAGGAACCATCGGCTTGGAAACCCGCGTTCCGCTGCCAGCGCAGATCATTCCGATGATCGGCTGGATTTGTCTGGTGGGCGCAACGCTTGGTATCATGTGGTTCCACCGGAACCGCCTGTTGTCGCTGGTGTTGATCGGCGTCGTGGGCCTGATCGTTTCCATCGCGTTCAACTATCTTTCCGCTCCGGACCTTGCCCTGACGCAAATCTCGGTCGAGGTGGTAACGATGATCTTGTTGCTGCTGTCGCTGAACTTCCTGCCGACCGAGACGCCATGGGACAGCAGCGCAGCGCGGCGATGGCGGGATGCCGCGATTTCCGTCGTTGCCGGTCTTGGCACCGGCGCGCTGGTCTACGCGATGATGATGCGCGATTTTGCATTTCCAACGATTTCAGAGTTCCATCTGGCCAATTCCTATAAGGGCGGTGGCGGCACCAATGTGGTCAACGTGATCCTGGTCGACTTCCGGGGTTTTGATACGTTTGGAGAGATCATCGTGCTGGGCATTGCCGCGCTGATTATCTTTGCGCTGACGGAATCCGTGCTAAGCACCAATGTCCGCAGTTACCTGCTGAATCGCAAACCGCACTGGCCGCAGTCTGGTGATTCACACCCGCTGATGATGGTTGTGGCGACCCGCGTGATGATGCCGATTGCGCTGATGGTCGGAGCCTATATTTTCTTCCGTGGGCACAACCAGCCCGGCGGCGGATTTATCGCTGGGCTGATCGTCGCCATCGCCTATCTGATGCAATACATGGCCAGCGGCTATACTTGGGCGATTGAGCGGCAGCGGTTTTATTACCACGGCACCATTGGCTGGGGCGTGCTGATCGCCGCTGCCACGGGGCTGGGGGCCTGGTTCAATGAACGCCCCTTCCTGACCAGTGATTTTGGCTATCTCCACTGGCCCCCGCTTGAGGAATTCGAATGGGCCACCGCCATGCTGTTTGACACGGGCGTGTTCCTTGCGGTTCTGGGTGCGGTCATGCTGGCACTCGACAGCCTGTCCCGCTTTGCGTGGCAGCCCGGAATGGCACAGGAATTCCCGATGGATATCAATCCCCTGCGGGACTCTCCACCGGAACAAGAACAAGAGAAGGAGCAGGCCTGATGGAAGCGCTCGTAGCCTCTGCCGTCGGTATATTGACCGCTGCCGGAATATTCCTGATCCTGCGCCGCCGGACGTTTCCGGTCATTCTGGGCCTGTCGCTGATCACTTACGCGGTCAACGTGTTCCTGTTCGCGACCGGGCGTCTTGCGCTGAACGCCCCCCCGGTTCTGAACAAATACAAGGACGTCGCTTACACCGATCCTCTGCCACAGGCGCTGGTGCTGACCGCAATTGTGATTTCCTTTGGAATGACCGCGGTGATCGTGATGATCTCGCTCAGCGCGTACCTGTCCTCCAAGGATGACCATATCGACATGACAGCGCAGGACAGCGTGGACGCAGCAGGAGAAGACGCATGAACCACTGGATCGTTGCGCCGATCGTCCTGCCCGCGATCCTGGCTCCGTTTAGCATCATGGTCCTGCGATACCATCTGGATCTGCAGCGCATCTTTTCGGTCGCCGGTGTTGTGGCCTTGCTTGGAATTGCGCTGACAATCACGGCGCAGGCTTCGGGCGGAGATATTCAGGTTTACGAGCTTGGAAACTGGCCCGCCCCGTTTGGCATTGTCATGGTGCTGGATCGAATGTCAGCTATGATGGTTTTGCTGACAGCTCTGCTTGCCTTGCCGATTGTGCTTTATGCAATAGCTTCGGGCTGGGATGATCGGGGCAAGCACTTCCACGCCCTGTTCCATTTTCAGCTTATGGGTGTCTGCGGCGCATTTCTGACCGGAGATGCCTTTAACCTTTTCGTGTTTTTTGAAGTTTTGCTGATCGCCTCTTACGGTCTGATGACCCATGGTGGCGGTGCGGTACGGTTGAAGGCGGGTGTGCAATATGTGGCCTACAACCTGTTGGGATCGACCTTGTTCCTGTTCGCCTTGGGCACGATCTATGGCGTGACCGGGACACTGAACATGGCGGATATCGCCTTACGGGTTGCAGAAATCCCCGCCGAGGATACAGCATTGCTGCGGGTTGGCGCGGTCCTTTTACTGCTGGTCTTTTGCATCAAGGCCGCCGTTCTGCCCCTGCATTTCTGGCTACCTGCCAGCTATGCCAATGCGCCAATGCCCGTCGCGGCCCTGTTTGCAATCATGACAAAGGTCGGGGCTTACTCAATTCTGCGGATGTTCACACTGGCCTTTGGCCCCGATGTCGCAGCGACAGAGGGTCTGGCGGGTGAGTGGTTGCAACCTGCTGCACTTGTCACTTTGGCTGTCGGGACTATCGGCATTCTGGGGTCAAAACACATCGCCCGCATGGTGGCGTTCTGCGCGATTGCATCCATGGGCACCCTGTTGATCGCGATCTCGCAATTCACGCCTGATGCGACAGCCGCGGCGCTGTACTATGTCTTCCATTCGACGCTGGCGACAGCCCTGCTGTTCCTGGTTGCCGATCTGGTGATGGCGCGGCGCGGCGGGGCCATCGCGCCGACGCCACCGATGCCGCAAAGCGGTTTGGTGTCCGCACTGTTCTTCGTGGGGGCGATTGCGATGGCGGGAATGCCGCCCTTGTCCGGCTTTATAGGCAAGCTGCTTGTGCTGGACGCCTCGCGCGATGCTTCGGATGCCACGACGGTCTGGGCCGTGATTCTGATCAGCTCATTCGTCACAATAATTGGCTTGGCCCGAGCCGGAACTTTGATTTTCTGGAAAAGCTACGACACTCAGGCTGTTCCGATAGCAGAGCCAGCGGAAAATGAAGCTGCCCCCGCACCGGTCGCACCTGAACCACAACCCGGTCTGGCCTTTACTGCCGTGTTTGGCGCCGTAGCCGGCCTGATCCTGCTAACATTGTTCGCGGGCCCTGCGCTGGAATATACAAGCCAAACCGCAGGGCAGCTGTTTACGCCTGAAAACTACATCTCTGCCGTATTGGGAGGGGCCGAGTGATGAAACTGCTACACCGGATATTTCCGCACCCGCACCTGACCATTTTGTTGACGATCGTCTGGATCCTGCTGGCGAACAAGCCGTCGCTGAATTCTCTGGTCTTTGGCCTGATCCTTGGGATCATCATTCCCTTTGTCACACAACCCTACTGGCCCGACAGGCCCAAGCTGCGCAACTGGCCAATGGTCGCCGAATACATGATCGTAGTGCTGTGGGATATTGTCGTCGCGAACGTGACCGTGGCCCGCATCGTCCTGTTCAAACGCAATGAAGACCGGCGGCCCAACTGGGTGTGCATTCCACTGGAGCTTCGGACACCCGAGGCCATAACCGTGCTGGCCGGGACCATCACGATGACACCCGGCACCGTCAGTTGCGACCTGTCGGCACAGGGGCACAATCTGCTGGTCCATTGCCTGGATGCACCAAACCCGGATCAGGTGCGCGACGAAATCAAGCAGCGCTATGAACGTCGCCTGAAGGAGATTTTCGAATGATCGAATACGCAATCTACTTTGCATTTGCCTGTTTCGGCGCGGCGATCATGATGTGTCTGTGGCGGATCATCACCGCAGACGGCGTTGGGACCCGGGTTCTGGCTCTGGATACTATGGTCATCAACACGATTGCCCTGATGATCCTTTATGGCCTGTCGAAAGGGACCGAGATTTTCTTTGAAGCGGCCATGATCATCGCGATGCTGGGTTTCGTCTCGACCGTCGCATATGCGCGCTTCATGCTGCGCGGCAACATCATCGAATGAGGGCGATATGACATTCATTGCAGAGCTGCTGATCGCCGTTTTCCTTATAATCTCGGGTGTTTTCGGGTTTGTCGGGTCCTTCGGCATGATCAAGCTGAATGACCCTATGTCCCGCCTTCATGCGCCGACCAAGGCGACTACTTTGGGTGTGGGCGGGGTGTTGCTGGCTTCGATCACCCATTCCGTTCTGCTGGAAGGCAAACTGTCGCTGCACGAGCTTCTGATCACGCTGTTTTTATTCCTGACGGCTCCGATCACGGCCCTGTTCATTGCAAAATGGCACATTCACCGTCATGAACTGCCCAGTGACCTGCCCGATGCTGGCGAGGATGAGCTTTGGGCCACCCATGCGGTCGAGCAGGTCGAGGATGTTCCGGACCACAGCGCGAATTAACACAAATGCACACATCTCCGCTGCCCCTGACCCGTGATCTGGTTTTAATTGGCGGCGGCCACACCCATGCCCTGCTGCTGCGCAAATGGGGAATGAGCCCTTTGCCCGGCGCCCGGGTAACCGTGATCAACCCCGGCCCCACCGCCCCCTATTCCGGGATGTTGCCCGGATATGTCGCCGGACATTACGACCGGTGGGAGCTGGATATCGATCTTGTCAGACTGGCCCGTTTCGCAGGCGCGCGGGTGATCTTGGGCACGGTCAATGGCATCGATACCGAAACACACGAAGTGCACGTCCCTGGGCATCCTCCGGTAGGCTTCGACGTGGCTTCGGTCAATGTAGGGATCACGTCGGACATGCCCGCCCTGCCGGGCTTTGCGGAATATGCAGTGCCAGCCAAGCCGTTGGGACCCTTTGCCGCAAAATGGGCCGAGTATCTAAAGGATCAAGGCCCGGCCTCGGTCGCTGTGATCGGTGGCGGCGTCGCGGGCGTCGAACTGGTCATGGCGATGGCACATGCGTTGAAGGCCAGGGGGCGGGCAGCACAGATTACCCTGATCGATAGTGCGTCGGCCCTGACTGCAACCAAACCCAAGGCGGCGGCAACAATCCGGATTGCAATGCACGACCTTGGTGTGGAGGTGATTGAAAACGCGGTGATCACCCGGATCGGGCAGGATCACGTGGAACTAAAGGACGGGCGCACAATTCCGGCTAGTTTCGTGACCGGTGCCGCCGGAGCCCGCGCCTATGACTGGGTCGCAAACACAGGGCTTGACCTTCAGGACGGATACATCCGCGTGAACGGCTACCTGCAATCCAGTGATCCGGCTGTGTTTGCCGCCGGGGATTGTGCCCATCTTACGGAGAACCCCAGACCGAAGGCTGGTGTCTATGCGGTGCGCGAAGCGCCGGTTTTGTACGATAATCTGCGCGCAGCGCTCGGCGCGGGACAGATGCGAAAATACACACCGCAAAAAGATTATCTCAAACTGATCTCACTGGGTGGCAAGTCAGCACTGGCCGAGCGTTTGGGAACATCGTTCAGCGGCCCGTTGATGTGGACATGGAAGAACCATATCGACCAGACCTTTATGAACAAGTTTCGCGACCTGCCGCAAATGACACCGCCCACCCTGCCCCGCGACCGGGCCGCCGGGCTTGATGGGGTTTTGGGTGAAAAGCCCATGTGCGGCGGATGTGGAGCAAAGGTCGGGCGCGACGCATTGCAGATCGCCCTGAAATCCCTCCCCGCCCCTACTCGTACCGACGTCACCCCCCTGCCCGGCGACGATGCCGCGCTTTTGCAAACGGGCGGGGCGCGGCAAGTCATGACGTCCGATCATCTGAGGGCTTTCACCAACGATCCCACACTTATGACGCGTATCGCCGCCATTCACGCCCTGGGGGATATCTGGGCCATGGGGGCTGCACCTCAGGCAGCCACGGCAACGATCATCCTGCCACGCATGTCTGCCGCCCTGCAAAGCCGCACAATGTCCGAAATCATGTCCGTCGCGAGTGACGTCATGCGCGATGCGGGCGCGGAAATCGTCGGCGGGCACAGCTCAATGGGCGACGAGATGACGGTCGGTTTCACGTTGACCGGCCTGTGCAAGGCTACCCCGATTACATTGGCGGGTGGTCAGCCGGGGGACCGTCTGATCCTGACCAAACCCTTGGGAAGCGGTGTTCTGATGGCGGCGGAAATGGCCGGTCTTGCCGAGGGGGCCTGGGTCGCGGCAGCCTACAAACATATGACACAGCCTCAAGGCGATGCAGCCCGCATTTTGGCCAACGCCCATGCGATGACCGACGTGACCGGGTTTGGTCTGGCCGGGCATCTGCAAGGCATCTGCGACGCATCGCATTGCGGCGCCACGCTTGATCTGGACGCGGTAAATGTGATGGACGGTGCGCTTGCGCTGACTGATCAGGGGGTCCGGTCAACGATTTTCACCGACAACAGCGCGATTGCGCCCAATCTTCCGTCCGGGGGCAAGGCGGCGCTGCTTTTTGATCCGCAATCAGCCGGGGGCCTGCTGGCCGCCGTTAATGCGAAGGACGCCGAAACCCTTCTGCAAGATCTTCTGGACGCGGGATATCCGGCAATGATTATTGGCCAGCTGACCGACACACCGGGTTTGCGCCTTCAAAGCTGATCCAGAAGGCTTTCAATTTGCGCGGCCGCGTTGCTCAGCCCCGCATTGTCCAAAGTTTCCACATCTAGACTGGCCAACACTTGCGCCGGGCGGGATTGCCGGGATTTGGTGTATGCGGGATCATAATGCTGTTCCATCAACGCCTGTGTCAGCGCCTGTTTTTGACCCGCATCAATCAATCGCAGCCATCCGTCCACGACCTCATGCCCGCGATGGAACCGCAGCGGTGATAACCGGTCCCGCAATCGGTCACTGTCAGACAGAATGTCGTCATAAGCCCGAACCAAGTAGGCAGAACGGGCTTCAATTGAAGCCGTAATGTTCACACGCGGAGCCTTGCACAACGCGTTCCAAAGGCTGGGCGGCAGGATCAAGCTGCCAATTTTGGATGATTCCGCTTCGACCATGACTGAACGCGCCGGATCCATTGAACACAGCGCAGCGGACAGGGCAGATTCAAACCCCTTCTGACTGGGCTGCCCCCCTGGCCTTTCGCCCAGCAAGGACCCGCGATGGTTGGCCAGCGCTTCAAGGTCCAGAATCTGTACGCCTCGTGCGTGCAACAGAGCCAAAAGATCGGTCTTTGCGGTGCCCGTGTAGCCATCCAGTGCGATCAGCCGATGTGGCAAGGGATCATCGTACAAATAAGCGTTCACCAATCGACGGTAGGTACGATAGCCGCCGTCTACCACTTCGGCGCGCCAGCCAATTTGCTGCAACATCCATGTGAATGATCCGGAACGCTGTCCACCGCGCCAGCAATAGACCAAGGGGCGCCACGCTCCGTCATGATGGCTGAGGTGGTGTTCGATGTGATTGGCTGCATTGCGGAATACCATAGCAGCACCCAGCTTGCGCGCCAGAAAGGGGCTGTCCTGTACATAAATGGTTCCGACCCGGGCGCGTTCCTCGTTGTTCAGCACAGGCAGGTTTATTGCACCCGGCAGATGATCTTCGGCAAACTCGGCAGGGCTGCGAACGTCGATCACGGTATCATACCTGTGCGCGTAAAGTTGGGTCAGGTCAGGAAATTTCAGAGCCATGCCGAAGGTCTAGCTTGCCGCGTTTCCAAAGAAAAGGTCACGCGTCACAAGGTTCGACCAGCTCTGGCCCGCTGGCCCGGTTCGAGTTCACCGCAGGCCCGACCCGGTGGAAGGTCAACACATCCTCGTTCCCCGGCTGCATCAGCCGTGCGGCCCCTTTTCCGGCTTCACCCAACCACAATGGCCAGTCATTGGGTTCTACGATCAAGGGCATTCGCTGATGAATGACCTCAAGCCTTTTGCTGGCAGCCGTCGTCACGATAGCACAGGTGCCCTGCCGTTCGCTTTCAGGGCCCCAGTCCTGCCAGACCCCGGCAAAGGCAATGGGAGCTTTGTCCTGACGGTGGATATACCAAGGCAGGCGCGTTCCCTGTTCCGTTTTTGTCCATTCATAGAACCCAGTCGCTATGATCAGGCAGCGGCGCGTCCGGCAGGCATCGCGAAAGGCGGGCTTGTCCGCCAGGGTCTCGGCCCGGGCGTTGATCAGTAACGGCCCCGCCGTTTCGGTCTTGTACCAATGTGGCAGAAATCCCCAGCGCAGCGCATCCAGATGGCGGCCTGTTTCGCCGCTACGCACGACATGTACCTGATTTGTCGGACAAACATTGAAATTCGGCACCACAGGTAGCGCATTTGCCGGGCGCGCCGAAAACAGCTGCGCCATTGCGTCGTTGGGAAGAGTTATTGCAAACCGTCCGCACATGGGTAATGAACCACCGATACATTCTTGATACAGGCACAGGATCTCACGGGGTCACATGGAATACCAGACAACGCAATCCCTCAAGAGCAAAGCACTGGCGCTTCTGGAAGCAGGCAAGCTGCCGCAAGCTTTGAAAAAGGCCCAGCTGGGTGTCAAGAAATTCCCAAAAGACTCGGATTATCATGCCATCGCCGGCTTTGTTTTGACCGAGATGAAGCAATACAAGAAATCAATTCCGCATTTTGTTGAAGCCTCGCGGATGAAACCGGACGACCTGCAGTTTGTCGAAAACCTGGCGAATGCATTGATGCAGACCGGGCAAATTCCTAAAGCCCTGGACTATACCGAACAAAAGCTGGAGCAATTCCCCAACAACCAGGAATTGAACCGCGTGCTGGATGAAATTCACCTCAAAGGCACCAATTGGCGCATGATGATCGAACATGCGAGCAAGAAGCTGGAGAGCGATCCAGACAATGTGGACCTTCTTGCAAAACGTGCCAGAGCTTACGCCAATATCGGCTTTGACGATGAAAACTCGCGGGATGTCGCCCGCGCCTACGAGTTGGACCCCGAGAACACAAAGATTGCCCTTATTAAGTCTGTAAACCTTCACCAAACGGGTGAAAAGAACGAGTCCAAGGCAATACTGAGGCGCGTTCTTCAAAACGAACCCGAGCATATGTCGGCTTTGCTGCAATTATCGGCAATTGCAACCACAGAAGAAGCTCCGGAGCTGCTGGAAGCCGTTAATAAAGCCATCTCCGAAAAGGGAGATGATAAGCTGGAACTCCAGTTCGCCAAGGCGCATTTGATTTCAAAGTTAGACGGGTTGAATGCCGCCATGCCGCATTATGCACGGGCCAATGAAATTCAGCACCAAGGCAACCCCTATGTCCCGGCGGATGAAGAGGAAAAACTGTTCCGGATCACCAGCTTGTTCCCTGTCGATTCCGATGCACCAGAGTCCGGCTTTGCCGAGGGGCCAGCACCGATCTTTGTACTGGGTCAACCTCGCTCGGGCACGACATTGATGGAAATGATGCTGAGTTCAGCCCCCGGAATTTCCGGTTGCGGCGAACTGACTTTGGGGGCCGATCTGTCGCGTGAGTATGAGAAAAAAGGCCAGAAGTATGACGCTGCCAAAGCGTCCGAGCTTGCGCGGGAATTCCTCGAATTGATGCCGCCCATTCCGGGCGACTCTGTCGCCTTTGTCGACAAGATGCCGCACAATTATCAACGTATTGGATTCCTGCTGTCTGCCTTCCCAAAGGCAAAGATTATCAACATGCTGCGCGATCCGCGTGATGTTGGATTGTCCAAATGGATCAGATGTTTTCCTGCGGGCGGAATGCGCTATGCCTCGAATATGCAAGCCATCGCCCATTCGGCAAATATGTATCGTCGTTATATGGCGCATTGGGATGCCGTGTTCGGGAATCGTATTCTGACGGTACCTTACGAAGAACTGGTGGCCGACCCGAAAACCTACAGCCTGCAGGTCGCTGCGTTCTGCGATTTGGAGTGGACCGAAACGATGATGCACCCCGAGAAAAACACCAAACAGGTACGTACGGCAAGCATCGATCAGGTGCGCAACAAGATCTCGACCAAGTCTATCGGCGGCTGGCGCGGGGTTGCTGAGCACATCAAACCGATGCTGGACGGGTTCGATCCGAAACTCTGGCCGGAATATGATTTCAGCTGATCCGTTCCCAAACAAAAAAGCCGCATCACAGGGATGCGGCTTTTGTCTTTGTCGTAAACCAAGTTACTTCTGTTTGATACGCCCGTCTACATAGGGCTGATAGGGCGCATTTTCCGCCAGGTATTCCGCGGTGACATCCGCAAGGTCCGGGCCGAAGTCATAGGCGTTCTTGTCATCGCCTTCGAACATCTTGTACCCGTCACCACCGTTGCGGACGTAGTTGTTGGTGACGACCAGGTAGGTCTTGTTCGGGTCGATCGGAATAAAACCGTCACCCTCGGCAATCATCACCTCGCTGACGCGCCCCTCGTTCGGTGCCACGCTTGGGTCCCAGGTAAAGCTAAGACCGGCGACTTGCGGAAAACGGCCTTTCACTTCTTCCACCTGACTTACGCCATTTTCGAGTGCGTCAATGACACCCTGTCCGCTGATTTCAAAGGTCGACAGTGTATTCTGGAAAGGCAACACCGTCAGAACCTCGCCCATGGTCACATCACCGGGATCGATAGAAGCCCGCAATCCACCCGAGTTGGCAATGGCAATCTGAACGCCCTGATCCGCCACACGCGCCAGCATCGCATCGGCAACCAGGTTGCCCATCTGGCATTCCTGCACGCGGCAAATTGAGCGATCCCCTTCAATGGCTTCTGCAGCGCTTGCAACAACCTTGTTGCGGATTTCATCCAAAGGCACCGCCAGTTCCGCAATCCGGTCCAGCGCGGCCTGATCCTCGGTCACAGCGTTGTCCATGATCAAAGGCTCGCCAGCTGCCTCGATCACTTTGCCATCGTCATCGAAAGTGACGTTCAATTCGCCCAGAAACTTGCCATAGGCATAGGCCTGAACGATCTGTACGCCGTTTACCACTGTTGGGTACGGACCTGCCGCCTTATCCGACACATTCGAAAGATACGTGTTCGAATGCCCGCCGACGATCACGTCAACACCAGTCGTCTCTTGCGCGACACGCTGATCGACGCCATAGCCGGAATGGCTGAGAACGATGATCTTGTTGACACCCTCACCTGTCAGTTTATCGACTTCGGCCTGCACAGCTGGTACCGGGTCCGAGAACGTGACATTGGGGCCGGGCGAGGCAAGCTCATCCGTGTCGATTGGGGTCAGGCCGATCAAGCCGATCTTCTCGCCGCCTACTTCGATAACGGTCGATTTCTTGATCCTGTCGGTCAAAAGCTCTTCGTCGTGAATATCGGCGTTGGACATCAGGACCGGGAAGTCGACCGAGTCGATGAACCCCCGCAACACTTCGGGGCCGTCATCAAACTCGTGGTTGCCGACGGTCATGGCATTATAGCCCAGCTTGTTCATGAACTCGGCTGCGACCTTGCCCTTGTAATAGGTATAGAAAAGGGACCCCTGGAACTGGTCACCTCCATCCACCAGAATCGAATTCTCTGCCCGTGCGCGCGCGTCGGCAACTGCCGTTACAAGGCGCGCCGATCCGCCAAAGCATTTGCCTTCTGCATTGTCTTCCTCACCGCAACCGCTGTCGTATTTGTTGATCGGCTCAAAGCGCGAATGGAAATCGTTGGTGTGCAGAATTGTCAGCTTGTAATCGGCAGCTGCGGCACCCGCCGTCAGGCCCACCACCGCGACCGAAGTTAAAAATCGGGTCAACATCTTGGAACTCCCTGTTATTATTGCCGGGGATCGTGCGCTTATGTCGACCGAGAGTCAAAGGAGAAATCCAGCTTGATTCCAAGCGCCGTGCGGGGCATCAGGTCATCATGCTGATCTACAAGATTTTCCGAGCCGTCGAATGGGCTGAACTGCAAAGTCTGGGCGCCACAGACGGAGCACCCATTGACGTGTCAGACGGGTTTGTTCACTTTTCTACCGCTGAACAAGCTGCTGAAACCGCTGCCAAGCATTTTGCGGGCGTTGAAGGGCTTACGCTGTTGGCCTGTGATGCCGATGCCATGGGCGATGACCTGAAATGGGAAGTGTCGCGAGGAGACGCCCTGTTTCCACATCTGTATCGTCAGATCAGGTTAAGCGACGTTGTCTGGGCGCGACCCCTGCCTTTTGTCGGCACGGCACATCAGTTTCCCGAGGACATGGCATGATATCTTATGTCGATCCGGATCGCGGCCAGTTCGAGGCGTTCAAGGCCCTGGACCGCGACCAGCCGATCGAAATGCTCAATCTGGTGAAGTTCCGCGCCGAGGCGCAGTATCCCAAATCACATGAATTGGCGGGCGCAGGGTTGACCGGGGCGCAGGCCTATCAGAAATACGGGACTGAAACCGCCCCAATCATTGGCCGTATCGGGGCAAGCATCCTATGGCGGGGTGTCTTTGAAACGACACTGATCGGACCGGCTGATGAGGTATGGGGTGCCGTCTTTATCGCACGCTATCCGACTGCATATGCGTTTCTTGAAATGGTGACCGATCCGGCCTACCGGGCGGCGGTGGTCCATCGGCAGGCTGCGGTAGAGACCTCGCGCCTGATCCGGTGCGGATCAAGCGAAAGCAGGAAAGCGTTCGGATGAAACTGACCGAGAAATTCGGGCTTGCAGCCCTGCACTGCATGGACCCCGAAACCGCCCACGGGATGTCGATCAGGGCTTTGAAGGCGGGGCTTGCGCCTGCGCCGGGGCCGGTGACAACGCCGCGCCTGAAAACAAGCCTTGCCGGGTTGGACCTGCCTAACCCGGTAGGATTGGCCGCGGGCTTCGACAAAAACGGTGAAGTTCTGACGCCGCTGTCGCGCGCAGGGTTCGGTTTCATCGAAGTCGGGGCCGTCACACCGCGCCCGCAACCGGGAAACCCCAAACCACGCCTGTTTCGCCTGACCGAGGACAAAGCGGCGATCAACCGTTTTGGCTTCAACAACGAAGGCATGGAGGTGATGGAAAAACGGCTTGCTGATCGCCCCCAAAATGCGGTGATCGGCCTGAATCTGGGCGCCAACAAGGACAGCGAGGATCGCGCGGGTGATTTCGTAAAGGTGCTGGCGCATTGTGCCGCGCATCTGGATTTTGCCACGGTCAACGTGTCATCCCCGAATACGGAAAAGCTGCGGGATTTGCAGGGCAAGGCGGCGCTAAGCGCGCTTTTGAACGGTGTGATTGAAACCCGTGATGCGCTGCCTCGCCCACTGCCCATCTTCCTGAAAATCGCGCCGGACCTGACCGATGCCGAGTTGCAGGACATTGCCGATGTTGCGCGCGAGACCCGTGTGGATGCCGTGATCGCCACCAACACCACCCTGTCGCGTGACGGGTTGCGCAGTTCGCACAAAGGTGAAACCGGCGGATTGTCCGGCGCACCGCTGTTCGAGAAATCAACACGTGTTCTGGCACGGCTCAGCCAGTTGACCGGAGGTGACATTCCCCTGATCGGCGTGGGTGGCATCAGCAATGCGGAACAGGCCTATGCCAAGATTTGCGCCGGGGCATCTGCTGTGCAGTTCTATACGGCGATGGTGTATGGCGGCATTTCTCTGGCGGCTGACATTGCGAACGGGCTGGATGAACTGCTGGCCCGCGACGGCTTTGAGAATGTAGCCCAAGCCGTCGGCAGCAAACGAGAGGACTGGCTATGATCGAATATTGGCACAACCCGCGCTGTTCAAAATCCCGCGCTGGTCTTGCATTGCTGGAAGAAAATGGTGCACGGGTCACGGTGCGCAAATATCTTGAGGATGCACCATCAATTGATGAGCTGCGAGCGGCACAATCCGCCTTGGGGCTTTCGCCCGTCGAGATGATGCGCACCGGAGAATCCCGGTTCAAGGAACTGGGGCTGACAAAGACCTCGCCAGACGACGCCCTGATCCGGGCCATGGCCGAAAACCCGATCCTGATTGAGCGTCCGCTTGCCATTGCGGGGGATAAAGCCGCCATCGGGCGTCCACCGGAAAACCTTCTTACGCTGCTCTAGGCCACCTGCGCCTCGAGCTTGGGATAGCGCCATCCTAAAGTCACGCCGCGCGCGATATTAAGCACCATCAACGCGGCCCACAGGCCGTGATTTCCGAAGCTTGGCACCAGAATAAACAGCGCAACCAGATAGAACACAACCGATTGGAACATCGCGCTGCGCATTGCCCGGGTCCAGGTAGCGCCTATGTAGATTCCGTCAAACATCCAGCTTGCCACGCCAATAACGGGTGCCAACGCGGCCCATACGAGAAACTCACGCCCCGCCTCACGCACCTGCGGTGAGGTCGACATGACGTCGATCAACGCCGGTCCGGCGACGAAGAAAACCGCACCCAGTAACAGGGCACCCCCAACACCCCATTGCGAGGTCATGACAGACGCACGGCGCACCTGATACCTGTCTCTGGCACCCACCGCGCTTCCGACCAAAGCCTCGGCGGAAAAGGCGAACCCGTCCAGCGCGAAAGCTGTGACTTCTAGAAACTGAAGCAAGACCTGATTGGCCGCCAGATTGACATCACCGAGATCCGAACCGACGAAAAGAAAAGTCGTGAAGGATCCGGTCAGCAAAACCGACCGGATCATGATATCGCCGTTGACCTGCAACATCCGTTGCAGCCGAGCGGCATCAAATATGCGGGCCCAGTCGCGCCAGATTCCGTCTTCGAACCCATCCCGACACAGCCAAATGCCCAGCGCCAGACCTGTCCATTCCGCAATCAAAGTGGCAATGGCAACCCCTTCGACACCCCAGCCAAGACCAAGCACAAACCACAGGTCCAGAACGATGTTCAATCCGTTCATCCAGACCTGAAGAACAAAAACCCCACGCGTGCGTTCAACCGCAATCAACCATCCGGTAACCGCATAAAGCGCGATAGTTGCTGGCGCCCCCCAAATTCGAATCTCAAGATAGGCGCGGGCGAGCGTTTCGACCTCGGGGCTCGCCGGAGATAAAGCGAACGCACCCGCGAACACGGCCACTTGTGTAAGGATAAAGAACAGCCCAGCCGCGCCGCCAAGCATCAGGCCGCGCATCAGCAATGCCCGGGTTTCAACAGCGTCGCCTGCCCCGCGTGCCTGCGCCGCCATCCCGGTGGTTCCCATCCGCAAGAAACCGAAGATCCAGTAGATCGTTGACAGGATCACTGCACCGATCCCGACCGCACCAATAGGCGCAGCCTGCCCCAACTGGCCGACAACGCCGGTATCAACTGCCCCCAGAATCGGAACGGTGGCGTTCGACAGGACAATCGGCACAGCGATCTTCAGTACCCGTCGATGCGTGATGGGCGCCGAGGCGTCCTGCATGGTCAGCTCTTGCCCCGAGGCGGTTGCGGCATCAGGAAATGCCCGGAGGCCTGCGCAAACAGTTTCGCATGATTGTCCTGCCAGGCTTCAACCCGTACCGAGGCGTAACGCCGCCCCGACCGGCTGATAAATGCCCGCGCATAGGCGTCTCGCGGCAAGCCCGAACGCAGATAGTCAACGGTAAAGTCGATCGTCTTGGGAAACCGGATGCTTTCGTCTGACACGATGGCCTCTGCATCGATCTCTCCGCTTTCAATACTTGGGAACATGTGTTCCCAGCTCAGCGTGATAACGGCTGTCACTTCCAAAAAGGCAGCCGTCACACCACCATGAATTGCAGGCAGAAACGGATTGCCGATCAACTTGTCATCGAAATTCAAAACGCCGGTCAGCTCATCCCCGCGCCTGTCAAAACTGATGTTCAGGAAACGTATATACGGTACGCCGTCGACAAGCGCACGCAGGGCTGCATCGCGGCGCTGCTTGACCACCTGCATCGGCTCGGGACGAGGTCTTGGCATATTACTTCCCTTCAACCGTAAAGGACCCTGAGGCTGTCGCCACCGGCAGGTCCGTGTCGTTGTCCATTGCGGTGGCCCGCACGAAGGCAACGTTTCGCGTGATATGGTGACAGACGGCATGTGCAGTAATCGTCTGACCTGGCGTCGCCGCGCGCATATAGTCTATCCGCAGATCGATTGTTGCGGTTCCTCCGGGGGCCGATGGGTGGCTCATCACCGCAGCGCCACAACAGGTGTCCAGAATCGTGGATATCGCTCCCCCATGAATCACCGCTGTACGCGGATCCCCGATCAGGTCTTTGTTGTAGGGCAGAGTTATCTCTGCCTCACCCTCGCCGATCTGCGTGAGCGTAAGGTTCAATGCCCGCGCATGGGGGATCGCCTCGATAAACTGGCGGGCTAAAACTGTCTTATCGACCATAAGTATGCGTCCTGTTCTCTGCACCGCCTTTATGAGCCGGTGTTCCGGTAAAGAGCAAGCCTACCTGTTGCGCTTGGGATCGGGACCGCCTAGGTTGCTGACGAGGAGACCGGGAATGTCCAACAACCGTTTGTCATTCAAAGAAATGTGCGCCGAGTTTGACGTGACGCCGCGCACCCTGCGCTACTACGAATATATCGAGCTTTTGCAACCGGACCGCGAAGGGCGTTCGCGCTTTTACGGGCCCCGGGAATGCGCGCGGATGAAACTGATCATGCGCGGCCGAAAGTTTGGTTTTCCTCTAGAAGAGATTCGCCAATGGCTACTGATCTATGAAGATCAGGGAAACGAGGCCCAGATGGCCACCTTTGTCGAAATGGCGGACCGCCAGATGAGTGAGCTTCAGCAGCAGCGACAGCAACTGGATGAGGCAATGGACGAACTCAAAAGCCTGCGCGACCAAACGGCCAAGTCGCTGGAATAACCTTTTCCGATATTTCATAATCAAGCATTGCAGGTGGCAGAACCTGTCGAAACCGGTGCGCATCCCCTTCAAGGCACCCGTTTATTCATGCCGGAAATCAGTTGACGTAACGGTAACAAAATTACGCCGAAAGCCCCTTACGTGCACGGATGTTACGTCAACTTCAAAGTGACGCAGCGTCTGGATTACGTAAACGTCACTCACATGTTGTAAAGCACCCACCAACTGCGCAACTCATGTTTCATGACGCCAGTGACGAGAGTATGACGAATGACCGAAGATGTGATGACCATCCGCGAGATGTGCGAGACCTATGATGTCACACCACGCACCTTGCGGTTCTATGAGGCAAAGGAACTACTGTTCCCGATCCGCGAAGGCCAAAAACGTCTGTTCACCAAACGTGACCGGGCGCGGCTGAAGCTGATCCTGCGCGGCAAAAGATTCGGGTTCAGCCTCGAGGAAATTCGACAGCTGCTGGATCTCTACCATGTGGGCGATCAACAGGTCACCCAGATGAATCGCACTTATGAAATCGCGTGCGAGCGTCTGGCTGACATGGAATCGCGCCGCGAAGAGCTGACGCAGGCCATCGACGATCTGAAAGAGCAGTTGCGCTGGGGCGAGAAAGTCATCGCCTCGATGAAACAGGAAAAGAAGGCGGCCGAGTAACCTCGCCCTGCCTTCCGGACATATGAATTAAGGGAGCTTCACATGCCCGTTTACAACGCGCCAACCAAAGACATGCAGTTCATTCTGCACGATGTTCTGAAAGTCTCGCAGTCGGACATCCCCGGCTATGACGAACTGGAGCCCGAATTCACCGGCGCAGTTCTGGAAGAAGCAGGCAAGGTTGCCACCAACGTCCTGCATCCTTTGAACGTTGTTGGTGACACCGAAGGGTGCCGGTTGGAAAACGGCATTGTGTACACCCCTACCGGGTTCAAAGACGCCTTCGAGCAGATGAAGGAAGGTGGCTGGACTGGCCTCGACATGCCGGAAGAGTATGGTGGCCAGAACATGCCTTACGTGATCGGCACAGCTGTGGGTGAGATGTTCTCGGGCTCCAACCAGGCTTTCACCATGTATCAGGGCCTGACCCACGGCGCGGCCTCGGCCATTCTGGCGCACGGGACAGACGAGCAGAAGAACAAATACCTGCCCAACATGGTCAGCTGCGAATGGACCGGCACCATGAACCTGACCGAACCGCATTGTGGCACCGATCTGGGCCTGATGCGCACCAAAGCAGAACCGCAGGGTGACGGCAGCTACAAGATCTCCGGCCAGAAGATCTTTATCTCGGCTGGCGACCACGACATGGCAAACAACATCGTCCATCTGGTGCTGGCCAAGATCTCGGGTGGCCCCGAGGGCATCAAAGGCGTGTCGCTGTTCATTGTGCCCAAGTTCATTGTGAACGAAGACGGCAGCCTGGGCGAGCGCAACGGCGTATCGGTCGGCAAGATCGAAGAGAAAATGGGTATCCACGGCAACTCGACCTGCGTCATGAACTATGACGAAGCCACCGGCTGGCTGCTGGGCGAAGAGCACAAGGGCATGCGCGCCATGTTCACCATGATGAACGAAGCGCGTCTGGGGGTGGGCATGCAGGGCCTGTCGCAAGCCGAAGCGGCCTATCAGAATGCTCTGGAATACGCCAAGGACCGTTTGCAGGGTCGCGATGTGACCGGTGTCAAGAACCCGGATGGTCCGGCCGATCCTCTGATCGTGCATCCTGATATCCGTCGCAACCTGATGGATCAGAAAAGCTTTACCGAAGGCGCGCGCGCGTTCATCCTTTGGGGCGCGACCATGATCGACAAGGCGCACCGCGCGGGAGACAAGGATGCGGACGGGCTGATCTCGCTGCTGACCCCGGTCATCAAAGGGTTTCTGACCGACGAAGGCTACGACATGACCGTTCAGGCGCAGCAGGTCTATGGTGGCCATGGCTACATCGAAGAATGGGGCATGTCGCAATATACCCGCGACGCCCGCATCGCGATGATCTACGAAGGTGCAAATGGCGTTCAGGCGCTTGATCTTGTGGGTCGCAAGCTGGCGCAGGATGGCGGCAAGCACGTCATGGCGTTCTTCGAGATGGTCAAAACCTTCTGCAAGGAAAACGCGGGCCAGAACGAAGCATACGACAAGGCGTTCATCGAACCGCTGAAAGCCGCATCCAAGGATTTGCAGGCCGCTGGCATGTATTTCATGCAGGAAGGCATGAAGAACCCGAATAACGCATTGTCCGGTTCCTATGACTTTATGCACATGTTCGGCCATGTTTGCCTGGGCCTGATGTGGGCGCAAATGGCGAAAGCGGCTCAGGAAGCGCTGGATGGTGGAGCCTCGGACAAAGAATTCTACGAGACCAAGATTACCACCGGCCGTTTCTACATGGCCCGCCGCCTGCCCGCGACAGCGATGCATCTGGCGCGAATCCAGACCGGCGCGGACACGATAATGGCACTGGACGCGGCGAACTTCTGATCTCAGTCTGGGTCCGGGCAACACCGCCCGGACCCAGCTTACCGGAGGAGACCAAATGCCAAAACGTTTTCGCCTGACCCGCCGCTTTCCGGTTGCGATGACTGAAGATGGGTATCGCAAACTCAAGGCGTTCGCGCGTGATGCCGGTCTGGACGAAGGTGAGGCGCTGTCTTTCTTGTTCGAGAATTTCAACAGCGTGATTGATGAGGAGAACCTGACCCACCGCCTGCGCATCTTCAATTCCGAACTTGAGGCACGGAAGAGGTGAACTGCTGCGGAGAAAACTCAACGGCGACTTTAATTTGAATGCCGGACGCCTCCGGCGGGAGTATTTGTGAAAAGATGAAGCGGCGATGCGTCCCTGCCACCGGGCACACTCGCCATCAGGACAGGAACGACTTCACCTTTTGCGGTCATCGGCTCTCCAGCCTGTACCGCACGACCACTGAATACGAAGATGGTTGATGAAACGTTACCTACTGCCCTTCATCTTTTCAAAAATACTCAAATCCGGCCTAGCCACATGCGCCTTGGGAGGGGCGAGCACATGACCATCAAACTTCATTGCTTCGGAGAAAGTGGAAACAGCTACAAGGCTGCTTTGGCTCTGGAAATGTCCGGTTTGGAGTGGGAACCGGTCTTTGTCGATTTCTTCAAAGGTGTGACCCGCACGCCGGAATATCGTGCTGATGTAAACGAGTTGGGTGAAGCACCAGTTCTGGTCGATGGAGATTTTCACACCAGCCAATCCGGTGCGATTCAGGCCTATGTCACGGAGAAATCCGGCAAGTTCGGTGGCAAGGACCGGGAAGAAGACTACGATATTCTGCGTTGGGTTTTGTGGGACAATCACAAACTCAGCTCCATGGCTGGTTTGACGCGGTTCCTGATCAATTTCCTACCCGAGCAGCACCGCAACCCTGATGTCATTGCATTCAATAAAGGGCGTTTGAAGGCAGCTTATGAGATCCTGAACAACCACCTGGACGGCCGCGACTGGATCGTTGGTGATGGTGTGACCAACGCCGACCTTAGCTGCTGTGGTTATCTGTATTACCCTGAACCATTTGGCTTTGACCGTGCCGACTGGCCCCATATCGACGCCTGGCTGACCCGCTTGTCCGAACAGCCCGGCTGGAAACACCCCTATGACCTGATGCCCGGCAACCCGTCGGATCGAGCTTGAGGAGAAGACCCATGACCGAAGCCTATATCTATGACGCCCTGCGCACGCCGCGCGGCAAGGGCCGCAAGGATGGCAGCCTGCACGAGGTAACCTCGGTGCGCCTGTCCGCCCTGACCCTGAACGCGATGAAAGAGCGCAACAACCTGGAAGGTCACGCCGTCGAAGACGTGATCTGGGGAAACGTCACGCAAGTGATGGAGCAAGGCGGCTGTCTTGCGCGCTCGGCCGTTCTGGCATCCGACCTCGACCAGTCGATCCCGGGTCTCGCGATCAACCGTTTCTGCGCCTCGGGCATGGAGGCCGTAAACCTGGCCGCAAACCAGGTGAAAGGCGGCGCGGGCGATGCCTATATTGCGGGCGGTGTCGAGATGATGGGTCGCGTGGCCATGGGCAGCGACGGTGCAGCAATCGCTGTTGACCCCTCGCTGGCGATGGAGACCTATTTCGTGCCTCAGGGCATCTCGGCCGACATCATCGCGACCGAGTATGGCTTTACCCGTGATGACGCGGATGCGCTGGCGGTTGAATCGCAAAGACGTGCTGCGGAAGCCTGGGCCGACAACCGGTTCGAGAAATCCGTGATCACCGTCAAGGATCAGAACGGCCTGACCATTCTTGACCGCGACGAATACATGCGCCCCGGCACTGACATGCAGAGCCTCGGTGCGCTTAACCCGTCATTCGCTATGATGGGCGAACAGATGCCTGGCTTCGACAAGGTTGCGATGCTGAAATACCCCCATCTTGAGCGCGTGAACCACATCCACCACGCCGGCAACAGCTCGGGCATCGTGGACGGAGCCGCTGCTGTTCTGATCGGCAACAAGGAATTTGGCGAGAAATACGGCCTCAAGCCGCGTGCCCGCATCAAAGCAACCGCCAAGATTGGCACTGATCCGACCATCATGCTGACTGGCCCGGTTCCGGTGACTGAAAAGATTTTGGCCGACAATGGCATGAAGATCAGCGATTTGGACTTGTTTGAAGTGAACGAAGCTTTCGCCTCGGTCGTGCTGCGGTTCCAGCAGGCATTTGATGTCGATCCCGCACTGGTCAACGTCAACGGTGGCTCGATCGCGATGGGTCACCCGCTGGGTGCCACGGGTGCAATGATTATCGGCACGCTGCTGGATGAACTTGAGCGTCAGGACAAGGAAACCGGTCTGGCCACGCTTTGCATTGCATCTGGCATGGGTGCGGCAACCATTATCGAGCGTGTCTGATGCCCAAGCTGGATCTCTCTAAGATCCCGTTTCAGGGCGGCTCGGCCTATCCCGGCAAGCTGGCCGAAGCGACCACAGGTCGCTTTGCGCAGCGCGTGGGCGATGCGGGCGGGCTGACCCAATACGGGGTCAACATCGTGCGGCTGGATCCGCAGGGCCTGTCATCGCTGCGCCATTACCACATGAAGCAGGACGAGTTTGCCATCATCCTCAGCGGCTCGTGCACGCTGGTCGATGATGATGGCGAGCACGAGATGCAGCCCGGCGATTGCGCCGCCTGGCCCGCAGGTGAGGCCAACGGCCATCACCTTGTGAACAACACCGATGCGCCCATGACCTTTCTGGTGGTGGGCACACGGACCCCGACCGAGACCGGCTATTACAGCGACATGGACATGATGGTGAAGGTTGATGAGAACGGATTCTCCTTCACCCGCAAGGATGGCAGCCCGCTGACGGCTGACCAGATTGGAGATGACAATGACTGATTTCACTCTGAGCAAAGACGCAGACGGCGTCGCCACGATCACCTGGGACGTGCCCGGGAAGACCATGAACGTGATGTCCTTTGACGGGCTGGCAGAATTGAGCGATTGCATCGATCAGGCGCTGGCCGATGACGAGGTTAAAGGCATCGTCATCACCAGCGGCAAGGAGGGGTCCTTTGCTGGCGGCATGGACCTGAACCTGCTGGCCGTGATGAAAGAACAGGCCGGTGACGATCCCGCCAAGGGCCTGTTCGAAGGTACGATGCAGATGCATGCGCTGCTCCGTAAGATCGAGCTGGCGGGCATGGATCCCAAGACAAAGAAAGGCGGCAAGCCGATTGCTACCGTTCTGCCCGGGACCGCTGCGGGCATCGGTATGGAACTGCCCCTGTCTACCCATCGTATCTTTGCAGCCGAAAACCCAAAGGCAAAGTACGGCCTGCCCGAGATCATGGTCGGCATCTTCCCTGGCGCGGGCGGCACCACCCGTATGGTCCGCAAAGTTGGCGCCATTGCGGCGGCTCCGCTGTTGCTGGAAGGCAAAATGCTGGACGTCAAGAAAGCCAAGGGCGCAGGCTATATCGACGAAATCGCAGCCGATCCAGTGGCAGCAGCCAAGGAGTGGGTTCTGAGCGCCAAGGACGCCGATCTGGTCAAGCCTTGGGACGCGAAGGGTTATAAAATGCCCGGTGGCGCCCCTTATCATCCTGCGGGCTTCATGAACTTCGTTGGCGCGTCGGCGATGGTGAATGGCAAGACCCAAGGGGCCTTCCCGGCAGCCAAGGCTCTGCTGAGCGCGGTTTACGAAGGCGCTCTGGTCGATTTCGACACCGCGCTGAAAATCGAAGCGCGTTGGTTCACGTCTGTGCTGATGAACCCGTCGTCTGGTGCGATGATCCGATCGCTGTTCCTGAACAAGGAAGCACTGGAAAAAGGTGCCGTGCGTCCTGCAGGCGTTCCGGATCAGTCCGTCAAGAAGATCGGCGTTCTGGGCGCAGGCATGATGGGGGCTGGTATCGCTCTGGTATCGGCGCAGGCCGGTATGGAAGTGGTTCTGATCGACCGCGATCAGGAGGCTGCCGACAAAGGCAAAGCCTATTCCGAGACCTACCTGGACAAAGGCATGAAGCGCGGCAAGGTCACGGCTGAGAAAAAAGAGGCCATGCTGGGTCGCATCACCGCGACGCCGGATCTGGACAACCTGAAAGGGTGTGACCTGATCATCGAAGCGGTCTTTGAGGACATGGGCGTCAAGGCTGAGATGACCAAGAAGGTCGAGGCGATTATCCCCGAAGATTGCATCTTTGCATCGAACACATCGACCCTGCCGATCAGCGATCTGGCCAAAGCTTCGGTCCGGGCTGACCAATTCATCGGCATTCACTTCTTCTCACCGGTCGAAAAGATGTTCCTGGTCGAGATCATCAAGGGCAAGGAAACCGGGGATCGTGCAGTGGCCAAGGCGCTGGACTATGTGCGTCAGATCCGCAAGACCCCGATCGTGGTCAACGATGCGCGTTTCTTCTACGCAAACCGCTGCATCATTCCATACATTAACGAAGGTGCGCGCATGGTCACTGAAGGCGTCAGCCCCATTTTGATCGACAACGCCGCGCGGCAATTGGGTTTCCCGGTCGGCCCGATCCAGCTGACCGACGAAACCTCGATTGATCTGGGTGCCAAGATCGCCCGCGCGACAAAGGCGGCGATGGGCGATGCCTATCCGGAAAGCCCCTCGGACGATCTGATCTTCTGGATGGAGGAACAGGGCCGTCTGGGTCGCAAGGCAAATGCCGGATTCTTCGACTATGACGAGAAGGGCAAGCGCGTCGAATACTGGAAGGGCCTGCAAGAGAAGTATCCGCTTGCCGATGACCAGCCTGACCTGATCGAAGTGCAGGAACGTCTGATGTTTGCTCAGGTTCTGGAAGCCGTCCGCGCACTGGAAGAGGGTGTTCTGGAAGACATCCGCGAGGGCGATGTCGGTGCAATTCTGGGCTGGGGCTTTGCCCCGTGGTCGGGTGGTCCGTTCAGCTGGCTGGACATCATCGGCACACCCTATGCGGCTGAACGTTGTGATCAATTGGCCGAGACATACGGTGAACGCTTTGCCTGCCCGCCACTGCTGCGCGAGATGGCAGAAAAAGGTCAGAGCTTCTACGGTCGCTTCAACCCCGAAGCAAAGGCCGCTTAATCCAATGATGCGGGCGCATGTCACCATGCGCCCGCATCGTTCTTGTCAGTGTTTGGTTAGATCTGCCATTCGGGCCGCAGGAACAGAACCGGCGCGCTTGGGCGTCCCGGTCGACCCGGTCGCCTGACCCCAAATGGCGGGCGGATCGGAAATATCGGTTCCTGGGGAATGGGTGCAGGCAGCGCACCCAATGGGTTGGCAAGAGCCGACATATCGCCCCTGCTTATAAGAGAATGGATCAGGTCGGAGGCGACCTCTACGGTCGCGACTTCATACCGTGTTCCTGTCGTTGCGCCACGCATATTGAAGCGACCGGACGGGCAATAAGCCTGCAATCCGCCTTCGACAAAGATCACCTGATCATCATCAAAAAACAGGGAAAACACTTCAAAAGACGACCCCGGCGCCTGTGACGTCAGGCGACCGGCACCGTTCAGCAAACGCGCGGGCACCACCGAAGGCGCATCGGCCGTGGAATTGATCCGGGACAGGTTCAGCGCCATGCCCTGTTCGGGCATCAACCAGACAGGTCGCCCGTTATATGCGGCGCGGGCAGGCACGAGGACCGGCAGGAATTCGACCCGGCGTTCATCGGCCGGAATGACGACAACGCTTATCGAGATGCGCCGCACCTCTTTGAACCCGTGATCGAGGGTTCGAACCAGATCACCTACCGTGATCCGTTCGACCGGCTTCCACCCGGCAGTCGTGGCGATCTTGGTGCCGTGCAAAAACCCGCCACGGCGCGCATTTACCGCCTGTTTTTTGTTGGTTCGATCAACTTCTGGCAGCTGATCCAGATTAACAGAAATACTTGTTACTTCGGACACGTGCCTTACCCCCTTTTGGCACAAAACATTTATGCCAATGAGCTAACACCAAAAATCCAGCCCGTCACATTCCAGACATATTTGCGCCCAATTTTGACCAATTCCGCGTAATTGCCGATGGTTTTCGTGGACACTCCAGGACTCTCATCCGACATTTTTGCCATTTCTGAAACGAATGCCATTTGTCGATCCACCGAATCCACAGCGTTTCACCGGATACGGAAGTAACGAAACGATGTGGCTTAGGCGTGCATACGACCCAATAGCGTCAGGCTACTTTTTGCTGTTCAGAGGATCGGCTGGCGCGCCACCCCAGCAACAAGCCCGCTGCCGCAATCATAAGGATGCCCGAAATCTGAAAGGCGCCAATGGTTTGTCCAAAGGCCACAAATGCGAAGAGCGGGCCGAAGATCATGACAGAATACTCGAACACCGCCACATAAGACGGCTCGCCCACTTGATATGCCTTGATCAGCATGAAAACCGCGATTGTTGAACCGACAGCCTGAGTAACCAACCACGGTATGGCAGGCCCCATATCCCAGACCCACCCACGCGTAACAAACCCCTCGGCACCGTCTGCCGTAACAACCGGCGCGATTGTCAGGAACGTGACCCCCAACGCCCCGGCCAGACCCATTGTTATGACCATGACAGCCAGCATGGCCACAGTGCTTTCCTGCGAACAATGCGTACGCGTTAGGATCGAACTGAAGGCATAGAAAAACCCCGCGGCCACAGGCACCAACGTGCGCAGGTCGAAATCGCTGGGGTTTGGCTGCAACACCAGAAGGATGCCGGTAAATCCAATCAGCACGGCCAGTATACGCCACGGCCCTATCGATTGTCTGAGCACCAGAGAGGAGATCAACAGCACAAAAATCGGTGATGTGAACAACCCTGCCAGCGCCTGTGCAATTGGCATCATGGCAAGGGATGCAAAATAAAAGAACATTGCTGTGGTGATCAGAACGCTGCGCAATATAACAGGTCCCCATCGCACAGGCCGCAGCCTGCCCAGCCCCAGAAACGACAGGCCGACGATCAGCGGCAGCATCAAAAGCGCACGGGTCATATGAAACTGCCACAGCCCGACGGTTTCTGCCAACAAGATCACAACATTGTCGATAACGCCGACAATTGCCATCGCACTGACCATCAGGGCCGAAGCCAGCACAGCAGAAGATGAGGAATGCGCCTGCATGAAGTCGTGTCCGGATTGTGATCTTGGACCGACAGTCTCGATCCTTTCGGGTATCCAGCACAATTCGCAATGACTGCGCAACAGGTTTGCGCCCTGCGATTTCACCATGCTAAGCTGCAGCAAAACAAATTCGAGCAGACCCACCCAGATGACGGCCCTGAAACAGTACCAGCGGATCGAAGCCACCGGTCTGTGGCGCCCCTCGCCCGATGAACAGCGGCGCGAGGTTGTGGTGTCTATCGGTGAAGCCACCCTGACCATTTCCGATTTCAATGACAGGGCGCTGACCCACTGGTCGCTGGCGGCACTTGAACGCCAGAACCCTGGCTCCTTTCCGGCCATTTTCAACCCGGACGGTGATCCGGATGAAACGCTTGAGCTGGCCGAATCCGAAACCACGATGCTTGAAGCGATCGACCGATTGCAGCGCGCTATTGATCGGTCCCGCCCCCACCCGGGGCGTTTGCGCTGGCTGAGTGTCGGAGGCGTCGTGGCCGCTGTGCTGGCCCTGTTGCTGTTCTGGCTGCCGGGTGCACTGCAAAACCACGTTGTCTCGGTCGTGCCCCAGGTCAAGCGGCAAGAGATCGGCGATATGATCCTGCATCGGATCGAGCGCGTCTCGGGCCAGGCCTGTACGTCGCGGGATGCACGGGATTCACTGGAACTATTGGCCCGGCGCACGGGCGTACGGCAGATCATCATTCTGCCAGCAGGCGTTCAGGACAGCCTCAGCCTGCCTGGCGGCACGGTCCTGCTAAGCCGTGCTTTGGTAGAAGATTACGAAGATCCTGCCGTTGCAGCGGGCTATGTGATTGCGGAACGGGCGCGGGCCGCGCATTGGGACCCGCTGGATGACCTTCTGGACAGAACCGGCGCGACCTCGGCCTTTAGGCTGCTGACAACCGGTGGGCTGACGCCCGAGATTATCGACACATATACCGAGCAGGTCCTGTCACAGCCTCGTCCGGCCATTTCTGACGACGACTTGCTGGCGATGTTCTCGCAAAGCGCGCTTCCCTCAACCCCCTACGCCTATGCCCGTGATGTGACCGGCGAAACCGTTCTTGGCCTGATCGAAGCGGATCCGATGGCGGGAAGGGTACTGGAACAGGTGCTGCCGGACCGTGACTGGGTCCGGCTACAGAATATTTGCGGCGAATAAACCGGATCACTTGGTTCCGAACATCCGGTCACCGGCATCCCCCAGACCGGGCATGATGTAACCTTTCGAGTTCAACTCGCGGTCCAGCGCTGCCGTGACGATACGAACGTCAGGGTGTGCTTCCTTCATCCGCGCGACACCTTCGGGTGCCGCCAACAGGCACAGAAAGCGAATATCCGTCGCCCCGGCCTGTTTCAGCAGGTCAATGGCCGCGGCCGAGCTGTTACCAGTCGCCAGCATCGGATCCACCGCAATGACCAAACGGTCCTTCAGGCTTTCGGGGGCCTTGAAATAATACTGTACGGGTTTCAGCGTTTCTTCGTCGCGATACAGCCCCACGAAACCGACGCGTGCCGAAGGTACAAGTTCCAGCACCCCGTCCAGCATCCCGTTTCCGGCGCGAAGGATCGACACCAGCGCCATTTTCTTACCCGCCAGTATGGGGGCGTCCATTTCTTCCATCGGCGTTTCGATATTTCGCGTTGTAAGGGGAATGTCGCGCGTGACCTCGTAAGCCAGAAGCAATGTGATCTCGCGCAGCAACTGCCGGAATCCGGCGGTCGAGGTGCCCTTGTCCCGCATGAGCGTCAGCTTGTGTTGCACCAGCGGGTGATCAACGACGGTCAGGTGTTCGCTCATGTGTTCTCCAATCTTTTCTTGACCCGCGCGCGGGTGTCATCATCACAGAAGGCCGCGTTCAGGGCCATCTCATTCAATGCCGCAAAATCCCCGGCCTCCCAGCCGAACGCCGCGTTCAACATCTCATATTCCCGCCGCATGGTCGTGTGAAAAAACGGAGGATCGTCGGTGGAAATCGTAACCTTTACGCCCGCATCGCGCAGTTTCGCGATGGGGTGGGCGGCAAAATCTGGGAAAAGACCCAGAACCACATTCGAACCCGGACACACCTCAAGCGTGACATCCCGGTCAACCAGTTCACGAACAAGTTCAAGGTCTTCGATGGCGCGGACGCCGTGCCCGATACGCTCAACCCCCAGATCGCGCACAGCGTCGCGCACACTGTCAGGACCGCCAAACTCACCCGCATGCGTGGTCAGGCGCAGCCCGGCTTCGCGGGCACATTCGAAAGACCATTTGAAGTCACCCTGCGTGCCAATGGATTCGTTGCCGCCCATGCCAAAACCGGTGATCCAGTTTCCGGCGGTCTCGGCCGCACAATGGGCACTCCGCCTGGCTTGTTCGGGGCCAAAATGGCGGACACAGGTAACGACACCGCGCAAGGTGATATCGAATTTACGCTCGGCTTCGTCCGCCGCATCCTGAATGGCATTCAGATAATCCCGCCACGCATGCAGGTCGCCACCGCCGCAAAAATCAGGGCTGAGGAAGGTCTCGGAATAAACCACGCCATTTTCAGCGCTTTCCTCAAGAATGGCCAATGTGAGCCTTCGGAAGTCTTCGGGCGTTTTCAGAACTTCGCAAGCGGCTTCGTACACGCTCAGGAAATGCGCGAAATCACGAAAATCATAAGATCCGTCTGGCTTGAAGATACCGCTCAGGTCAACGCGTTTTTCGTGGGCAAGCTGGCGGATGAAGGCCGGAGGTGCCGCGCCTTCGTGGTGAAGATGCAGTTCAATTTTGGGCAGGTCTGCAACGCTCATAAAAAGTTCCTTCCCGGCCCTTGCGCCGGAATGTTCAGATGGTGGGCAATGCTGGCCGCAATATCGGTAAAATCTACTTGCCCGATTTGTCCGGTACCCTGTCCCGCAATCAGAACCGGAACCTGTTCACGGGTGTGATCTGTTCCGGTCCAGCTTGGGTCATTGCCATGATCAGCTGTTAACAGCAACAGATCGCCTGGTCGAAGTTTCTTCAGTATATCCCCGATCTCGCGGTCAAACCATTCCAACGCTCGGGCATAGCCGCTGATGTCGCGGCGATGCCCATAAAGGCTGTCAAATTCGACAAAGTTGGCGAAGGTCAGACTGCCCTCTTCCGCCTCGCCCACAAGATCAGACAGGTGCTGCATCAGCTGGGCATCCGACCCTTTGCGCAGCGTGTCGATCCCCTGCATCGAGAAGATGTCGCCGATCTTGCCCACTGCATGAACCCGTCGCCCTGCATCCTGCACCCAGTTGGTCAGCACCGGTGCCGGGGGCAGAATGGCGAAATCCTTGCGATTGGTCGTCCGTTCGAACCCCGTCTCAGGCGTTCCGACAAAGGGGCGCGCGATGACACGCCCCACTTTCATCTTGTGCAATCGCGGAGCAAGCGCGCGGCACATGTCCAGCAACCGTTCCAGCCCAAAGCTTTCCTCATGGGCCGCGATCTGAAACACACTGTCAGCGGATGTGTAGCAGATCGGCCAACCGGTGCGCATATGTTCGGCACCCAGTTCGGCTATGATCGCTGTCCCGGACGCGTGGCAGTCACCAAGAATGCCTTCGGTCCCAGCAGCTTCGGCTGCCGCGCGACTCAGTTCCGCTGGAAAAGCCGGAACCGTGTTTGGAAAGTAATGCCAATCCCAAGGCACCGGCAGGCCCGCCAGTTCCCAGTGGCCCGAGGGCGTGTCCTTACCCGGCGAATGCTCACGCGCGTAGCCCCATAGTCCAGCAGGTTCGGCATCGAGGCCCGGAGTGGCGTCTCCAGACGCCAGCCGCACAGCCGCGCCCAAACCCAGCGCGTCCAGGTTAGGCAGGTGCAACGGGCCGGTGCGCCCCTCTTCTGCACGGCCCTCCGCACAAGCTTGGGCGATATGGGCCAGCGTGTTTGCCCCGGTATCCGGGACATCACCGTTGAAAAACTGATCTGCGTCGGGTGCCCCACCTATTCCAACAGAATCCATAACCACAAAGAATGCACGGCTCATACGCTGATCCTTTCGTGGATCAGATCAGGAAGCTTTGGAACTGTATCGCTGATCGTCATCGCGCTCAGCACAGTGTCCGCCGCGCGCCGTGCGGCGTCTTCCCGTGCAGCGTGGACCACGGCAATGGGTGAACCTTTTGAAACACGATCCCCCAGCCTGAGGATGTTGGATATTCCTACGGCCGGATCGATCTCATCGCTTTCGACCTGACGGCCGCCACCCAGCGCGACGACCGCAAGGCCCAGAGCCTCTCCGTCGATGGCGGAGATGTAACCGTTTTCGGGGGCAGGAACCTCCTGAATAACGCTCGCCTCAGGTAGGAAACGGGTCCAGGTATCGACAAATTTCACAGGACCACCAACCGCTGCCATCATGCGGCCAAACCGTTCGGCAGCGCGACCGTCACGGACGATCCTGGCGATCTGCTCGCGCCCCTCCTCGACCGAGTTGCATATGCCTGCATCAGCCAGCAGGACGCCGCCCAACTCGGCAGAAATGTCCACCAGTGGCGAAGCGTCAGGACCGGTCAGAACCTTCATCACTTCCGCGACCTCCAGTGCATTACCCAGCGCCGGGGCCAAAGGCTGGTTCATGTCCGTGATCACCGCCGAAGTCCGGCACCCGGCCGCGTTCGCTGTCTCGGTCAATGCTGTGGCCAGCTTACGGGCATCCTCAATTGTTTTCATAAAGGCACCGCTGCCGACCTTGACGTCAAGAACCAACGCATCCGGGCTGGCCGCCAGCTTTTTGGACAGGATCGACGCTGTGATCAAATCCAGACTTTCGACTGTTGCCGTTACATCCCGCACTGCATAAAGCCGCTTGTCCGCCGGTGCAATCTGGCCCGTCGCGCCAACGATGGCCGCGCCCGTTTCGCGCAATATCTGCGCAAGTCGGTCCTGACTGATCTGAGTGCTGACACCCGGAATCGCCTCGAGCTTGTCCAATGTTCCACCCGTGTGCCCCAAACCCCGACCCGAGATCATCGGCACATACGCACCACATTCCGCCAGCGCCGGAGCCAGCACAAGGCTGACGCAGTCCCCGACCCCACCGGTCGAGTGCTTGTCGATCACCGGCCCGTCCACATCCCAACCGAGAACATCGCCGCTATCGCGCATCGCAATCGTCAAGTCCGCACGCCCCTGAGGACCCAGCCCGCCCATACAGACGGCCATGGCAAACGCCCCGGCCTGCGCATCGCTGACGCTGCCGTCTGCCAACCCTTGCGCGAACCAGATCAGCTCGTTGCGGCCTGGAACTTCGTGCCTGCGCAGTTTGGCTATGATTGAACGGGCGTCCATGCGTTCAGACATCCTCCATGTGCGACGCGTCGAACGCACCCGGCAGCAAATCTCCGATGGTTGTCTCAAACTCCGCACCATCGACGGTTGCCAGAGTGACCTTTACATCGCGCTTGCCAAACTCGGCCAGCTTCTGACGGCACCCACCGCAAGGCGGCACAGGCTGAGGGCTGGAGGCAACCACGTAGACTTCGGTCAGTTCCTGCTCGCCCGCGGCCACCATTGCGGCAATTGCCCCTGCTTCCGCGCAGGTGCCCTCGGGATAGGCCACATTCTCGACGTTGCACCCGGAAAAGACATGACCCGACGAAGACCGAAGCGCTGCGCCAACTTTGAAGTTCGAATATGGCGCGTAGGCGTTTTCCCGGACAGACAAGGCAGCGTCTTTCAGCGACATGGCGATTCCCCATTTTTTGATCATCTGGTCAGAAATTTGCACGCTAACGTATTAAGGCGGGGAATTTGAAGCCCCCGACCCATGTTTTTCGCTTAACCCAGCGTTGTGTTGAAGGTACCGGGTAAGGTGACTTCCAACAATTCGATATTGTCTGTTGGGTCGGACAGCCGTGTGCGCATCCCAGGTGGGATGACGAAAGCATCCCCTTGCTCCAGCCGGTAGGGCTCACGCCCCTCTCCTTCCAGGGTGACCTCGCCGCCCATCACAAAGGTAAAGTGAATGTCGGTGTCATGGCTGGCCCATTCCGGATCCCCCGACCCTTTGCGCACAACCTGCACCCCAGCGACACCCTTGGTGTTCTCGGCAATCGTGGTGTCGCGGCAGATGTACCCCGGCAGGCGGAAGGGCATCCACTCGGCACCCTTGGCCTGATTATAGACAAAGCGTTGCCCCTGCCATTCGCGGTCCGGGCGGATGTGCGGAGTGGGAAGTGTCATGTCATGGTCGATTTCCGTGATATGCTCAGCCGGCACACCGATCTCGATAACCTGAACATTATCAGAAGCTTCGAGAACACGGTGCCGGATTTCCGGTGGTTGAATAAAGCAGTCCCCCGCTGTCAGACGCATTTTCTCGCCCTGATCCTCATAGACCACATCCACCCAGCCATGGATGCAAAAGATCAACTGAAACCCGACCTTGTGAAAATGCACCATGTCCGGAACCGGCCCACCATCGGGAATGCGGATATGGCTGGCAATAATCGACCCACCCAACCGATCCGGCACCAGATCGCGATAGTGCATCCCGGCCCGGCCAATGATCCAGGGGGCCTGATCCTTGAGCCTGCGCACGACAAAGGAATGCACGGTCTCTGGCATCACCAGTGGCGGATTTCGTTCTTCAATTTCGATTCGGGTGCCATTCGGGGCTACAAGAACGCGTTCACCACCCGCGAAATCAGACGGATCATCCGTCAGGATACGCAATGTTCCCGGACTTTCCGGTGCGTCTTTTTCAATGCGCAACCGCACGCCATGCCCCGAAAACACCGCGACGCGCGGATCGTCAGCGGGATAAATCATGTCCATCTTCATCCCCAGTTTTTTTGTGTAAAAAGGGATGTCGTCGCGAATTTCCTGTGTGGGCAGGCGAATTTCAGCGTGCGTTTTCGCCAGATCGGATGTCTTGGTCATCAGTATTCTCTTCGAATTGCAACTTTGGCTATCCGATCAGAACAGACGCCAAAGGCCAATCGAAAAGAACATCTCCGGCATTTCTTCCATAACGAAGAAGCGCATTTCAATAATCACAGGTAAAACTCCGCCGTTCAGCGCGGTGAACTCGACCAAATCTGGGTGATGACAACCGCCCAACACCACTGCAACCAACATCCAACCTACTGATCCCTCGTTCGTTACCAGCCGGGTCATCAGTTCTGAATGTCACAACGGCCTTGCCAGAGTGATCTTGGTCGTCACAATGTGAAAAGGCGAAAATGAACTCAGACAATATCAATCCGGTTTCACGGTTGCGACATCACGGCAGAGTTACGTAGCGTAGCCAAGTCCAAATAAATAGTTTAAGGCTAAATCAAATTCTCAATGGGAGCTGAATCGCCGATGTCTGACACCCCCAGCCTGCGACAAGCTGCGCTCGAATATCATGAATTTCCCAAACCCGGAAAGCTTGAGATCAAGGCCACCAAGCCGATGGCCAACGGTCGCGATTTGGCCCGCGCCTATTCGCCCGGCGTGGCCGAGGCCAGCCTTGAAATCAAGGCCGATGCAGCCAATGCCGAGCGGTATACAGCGCGCGGCAACCTTGTTGCTGTGGTGTCAAACGGCACCGCCGTGCTTGGCCTGGGGAATATCGGGGCACTCGCGTCGAAGCCGGTTATGGAAGGCAAGGCCGTTCTGTTCAAGAAGTTTGCGGGCATCGACTGTTTCGATATCGAGGTCGATCAGCCCGATCCCGAAAAGCTGGCGGATATCGTCTGTGCCCTTGAACCGACATTTGGCGCCATTAACCTGGAAGACATCAAGGCCCCCGATTGCTTCATCGTCGAAAAGCTCTGCCGTGAACGTATGAACATCCCGGTTTTCCATGATGACCAGCACGGAACTGCCATTGTGGTCGGGGCTGCGGCCAAGAATGCGCTACATGTGGCCGGAAAGTCTTTTGAGGACATCAAGGTCGTGTCAACCGGTGGCGGGGCCGCCGGGATCGCGTGCCTGACCATGCTGGTCAAGCTGGGCGTGAAACGTGAAAACATTTGGCTGTGCGACATTCACGGGCTTGTCTACGAAGGACGGGCCGAGGACATGAACCCGCACAAGTCACAGTTCGAGCAGAAGTCGGACTTGCGGACGCTGGACGATGTGATCGGTGGGGCTGACCTGTTTTTAGGTCTCAGCGGACCAAATGTTCTGAAGCCTGACATGGTCCGGAAAATGGCAAGCCGCCCGATCATCTTCGCCCTGGCCAACCCGACGCCGGAAATCCTGCCAGAGGATGCCCGCGCGGTTGCACCAGACGCAATCATCGCCACGGGTCGCAGCGATTTTCCCAATCAAGTCAACAACGTGTTGTGTTTTCCGTTTATCTTCAGGGGTGCATTGGACGTCGGAGCGACAGAGATCAACGACGCGATGCAGATTGCCTGCGTGGATGGTATCGCTGAGATGGCGCGCGCAACCACAAGCGCCGAAGCCGCGGCTGCCTATAAGGGCGAGCAACTGACCTTTGGCCCGGATTACCTGATCCCGAAACCATTTGACCCGCGTCTTGTGGGCGTGGTGTCATCGGCGGTCGCCAAAGCCGCCATGGAAAGCGGTGTTGCAAAACGCCCTATCGACGACTTTGACGCCTATAAGGAAAAGCTCAACCAGACTGTCTTCAAGTCTGCCCTT
Organism: Ruegeria sp. CH2; assembly: GCF_056537065.1. NCBI lineage: Bacteria > Pseudomonadati > Pseudomonadota > Alphaproteobacteria > Rhodobacterales > Roseobacteraceae > Ruegeria > Ruegeria sp. CH2. The sequence continues at coordinate 926,923 of NZ_JBQFQV010000001.1, forward strand.
CTGATGCGTCCTGTGTTCGAGGCTGCGGCCGTCGCATCCCGTCGCATCGTTTTTGCAGAGGGTGAAGATGAAAGGGTTCTGAGAGCCGCGCAGGCCATTCTCGAAGAGACGACGGAAACGCCAATTCTGATCGGGCGACCCGATGTGATCGAAACCCGGTGTGAAAAGCTGGGGCTGACCATTCGTCCGGGCAAGGACTGTCAGATCGTCAACCCGGAAAACGACCCGCGCTATTACGATTATTGGACTTCCTACCACCAGATCATGCAGCGCCGCGGTGTTACACCGGATCTGGCCAAAGCGATCATGCGCACCAACACAACGGCCATTGGCGCGATCATGGTGCATCGTGGCGAAGCGGACAGCATGATCTGCGGCACATTTGGTGAATTCCGCTGGCACCTGAATTATGTCGAACAGGTGTTGGACGACAACAAACTGCGCCCGCATGGTGCCTTGTCCCTGATGATCCTGGAAGATGGCCCCCTGTTCATTGCCGACACGCATGTCCGGCAATTGCCGTCGCCGGAAGAACTGGCAGAAACCACCATTGGTGCTGCGCGACATGTTCGCCGGTTCGGGATCGAGCCCAAGATCGCCTTCTGTTCGCAGTCGCAATTTGGCAATCAGGCTGAAGGATCAGGCAAACGGCTGCGGGCGGCGCTGGAAATCCTTGATCGGCAGCCGCGCGATTTTGTCTACGAAGGCGAAATGAATCTGGATGCGGCTTTGGATGCAGACCTGCGGGCGCGTATCTTCCCAGCGTCGCGACTAGAGGGGGCGGCCAACGTTCTGATATTCGCCCACGCAGATGCTGCCAGTGGCGTACGCAATATTCTGAAGATGAAGGCGGACGGGATTGAAGTTGGCCCGATCCTGATGGGCATGGGCAACAAGGCCCATATTGTTACTCCATCCATCACCGCGCGCGGTCTGCTGAACATGGCGGCGATTGCAGGAACACCCGTGGCGCATTACGGTTAACCGGGGGCAGCCTTGCTGGCGCCCCTGCCAACAGGGGGGGGGAAGCGCATGAAAGGACATTGCCACTGCAACGCCGTGCATTGGGAAAGCGATGCCCAAGCCGCGTGGAGCTGTTATTGCCACTGTTCAGATTGCAGGCGAAACTGCGCCGCGCCGGTCACGGCTTTTTTCGGGCTGCCGCATGAGGCGGTCAGATGGTTGGGTCAGGCACCAAAGATCTATCGCTCATCGGAAGGGGTTGAACGTCTGTTTTGCGGCAACTGCGGAACCCAGATGGCCTATCGCACAGCGCGCGATACGGTGAACATTCATCTTTACACCGCAACGCTGGACAACCCGGAGACCCTGCCGCCACAGTTTCACGTGTTCCACGCCGACCACCTGCCCTGGCTGAACCTTCAGGACAAGCTGCCACGTTACGCCAAAACGGCTGGTTGAGCTGATTCTCGGAACGGCACAATATTTGCACGCAATGGTTTGCAATTTTGCAAAACTTTCTATTGCTGCGACAAAAACTGTGCTTCAACTGTAATTTTGCAAAAATTTGCAAGTCATATTCCGCTGATCTGCAAATTTTTTGCGGTAAACTGACGCGTCGTCACGCGTCGCGCTTGCCCGGATGTTTTCAGCGACCTAACACAATGTCCAAGCCGTTGTGAGGAGGACAAGATGGCGTATCAGGACGTTTATGACAGCTGGAAATCCGACCCCGAAGCGTTCTGGATGAACGCTGCAAAAGGGATCGATTGGGTCAAGGCCCCCAGCAAAGCACTGTTCGACGACAATGCGCCCTTGTACGAATGGTTCAGCGACGCGCGGGTCAATACCTGTTGGAATGCCGTAGACCGTCATGTGGAAAACGGGCGCGGTGAACAAACCGCCATCATCTATGACAGTCCCATCACCCACACCAAGCGCGAGATATCCTATGTCGAGCTTCGCAACCGCGTGGCCACTCTGGCCGGCGCGCTGCGCGCAAAGGGTGTCGAAAAAGGTGACCGTGTCATTATCTACATGCCGATGATCCCTGAAGCGCTTGAGGCGATGCTGGCCTGTGCCCGCCTCGGCGCCGTGCATTCGGTCGTGTTCGGCGGGTTTGCCAGTAACGAACTGGCCGTGCGCATCGACGACGCCAAACCCAAAGCAATCATCGCCGCGTCCTGTGGGATGGAACCCGGTCGCGTGGTACACTATAAGCCCCTGCTTGACGGTGCGATCGAGCTGGCCAACCACAAACCTGATTTTTGTGTGATCTTCCAGCGGGAACAAGAGGTCGCCCAGTTGATTGAAGGGCGCGATTTCAACTGGCACGGTTTCCAATACGGTGTCGAACCGGCTGAATGCGTGCCGGTTGATGGCAATGACCCGGCTTATATCCTTTACACCTCTGGCACTACGGGTGCACCCAAAGGGGTCGTGCGCCCCACTGCCGGACACCTTGTGGCACTGAACTGGACGATGAAGAATGTCTATAACGTCGATCCGGGCGACGTGTTCTGGGCAGCCTCCGATGTGGGCTGGGTCGTGGGGCACTCCTATATCTGCTACGCGCCCCTGATCCACGGAAACACCACAATTGTGTTCGAGGGCAAGCCAGTCGGCACCCCGGATGCTGGCACCTTCTGGCGCGTGATCTCGGAACATAAGGTCAAAAGCTTCTTCACCGCACCTACGGCCATCCGCGCCGTCAAACGAGAAGACCCCAAAGGCGAATTGATTGGCAAATACGATCTGTCTCATCTACAGGCCCTCTATCTGGCAGGCGAACGCGCCGACCCTGACACAATTATCTGGGCACAAAACGCGCTGAAGGTTCCGGTGATCGACCATTGGTGGCAAACCGAAACCGGCTGGGCCATTGCCGGGAACCCGCTGGGTATCGAAGAGCTTCCGGTCAAGCTGGGCTCGCCCGCAAAACCGATGCCGGGTTATGACGTGCAAATTCTGGATGAAGGCGGTCACCCGATGAAGGCCGGTGAACTGGGTGCCATCGCGGTTAAATTGCCCCTGCCCCCAGGCACCTTGCCAACACTGTGGAATGCCGAAGCACGGTTCAAGAAATCTTATCTTGAACACTTCCCCGGATATTACGAAACCGGCGATGCCGGGATGATTGACGAAGACGGGTACCTCTACATCATGGCGCGCACCGATGACGTCATCAACGTTGCCGGCCATCGCTTGTCGACGGGCGGGATGGAAGAAGTGCTGGCTGCCCACCCCGATGTGGCTGAATGCGCGGTGATCGGAGTTTCGGACCAGCTGAAGGGGCAGATGCCGGTCGGCTTCCTGTGCCTGAATGCTGGTGCCACACGGGATCATGGCGATGTGGTTCAGGAAGTCGTCAAAATGGTTCGGGAGAAAATCGGGCCGGTGGCCGCCTTCAAACTGGCTGTTGTCGTCGACAGGTTACCCAAGACCCGTTCCGGTAAGATCCTGCGTGGTACGATGGTGTCGATTGCAGACGGTCAGGACTACAAAATGCCTGCAACAATTGATGATCCTGCCATCCTTGATGAGATCAAAGAAGCGTTGCAGACAATTGGTTACGCCAAGTAACCATCGGGTGGCACAGGCCGCCCATGTCATGTCCGCCCTTGCAACCTGAATCTGGGCCCCTACTGTCGCTGTAAGACAGTGAGGGCCCATGACACATACCGATATCTGGCGTCTCAGCGCCACAGAGCTGACCACCTTGACCCGACGCGGCGATCTGAGCGCGACCGAGGCGGTTCAGGCCTCGATTGATCGCATGGACGCGGTGAACCCCGCGCTGAACGCGGTCGTCGAAGACTTGCGCACCGAGGCCCTGGAACGCGCGCAGTCGCTAGATGCTGCACGGGGGCGTGGTCAGCCGACCGGCCCGCTGCATGGTGTTCCGGTAACAATCAAGGTGAATGTCGATCAGAAAGGCCACGCCACCACCAACGGTGTCATTGCGCTGAAGGACGTAATCGCTCCGGATGACGCGCCGGTGGTCAGCAACTTGCAAAAAGCGGGGGCCATTGTGATCGGGCGAACGAATACGCCCGAGTTTTCCTTCAGGGCCGACACCGACAACCCCCTGCATGGGCGCACGTTCAACCCGTGGGGACGGCACATTTCACCCGGGGGATCATCCGGTGGCGCTGCTGCCGCCGTGATGGCAGGTGTCGGTGCGCTGGCCCATGGCAACGATATTGGCGGCAGCCTGCGCTTTCCGGCAGCCGCCATCGGAGCGGTTACGGTGAAACCGGGGTTGGGACGCGTTCCCGCGTGGAACCCAAGTCAGAAGGCCGAACGCGGATTGCTGGCGCAATCAATGTCGGTTCAGGGCCTGATCACTCGGTCGGCTGCGGATCTACACCTGTCCATGCCCAGCCTGATCGCCACCGATGCGCGGGATCCGTTCCACGTACCAATGCCCTGGCGCGGTGAGCGTTTTGACCAGCCGATCAAGGTGGCATTCACCAAGAACACCTTCGGCTATGCGCTGCACCCCGAGGTCGAAAAAGCCCTCGACACTGCGCGCGATGCGCTGGTCGATGCAGGGTACGACGTTGAAGAGGTCGATCCACCCGATGTCTTTGAATGTGGCCGGATCGGGTACCGGACCTTGATGGGCGAAGTGCTGACCCTGATGAAATCTGACATTGAAGCCGCTGGTTCCAAAACCATCCGCGACATCTTTGACGTCTACTTTCAGGAATTCCCGCCCATCGTTGAAACAGAATTGGTCCGGATGCTGGCCAAGCGCAGCTATTATGCCCGTGAATGGTCCCTGTTTATGCAGGACTACCCGCTGGTCTTGTCCCCTTTCCTGCCACAGCCATTTTTCAAACCCGACCGGGACACCGAAGGCGCGGAAGGCGTGCATGATGTTCTGGGATGCGCTGTCTATTCCTATGCGATGAACTTTCTGGGACTGCCTGCAGCCTGCGTTCCGTCACGATTGGCCAACCTTCCCAAAGGGCCTCAACCTATCAATGTACAGATCGCGGCACAGCGCTGGCGCGAGGATTTGGCCGTGGATGCCGCCGCCGCGATAGAAGCTCGCGTGGGACAGATGTGTTTCCCGCTTTGGGATCACATGTAACAAAAAATAGACCCCGGGTCATTGTGCCCGGGGTCCAGCTGCTAAAATAAGCCCGGATTTCTGATGACGAGCGTAGCACCACCCACCCTCGCCAGCGCAAAATCTGCGCAACCATTCGAAAACACCGTTTAGGTGGCCACTCACTCCCACCTTGGCGTGTTCTCCGGACAAGTTCACATTAGCCAATCATTAAGGGAATTCCTGTGAACTGCTTCACACAGGCGTGAGAAAAATTTGGGGATGGCCTATTTTACGTGAATTGTTCGGATATTAGACGTTCTTCCAACCCATGGCCGGGGTCGAAAAGGATACGGTGCGCAATGGCTGGTTCCGACCTGATCTCAACCCAGTCGATATCCGGGAAAGAAACGGAATCGGCGGCCACGATGACCGGGCGCTTGTCAGCTTCGACCACATCGAACCTGACTTTCGCCATTTTCGGCAACAAGGCACCACGCCACCGCCGTGGGCGAAACGCTGCGATGGGTGTCAGGGCCAGAACGTCAGCACCAATCGGAACAATCGGCCCATGCGCGGAATAGTTATAGGCGGTCGATCCCGCAGGCGTGGCAAGCAATGCCCCGTCACAGACCAGTTCGGCCATGCGTACCCGGCCGTCTACGCTGATCTTGAGCCTTGCTGCCTGAGGACCGGCGCGTAGCAATGACACTTCGTTGATCGCCAGCGCCTCGTGCAGTTTTCCAGATTGGTCCATCGCTTGCATGGCCAACGGGTTGATAACCTCTTCCTCGGCATCCTCCAGCCGCGCCATCAGATCGTCTTCGTGATACTCATTCATCAGAAAGCCGATCGTGCCGCGATTCATCCCGTAAACCGGAGTATCGAGATGCTGCACATTGTACAAAGTGTGCAACATGAAGCCGTCGCCGCCCAATGCAACCACTACATCTGCGTCCCGAGGTGCCACATTACCATATTTGGTCACCAGGGTGTCACGCGCTGTTTGCGCCACTTTGACCTCACTGGCGAGAAAGGCGATTCTCTTTTTCATGTTTTGTGGTTTCCGGTGTTGCACATTTGGTTCCGAAACAAACATACCTTTCCCCAATAGGCCAGTCTTGACGCCGCAGCAGGCCAAATCGTCGCTTTAAGCCTTTTGCGAATGTGGCGTTTCCGATAGGAAATCCGCAAGATTTATACCCAGCCATGTGGAGCGCCAATGAACGCCAATCTTCGTGACACCGGATTTTTCACCCAGTCCTTGTCGGACCGCGATCCTGAGCTTTTTGGCTCGATCCGGTCTGAGCTGGGTCGTCAGCGCGACGAGATCGAG